>NZ_WOTO01000083.1 GCF_010993775.1 Fodinicola feengrottensis | reverse complement strand
CGCGTCGAGCCCATTCCCCGGCGACACGAGCCAGCCAATCCCCTTCAGAGTCGACGAAAATGATCACCGAGGAACGCGCGCGCTATGGTCTCGTTGGATAAAGACATGAGCACTTCGGGAAGTCGAGCCCAAGCGATGGGGCTATTCGGCATCAACCGAAAAACAGCCTGGTCGCGTCGAGCCCATTCCCCGGCGACACGAGCCAGCCAATCCCCTTCAGAGTCGACGAAAATGATCACCGAGGATTCTCCAAATGGTGGGGAGGTCATCAAAATCGCCCAGCCCTGCGAAGACGGCAAGAAACTGGCGCAGCTGCGAAGACGGGATGGCGCTGCTTTTCCTGCCCGCCGAATCAGCGGAAGCGATCTACCGCATCATCGACACCATCGCTCGCAGCCTCAAAACCAAAGACGAGACTCGGACGATGGACGCTTTGCGAGCGGATGCGTTGACCGATCTGTGCCTGGGCGTGCCCAGCAACGTACGCACCAAAATCGAACTCCGCGTCGACGCCACCACCCTGATGGGCCTGGACAACAACCCCGCGATCCTGAGTGGATACGGGCCGATGACCGCGCAACGCGCCCGCGAACTCGCCGGCGACGAAAACAGCGAATGGTACCGAATCCTCACCGACCCCGTCAGCGGAGTGGTGATCGACCACGGCCGTACACGCTACCGCCCCACCAAAGCGCTACGCGACCTGGTCAACGCCCGAGACCAACGATGCTGCGGACCCGCCTGCAACCGGCCGGCGGCGACCTGCGAATTCGACCACACCACCCCCTTCCGTGACCCGGAAGGCAAAACCGCGTACGACAGCACCGGACCAGCATGCAAATTCCACAACGACATCAAAGAACACGGCTGGACCGTCACCCAACCGACGCCCGGACGTTTCCTGTGGACCAGCCCCACCGGTCGTACGTACGACGTCACCCCCAACGACGAATACCCACCACCACCGTTCTAACGCTAGGAAGTTGCCGCCCAAGGCAATAGCGAGATCGTGCGGTTTGATCACGGGTCATGATCCGCGTCAGCTGCATTTCGAGTTCGCGTTGTGGACCAGGGATATGGTCGCGGATTTGATCGAGCGTGAGTTCGGTGTCCAGTTGGCGACCACGACGGTCGGGCGGTTGCTGCGGAAGATGGGTCTGTCTCCGCAGCGACCATTGCGGCGAGCCTACGAGCAGAATCCGGAAGCTGTTGCGCGGTGGAAGGATGAGGAATATCCGGCTATTGTCGCGGCCGCGAAGAAGGTCGGTGCGGTGGTGCACTTCGGTGACGAGGCGTCGATCAGGTCTGATTTTCACAGTGGCACCGTGTGGGCTCCGATCGGCCAGACCTCAGTGTTGTCTAAGACTGGCAACCGCGAGTCGATCGGCATGATCTCCGCGATCACCGCTGGCGGGTCGTTGAAGTTCAGCACTTTCACCGGCAGCCTCACCGCCGGCGGCTGGACCTGGCAGGATGGTGGGAGTGACCATTTACGAGACGATGGACGAGCGGTTCGCGCCCTGCCGCAACGGTGACCGATCGCTGGAGACGTTGTATCAGGGCAGTCGGTGGGCCGAAGGGCCGATCTACGTACCAGCAGGGCGCTATCTCATCTGGAGTGACATTCCGAACGACCGGCTGTTGCGATGGGACGAGACGACGACCGGTCAGGTCGGCGTCTTTCGCGAACCGGCCGGATATGTCAACGGGAACACCCTCGACTTCCAAGGCCGGCTGGTCAGCTGTGAGCAGGGAAACCGGCGGGTGACCCGTACCGAGCTGGCTGGCTCGATCACGGTGATCGCCGATCGGTACGACGGAAAGCGCTTCAACAGCCCCAATGACTGCGCTGTCAAGTCCGACGGATCGATCTGGTTCTCGGACCCGGTTTACGGGATTCAGAGCGACTATGAAGGTCATCGCGGCGAGAGCGAGATTGGTGAGCGCAACGTCTATCGGGTGGACCCGGATGGGTCGGTGCGGGTGGCGGCCAGCGATTTCACCAACCCGAACGGCCTGGTCTTCACGCCGGACGAAAGCCAGCTCTACGTGTCCGACAGCGGCGCCAACCACATTCGCGTGTTTGACCTGGCCGACGACGGGCGGGTGATCAGCGACCGGATCTTCGCGGCTCCCTCAGCGGGCAATTTCGACAACATCCGGCTGGACGACGATGGCCGGCTGTGGGCGGCGGCGATGGGCGACGGTGTGCACTGCTACCACCCGGACGGGACCCTGCTCGGCAAGGTCACCGTGCCGGAGGTGGTCGCGAACATCTCCTTCGGCGGGCCTAAACGCAACCGCATGTTCATCGCCGCCAGTGGCTCGCTCTATTCCGTCCTGATGTCCATCACCGGCGCCCCGCTCGCGGTCGACTCGCGTTAGCGGAGCGCCGGTCGTGCGAGATCAGCCGAACAGGTCCGCCAAGCTCGCCGGCTCGCGGCGGGCCTGTTTGTTGATTTCGTGCCGCAGGATCGAGGACTTCCGGTAGACCTCGCGGCGCACCTCCATGATCTCGCCGAGCGGGCGGTGTTCTTCCCGTACCCGCCACGGCGTGATCGAGGTGCTGTCCGCGACGGCGAGGTTGTCGGCCGACGAGATGTCCTGCCGCGGAATGTCGATGGTGGCGACCGTCACGAACGGCGAGGCGGCCTCCGCCACTGCCGGGACGTGTTCTCCACCGGCATCAGGTTCAGGTCAGCGCACAGCTGCACCTGCACCGCGAACTGGTGGTCCCGCTCACCCATTTCCGCAACCAAAGTGTTGCGGTACGCCTCGCCGTCGGCGGTGACCTCGACGGCACCGTGGGTGACACCGTCCAATGAGGACGGCGTCGGCTGGGTGCGTATTTTGGCGATGTAGTCGCCGTGGCGTACGGCGGCCATGCTCCAGTATGTGTACGTGAGCAGGTTCTGCCGACCGATCGAGGTGAAGGACAGCATCGACAGCAGCTCGTCCCACAGCCATTTCTCCGGCGGCAGCGTGCCAGCGTCGGTTAGGAAGTCATGCAGCCACTGACGCCGACTGGTCTCGTTCACCAGTGCGTCCGGCAGCGCCGCGAACAGTGGTTCAATCGTCACGTAGTCGTGCACGGTGTTGCAGAAGAATGTGGCGTTGTTAATCAGGTTGTAGTCGAATGTTGTCGCGTCGGACTCGTCGTCCAGAAGGGACGGTCCGGGAATGCCGATGATTTTGATGCCCATTCCGCAGGCCGCGCCCAGATAGCCGTCCGGCCGAATGTGCCCGAGGCCGTTGGAATAGCGAACGGCGGCCTCATATGTGCCAGGAGTCGCATAAATGCCCTGGGCGTACGCGGGGCGGCAGGTCCGCGTGCACGGTCACCGTGGCGCGCGCGAGGCCGTAGCTCTTCGCGTGCGCGGCCCGAATGGCGTGGCCAGGCGATTCGGTCTCGGCGGACGCCGTGGTCCGTTGCACCACCGCCGCGAGAATCGTGTCGAGCTCGGACTGGAAGTCCGGGCGTACCACCGGGACGTAATCCTCGAATTTGACGAACGCCATGCTGACCTGCTCCTGTCTTATGGAGGGATGACGCTGTTACTGTAGAACGAAGCAGCCTTCCTCAGCGAAGTTTGATCGGAAAAGAATTTCACCTCCTGACGACGAGCGACGCATTCACATATCCGGCAAGGAGAAGACCGTTGCCGATTATCTGCTCTCGCAGCACGATCCGCGCGCGGAACGAGCCGACCAGCTCGCCGCCGTCCGCAGCGCGTACGCGTACGACATGGATTTCGGTTTCCCGGTCTCGGCCCACTTCGCCGACGCGGACCAGCCGGTGCTGCCCTGGCGGCTGAAGGCGCTCGGGGTGCAGGAGGAAATGCGGCTGAACCTTCTGCGGCTGAAGCAACAGGGCAAATGGAATTTCGTCAACGACCTGCCGCCGCTCGCTCCGCACAAGCTCGCGACCATGGTTCGCGAAGGTGACATGGGCGGGATCGTCGAATATTTCATGCCGCTGCCCGGCGGCGTGACCGGCGACCACCATGATCAGACGATCAAGGCATTCCAGGAGGTCTTCGCGCTGGTGTCACCGCCGGCGGCGGTCGTCAACGCGGACACCGACGAGTATTTCGCCGAGATGATGGTGGCTGGCCCGGATCCGACCAGGCTGCGCCGGCTCGCCGAGGTGCCCGGCAAGTTCCCGCTCAGCACCGAGCACGTGACCGCCGTGCCGGAACTGGCCGGCGACAACCTGGCCGCCGCGCTGGCCGCCGGCCGGGTCTACTGGGTGGACTACGTCGAGATGTCCACTTTGGACAACGGCAGCCACCCGCAGTCCCCGAAATACATGTACGCCCCGATGGTCGCTTTCTGCGTGCCGCGCGGCGGCGGGCCGCTGCGGCCTTTCGCGATCCAATGTGGACAGGACCCGGCCGGCCGCCGCATCTACACCCCCCGCCGACGGCTATTCCTGGAAGCTGGCCAAAAACTGTGTGCTGGCCGCTCACAACACGTACCACGAAGTCCTCACCCACCTGGGCTTCACGCATTTGATGAGTGAGGCGGTGCTGGTCGCCGCGGTCCGCAACCTGGCCGCCAACCACCCCGTCGCGGTGCTGCTTCGGAGGCATTTCGAGGGCACCATGTCGATCAACAAGCTGGCCGTGGAGCTGCTGATCCAGCCGGGCCGCGCGCAGTGGAATACCTGATCGGCTCAGATCTGAAAAGCACGTACCCCTGGCTGGCCAAACACCGCCTGAACCGGTCGTTCCGCGACAACTACCTGCCCGCCAAGCTCGCCGCCGCCGGCACCGACGGCGTCCGGCTGCCGCATTTCCCGTACCGCGACGACGGCATGCTGGTCTGGAACGCGATCGCGCGCTGGGTGGACGACTTCGTGACCGGCTACTACCGCTCGGACGCCGAGGTGCTCGGCGACCGCGAGCTGCAGGGCTGGGCTGCCGAGGTGTCCTCGGAACAGGGTGGTCAGATCCGGGATTTCGGTGCCACGCCTGGCCAGATCGGCGACCGGGTGGACCTGACCGAGATCCTCACCATGGTGATCTGGACAGCCGGCCCGCAACACGCGGCGGTGAATTTCGCGCAGAAGGACCACATGGCGTATCTGCCGGCCAACCCGCTCGCCGGTTTCACCGAGGAACCGGTCGGCACGGACCACACCGAGGCCGACTGGCTGGCGAACCTGCCGCCGCTGGATGTGGCCGTCCAGCAGTTCTGCGTGATGAACTTCCTCGGCTCGGTGCACCACACCGTCCTGGGCGACTACGAGTCCGACTTCCACAGCACCCCGGTCACCGCCGCGCACGCCCGCTTCCGCACCGAGTTGGCCGTCGCCGAGCAGGAAATCCTCGCCCGCAACAAGCGCCGCGCCACCGCGTACCACTACCTCCAGCCGTCCCTGATCCCCAACAGCACCAACATCTGACCTCCCCAGGGTCAGCTCCTGGAGGACGCGGCGGCCTCCGCCGTACGCAACTGCTCGGCCAGCGCCTCCAGCGCGGGCAGCGCCTCCAGCAGGGTCCGCGTCGTTTGTACGGGCAGCCGATCCAGGCACTCGGAGACCACCGCGGCCCGCCGGGCCTTGATCCGGTCGTGCGTCTTCTTGCCGGTCGGGGTGACCTCGACGCGGGCCGCGCGAGCGTCCGCCGGGTCGGGGATCCGGTGGATCAGCTCCACTCGGTGAGCTTGCCCACCACCCGCGACAACATCGTCGGGTTCACCCCCTCCAGCTCGGCCAGCTCGGCGAGCCCGAGCGGGCCGCGGCCGGAGATCAGCCCGAGCACCGAGGCCTGGGTGGGCGTGAGGCCCTCACCGGTCGCCGACGTGTTCAGCTGCCGGGCGAGTTTGCCGATCACTCCGCGCATGCGGATCACTGTGTCGCTGTCTACCACGTCATATCCTCTTAGTTGCCTGCCGGCAAGCAATGTAATGTCGGTGATCGTGAAGCCACTGGAGAGACTGGGACCTACGGACCTCGTCGGTCGCTCCTCGGGACGGCCGGAAAGAAACCAGCATACGGTGGTTGAGCAGGTAGTCTCGCGGCCAGCGGCGGAGCCGGTCGGACCGGACGCCGGCGAGCCGTCGCCGCGCCGGATGCTGGTCTTCGCGATCGTCTCGATCGCGCGCTGTTCATGGCCTCCATGGACCAGACGATCGTGGCCACCGCGCTGACCACCACCTGCAGCACGACCTGGGCTCGCCGATCAACTGGACCGGCTGGACGATCACCATCTACTCCCTCGGCCAGATCGTCGCGATGCCGCTGGCCGGCAAGATCAGCGACTTGTACGGCCGCAAAAAGGTCTTCCTGATCTCGGCGGCCGTGTTCACCGTCAGCTCGCTGTGCTGCGGCCTGGTCGACAACATCTACCTGCTGGTCTTCTTCCGCGCCCTGCAGGCGCTGGGCGGCGGCGCCTTCATGCCGTCCGCCACCGGCATCGTCTCGGACCAGTTCGGCCGCCAGCGCGACCGCGCGCTGGGCATGTTCACCAGCATCTTCCCGATCGGCGGCATCGTCGGGCCGATCATCGGCGGCCTCTTCGTCACGTACGGCAGCTGGCGCGGCATCTTCCTGGTCAACGTCCCGATCGGGGTCGCACTCATCCTGCTGGGCCTGCGCTTCATCCCGGCCCGTCGCCCGGTCGGCGCCGGCAAACTGGACCTGCGCGGGGTCGCGCGGCTCGCGCTGCTGATCCTGTCCGGCATGTTCGGCATCAGCTCGCTGGGCACCACCACCTCCCCCTTCGACCCGGTCTTCCTCGGCGCCGAAGCCTTCGCGGTCCTGATGGGCTGGCTGTTCATCCGGCACACCAAACACGACAAGGCGCCCTTCATTCCGATCCGGCTGCTGCGCGGCCCCGGCTTCGGGGTCATGAACCTCATCAACCTGCTCTTCGGCAGCGCCGCCCTCGGCTTCGGCACCCTCGTACCGCTTTACGCCGAGCAGCGCTACGGCATCAGCCAACTCGCGTCCGGCACCCTGCTCACCGCCCGAGCCATCGGCATGATCTGCGTCGCCGGGCTCGCGGTCCTGACCCTGCGCCGTACCGGCTGCCGCCTCCCCATCGTGGTCGGCTTCCTCATTGTCACCGGCGGGCTCATCATGATGTTCCTTCCCCCGCTGGGCGTGTCACCGTACCTGTGGCTCGCTGTCGCGGCCGGTGTCACCGGAATCGGATGGGATTGTCCGTACCAGCCACCAACAACGCGAGCCTGCAGTTGGCTCCTGACCAGGTGGCGGCAATCGCCGGCCTACGCGGAATGTTCCGGCAGTCGGGATCGATTATCGCGGTTTCCGTGGTGACGGCCATTTTGGCGCGAAGCGCCACGCCCGGCATGACGCAGGCCTACATTTTCGTGGTGTTCGCCGCGATTCTGATCTGCGTCTTGCCGTTGGTACGCCTGGTCCCTGACCACCGAGGGTCCTGGTGACGAGAAAAAACTGCGCGTTGGGGAAACGGGCACCTGCTAGCGTTGACATAGTGACCCATTCCGTTAGCGGTAGAGCGAAAATCGACAACGGCGAGCTTTATTACGAGGTCGCTGGCAGCGGCCGGCCGGTGATCCTGTTACATGGCGGATTGCTGACGTCACAAATGTGGGATGAGCAGTACGAGATGCTCGCCGACACCCATCGGGTCGTACGAGTGGACGCCCGTGCGCACGGAAAGTCCTCCACCCCAACGGAAGCATTCGCGTACCACGAAGATGTGCGTGACCTCCTGGACGTGCTGGACATCGAGCGCGCCACGCTGGTCGGGCTTTCCGGCGGTGCGCGGGCAGCGATCAACTTCGGGTTGACCTATCCGCGGCGCACTGAGGCGTTGGTGCTGGTGGCACCTGGGATTGACGGCATGCAGACCCGCGATCCGGTGATCATCGACCTGATGAGCCAGCTGATGACGGTCACCGACACGGCGGCCGGGGTCGAGATTTTCCTGCGGATGTGGGTGGATGGGCCGCTTCGTACGCCTGAGCAGGTGTCGCCGGCCGTACGCAAAAGGTGCCTGGCGATGGCGATGGAAACCGTCAGCCGACACAACCCGGCCAGCCAGGGGCTGGCCCGCGAGCTGGACGCCATCCATCGGGTGGCCGAGCTGCGGATGCCGATCCTGGCGATGGTCGGTGACCTTGACTCGTCCGACATCCACGAGGTCGTCGACCTCGTCGTCAAGGAGGCGGCCGCGGCTCGCAAAATGCTCATTCCGGGCGCCGGACATAACATCAGCCTCGAACAGCGCGAGGCATTCCGACTTGCTCTGCTGGATTTCCTCCGGGAGACGCAGCACTGATTTTGTCACCAACTCCCGGGGCCGGCGGTCATTTATCAGTGACCACGCAAACGCTCACCCAAGGAGTTCCGGAGTGACCGACGAGCAGCTGACGGCGCAGGAACGACTCGAGGAGTTGTTCCGCGCCACCCACCAGCGGCTGGTGCTGAGCATGTTCGCGTTGACGGGGGACATGGTCGAAGCCGAGGACGTCGTGCAGGAAGCGTTCGTACGGGCGGTGATCCACAGCCGCAAACTGCTGGCGGCGGACAATCCGGAAGGCTGGCTACGGGTCGTCGCCGCGAACATCGCGCGCAGCCGCTGGCGACGGCACGTCCGACTGGGGCAACTGCTGCGCAGGTCCGAGTCACCGGACGTACCGGAGATGTCGCCGGACCGGATCCTGATCTACACGGCGATCCGCGACCTGCCACCGCGCTACCAGCGAGCCGTGGCCCTGCACTACATCGCGGACCTGCCGGTGGACGAGATCGCGCGGACCCTCGGGGTGAGCGTCAGTACGGTCAAAACCCGGCTACATCGGGCTCGCGAGACGCTGCGGCGCCGCCTGGGTGCCGACCCAACCGTCGTACCGTCCACGCCCTGAGCCGCGTTTTCCTTTTCTGGAGCCAAAAATGGACCTTGACGTCTTTGACGACCTGCGGGACGGCGTGCGCGATCGCACCCATTCCCCTGACATGAGCCGGATTTTCCGGACGGCCCGACAGCGCCGCCGGTCTCACACAGCGGCAACCGTCGCCGGCTTCGCGGTGGTCGCCCTGCTCGGCGCCGGTACGGCGACCGCCGTACCGAACCTGCTCGCCACCCCCGCCTCGCCGACCATCGCTCCAGTCGCCGGTTCGTTGTCCGCGACGGTCTCCACGCAGACCTGCCTGGAGGCCCCCGAAGTCGTCACCGCGAAAGTCGCGTTCGCGCAGACCTGCAACGCGGAGGGAAACAGCCGGGCGCTCGCGGTGACCACCGATGCCGGTCACACCTGGCGGCGGTGGCTGATGCCCTCGCCGTACGTCACGATTCCCCCCCCATACCGGTACTGCCATCGGCAACTTTCTGGTGCTCAATGACCAAACGGTCCGGTTCGGCAACCTGCTGACCCGGGATCGCGGCAAAACCTGGACCACGCTCGCCGACAAACTGGCGGCTCCGATCGCCGCGGTGCCCAGCGGTTGGAGGATCTACCTCGGCCAAGTGGGCACCCAGTCCGAAGAAGGCTCGACCGCACCGGCCCGGATGTACGCGGTGGATCCGACCAACGGCGACTTCCACCCGCTCTCCACCGCGCCGACGATGACGGCGACCGACGCCGGCTCGGTCATCGAAGCCTCGGACGGATCGTTCTGGGCCGGCATCTCGGCGTACCAAGGAAAACAGGGCGTCGAGAGGTCAGCCACGACCGAGGCCACACCTGGTCGACCTTCGCACCCCCGAAAGCCGCCGACCCGGCAAACCTGGCGAAATTCACGGTCACCAGCGCGGACGGGCGAACCGGTTACGCCCTCGCTGGAACATCCGTTTCCAGCACGGCGGCGGATCTTTTACCGTACGACCAATGGCGGCGCCACCTGGACCAAGATCTCCAGTCCGATCGGCCTGAACAGCCTCGCTGCCCTGACAAACGGCTCGGTGTTGGGCGTGCATACGGTCGGCTCGGACCGAAACGTCAGCCACCAACTGATGATCAGCACCGATGACGGGCTGAATTTCACCGAAGTCACCGCACCGCCGGTGCACGGCCTGGCAACAGCCGAAAACGGAGTCGTCGTCCTCATCGCCAGCCAAAATCGCGTACACACAACGGTCGACGGGAAGACGTTCGACACCATCGTCTTTCCCGCCGAACCTGGCTCGGTGCCCCCCCCACCTGCTCGACTCGACCCCCAACGCCAGCGGCCAGACCTGCGCAACCAAGGACTAACAACTGTCCACAGTGGTCAGGTGGCCTCGAGATCAATCTCTACGGCCACCTGATCACGCAGTTTCAGAGCACCAAAAAAAACGCCGCATACGGCTTGATGCCGAAGTCGGATTGAGTGATTTCCGCGATAACTCGATAATGATTCGCTTCGAGGGTGGTCACGGTGAGCTGGACGGACCGGGTGGCGCCGGCCAGGGTCAGGCTGCCGTCCACCTGATAACCATTCGCGGTCGTACGAACGTGGGTCGAGCGATAGGTGGCGGTGCCGTACGAGTCGACCCGGAGCACTTTGCGAGCGTTGCGGCCAATATCGCGGCGGTCAGTGTCGGTCAACGGCAACGCACCACCGCTGCCCTCGCGCACTTGCAGCGAATCCAGCTCGATGGTCGCCGTCACCGCGGTCTCGCCTCGTACCGTCGCGGACCAGCGGGTCAGCTCGATCGTCAGGTCGTGGCCGAGGCCGGCGGCCAGGCCTTCGCGGCGAGTGCGCAGCAACAGCCGGCCATGAGCCGGGCCCAGCTGGATGTCCGCCATGGAGCCAACGTACGGGTTAGTCGACCCGCACCGGAAGGGCTTCCACGCCGTAAACGATGGAGAGCTGCCGGAAAGCGAGATCATCCGGGCCGTCGGCGAGCCGCAGCTTCGGGAAGCGGCGGACCAGTGACGGGTACGCCGTGCGCAACTCCATCCGGGCCAGCTCGGCCCCGATGCATCGGTGAATGCCGTGCCCGAAGGCCAAATGCGAGGTAGCCGGACGGGATCGATCGAAGGAATCCATCGCCGCTCCCAGCGAAGCGTCCCGATTGGCGCCACTCAACGACACCAGCACGATATCGCCGCTGGCGATCTTCGTACCGGCGATCGCCAGGTCTTTCTTCGCTAACCGCGGAAAAGCCACCTGCACGACGGTCAGATAGCGCAGCAGCTCCTCGACGAACGGGTTCACCGCTTCGTCGTTTTCGGACAACAGCGCGAAAGATTCGGGGTCACGCAGCAGTACCAGCGCGCCCAACGCCAACATGCTCGCGGTGGTCTCGAAACCGCCGGTCAGCAACCCGTCGGCGAGTTCGGCGAGCTCCCGGTCGGACACCTGATCGCCGTGCTCCTTGACCAACATGCCCAGCAGGCCGTCACCCGGCTTTTCGCGCTGTCCCTTCACAATATCGAGCAGGTAAGCGAGCGACTCGTTGATCGCGCCCAGTGAGGCACCGGCACCGGCGAACAGGTCGAAGCGGGCCGCGCCGAGGCGCTGAAAGTCGGCGCGGTCCTCGTACGGGACACCCAGCAGCTCGCAGATCGCCAGCGATGGGATCGGCAGCGCGAAAGTCTGCACCAGGTCGACCGGACCGGGCGTCTTTTCGATGATGTCCAGCTGATCGTCCACAATGGACTGGATGAGCGGCGCCAACCGGCTGAGCCGGCGCATGGTGAACTCCGGGGTGAGCAGCCGGCGTAGGCGGGTGTGCGCAGGTGGGTCGGTGAAACCCAGGCCGCCCGGGTTCTGCTCAGCTGTGACCCCGACATTGCCCACCAGGTTGACGAAATCGTTGCTGAAAGCGTCCGCGTCGGACAGCGCCGCTTTCGCCTCGGCATAGCCGGTGACCAGCCACACCGTCATCCCGAACGGGATCGGCAGCTTGCTGATCGGCTGCTGCTCACGCAACGTACGCAGGCCCGCCACCGGATCCAGACCGTCCCGCCGCAGCGGCAACAACGCCGAGTCCGGCAGGAACGACATCGCCGACGGGTCGAACCCTTTCTTCAACGCCCGGGACAAATACTTACGGCCGATCCAACCGGTGACCCGTGCACGTACGCTCGCCATGCTTGAGAAGTCGCGGCGACAACCCGGATAGTTCCACGTTATGAGCTAGCGCACAGCAGTAGTGTGGTCGGCAATGTCGGATAACCGCCAACCGCTGGCCTGGCTGCAGCCGAATTCCTTCGGCCTGCGCCCGGGCCAGCGGATCGAGCCGCACCGCCACGATCGGCACCAGCTGATCTACGCGGCGGCGGCGCGTGCTGGCGGTGACCACTGCGCTGGGCGTGTGGATCGCCCCCTCGCAACGGGCGGTGTGGATCCCGGCCGGCACCGAACACGCGCACCGGGCGCACGGGCCCACGGACGTACGAACACTGCTGTTCCCGGCCGAGCTCGCCGGCCCGAGCCCGGACCAGACGCCGGTGATCGTGGCGGTCAGCCCGCTGCTGCGGCACCTGGTGCTGGCACTGGTCGAGTCGCCGCCGGCCGACCGGCAGGAGCGACAGCGGCTGGAGCAGGTCACCGTCGACCAGCTGCGCCGGCTGCCGGACGCGCCACTGCATTTGCCGGAACCCCGAGATGACCGGCTCCGAGCCATCGGCGAACTGCTCCGGCAAGCACCCGTGTGAGCGCTACCGGGTGGCCGATCTCGGCCAGCGGGTGGGCGCCAGCGAGCGGACAATCCTGCGGCTGTGCCGCCGGGAGCTGGGCATGACGCTGCAGCAGTGGCGTACGCAGCTGCGGCTGGTGCACGCGTTGGAACTGCTGGCCGACGGCACCCCGGTCATCGTCACCGCGCACCGCTGCGGCTGGGCGAACCCGAGCGACTTCATCGCCACTTTCGCCGCCGCGATGGGAAGCACCCCGGGCACATACCAGTCGGAGCTTCGCAAGTCGGGCTGATCCGCGGCTGCCGGCCATTGCGACCAGGGGCCATGGCCGGGAAGAGTGGGAGGTTCGTCGTGGCCTGCGGCCGCCGGAGACCACCCGGGTCGCCGGCGGCCGCTGGACTGGGTGGTGTGTTGATGATGTGCGTGCCGCAGAACTTCCGCGCGGCAGGTGGTCGCCGATGACCGTACGTCCGCCGGAGGATCGCCTGCCACCGATACACATGCCGGTGTCCTTGCACGTCGTGCACGAGTCCCAGGGCGTCGACCTGGTCGCCGCCGAGCGCGCCGCCGAGGACTTCCTGCGAGCGCTGGGCGGGCATCTCCACCGACTCCCCCAACCTGCGCGCCACCCCACGGCGGATGGCGCAGGCGTACGCGGACCTGTTCACCTCGCGCCCCTTCGACCTGACCACCTTCCCCAACGACGAGGGCTACGACGAGCTGGTCCTGGCCCGCGGGTTACCGGTCCGCTCAGTCTGCGAACACCATCTGCTGCCGTTCACCGGCGTGGCCCACATCGGCTACATGCCCGGCGACCACATCCTCGGCCTGTCCAAGCTCGCCCGCGTACTGGAACACTTCGCCTGCCGCCCGCAAGTGCAGGAACGCCTCACCAAGCAGATCGCCGAGTGGCTGGGCGAACACCTGAACCCCAAGGGCGTCGGTGTCGTCATCGAGGCCGAGCACAGCTGCATGACCCTGCGCGGAGTGCAGGCCACCGGATCCAGCACGGTCACCTCCAGCCTGAGCGGTTTGCTCCGCGACGACCCCAGCTCCCGCCAGGAATTCTTCGCTCTCGCCGGACTGCATCGCTAGTACTACTAGCGGGCTACTCATGCCGAGATCCAAGCGTCGTCTGGCGGTGCGGCGGGGCCCGCCCGGCGTGGCAGCGCCACGTGGGCGGTTCGCCGTGCCGCCAGGCGGCGCTTGGGCTCGGCTATCGCCGCTTGAGTAGCCCTGTAGTACTAACCACGATTGGAGCCGCCACCGACTGGGTACCTGCGCCACATGACATCCTTCGACGCGACCACCTTCGACACAGACGCCTTCGACGCACCGGTGGAACACGAGGTGAGCTACACCGAGGCCACGCTCGCCATCCTCGACCACGTGCAGGCCCATGACCTGCGCGGACTGAACGCCCTCAGCATTGAGGAACTGCAGGTCCAGCGGGCCGCCCGCAAGGCCCTCTTCGACTACGCGACGTGGCTCGCCGAAAGCCGTACGAACGACGACCCCGACCGGCACGCGATCGCCGCCATCCGCGACCTGGCTGGCGGCCTCCTGGGCAACACCGGCGAGGTCAGCTGACCCGTTTCCCTCGTTCTCCCGGGCGTCGCGGCACTGTCGCGTCGACGGCCGCGCCCGGGGGTGATCCCGACGTCGAGTGCGAGACTTTAACCCACACTCGACGTCCAGAGCGGTACAAAGTCCCACACTCGACGAAACTAGGCGCAAGTAGCGGGCGTTGCCGAAACCCGTCGCCGAAATCAGGAAGTAAGACCAGCGTCGTGGGCTCGCGCTATCGCGTCAGCGCGGCTCGTCACCTGCAACTTTCCGAAGATCGCGGACAAGTGGTTGCTGATCGTCTTGGGCGCCAACCGCAGCCTCCGCGCGATGGCCGAATTCGGTAGACCTTCGGCTACCAGCGACAGGACTTCCCTTTCCCGTACGGTCAAACTCGGCAGGTCTTCGTGGGCGGGCTGCGGGGGACGCGGGCCAGCAGGACCGGCAGCCGCTCGGCGATGCGGGGGGCGAAAATCGCTTCGCCGGCGGCGACTCCACGGACGGCGCGGACAATGTGATCGCGTTCGGCGTGTTTGAGGATGTAGCCGCGGGCGCCGCAGCGCATCGCGATGCGGATGGACGTGTCGTCTTCGGCCATCGTGAAAACCAGGATTCCGGTGCCTGGTACGGCCCGGGCCAGCTCGCGGATGGAAGCGCCGGAGACCGGTTCGGGCATTTCCGGGTCCAGAATCACCACGTCGGGCCGATGCAGGAGGGCTGCCCGGATGGTTTCCGCGGCGGTGCCGGCCTCGGCCACCACCCGGATGCCGTTCACCGCGGACAGCAGGGCGCGCATGCCGCCGCTGCGGATCACCGGATGCCCGTCCGCGAGCACCACGGTCAGTTCCACGGGTAAGGACGGCGGATCACCGACCGGCAGGACAGCCAGGCTGGGCGGGCGAGACGGCATGTCCGTGACCGCCCTGCCCGGCAACCTTGCCGCTATCTCGGGTTCTCCGACTTGCAGCGATTCCTTCACCACACTACGGAGTGAAGTCGAGCGGTGGCTGTCGAGCAACCAGTTCCCGGACATGCTGCGGGGAACCGGCCTGTTCCCGAACCGGTTCCCGAAAGGGAAAGCAATTTCAGGAATCTTTCCCGGCTGTTACAAGGCCGAGCGGCGCCGGGACGACACCACACCCGTGTTGAAACCGGCCAGATGCAGGCCGCCGGCGAACCGGGCATGCTCGATTTTGACGCACCTGTTCATCACCACGGTCAGCCCGTTGGCCTCGGCGTGCCGCGCCGCGGCCTCGTGCCAGAGGCCCAACTGGAACCAGAGCGTACGAGCGCCGGCCGCGATGACCTCGTCCGTCACCGCCGGCAGGTCGTCGTGCTTGCGAAAAAAACCGAGACCAGGTCAGGTTTCTCCGGCAGCGCCGCCAGCGACGGGTAGACCGGCTTTCCCAGCAGCGAGTCAAGGCGCGGATTCACAAAGAAAATCTCGTACGGCGTTGACGACAACAAATACGTGGCAACGAAATAGCTCGGCCGGGCCGGATTGTCGGACGCCCCGACGACGGTGACCGAGGTGGTACGGGCCAGGATCTGCCGGCGTTCGCGCGCGGACGGACCGATCCAGGGCCCGGTATCCAGGGAATCTGTCATCGCTTCACCGCCTCCGCCAACGCCTGATCGAGGTCCCACAAGATGTCATCGAGGTCCTCCAACCCCACCGAAAGCCGGATCAGGTCCGGGCCTACCCCGGCCGCTTCCAACTGTGCGTCGGAAAGTTGCTGGTGGGTGGTCGACGCCGGGTGGATGAGAAGCGTACGGACATCGCCCACATTGGCCAGGTGACTGCACAACTCGACCGCTTCGACGAAGCGCTGGCCGGCCGCTCGGCCACCGCGGATGCCGAACGAGAACACCGCTCCAGGGCCGGCCGGCAAATAGCGACCGGCCCGCTCGTGGTGTGGATGCTGGGGCAATCCCGCATAGCGCACCCACGAGACTCGCTGATCGGCCGCCAGCCAGCCGGCCACCGCGGCGGCATTTCGTACGTGCGCGTCCATCCGTTGCGGCAGCGTCTCAATTCCCTGCAACAGCAGGAAAGCCGAATGCGGTGCCAGCACCGGACCGATGTCCCGCAGTTGCTCGGCCCGCAGTCGCGTACAAAAGGCGTACTCGCCGAAGTTCTCCCAGTATTTGAGGCCGCCGTAACTCGGCACCACCTCCGTCATCCGGGGAAACTTCCCGTTCCCCCAGTCGAACCGGCCCGACTCGGTGACCACGCCACCCAGGGTTGTCCCGTGGCCGCCGAGAAACTTCGTCACCGAATGCAGCACGATGTCCGCGCCGTGCTCCAGCGGACGGCACAGATACGGCGTGGCGAGGGTCGCGTCCACCACCAGCGGAATGCCGTGTTCCTTGGCCAGCGCGGAAAGTCCTTCAAGATCCGCGATGTCACCGGACGGATTGCCGATCACCTCGGTGTAGATCAGCTTCGTACGATCGGTGACCGCCGCCGCGTACGCGTCGATGTCGTCGCCAGCAACGAAAGTCGTGTCCACCCCGAACCGGCGCAGGGTCCCGTCCAGCTGGGTGACCGTGCCGCCGTAAAGCCCGGCGGCCGACACGATGTGGTCGCCGGCCTCGGCCAACGCGGCGAAAGTCAGGAACTCGGCGGCCTGACCGCTGGCGGTGGCGACCGCACCGATGCCGCCTTCCAGACTGGCGATCCGCTCCTCCAGTGCGGCCACCGTCGGGTTGCCGATCCGGCTGTAGATGTTGCCGTATTTCTGCAACGCGAACAGGTTGGCCGCGTCGGCACTGTCCTCAAAAACGAAACTCGTCGTCTGGTAGATCGGGACGGCCCGCGCTCCGGTGCTGGGGTCAGGGGTTCCGCCCGCATGCAAAGCCCGGGTCCGGAACCCCCACTGGCGATCTGTCATGCACCCAATTCTGTCCTGGCGCGGGCCGGATGGCGAATAGGTCCACTTTGTCGCACGGCGTACGTGCAGGGCCAAACAGCATATCCCATCTCACCCGTACCCCGATATGCAAAGCCGCAGAGCGGGTTAGCCTCGTCGTACAGGCAAGCGTGTAACGGAAGTGGCGGACGACGTCCGGCCCAGGAGAGGTTGGCAGCGGCCATGAAGATCGCCCGTACGGCCCATTCCGACCAGCCGTGGCGGATCCACGAGTTCACCGGCGATTTTCGGACCGAGGACGTGTGGTCGTTCCACACCCCCGGCGCCGGACCGGACGACTTTCCCGTCATTCTCGCCGCGACGCGGACGGCCGGCGGATCCGCCAAAGAGCCCCGCATAGTCCGGTTCCTGTTCGCGGTGCGCTCGAAGCTCGGTGCCCTCCTCGGTTGGGACAAGCCCAAAACGAGCCTCGGCAAGCGCGTTCAGCCCCTGCATGACCGCCTGCCAGGCGATCTCCGTGAGACCGTCGACGGCTCCGACACCAGCGACGCCCCGTTCACCCCCGTGTACCTGCTCCACAACGAGTCTGTCCGCGAGCTGGCGAACAAGACCTGCCATGCCGTCATGCACCTGGGGTGGGTGCCGACCGGAGCCGGCGAATACGAACTGCGGATGGCGATCCTGGTCAAGCCCAACGGCCTGTTCGGACGGGTGTACATGGCTCTCATCGCACCGTTCCGCTACCTGATCGTCTACCCCGCGATCACCCGGCAGTGGGAGCGAGCCTGGCGGAACCGCGGGCTTCAGCCAACGCGATGATCCAACGCCAGGTGGTCGTACGCGAAGCCGTCGGGCGGCGGGCGGGTTGGCGTAGGGTCACTACGGTGAGATCAACTTCGACAATTTTCCGCCTCTTCGGGGCTTTTGGTGTAGCGGTGCTGCTCGGTCTGACCATGGGATGCGACGCGGGCAGCCCGACGCCGAACGCGGTGACGGTGCCCGTCCCGTCCACGACGCCTTCGGCGGAGCCAACGCCGTCCGCATCGGGCTCGGCGCTACCGACCGTCAACGGGCACCTCAAGCCGGACAACCATATTTACGAAACCAACGGCACCCAGAGCGTTGCCTTGTCGTTCGACGACGGCCCGGATCCGACCTGGACCCCACAGATCCTCGCGGTGCTGCGGGAATACCACGTGCACGCGGTCTTCTGCGAGATCGGCTTCCGTGTCAAGCAACATCCGGAGCTGACCAAGATGGTCGCCAAGGACGGCAACACGCTCTGTAACCACACCATGTGGCACAAGCCGGAGCTGGGCAAAAAACCGGCGCCACAGATCGTCAAGGACCTCGCCGACACCAACTGGCTGATCCAGCGGGCCAGCGGCGGCGTAAGGCCCGTGTATTTCCGGGCCCCGCAAGGCGATTTCACGGACCGTGAGGTGCAGGTCGCGGCCGGTCTCGGGCTCGCGTCACTGGGCTGGAAAGTCACGTCGTCGGACTGGCAGAAGCCGCTGATGACCCCGAAGAACATGCTGAACTGGGTGGACCGGACGATGCAGCCGGGCTGCATCATTCTGTTCCACGACGGCGGTTCGCCGGGCACCCACGCGCACACCGTGGCCGGCCTGAAACTCATCCTCGACGACATCATCATCACAAGAAACACTGGACAGTCGTCACCCTTTAAGGCCCTGCCCTTCTGAGCAGAAATCGTCTCGCAGATCGCCCGCTACCGGCCCAGATCGGGCAAAAGCCGGTAGCGGGCCGGCTGCGCTGCGCATTCACAGCCGGTCTGGCAAGCGCGTACGAGCGTCCACACGGCATGATGAGTGCCGGTTCGCCCCTGGTAAGCGCTCGAGGAGGAGCTGTGCGGTTCGGAGTGACCAAGGTGCTGGATTCGATCGAACGCCAGCTCACCCTCGACCCGACGACGGCCCGTGCGGTCGTCGACCTGGCCTCGGTGGTCCGCTATTCGGCGCTCGACGGCGACACCAGCCGGCCCTTCAACCTGACCCGGCTGGGCCTCGTGATCGACTCGGTCGGCACCCACTTCAAGACCGGCATCGCGCGCGTGTACGCGGTGGTGGACCGCTCGATCCTGGGCGATCTGGAACTCACCTCGAACGAGAAGATGGTGATGCGCCGGTGGGCCGACGACGGCCTGCTGGAGGTCAGCGACGAGGCCGCCGGCCGGGTGCTGGAGATCGCCGAATACACCGGCCTGCCGGTCATCAGCCGCAACGACTTCAGCCCGTACGCACCCCAGCGGCCGTGGATCCACGGCACCTCGGGCAAGCTGCTGACGCCCGTGCCGGGGATGGGCGGTGCTGCTCTTATGGCGCGGCCGCCGCAGCATGGAGCGCCGCCGAACCCGCCCGTACCGGATGCCGCGACAGCGGCGATCCTGGCCCGCAACTGGCATTGCCCGGACCCGAACTGCGGCGCGTACGCGACCCCCCGGCCAGACCGCCAGCAGCCGCCGCCGCGCATCCAGCAGGGCCGCCCGTTCTGCCCGCGGCACAACCAGCCGCTCGCGGACGCCGGCCCGCGGCAGTACAGCGTGCCGATCACCGTACGGGTCAACGGCAGCGACCGGTTGGAGTTCGCGGTCACCTCGCAGGGACCGACAGCGGTCGGCCGGGCCCCTGAGGACGCCGTCGCGATCTCGCTGTCCGAGTTGCTGGACGACGAGGTGGTGTCCAGGATCAGCCGCAGCCACCTGCGCCTGGAGTTGGCCGCCGCGTCCCTCACCGTGACCGACACCAGCATGAACGGCACCAAGGTGCACCTGCACAGCGGCCCGGGCACCGAGACCGGGCAGATCCGGCTGCAGCGCGACGAGCGGCACACACTCGGCGAATGGGACGTGGTCGAGCTGCACCCAGGCGTCCAGCTGATCCGCAGCGACCGCCGCGAGTCCGCGCCAGTCGAGGAGGTCTCAGTGATGGCCGAGGCGCCCACCACGGTGATCCACCTGCGTTAGAGCTTTTTCTAGAAATGGTTGAGAAGTTGGGCCTGGCCGGCGGAACCGAGCGGATCCAGGTGGGTGGGATCGGCCCCGCTGGTGACCTCCAGATGTCCCATGCCCACCAACGACTCCGCGTCGCAGGCGCCGGCATAGAGCATCGCGAATCCGTTGACTTTCAGGCGCAGCCCGGGATCGCGGTCGGTACGCTCCAGATTTCCCTGCCCGTCGGCGATTTCCAGCCGCCACGAGCCGGCGTTCCACGGCGCCAGCCGGTCTTCCAACACGAAGTCGACACTCGCTCGTACGTGCGACGGCCACCCTCGGGTCCGCACCGCCGCGACCACGTCCACTGGCCGGTGCATCCACGGGTCGTATTCCGCCTCGCGGCTGCTTTCCAGCGGCAGAACCGCGGACACCGCGTCGAAGGCGAGCGGCCGCAGCCGCAGCACGCCGACGATCGATCGCCAGCTGCCCAGCACCCCGACCACCTCGCGAGCCGCTTCGGGGGTCAGCGCGAGCAGGTCCATAACGTCAAGTCGGGCCTGCGGGCCCCAGCCTTCGCCGCGCTGCCAGGTCGCATAGCCAACCAGTTTCTCGCCGTCCTCCACCAAACTCAGACCGTCCACCGTGGACGGCAGCGCCTGCGCGTTGGCGTAGCTGCTGTCGAAGAACGGCCCGCGCCGCGCGGGCCAGCATCCCGCAGCGTTTTCGGGCGATCTCCTCATAAAGCGCCAGCACGGCAGGCAGATCGTGATGAGTTCCTGGCCGGGTGCTCAATTTCGCTGACGGCTTGTACTGCGGGAGTGCGCTGGTCGGCAGGTCACGCGCTGGCATCGTGCCGACCACCTCCCAGCCGAAAGACCGGTAAGCCGCCGCGACCGAAGGAAAAAAAAAGCGCGCTTACCGCGGCGCCGCGCTCATGCGCTCCGCGCAACAGCCCGGAAAGCAGCGCCCGAGCCACCCCGCGACCGCGTGCCTCCGGGATCACCGCGACCCCGCCGACATCCGCCGACGCGACCAGCCGGCCGCCCCACCACTGCTCTCGTGATGCCGGTCCATGGCCTTGCCAATCTGCCGGCCCTGGCCGTCGAAAGCGCCGTAAATAGTGCGGCCCGGCATCACTTCCCGCAAGTCCGCGGGTGGGTCGCCACGGCCACCGAAGGCGAGCCGGCCCAGCTGCCACGACGCGGGCTGTTCGGCGACCGTCAACTCCCGGATCTCAAGATCATCGGACATTTCCCGAGCCTATCTCGATCTTCTCGACCGGCGATGCCGAATTTTCGGTACGGATAAAAGCCAGCACGACCGCGACGCAGCACCCGCCGGCGGCGGCCGCGAGACAGAACGCCGGCCGATAGCCGGCACTCGCCGCGATCAGGCCACCCACCGGGCCTGCCACCAGCACACCAAGATCCCAGAAAGAGGTCATGACGCCCATCGAAACGCCAGGCTGCCGGCCACGTACGCGATGCAGCGTCATGGCCGCGCAGGCCGGGTAGATCAGGCCCAGACCGACGCCGGCCAACGCCGTACCGGCCAGCGCGAGGACCGGGCCGCCGGCGAACGCGACGATGAGCAGCGCGACGACCTCCACCGAAACAGAGGCGGCGGCCACCCGTCGACCGCCGTACCGGTCCACCGCCGGGCTGCCCGCGAACCGGGTGGCCAGAAAGCTGCCCGCGAAGACGGTCAACGCGTACCCATCGACACCTATCCGGTCGGCCCGCAGGTGCAGCACCAGCAAGGCCGCGATGGTGCCATAGCCGTACGCGGCGAGGCCCAGCGCCAGGCCGGGCAGCGCGACTCCGGTCGGGACGATGTCACGCAACCTCGCCAGAGCGCGCGCTGACTGCTGCGTCCCGCGAGTGGTGAAGACCAGCACCATCGACAGGAAGGCGAGAGCGACGACGGCGTACCAGACCCTCGACAGGCCGCCGACGGCGAGCAGGGTCGCGAGCACCGGGCCGGCGGCGAGGCCACCCCACATCGACAGCCCGAACCAGCCGGCGATCCGGCCGCGGCGATCCGCCGGACTCGCGGCCAGCACCCAGGGCAGCGCGCCCGAGAACAGTGCCGCCTCTCCGGCCCCCATCACCAGCCTGGCCAGCAACAACATCGGCAGGTTCGGGGCCAGCAAGTGGCCGATGCCGCCGAGCGCGGTGAGCGCGCCACCGATCATCACCACCGGCCGCACCGGCCGCTGTCGGCCAGCCAGCCGGCGAACGGCCGCCCGCAGGCGGTGGCCAGGAAGGCGATGCCCACGGCCGTACCGCTCGCGACCGCACCGCCACCAAACCGCGCCGGCACGTACGCCGGCAATGCCTGCAAGGTCGCGCCGAGCGCCAGATAGCCGCACAGCACGGCGAGCCAGAGCCGGCGGACCGGCGGAGTCGCGTTCATACCTGCGATAGTAACGACTGGTATTATCTCGTCAAGACGGCTTTGGAGGGAGCGACCATGCCGGTGAAAGCTGGCCAACCACTGGACCCCGCCGCCACTCGCGCCCGAATCCTGGCCGCCGCCGCGGACGTTTTCTACCGCCGCGGCATCCACGCGGTCGGCATCGCCGAGGTCGCCGAAGCGGCCGGCGCGTCGAAGCTGTCCATCTACAAGAACTTCGGGTCGAAGGCCGGCCTGGTCGAGGCCGTCCTTCGGGACCGGACGCAGCGGGTCCGCGGCTGGCACGACGAACGCAACGTCGAGGCCGCGCCAGCCGGCCGCGAGCGGGTGTTGGCCGTTTTCGACCTGGTCGCGAGCTGGTACGCCGAGGCCGGGTTCCGCGGCTGCGCGATGATCAACGCAGCCACCGAGGACCGCGGTTTCGACGGCCCGCCGAGCCAACTAGCTCGCGAACATCTCGGCTTCTACCGGGATCTTTTCCAACGGCTGCTGGAAGAAGCCGGCGTGGCCGATGGTCGTACGGTGGCCCGCCAGCTCGTCGTCGTACTGGAAGGGGCCACCGTCGTCAGCGCCGTCGACCGCGATCCAGGGCTCGGCGCGCAGGCTCGTACGATCGCCGGCGTCCTCGTCGACGCCGCCCTGCCAGTCGATGGCGGCGATCGCTAACGTCTGGACGTCCCGACGACTGTCACAGTTTCCCGCATCCGCTGAGTGAAGACCGTCAGGTCCTCTGAGGGCGTTGCCCTCTCGACAGGACCGGCTTCTGGATGTAACAGCGCTGTTATAGTTGTCTCATGCACGCTGGACTGGGGACGCGACTGCGGCGGCTGCTCGACCAGTTGGACGCGGACGTGGCGCGGGCCGGCGTCGAGTTGGGGCTGGTCGACTACCGGCCGCGGTTCTCCCCGGTCGTACGAGCACTGGTCGCCGACGGTCCACTGTCGATCCGAGAGTTGGCGGCCACGGTCGGGGTCACCCACTCGGCGGCCAGTCAGACCGTGGCGCAGATGGAACGAGCCGACCTCGTCACGCTGCGGGCCGGGCCGGACGCGCGGCAGCGGATCGTACGGCTGACACCGAAAACCCGCCGGATGCTGCCGGCCATCGAGGCGGAATGGACGGCCACCGCCGCCGCCATGTCCACATTGGACGAAGAGCTGCCCTATCCGCTGACCGGCGTGGTCGAGGCCGTTTTTCAGGCGCTGGAGCGGCGGCCTTTCCACGATCGCATCCTGGACGAGCTGAACCACTGAGAGGATTTCGTTGTCTCTGTTGGTAGACACGCGACCGTTGCGTGACTCGGCGGCATTTCGCCGGCTCTGGTGGGGCAGCGGGCTGTCCGCGATCGGCAGCCAGATGACCACTTTCGCGGTGGCTCTGCAGGTTTTCACCCTCACCCATTCATCGCTCGCGGTCGGCACGGTGGGCCTGGCGGCGGCCGTGCCGGCAATCACCGCGGGCCTGTTCGGCGGCCCGGTGATCGACGCCGTCGACCGGCACCGGCTCGTCCTGCTGACCAGCAGCGGCCTCGCGGTCGTGTCGGGGCTGTTCGCGGTGCAGGCGTACGCGAACCTCGAGCAACTTTGGCTTCTCTACGCGCTTGTCGCGCTACAAGGTCTGCTCGGTGCGGTGGACGGCCCAGCCCGGCGGACATTCCTGGCCCGGCTGTTGCCGGCAGACCGGGTGCCGGCCGGCGCCGCGTTGACGCTTTTCAGCGTGCACCTGAGCGTCACCGCCGGCCCGGCGCTGGCCGGCCTGCTGGCAGCGGGCTGGGGCCTGAAAGTGTGCTACCTGCTGGATGCTCTCAGTTTCGCCGCGGCTCTCTACAGCATCGCGCGGCTGCCCGCGATGCGACCGCAAGGCGGCGCGGCCCGACCAGGGCTCACTGCCGTACGCGACGGCCTCCGCTTCATTCTGGGCAACCGGATCCTGTCCGGGGCGTTGCTCGCGGACGTCTGCGCGACCACGCTCGGGATGCCTTTCGCGCTCTTCCCAGCCATCAACGCGGCGCGTTTTGGCGGTGGCGCGCAAACCCTGGGGACTGCTGCCGGCCGCGGTGGCGGTTGGCGGCATCATCGGCTCGATGGTGTCCGGCCCTGTCGGCAAAATCCGGCGACCTGGCCGCGCGATGCTGCTCGCGGTTGCCGTCTGGGGCGCCGGCCTCGCCGGTTTTGGCCTGGTTCCTGGACTGTGGCCGGCACTCGCGATGCTCGTGCTGGCCGGCGCGGCCGACGCCATCAGCGTGATTTTCCGTACCAGCATGGTCCAACTGAACACTCCGGACCAGTTTCGCGGGCGTACCAGCGCGACCGAATACGTGGTCGGCGCGGCCTGCCCTTACTTGGGCAACTTCCGAGCCGGCGCGATCGGATCACTGATCTCGCCGGCCGTCAGCGCCACCGCCGGCGGACTCGCCGTCATCGCGAGCGCCGCCGTCATCGGGCTGGCGGTGCCGGGCTTCGCCCGCTATCGCGCCGACTAAGCTTTTTCGGCGATTTCGGCGAAACGCTCGTGCAGCCGGTCACGAATCTCGTCCGGGGTGTACGCCCGGCGACGCCGCTCGGCGCGGGCGATCACCACCCCGGTGGCCACCACACCGACGACACTCGCCAACCCGACAATCTTCCACCAGCGCATTTCCCTAAGCTAGCGCAATGGCGGAGACGACGATCGACCTGGCCAAAGCGTTGGAGCTGACGCGTACGGGCGACATCTGGGTGTTCCGCGGTCGCTCCAAGGCGGACCGAGCGATCCAGATGCTGACCAACAGCCCGGTGAACCACGTCGGCATGTCGGTGGTGATCGAGGATTTACCGCCGCTGATGTGGCACGCGGAGCTGGGCAAGTCCCTGCGGGACAGGTGGACCGGCAACCACCAGCGCGGGGTCCAGCTGCACGACGCGCGCGAGGCAGTGCTGACGTGGGCGCGCCGCTACGACCAACGGGCCTGGCTGCGGCAGCTGGATGGCGACCTGTCCCGCGAAAGCGAAGACGCCGTGCTGAAAACCATCGCCCGGCTGGACGGCACGCCCTTCCCGTCCACCGCACGGCTCGCCGGCCGCTGGTTCAAGGGCCGGGTGCCCAACCGCAAGGCCCGGGACGCCGAACGCAACGGGACGCTGGAAACGGCCTACTGCGCCGAAGTCGTCGCCGTCACGTACGAGGAAATGGGGCTGCTGCCGGCCGGCCGGCGGCCGAACTGGTACGACCCGGGGCGGTTCTGGAGCGGCGATGACCTGGAACTGAACGACGGCGCCTTGCTGGGCAACGAGATCTCAGTGGTGATCCCAACCGAAGATTGATCAACAACAAAAGCCCGCCCTGATTCACGCCTTGTGAATCAGGGCGGCGATGCCGTCCAGGACCCGCTCCAGGCCGAAAGTGAAGTTGTAGTCCGGGTTGAACGCGGCCTGATGGGCGTCGCCGGCCGCGCTGCCCACCCGTACGGCCAGCGGGTAGCGGGTCGGGTCCATCACCTTGTCCAGCACCGGTTCGTGCGCCTCCCACCACTGCAGGTCGGTCAGGCCCGTACTTTGCTCGGCCTGCGCCGAATCCACCGCGCCGCGGGCGGCGCCTTGGACGTACCCGCTGATCAGCAGGATCACCGAATCCATCTGCACGTCGCTCAGGCCAATGCCCTCCACGGCCCACAGTTGGTGCTCGTACACGGCGATGGTGTGCGGCCCGAGCGGCGGCCGGCTGGTCGCGTTGACCTGTAACAGCCACGGATGCCGCCTATACAGCACCCACAGGTCGCGCGCGATCGCGCCCAGCCGGTCCCGCCAGCCAGCGTTTTCCCCGAAATCGGTGGACAACTCGGCCAACACACCGTCCACCATCAGGTCGATCAACTCACCTTTTCCCGGCACGTACGTGTAAAGCGACATCACCGAGACGCCGAGCTGCTCGGCCACCCTGCGCATGGCCAGCGCCGAGAGGCCCTCCGCGTCGGCGACCGCCACGGCGGCAGCGGTGATCTGCGCGATCGTGAGCCGCTGCTTGGGCCCGCGGGTGGGCCGCGGCGCAATGCCCCACATCAACTCCAGACTGCGCCGCGGATCGCCGCTGCCACCGTGTTCGATCGCCATTGTGCCTATTCTGCACCGCGTCTTAGCGGCTTAACCGCCGGTAGGCCAGCACCGAGAGCGGGAAGAAAATCGCGACCAGCACCACTGGCCAGCTGATCGCCATCGGCACCGCGTACGACGTGATCCACGAATCGGTGGCCGCACCCGGATTCCCGAACAGCGTTCGCGCCGCCGTCGCGGTGGACGACAACGGGTTCCACTCCGCCACCGCCGCCAGCCACGCCGGCATGGTGGCCGGCGCCACGAAAGCACTGGACAGGAATCCCAGCGGGAATTCCAGCGTCTGCACCGCCATCAATGCCTGCTGCGACCGGAAAATCAGTCCCAAGTAGATGCCGATCCACACCAGCGCGAACCGCAACAGCAGCAAAAGCCCGAAAGCTCCAAGCGCCGCGGCGAACCCGCCATGCCAGCGCCAGCCGATGAGGAGGCCACAGACCACCATCACGATCAGCCCGACGGCCGAATAGAGCATGTCGGCCATCGCCCGGCCGGCCACCATCGCCGAACCCGCCATCGGCATCGAGCGGAACCGGTCCATCACCCCGCGGTCGGCGTCGGTGGTCACCGAAGTGACCGTCTCGCCGATCCCGAAAAGCATGGTCATCACGAAAACCCCGGGCATCAGGAACTCCCGGTAGTCCCCGCCGCCCGGCACTTTCATCGCGCCACCCAGGAGAAACGCGAACATCAGCATGATCATGACGTTTGAATGCCAAGCCAAAAGCCAATCGGCCGGGCTGGCGACCCCAGTGCGCGAGCGCCCGCTGGGTGATCACCCAACTGTCCAGCACCGCCGCCGTCATGCGACCACCGTCTCTTTCCCCGTCAACTGAAGGAAAACCTCGTCCAACGTGGGCCGCCGCAGCTGTACGTCCTGGACCGCGATCCCCTCTTTTTCGAAAGCCGTGAGCACGGTCGAGATGGCCGCCACCCGATCTCGTACCGGCGCCCCCACCCGCCGAATGTCCCGATCGACGATGGCCGGCTCGCCGGTGAGCAAGGACATCGTTCGTACCCCCCTGTCCAGGTCCGACGCGTCGTGCAGGATCACCTCGATCCGGTCCCCTCCGACCTTCGCCTTCAGCTGGTCAGGTGTCCCCTCAGCGATCACCCGGCCGGTGTCGAGCACCGAGATCCGGTCGGCCAGCTGATCGGCCTCATCCAAATACTGCGTGGTCAGCAGTACAGTCGTGCCGCCCGCCGCCAGGTCCCGTACGGCGGCCCACACCTCGGCCCGGCCGCGCGGATCGAGCCCGGTCGTCGGCTCGTCCAGAAACAGCACCGCCGGCGCCAGGATCATGCTGGCCGCGAGATCCAACCGCCTGCGCATGCCGCCGGAATACTTCGCCACCGGCCGGTCCGCCGCCTCCACCAACTCGAAACCGCTCCAGCAACTCGCTCGTACGCGCCTTCGCCGCGCGCGTCCTCAGGTGGAACAGTCGGCCGAACATCACCAGGTTCTGCCGTCCGCTGAGCACCTCGTCAACTGCCGCATACTGCCCCACCAGCCCCATCCGAGCCCGCGCCCGGGCCGCCTGCCGGACCACGTCGAAGCCCGCCACCCGCACCGTTCCAGCGTCAAACCGCAGCAACGTAGCCAAAATCCGCACCACCGTCGTCTTGCCCGCGCCGTTCGGCCCGAGCAGGCCAAGCACCTCCCCCGCCGCCACACTCAGGTCGATCCCAGCCAGCACCTCCCGCTCCCCGTACTTCTTGCGCAGCCCCTCGATCAGAACGGCCTTCTGCTCTGCCATCTCCACCTCCATCAAACACCGTACAACATACGGAGTTCGATGGTAAACGGGTGCACCCCTCGCGAGGGTGACGTTTTGGAGTGACAAACTACGGCATTACGCCCGTCAAACGTCACCTTCGCGGAGTACCCCCGCATCGCGCGTGACTCGCCGGAGACGTGGCCGGTTGACCGGTGAATTTCCAGCGCACGCTGCGCATATTCGCTGGCGAGCTTGCGCTCGTCGCGGGCCAGGTGCAGCTCGGCGAGGACGGTGAGGGCGACACCTTCCAGCAGGGTGAATCCGCTGTCGGCGGCAATGACGAGGGCGTTCTCCGCCGATGACAGCGCCCGCTGCGACTCGTCCTGGACGCCGGCGAGGGCGATCAGCGCCTCGCATTCCTCCATCAGCACACCAATGTCCCTGGCCAGCCCGACGGCTCGCTGGCACTGGTCAACCGCCCGCGCCGGTGGCCGAGCAATCCCGCCGCCACCCCCACCGCGGTACGCGCGGCGGCCTCGACCCGCCGGTCGGACCTGCTGTCGGTGACCAGGCTGAGCGCGATATTCGCGCATTCAAGGGCGTCCACGGCCTGGCCGGACGCACCCAGGATGGCCGCCAGGTAAGTACGAGCCAACGCCTGGTCGGCGGAATGGCCGATCCGACAGAAGATGTCCACGGCCTCACCACACAACTCCGCGGCTTCGTCCAGCCGGCCCTGAAGAAAGGCGACGACGCCCAGGCCGTCGAGGGCATAGCCCTCATTTCCAGATGCCTTGGCCTGTCGGGACAGGATGAGCGCTCGCCGGTTGTGTTCGGCCGCTTCTTCCAACCTGCCATCGAAAAACCGCAGCAGAGCGAGATTGACCAACGCGGTGGACTCCAAATAGGTCCAACCGCCTTCGTGCGCGAGGTCGAGTGCGCGTGACTGGTGGACGGCGGCCTGGTGCAGCCGGCCAAGATCCTCGTCGATCCATCCGAGGTTGGTGTGCACGGCGGCCTCGCCGAGTTTCCAGCCGGCCCGTTGATAAAGCTCGAGCGCCTCGGCGTAGTGCTGCACAGCCAGCGAATAATGGCTGAGGCACGCATGCGCTGTCGCCAGGTTGAACTGCGCGGCGCCGTAGCCGAGCACCTCACCATCACTGTGCGCCGCCGAAATAGCCGCGTGCGCGACAATCAGCCAGTCCACCACCTGCTGACATTTCTGTAGATGGCCACGCATAGCGTCCGCGAGCTGCCAAGCGGCCCGGGACGGCCCGTGCTCCTGCGCGTGCTGCACCGCCGACACCAGGTTGGTGTGCTCGGCGTCCAGCCACCCGCGCGCATCCGAATAGCCGGCGAATACGACCGGCCGCGCCGCTGCCCCGGGTTTGTCCAGCGGCAGCCGGATAATCTGCGAATAAAGCAGGTCCGATGCGGCCCGGGCGGTGTGCAGGTAATGGTCGAAGAGCCGGTTCAGCGCCGCCTCCCGGTCCCGACGCTCCACGTCGCGGTGCACCTTTTCGTTGGCATAGCGGCGAAGAAGGTCGTGGAAGGTGTAGCGGCCAGGCACGTGCTGGTGGATCAGGTGTGCGGTCGCGAGTCGTTCGAGCAGCCGGCGAGCGTCCGGTGCCTCGCAGTCGGCCAGCGCGGCCATCGACCTCGATGTCATGTCCGTGCCCGGCATCAGCCCCAGCAAACGGAAAACTCGCTGCTCGTCGGGAGCCAGCGAACCGTACGAAAGGTCGAATGCCGCTCGTACAGCCGACTGCTGATCACCCTCGACCTCCAGCGCGGCAATCACGTTTCCGTCGCGCAGGTCGGCGAGATAGTCGCCCACTCGCCAGTCATGGTGATTTGTCAGGTGTGCGGCCGCAATCCGCAGAGCCAGCGGCAAGTACGCGCAGGTGGCGGCCAACTGGGTGATCGCGAGCGGCTCGTCCGCGGCCCGGCCACCGAGCATTCGTTCCAGCAGCGCGACTGATTCCGGCACGGACAACACGTCAAGGGTGAGTCGCCGGGCGCCGTCCCGGGCGACCAGCCCGTCGAGGCGGTCGCGGCTGGTGACCACCACCAGACAACCGGCGCTGGCCGGCAGTAGCGGGCGAATCTGGTCCGCGGTGCAGGCGTTGTCCAGCAGCACCACCATCGCCCGGTCGGCCATCAACGTCCGGTAGACCGCGGTCGCCTCAGCCACATCCACCGGCACCTGCGACGGCGGGACGCCCAGCGCCCGCAGGAACTGGGAAAGCACCTGCTGCGACCGCAACGGCGGGCCGACACCGTATCCGTTGAGATTGGCGTAAAGCTGGCCGTCGGGGAACCGGTCCCGGATGCGGTGCGCCCATTGCACTGCCAGCGCGGTCTTGCCCACTCCCGCGGTGCCCGCGATCGCGGTGATCAAAACCGCCGGTGGCCGTGCACGTGAGTGTCAGAACTCGTCCAAACGCGTAAATCTGTTCCCGGCCGGTGAAATCCAGGACGGCCG
>NZ_WOTO01000082.1 GCF_010993775.1 Fodinicola feengrottensis | reverse complement strand
CTCGCCCGCGCTCGGCATCGGTGCCTTCATTGAAAAAACGCTGGTCCACTCTGGACAGTGCACGAAGGTCGACCCGACCGCTGATCCGAAAGCCGTGGGGCTGCTCGGCTGCGGGGTGATGGCCGGGCTCGGCGCCGCCATCAACACCGGCGGGGTCACCCGCGGCGACACGGTGGCCGTTTTCGGTTGCGGTGGCGTGGGTGACGCGGCGATCGCCGGCGCCAGGCTGGCCGGTGCTCGTACGATCATCGGCGTCGACGTCGACGACCGGAAACTGGCGTGGGCGCGCAAACTTGGCGCGACGCACACCGTGAACGCCAAGCAGACCGACCCGGTCGAGGCGATTCGCGAGGCCACCGGTGGTTTTGGCGCGGACGTGGTGATCGAGGCGATCGGCCGGCCGGAGACGTACGAACAGGCCTTCTACGCCCGCGATCTCGCCGGCACGGTCGTGCTGGTCGGCGTGCCCACCCCGGACATGCGGCTGGAAATGCCACTGCTTGATTTCTTCGGCCGCGGCGGCGCGCTGAAATCATCCTGGTACGGCGACTGCCTGCCCTCCCGGGATTTCCCGATGCTGGTGGACCTTTACCAGCAGGGCCGGCTCGATCTGGACGCCTTCGTCTCGGAGACCACCACGCTGGACGACATCGAGGCCGCGTTCGAGAAAATGCATGCCGGCGAGGTCCTGCGCTCGGTCGTGGTCCTTTGATCGAGAAGGTGGTCACGTCCGGGAAGTTCGAGCTCGATGGCGGCAGCTGGGACGTCGACAACACACGTTTGGCTGGTGGGCGACGAAAACGAGGTGCTGGTGATCGACCCCGCCCATGATGCCGAGGCGATCCTGGCCGCGGTCGGGAAGCGCAGGGTCACCGCGATCGTCTGTCTGTACGCACGGCCACAACGACCACATCGGCGCGGCGGAGGCGGTAAAAAAAACCGCCACCGGCGTGCCGGTCTGGCTGCACCCGGCCGACCGGATGCTGTGGGACGTGGTTTATCCCGAGCTGCCGCCGGACGGCGAGCTTTCCGACGGTCAGGACCTGCCCGTCGCCGGCACGGTCCTGTCCGTACGGCACGCGCCGGGCCACTCGCCCGGCTCAGTTTCGCTCTACAGTGCGGATCTGGGCGTGGTCTTCACTGGCGACACGCTGTTCAACGGCGGACCAGGCGCGACCGGCCGCTCGTACTCCGACTTCGACACCATTGTCGCGTCGATTTCGGCGCGATTGCTCACTCTCGCGCCGGACACCACCGTCCACACTGGACACGGCGACGACACCACCATCGGCGCTGAGGCCGCGCATCGACAGGACTGACTCAAAACATAGTGTTCTGGTTGGCGGGATCGTCGGGCACCGGCTGCGCCACATCCCAGTGCTCGACGATTTTCCCGTCCGCGAACCGAATGATGTCCACGATGGCGGTCCCTCGCTCCGCATCGGTCAGCTTCATGAGCCCGTGCGTCACGACCAGGTCTCCCTCCGCTATAACCCTGCGGATGTCCAGCCGCAGCTGCGGGAACCGCTCGACAAACGCGCCGAGGAATTTCCTCGAAGCTTCCGCGCCATCGGGTGCGTGCGGATTGTGTTGCACGTACGACGGGCCAACGTAACGATCGAAAGCCTCCATGGGTCGCCTCGCGTTGAAGGCGAGATCGAGGTACGCCCGCGCCGTTTCCTTGTTCTGTTCCAGATCCATCCACCCATTCCACCAACGGTTCGGCGAAATCCGAAGGACCGATCGGATCTGATGCCATACCCTGAAGGTATGGTCGATCTCGAGGTGCGAGAGCTGCGGTATTTCCAAGCGGTCGCCCAGGAGCTGAACTTCTCCCGGGCCGCCGAGCGACTCGGCATCGCGCAGCCGCCGCTGTCCCGGGCGATCCGGCAACTGGAGCGCCGGGTCGGTACGCAACTGTTCGAGCGAGACAACCGGCGGGTCGCACTGACCGCCGCCGGCGCGGTCCTTATGGACGAGGCGACTCAGGTCTTCAACGCGATTTCCGCGGCCGCCCTGCGGACCCGCCGAGCCGCCGCGGCCAGCCCGGCGCTGGTAGTGACTGCGAAGCCGATGGTGACCACCGACTTGCTGCGTCGCATCCTCGAAGCGTACGGGCCAGATCCTGGGCTCGAGGTGGTCATCAGCGGCTTTGGCGAGCAGGCCGACCTGGTCCGCGACGGCCGCGCCGACGTGGCGCTGCTGGGCCTGCCCGGCGACCATCGCGGCCTCGACCTCCAGGTGCTGACCAGCGAGCCGCGGGTAGCCGCGCTGCCGACCGGCCACCCGCTCGCCGGCCGGGCCGGGCTGAGCCGGCACGACCTCGCCGGCCTGCCCTTCCCGCGCTGCCGGGAAACCAGCCCCGCTGAGCGGTCGTTCTGGGGCGGCGATGACCCCGCCGACGGCCCGGTCATCCAGGACAGCTCCCAACTCCTGGAAGCCGTCGCGCTCGGTCAGGCGGTCGCCCTCATCCCGGCGTCCCTGGCCGCTCGCAACCGCCGCGACGACATCGCCTACCGCCCGGTCCCGGACGCCTGCCCGTACGAGATCGCCGCCGGCTGGCCGGCTGGCAGCCGCAACCCCGCCATCGCGCACTTCGTCGAAACCGCCCTTGGCCTGGCTACCGCCGGGCGGCCGTCCGAGCGTTCAGCACAGTCATGACGACGACCAGGACGCTTGCCACCACCAGGACGGTCGCGAGCGTGTGCAGGCTGGCATCGGTGGCGCGCTCGCGATAGGTGACGCTGATCAGGCTCGCCGCCGCGATCGCGCCCACATACATGAAAGTACGCAGCAAACCCGCGGCCGTACCAATATGAGCGGCCGGCGCCTGCCCGTACATGGCGGCCTGGTTGGCGACCACCACCATGGCGTTCTGTACGTACGCCGAAAACCACGCTGACAGCGAACAAAAGCCAGATCGAGGTGGCGTGGTCGAGGAAAAGCAGACTGGCCGAACCGACGGCCAACAGAGTCGCGCCCACCAGCAATGGTCCCCACACCGCGCGCCTGCGCGAGACGATCGCCGAAACCACCGCGGCCACCACAAAAAAGACGGCATCAGGATCAGCCCGGCGGCGGACGCGGACAGCCCTGCGCTCTGCTCCAGCCACTGCGTCCAGCCGTAGAGAAAGCTGTACGTGACCAGGAAAGTCAGCGCATAGCGCAGATAGGTCGCGGTCAGGGCCCGGTTGCGTACGAGCATCCGAACCTCGGCGAAAGGCGCGGCCGCCCCCGATGCGCCAGCTTCGGCGGGTTCGCGCGGCTCGTCGGCTGGCAGCCAGCGCAGCGCGAAAATCGCCCCGACCACAGCCAGCGGCACGTTCACCAGGAAAATCGAGCGCCAGCCGCCGGCCGCGATCAACAGACCGCCCAGCGGCGGGCCGACCGCCATGGTGACCTGGCCGGCGCGAGCGCGCGCGAGCACCCGGCCAGGCACCGGTTGGTCCAGCCGTACGGACTGCTGCCGGACCATGGTCATGGCCGCCGGGTAAGCCGCCGACGTGCCCACCCCAATGACCACCCGAGAGGCGATGACCAGGCCAAACGCGCCGGCCCAAGCACCGAGCAGGCCGCCGGCCGCGACCATCGCGAGCCCGGCCAGGTAGATCCGCCGCGGTCCGAACCGGTCGGCGAGCTTGCCCATCACCGGCTGGCCGACCGCGGTCGCCAGGTAGAGCGCGGAAACCAGCCACGCGGTCCGGTCCGCGCCGACCCCGAAGGCCTGGCCAATCGACACCAGGGCGACCGCGATGATCGAGGAATTGATGGGGTTCAACACGGATCCGGTCGAGGTGGCCAGCACGAACCGCGGGCCGAATCCGACGGATTTCGGCGTGAGCGCCGAAAGCGTACCCGTCATGAGGTGGATCTGTTGTTACTGTCCATGAGGAAATTCTGCGCCGCGAACTGACCAGGACTAAATACCCGTTTCGGCCGGCGAGATACCCTCCGGGTATGCCAGTGGACATCCGCCTGATGCGATATGTGGTGGCGATCGCGGAAGAAGGCAGCTTCGGCCGGGCCGCGGCCCGGCTGCATATCGCCCAGCCGCCACTCAGCCGGCAGGTCGGCGAACTGGAGCGCGAACTGGGGGTGCGACTCTTCGAACGCCGGCCCACCCGACTGACCGCGGCCGGCGAGGCTTTCGTCGAGTCCGCCCGGAAAGTGATCGCCGACGTCGACCGGGCGGTGGCTCGTACGAAAGCGGTGGCCGGCGGGGCGGTCGGCGTCGTACGGGTCGGATACGTGGTGAGCGCCGCTTATGAAGTGCTGCCTCGCTTGCAGGCCGCCGCCCGAAAGCAAGCGCCGGGCATTCGCCTGGACGTCACCGAAACCGACTCCGCGGCGCTGGCACAGGGCCTCAGGGACGGCCGCTATGACCTCGTCTTTCCCGCAGTATCACGGACTTCCACCGACTGAGCGTGACGCGCGAACCGCTGGTCGCGGTGATCAGCCGTACGCATCCGCTGGCTGGCCGGGAATCGGTGTCCGTACGAGAACTCCGTGGCAGCCGGCTGCTGCTCTCCGAGCATCACCTGCCCCGCTACCGCGAGGCCGTTCTCACTGCCGTACAAGGAATTCTGGATGAGGTGGTGAACACCAGGATCGCCGGCTGGCGGTATTCCGACGAGCTGCTCGACAGCCGTACGATCACTTTGGTGCCTCGCACGCTGGGCGACCATCCGCCGTCGACCGCGGTGACCGTACGGCTGGAGGAGGAACCGCCAGCCGCCGATCTGCAGGCGGTGTGGACGACCGACCTGTCCCCTCCAGCCGGTCGCATCGTGGAACTCGTACGCACAATATTCGACTAGGGCGTGTCTCCTAATTCCAGGTGGATGAGGGTCGAGATCCAAGCGTCGGCTGCCGGTGCCGCGGGAAAAGCCTTTCATAGCAGCGCTATGGGGGCTTTTCCGCGGTGCCGCCAGCCGACTCCTGGGCTCGGCTATCGCCCGCCGCAATAACCAGACAGGGCCTAAGCCGAGCGCTCGTTGCTGCCGATGCGGGGGAACGGACCGGTTGAGAAGATGACTTCCACCGCGACCTCGAAGTAGTCGGCGATTTTCAGTGCCAGATAGAGGCTCGGGCTGTATTCGCCGCGTTCCAGGTAGCCGATGGTCTGGTAATGGACGCCGAGCGCCTCGGCGAGTTGACGACGGGAGATGCCGCGTTCGGCGCGCAGCATGGCGATCCGGTTGTAGATCGTCTCGCTCATGCCACGCCCCGATCGCCGAACAGCTCAGCGAACATTCTTACCCAACCCGCTGCATCGCTTTCTCGCGGCGGGCCGCGACGCTGGAGCCGGACTCGCGACGCGCCATCCGGCGCAGCACCATCGGCGCCACCACCAGGCCAATCACCGCCCACAGCAGGAGCATGCCGAGGGTTTCCGGCTGCCGCCACGAGTGTCCGATCTCGACCGCGGCCAGTTGGCCGGGCAGCAACGCCGACCGCATGCCCAGGCCCAGCCAGTAGATCGGGAAGATCTGGCCGATCCACTGCAGCCAGACCGGCAGTTGGGTGATCGGGTAGAAGATCCCGGAGACGCCGATCAAGCCCATGATCGGGAACATCACCAACCCCATGTTGCGCGGGTTGGAGAACAGCGATCCGAGAATGGCGCCGAGCGGCAGGGTGGCGACCAGTCCGACCACGATGACCGCGACCAGGACCAACCAGCCGCCGACGCCGTTCACTCCGACCTGGTTGAAGAATATGAGGCCGGGGATCAACTGCAGTAGCAGGCCGAGCAGGGTCCACCCGGACGCGAGGACGATTTTGCCGACCAGATAACCGGTCATCCCGTTCGGAATCGCCTTGGCTCGCAACAAAGTGCCGTCCTCGCGCTCGACCATCAAGTACTGCGCGAGGGTCAGCATCCCGCCGAACGCGATGCCCATGCCGAGCACACTGGGCAGCACGGTCGCCCCCAGCGAGAAATTCAGCCCTGGCACTTTGGCGCCGCGCATGAACAACATCACCACGAGCAGGATGATGTTGGGGGAAGATCGCGCCAAACAGGTCCTGCACGTTGGTCACCGAGTTGCGCAACTCGATCAGACCACGGCGCAGCCCGGCCCGACCGGCGTAGAGAGATGCGTTCATCGGGCCGCCTCCGCGAAAGTGGCGGCGGTGCCGCTGGTTTGTCCGGTCTCGAACTGCTGCACCATCGCCATGTACGTGTCCTCCAGGCTCGCCCGGCGAACCTCAAGGTCACCGATCTTGTCCCCGTACTGCTGGAAAAGTTCCCGCACATAGCGGGTCGACTCGGTGCTGGTGTGGACAAAACGCTGACCGTCCCGGGTCCACCGGATCTCCGCCTCGCCGGACATCTGGCGGGTCAGCTCATCCGGCGAGCCGTTCGCGATCACCTTGCCGCCGGCCAAAATCAGGATCCGGTCGGCCAGTTTTTCGGCCTCGTCCAGGTCATGCGTGGTGAGCAGGATGGTGGTGTGGTCACCATCGGCCAGCCGGTGGACGAGGTCGTGAAACTCCCGCCGCGCCTCCGGGTCGAAACCCACCGTCGGCTCGTCCAGGAAAAGCAACTCGGGCCGCCCGACAATGCCGATCGCGACATCCAACCGGCGGCGCTGGCCGCCGGAGAGCTGGCCGACTTTTTTGTTGGCATGCTCGGTCAAACCGACCGTGGCGACCAGCTCGTCCGGGTCCCACGGCCGAGGATCCCGCGCAGTGGAATAGGGCACGTAATATTCGCCCAAATGCGCGAGCAACTCGCGTACTTTCCATTTTCCGTGGTCGCGCCACGACTGCAGCACAATGCCCAGTCGGGCCCGCCACGCCTCGCCGCCGCTGGCCGGGTCCTGACCAAGCACGCTCACCTGTCCGGCCGACCGCATCCGGAAGCCTTCCAGGATCTCGATCGTGGTGGTCTTTCCGGCGCCGTTGGGGCGAGCAGACCGATCACCTCGCCACGCCGGGCCACGAAATTCACCCCGGTCAGCACGTCGTGCGTGCCGTACCGCATCCGCAGGTCGCTCACGTCCAGCACGACCCGCTCGTCCGGCGGCCCAGCAGTCGCCTCCGGTGCCGCTTCTCTCACTGTAGTCATATGACCTCGCCGTTCGATTCAATCACTCGGATCATTGATAGCAGGGATGCTACAAGAAGCCCTAGGTACATGACAAGAAGTTTATACTCGATCTAAGTTTCAGGAGAGAGCATTGCTGGCGAGAAGCGCGCGTACGCGGAGATAGGTGATGTCCCGAGCGGCCAGTTCGTGCGCCAGCGGGTCGTCCCCTTTCAGCAAACCCAGCAGGAGGTGCGTGTCGTCGAGCTGGCGTTCGCCGTTGTCGACCGCGGCGCGCAACGCCTGCTCCAGCACGCGTTTGACAGCCGCGCCGAACCGCGATTCCAGCCGGCCGACCCGGGGCGGTCGCGGCGTAAGCGCCCCTGATCCCCAGTTCCGCTCGACGGTGTCGATCACCTCGTCCACATCGATGCCGATGCCGGCGAGCGCGTCGACGTCGGCGACACTGAGGCCACCTCGCCGGTCAGCCGCCTCCACCGCGGTCATCAGCTCCGCGAGACCTGGCTCATCGACGCCCACTTGCGCCAGCACCTGAGCGGCTCGGGACTCCCGGTCCGCGACCATGGCCGCCAGCAAATGCCTGGTGCCGACCTGGCCGCCATCGGCGATAGAGACCGAATCCTGCACGACCCGCCGCGCATTTTTAGTGAAACGCTCGAACATCACTCACCTCTTCGCATGTTTTTTATGTACGGCCTGCCGGCTGACGCCGAGTTCGGTGGCGATCTCCTGCCACGACCAGCCCTGATCGCGTGCGTTGGCGACCTGCATGGCCTCCAACTGCTCCAGCAGCCGGCGCAGCGCCGAGACCGCCCGCAGCCCGGACCGCGGATCGCGGTCGCCGGCGGCGGTGGCCAGGTTCGTTGCGACTGTCATGCCGTCAACTTACGTTGACAGATGGCCGATGTCAACTTGAGTTGACAGCTTCGCCGCGTACCCGTGCGTGACCGCTGTTTTTCACGAGTGGCATCATCGGCCGGGATGACTTCAGTCAGCCGCGGCCGCCGGTCCAGCACCTCGAAACCGGCGGGTGGCGTTTACGCCGAGATGGTCAGGACATTCGAACGGCTCGTCGACGAGCCGAATGTCCTGCTCGTGGAGCTGGCCGCGTCCGGGCTGCTGGGGATGTGGTGGGACGCTCCACTGCCCGGCATCGACCCGGACACGATGATCGGCGGCCAGTTCGTCGAGTACGCGCGGGAATCACCCAGCCTGCCCGCGCTGGCCGCACTGCGGGCCGTACAAGCCATCGGAGTGGGCGAGAACCTCCGTGCCCGCGCTGGCGAAGCGGCCGACGAGTTGGCCGACTCCGGGCTGGAAGAACCGATCTGGCGGGACGGGATCGGACACCCGACCCCCACCACCTGCTGGCAGTATCGCGACGGGCACCACCAAAACGGCATTGTGCTGGCCGAGTTCGAGCAGCAGGAAAAGTCCCACGCGCTGGTCGTTTTCCTTGAGCCGCTGGGCAAAACCGGGCGCGCCACCGATATTTCCATGACCGGCGACTCGGCCGTACTGGTCCGCGAACTGCGCAAGAAAGCGATGGCCGGCGCGGGCGTACACACCCTCGACCACCTCGCCCCCGCCGCCGCGGCAACGCTGATAATGCAGGCATTGCGCCGTACCGACGCGCTCGACGATCCCGCGGTCGACAAGCAGTACGGGCAGCTCAGAGCCCTCGCCTACGCCCGCTGCCGGAGCCTCACCGACCCCATTTCGCACGTCAAATCTTAAAAAGATTCCCGATGGGGAAAACGCCGCCACATTCGTACGACTTCATGACCACATGCAAATACGCCTTGCCGTATACAGAAAGTGGCCAGGTGCGCACTCACTGTGTGTAATTGATCGCTCAGTTATACGTGTCCTGGCATTTTAGAAAACCTAAAGCCGGCCAGGTTACCTTTTCAGCGTGTGGGGTTCGGGTCTGCCCGGGGGACGGGGGCGAGCAGCCCTGCTAGTCCGGGGGAAGAGCGACAGCCAGCAATGGGTGTTTTCTTGGCTCTCCACACGGCAGACGGGGCGGGATGGCTGGGCCTACGACCGAACGGGGGTTCGTAGGTCCGGCCGTTGCCCCTGCGCTGAGCCGCCATCCGCGAAGCGGGGCTTGCCAAGCCCCCCAGGTGGGCCAGCGAATATCCCGCAGAATGTGCGGCACCTCGGCGGACCGTGTCCGGGGGGACCGGGGTGCCGCACTTTTGCTTGCTAATGTCTTTCTGAGTAGTCCTGAATGGAGAAAACGAAATGCGACGGTTGGTCCGCGGGTTGGCACTTGTCTCAATGGTGGCAGGGGTCGGCTATGCCGTTTTCACCCTCACCCGTTTGGCCAAGGACATCTCATCCGATCAGTTCGACGACTACACCCCACCTGCCAAGACACCGACGCCCACGCCAAAGCAGGACGAAGAGCCAGAATCCGGCGAGAAACCAGCAGCACCGGGCAAGATCAAACCGCAGAGCAACCAGTGGCAGGCAGTGCCCAGCATCACCAAGAAATAGCTTCCGTCGCAGCGCCTGGTCGGCTTCGGGTCGGCCAGGTCTCAGCTTTTAGCGCTCCCGGCTCTCTTCCCACTGCGCCAGCCGACGCTGGCTGACCTCAACGGCCGCCAGCAACAAGTCGTGTCGGTCCTGCGGAGTTGTTTCAGCCGCCACTCTGGAATGGGACTTCTCCCAGGCCGAAAAATCTGTCTCGCTCAGTGGCCATGGCGGCAGCTCGGTGATCTGCCGACAAGCCAGGGCAAGTCCGGCGAGCTCGGGGCTGCCCTGGTCACCGGCCTCCTGAGTAATCGCGGCGGTGAGCCACACGGCCCACACGGCCGTGTGCAGGTCCGAGAATGCCAACGAACTGGCCAAACATTTCCGCAACTGCTTCGCCGCGGCGGCGGGATCTCCATACGTCCGCTCCAGATCCGCCATCGCGAGCAGGACATAGGTCCGATCCAGTGGTCTTGCCGCAGCGAGTTCGAGACCGCGACGCAAATGCTGGCGACCCTCATCGAATCTTCCGAGTTTGGCCAGCGCCCAACCGTGATAGGCGTGGGTTTCGATGACCATGCTCACCGGAAGATCCGGAGATGCCAGCAGCGGCGTGGACACCTGGATGGACTTAGCTGGATCACCATTCAGGAGATGGAAATTGGCCAGCCGATATCGCGCGTGATATCCCTCTTCGCTGCCCACCGCGGCCAACTCGACCGCGCGGTCGAGAAAAAAGCCCTTCGCCTCGACGGGACGCCCCCACAGGGTCGAGAAACTTCCGGCGTTCGAGAGTCTCCAGGCCAGCAACATCTTGTCGCCACTTGCTTCGGCATTGACAAGGAACCGATCGAATCAGGTCCAGGCACGAGCGATCGGCCATCAGGAACATGCAGGAAGCGATACCGAGGCAGATATCGGACCGGCGGCGATAGTCGTCCACGGTAGTGCCGTTGAGAATCCGAAGCGCGGTTTCCAGATGAGATCGCGCCTCCAACGGACGGCCCTGGCCGTACGCGAGCCGGCCAGCCCAGTGCCGGAGCCGGCCGTGTGTTGCCAGCGGCAGAATGTCCCACTGCAGAAGCGCGCGCTGAGTGAAATACCGCGCTGTCTGAAGGTTTCCGTAGTCGTAGTCAAAAACCACCCGAGAGAGCGAGAGCATCTCGGCTGCCACGGTGGTCAGCGCCGCGCCGGCGTGATCCAGCGCCCATCCCAGCGCAGTATAGAGGTTGTCAATGTCGATCAGGAAAGTAGTGATCCCAGCGGCCCGCTCAAGATAATCCTCGATACCCAGAAGTCCTTGAAGCAAGCCGAAACACCAGTCCAGGTGGCAGCGGCGGGTGACATTGAGGTCGGCTTCGTCGGTGCCTTCGGCGGCGAATTCCCGGATCGGAATGAGCAGGCGGTAGCGGAGTTGTTCGCCTTCCACGATGACCTGGATCATCGAGTGGTCGACGAGGTTTCCCAGCAGTACGGGAATGTCCGCCGCGTCGATGCCGGAGTGGCCGCAGACCTGCTCGGCGGCGCTCAAGTCGAAAGCGGTCGGGAAAAAAACCGCCAGCCGGGCCAAAAGACGGCGTTCGACCGGCGGAAGGAGTTGGGCGCTCCATTCGTACGTGGATTTCAGGGCACGTTGGTGCGGAAGCCGATGGTCGGAGCCGGCGCTGATCACCGCGGCACTGTTTTCCAGGCGCTGCGCCAAATCAGCGATCGACATCGCGCGTAGCCGAGCGGTGGCCAGCTCGATGGCCAGCGGCAGACCTTCCACGTGCCGGCAGATCCGGGCGATGAGGGGCAACTGACTGTCGGTGTCTATCCCGCGGCGGACCAGCCGGGCCAGGTCGACGAAGAGTTGTTGTACGGCGGGGCTGGCCCGCAGCTCGGTCGTACGCGTCTCGTCCGGCTCCGGCAGCGCGAGCGGCTCGACTTCCCACACCGTCTCCAGCGGCAGCCCGAGCTGGCGGCGCGAGGTGACCACGATCCGCAGCGACGGGCACGATCGCACCAGATGGTCGACCAGCCGGTTGCAGCTGGCCCGTACGTGCTCGGCGTTGTCCAGCACGACCAGCCGGCGCTCGCCCTGCAGCACTCTCACCACCGCGCCGAGCGCGGACTCGCGGCCGTTGGGGCGGGCGTCGATGGCCGACCGGAGGGCTTCGGCGACCAGCCCGGAACCCTCGTCGGCGGTGTCCGGCTCGGCCGGCAACCGGCCGCATTCCACGACCACCACGCCGTCGGCGGCCACGCTGACGCCGTTGTCCAACGCCGTCCGGGCGGTGGCCAGCGCGAGCGCGGTCTTTCCGGCGCCGCCGGGCCCGACCAGGGTCATCACCCGGTGGTGCTGGATGAGCTCGATCAGCAGCTCCGGCAGGACCTGGTCCCGGCCGACCAGCGCACGCTGGTCCGGCGGACGGCCGGTCCAGCGCCGCAGCGGCAGCAGCTCGGTCAGGTCTACGGTCTGGCGCTGCTTCTCGTACTCGGACGTGCTGTCCTCGTCGGCCTGCAACAGCGCGAGATGCGCCTGCTGCAGCTCGCGGCTCGGGCTGATCCCGAACTCCTCGGCGAGCTGTCGCCGGGTCCGTTCGTAGATCTCCAGCGCACGGGCCGGCTGGCCGGTCACCGCGTACGCACTCATCAGCCTGATCTGCAGCGACTCGCTGAGCGCCTCGGCGGCGGCCAACCCGGGCAGCCAGCTGAGCACCTCGTCCGGTACGCCGGCCTGCAGCTGGGCGTCGGCGCAGTCGACCGCCGCCCCCAAATACTCCTGCTCGATGGCCGCGACCTGCGGGTGCAACCGGAGGGCGCCGCCGAGGTCATCCAGGAACGGGCCGGACCGCAGCGCGATCGCCTCGGTGAGCAGCCCGCGGCGCCGGCCATGTCGCCGCTTTGGCGGGCCGTGTACGCACCCGTGACCAGCTCCCGAAAACGCAGCAGGTCGATCGTGACGCTCTCGGTGTTCAGTTGGTAGCCGCCGCCGCGGGACAGCAGCAGCCTGCTCTGCGCGCGGGTGGTTTTGCTGGTCGTACGACCCGGCTCCAGCACTTGGCGGAGGGTGGCCACATAGGTCTGGACAGTCGCCGAGACCCGTGGCGGTGGCGCGTCACCCCAGACGAAGTCGACGATGGCGTCCCTGGACACCGACCGGCCGCCGGCCAGCGCGAGAACGGCCAGCACGGCCCGCTGTTTCGGCCCGCCGAGGGCGATTTCCACCTCGATGTCACCAGCTTGGTGCCACGCCTGGACTGGACCGAGCACACAGAGACGGACCGCTATCCGTGTCCGCTGCCCTGTTGCCGTCGCGTCCAGCACCCGCCTGCGCCCCTCGCCCGCCGTCTCCCGTGCAGATCTTAGTCAAATATGTACGGATTCGGTCCGGACCGAAGCAAACTCTTTCGCCGTACCAAGATCAGGACCAGCGGTTTTAGAGATCTTTCAGACCCACCTGGCAAAGTTTTCCCAGCGTGGTGGGCCATCGGGTGGTGGGCCATCGACATGGTCCACCACCAACAGACTTCTCAAAGGGGGAATCGATGCGTGACATCAGGCGGCAGCTGGTCGCGGCTCGTACGGACGGGGTGTCCCTGGGCTGAGCGACGTCCCGCACTGGCACCATCGGGGCATGAGTCCAGTCAGCCGTGGCCGTACGAAGAAGAAGAACAAGACGAAGAAAAGCAGTCGCGAGCCGAGCCTGAAGCAGATCTACGCGGGCGTCGTGGACGAGTTCGCCGGCACGATCAGCGAGACCGATCCGCTGAACGCCGAGGCGATCGCGTCCTCGATCGTGGGCGACGCGCTGCGGATGTCCGACGACTACGAGGTCGAGGACCTGGGCACGCTGCCGTTGATTGGGTACGCGCCAGGGCCGGCCGTCGCGGCCCGGGCTCGCCCTGCTGCGCGCTGTCGCCGCCGTCGGCATCACACCGGAGTTGCGCCAGGCGGCCGCCGAGGGGGTCCAGGCGGTGCTTTCCGCCGGCATCGCGGACCTGCCGTGGGCGGGCGCCCTTGACGCCCCGATCGAGGCGGGCAACTGCTGGCAGATGGGCGACGTTTTCGGCGACAGTTGCATGGTGGTGGCCGAGTTCGTACGGAACGGCCAGCGGCATGCCATCTCCGGCCACCTCGGCCTCGACGGCCTGAACGGGTTAGCCGAGGAGATCAACCTGCTGGACAAGACCGACGGGTTGGCGCGCGGAACTCGCCGGCCTCGCTGAGGAGGATCCGCTCCAGTTCTTCCAGGAGATCGAGCACGCGGCCGGCATGCGGCTGCTGCGCCGCAGCATTCCGGCCGCTGTCGACTACTACGGAGTCGACCCCGATCCGGAGGAGCCGGACTCCCCTGGCGCTAGCTACTACGGGCTGCTGCTCTACGCGCGCTACCGGGCGCTGGGGTTGCCGGCGGTGGTCGTCGACGAGGGCTCGCCGATGCCCCCGGAGGTTGGCGACCAGGTGGTGGCCGACTTCCTGGCGGCCAAGAGCGACGGCCTGCCCGACGTGGAAGCCGCGAAGGAACTGATCCGGCACCTCGCCACCTTTGGATTCGAGCTGGACGCGCTGCGGCCGGTTCGGGTCAGTCCGGTCAAGACGGCCGGCTTCCTGCTGGCGTACGTGCCGGAGGTGGCGAACCTCTCTGACCAGGCGATCTCGGCCGTACCAACGGTCATGGAGGCCTGGACGGAGTGGGTAGCCGACCAGCGGAAGCTGCCGATCGAAGCGGTCCGCACACTGCGCAGTGAACTCACCGAGGTGCTGGCCGAATTCGCCAAAGCGCACCGGAAGTAGCATCGGTCCCCATGCGGCTTTGCGTGTTCTGTGGGTCCCAGTCCGGGCGTGGCGACGGGTACGTGTCTGCCGCCCGCGACCTCGGGCGGCAGCTCGCCGAGCGGGGCATCGGGGTGGTCTACGGCGGCGCCTCGGTGGGCACAATGGGCCAGGTCGCGGACGCGGCGCTGGCCGCCGGCGGCACGGTGATCGGGGTGATCCCGAACAACCTCTTCGGCCAGGAACTGACGCACCAGGGCCTGACCGAGCTGCACTTCGTCGAGGACATGCATCAGCGCAAGGCGAAGATGGCGGCACTCGCCGACGGGTTCATCGCACTGCCCGGCGGCGCCGGCACCCTGGAGGAGCTGTTCGAGGTCTGGACCTGGGCGCAGATCGGGGTGCACGCCAAGCCAGTCGCGCTGCTGGACGTGGCGGGCTACTACCAGCCGCTGCGCGGACATTCCTGGACCAGATGGTCACCGAGCAGTTCCTCCGCCAGCCGCACCGGGACATGTTGTTCATCGAGAGCGACCTCGGCGCGGTGCTGGACCGATTCGGTGCGTACGAACCGCCGGCCGTGAAACCCATCGCGAGGTAGGCGCGTGCATCCGTTCGTACGGCCGCCGATGGGCCATAAGGCTTCGGTTCCTGTGACCGGGGGTCACAGACGACGTGACGGAAGGCATACTGGGATTTAATGACGCCTCCGCTGCAGCTGTTCTCGCGCCGCAAGCCGCCCGCCTCGGCGCCCCCAGTGCCGCCCGTCGACCTGGTCAAAACGGGTCGAACCGCCGGCACCGCCGGCCGTTGACCTGGTGAAGCGATCCGACAGCGGCGCCACCAAGGTCGACCTCGTCAAAGCCGCCACCGTGGTCGCCGTTGGTGAAAAACCCAAACTGTCATGGAGAGAACGCCGTAAGGCGGCCAAAAAGGTGGTACTGCCTCCCAAGGAAACCGAGGACGAGCCGTGGGTGATGCCGGCGCTGCCGCGCAAGCCCCGTCTCGCGGACCTGCGTGACCGGCGCGGTCGAGCCCGCCGCGCGCTGGCTTTTCGCAGCCTCGGCTACCTGGGCATCGCACTGATCATCGCCGGCGTGAGCTTTCCTGCTGGTGCCGCAGATCCGAGCCCGGGACACCGCCGCGCAAATCCCGCCGGTGCCGCAGCCGAGCCAGTCCACTCCGGACCAGGCCGGCCCGGTCCCGAACACCGACCCGACCCCGTCGGTCGCCCCGCAGGCCAGCACCCCGGCCGTCAACACCACCCAGATCAACCCGCCGCGCCGCGTACGGTCCGTGGGCCCAGTCGCTGACCGCCAAGCTGGACATCCCCGTCGTCGCTCTACAGGCATACGCGTACGCCCAGTATCAGGAAAACCTGGCCGCCCCGGGCTGCCACATCTCCTGGACCCTGCTCGCCGGCATCGGCAGGGCCGAGTCCGACCACGGCCGCGAGGGCGGCGCGGTCCTGCAACCGGACGGCAGCAGCAGCAAGCCGATCATCGGGATCCAGCTCACCGCCATCAAGGACACCGACGGTGGCCTCATCGACGGCGACAAGGTCTACGACCGGGCCGTCGGGCCAATGCAGTTCATTCCGAGCACCTGGAAGCTCTACGCAGTCGACGCGAACGGCGACGGCAAGGCCGACCCCTTCAACATCAACGACGCTTCGCTGGCCTCGGCCCGCCTGCTCTGCTCAGACAACCGAGACCTGAAAACCGGCGTCGGCTGGGGCGCTGCGGTCTACTCGTACAACCACCTGAACAGCTACGTCGAGAACGTCTACAAATACGCCGACCAGTACGCGCGAGAGAGCCTCGCTTCCTGATTTCACTCTCCAAAACAGCCGGTCCGGCGCGAAACTGTCGTACCTGTGCTGTTTCCTAGCCCCCTCCCTTTAAACGGGCGGGGGGTGGGTTTGAGGACCGATGTTCAACTAAAAATTAAGGTCTACCTCTCGACCCACCCCCCGCCCGTCACTGGGTGGGGGCAACTTTTGCGGGTGGGTACGACAGTTTCGCGCCGCACTGGGTGCTGGTCGTTGAGTGCGCGGGCGGTGAGTGGGGCCGCGATGACCTCGCGTGCGTCAGGCGCACGCGATGAGTCATCGCGGCCAAAGTGGGCCGAGTGGCCAAAGTGGCCTAAAAGCGGCTACGAGCAGGTCAGCGTCGCCACCGCCCAGTCGGCGTGGTCCCAGGTGTTGCCGTCGCCGCCGTCGCTGACCTGCAGGTCGATGATGTGTACGCCGGTGACGTTGGCCGTCAGCGACACAGCGGCCTGGTTGCCGCGCTGCACCGGGCTCTGCGCGAGCGACTTGTTGTCGCCAACCACGGTGAAGGCGACCGAGCCGTTGCCATGCGTCTCGTCGTCCACACCCACCATCGCACTGAACGACGTGCATTTACCGCCCAGGTAGATGCGTACGGTCGACGGCGCGTGCGCCCCGATCCCGGTGGCGTATTTGACCCCGGCGATGCTCATCGGCAGCCCGTCACCGGGCTGGTTTTCGCCGTTGCTGGTGTTCCGCTCCACCGGTCCCCAGCCGTTGCCGGTGGAAATGAACGGCAGGCTGGACGCCTGCACCGACCCGGCCGGCGGCGGCACGGCGACCAGCGCGGTCACGTGCTCGGAGGATTGTTGCCCACCGCCGATGGTGAAATATCGCGAGTCGACGCGTACGTCCAGGCTGGCGCCGCCGGTTCCGTCCGGCACGAGTTTCCAAGTGGCGGTCCATCCGCGATGCGGCTGCACCACGTCGGTGCGTACGGTCGCCGAGCCCTGCACCTTCCAACCGGCCGGCGCCACCAGCGTCAGCGACGGCCGGATCAGCGGCGTGGAGCCGTCGTTGTAGACAGTGCCGAGCGTGGTGAAAGGCTGGTCCTTCTCGACCACCTCGTCGACACCGACGGACAACGTGGTGAGCGGCGCGAGCGTACGCCCCGATTTCGGCCAAATCCGCAGCAACGAAACGCCGTGCACTCCGAGCTCGGCCCGAATCATCGCGTCGGTCTGACTTTCCTTGCCAGTCCACAGATCTTTCACTCTGTACGAGTCGGTGTCCGGCAGCCCGATGGCCGCGGTCGTGGTAGCCGCCATCGCGCGGAAACCGGGCCACGGTTGAGAAGCGCGACGGTCACCGAGCCGTCGGACATCGGCTTGGCCCACACCTGAGTGGTGCCGTTGCCACTGACCAGCGCGCCCTGCTGACCGCCCCAATCCTGGTCGACCGCGACAACGTCTTTGTTCATCAGGATTTTCTTGGTGGCGTCCGACATCGTACGCAGATCGTTGCCGGACAACAGCGGCGCGTTCAGCAACGCCCAGAGGCTGAAATGTGCCCGATATTCGGCGTCCGTCATGCCGCCGTTGCCGACCTCCAGCATGTCCGGGTCATTCCAGGCGCCCGGTCCGGAGAATTTCTCCAACCCGACCTGCTGGTCCAAAATGCCCAGCACACTGGAAAACGAGTCGGTGATGTCCCCGGTCGTACGCCACAACTGCCCGCCGACGCTCGCACCCCATTCCCACGGCTTGTTCTGACCCCACTCGCAGATGCTGAGTACGATCGGCCGGCCGGTCGCCTTCAACGCGTTCGCCATCGCGGGTTAGCGCTCAATCGCCGGCCGGTTCTCGTTGTTGCAGTTGTCGTACTTGAGATAGTCGATGCCCCAGTCAGCGAAACTCTGCGCGTCGGTGGTCTCGTGGTCCAAACTCGCCGGATAGCCGGCGCAGGTCTGCGTGCCAGCGGACGAGTAGATGCCGAGCTTCAGTTTCTTACCGTGTACGTAATCCGCGAGCGCCTTCATTCCGTCCGGGAATTTCACCGGATCCGGCACCAGTTGGCCGGCCGCGTTGCGGTCGTGCGACATCCAGCAGTCGTCAATGTTGACGTACTGATAGCCGGCCGCGCGCATTCCGCTGGACACCATCGCGTCCGCGGTCGCCTTGATCAGGGTTTCGCTGACATTGCAGCCAAACTTGTTCCAGCTGTTCCACCCCATCGGCGGCGTTTTCGCCGTCGTCACGGTAGTCGGTTTTTCCGGCGCCGCCGCAGCAGCCGCGACAGGCCCCGCGGTGATTATCAGGATAAATGCTGATAAGCAGCTAACCTGCGCATACGTGTCCCCAATCCGGAGTATGTGCGCAGGATTTTACTTGCCACTGGCAGGAAACTAGCCGGAAACGTCTGGCCGGCACAGGCCACTCACAGCCGCTGCACAATCGGGGCCTGATGGTGACGTTGTCGGGGTCTCTAACGTCGTAAATCCCCAAGAACGTCACAATCGGGCCCCGATTGCGCAAAAACCCCTACGAGAAGAGGCGCGCTGCGTCCGTCGCCCAGTACGTGAGGATGATCTGGGCGCCGGCGCGGCGGATCGAGGTGAGAGTCTCCACGATCAGCCGGTCCCGGTCCATCCAGCCGTTGGCGACAGCGGCCTCGGCCATCGAATACTCGCCGGAGACGTGGTAAGCGGCGACCGGTACGTTCACCGAGTCGGCGACTCGGCGGACGATGTCCAAATACGGCAGCGCCGGTTTGATCATCACGGCGTCGGCACCTTCGGCGATGTCCAGGGCGACCTCGCGCAGGGCCTCGGAGGCATTCGCGGGGTCCTGCTGGTACGTCTTGCGGTCCCCTTCCAGCGAAGACTCGACCGCTTCCCGGAAGGGACCAAAGAAAGCCGACGCATATTTCGCCGAATAGGCCAGAATCCCGACATCGGTGTGCCCGGACCGGTCCAGCGCCGCTCGTACGGCACCGACCTGGCCGTCCATCATCCCGCTCGGCCCCACCATCTGGGCGCCGGACTCGGCCTGGACGATGGCCATTTCGGCGTAGCGGGCCAAAGTCGCATCGTTGTCGACCGACCCATCCTCGGCCAATACACCACAATGCCCGTGATCGGTGAATTCATCCAGGCACAGGTCGCTCATCAAAACCGTGCTGTCGCCGACCTCGGCCCGCAACTCCAGCAGGGCCGCGTTCAGAATGCCGTCCGGATCAATGCCGATCGAGCCGGTGGCGTCCTTGCTTTCCGGCGTGGGTACGCCATAAAGCATGATCCCGCCGACGCCGGCCTCGACCGCCTCGGTCGCCGCTTTGCGCAGCGATTCCAGCGTGTGTTGGACGACGCCCGGCATCGACGCGAGCGGCACCGGTTCCGGTACGCCGTCCTTCACGAACATCGGCAACACGAGGTTCGCCGGATTCACGTGTGTTTCAGCCGCGAGCCGGCGGATCGCGGCGGTGGTCCGCAGCCGGCGCGGACGCACCGCCGGAAACCCACCCAGCGGGAGCGGCAGGTCGGCCACGTCAAAATCGGACGAAGCATGTCGTCTTGCCATTTAGCAGCTCCCTAGAGCGAGGTTTATCGCGCGGCGCGACCGGCGCTGGGACCCTGCACCTTCGCACCGCGGCGGGGTTTCACCGGGTTGTTGGCCATCTTTTCGCGCAGCTCGACCGCATAGGTGGCGAGCGCCGCGACCAGCTCCGACACGTTCGCGAGCTCCGGCTGCACATCCACCCGCAGCCCGAGTTCGGCAGCGGTCTCGGCGGTTTTCGGGCCAATGCATGACACAACCGTACGCGCGTGCGGCTTGCCGGCTATACCGACCAGGTTCCGAACGGTCGAGGACGAGGTGAAAAGCACCGCGTCGAAACCGCCGGACTTGATCGCGTCGCGGATGTCGGCTGGCGGCGGCGCGGCCCGTACGGTCCGGTAGGCCGTCACGTCGTCGACCTCCCAGCCGCGCTCGATGAGCCCGGCGGCAAGCGTCTCGGTGGCGATGTCGGCCCGCGGCAGCAGGATCCGGTCGATCGGGTCGAGCACCGAGTCGTAGGGCGGGAAGTCGGCCAGCAGGCCCTCCGACGACTGCTCGCCGGTTGGCAGCATTTCCGGCTCGATGCCGAAGTCGCGTACGGCGTCAGCGGTCGCGTTGCCGACGCAGGCGATCTTCACACCGGCGAAAGCCCGCGCGTCCAGACCGAACTCGATGAACTTCTCGCGGATCGCCTTGACCGCGTTGGTGGACGTGAAGACGACCCACTCGTAGCGGCCGGTGACCAGGCCCTTGATGGCCCGCTCCATCTGCGCCGGCGTGCGGGGCGGCTCGACCGCGATGGTCGGCACCTCGGTGGTGATCGCGCCGTACGCGTGCAGCCGCGCGCTCATCGCGCCGGCCTGCCTGCTCCTTCGTACGCGGAACGAGCACCTTCCAGCCGTAGAGCGGCCGCGACTCCCCCCACGACAACTTCTCGCGCAGCGGCACGTTGGCGCCGATGGTGACCACCACGGTGTCGTACAGGCCGACCGCCGCGTCCACCAGCCCGTCCAGCGTGGACATCGAGGAGGACTGGGTGTCGCCGGTGCCGTCGCCGGTCACGCACAGCGGCGAGTCGGCGGCCACCCCGCCAGCCAGCAGGCCGTCCCGCAACGCCGGCAGGTCGGCCGCGTTGACCGTGATGACGATCGTCCCGGGCAGCCCGGCCACCTGGCTGAAGTCGACGCTGAGGATGTCCCGCGCGTCCACCTCGCAGTGCAGGCCGCCGACCGGGGTGCCGGCGTAGGTGGACACCCCGCCCGCGTGGCTGATGCCCGCCCGCACGACCTCGAAAGGCACGTTCGTACGAGCGACCGCCTGGGCTTCCTTGACGACCGAGTCCGAGGAGAACGGGTCGCCGGCGACCAGCCGGACCACCGAGCGGCCGGACCGGGCGCCAGACAACAGGACCTTGGCCACGTCACCGGAAGCGCCCTCGGCGACGCTGACCTCCAGGCCCTCCGCGGCCCGCGCGGTCAGGACGTCCACGATCACCTGGGGTATTCCGTTGTCGTGCACGAGGTGCTCGGCTTTTTCCAGCGTCGCGAAGGCGCGTTGGGTGAGCAGGCCTGGGTCGCCAGGGCCAGCCCCGACGAAGGTGATCTGGCCGGTGGATTTCCGGGACATCTTTAGGGACTCTCCATCAGTTTGGCAGCACCGGCGGTCAGCAGCGCGGCGGCGAGGCGCCGGCCGAGGCCGTCAGCGTCATGGGCGAAACCGGAAGCGGACATCCTGACGGCGTCGCTTCCATCAAAGGCGGTCACGCTGGCCTGCAAGGTCAGCGTCACGGCACCGTCATCGGCGACCGTGGGAACCGCGTGCGCGGCCACGGTCGAATTGCACCAGACCGAGGTGGCGATATCCACTTCGGCCAGCACCGCGCGTTCGGCGACCACCGCCGCGCGGGAAATCGGGTCATCCAAAACCAGGAGCATTTCGGCGAGCGGGCCATCGGCTCGGCATTCCACCGCGAGCGCGCCCTGGGCGGGCGCCGGCAGCATGACGTCGTCGGTGAGCACGTCGGTGGCGTCGTCGAGCCGACCCAACCGGGCCAACCCCGCGTACGCGAGCACCACCGCATCCAGCTCTCCACCCGTGACCTTGCTCATCCGGGTGTCAATATTTCCGCGAATCGGCACGATTTCCAAATCCGGTCGGAAGGCGCGCAGTTGGGCGACCCGCCGAGGCGCTCCCGTACCCACCCGGGCACCGGTCGGCAAATCCACCAGCTTCAGCCCGTCGCGGGCCACCAGCACGTCCGACGGGTTCTCGCGTTTTGGTACGGCGGCAAGGGAAATCCCGTCCGCCGGGGCGGTCGGCAGGTCTTTGTACGAGTGCACCGCGATGTCGATCTCACCGGCCAGCAGCGCTTCGCGCAGAGCGGAAGTCCACACTCCGGTGGTGCCCAATTCGGCAACTGGCGCGTGCGACCGGTCGCCGTGCGTGCTCACTCTTTTAAGCTCGACCGCGCACCCAGGGCAACGGTTGATCGCCTCGGCGACCAAGCCGGACTGGGCCATCGCCAGCTTGCTGCCGCGAGTGCCGAGGATGATCGTGCCGATGTCCTGCAAGGGATTGACCGCTGAGGTCATGCCTCACCATCCGTTGTCGCTTTGGGTCGCTGGGTGAAAACCGGCGCGACCGCTTCGTTCGCCGAGAAGACCGCCGGAGCGCTCGCAGCCGCGGTGTCCAGGCCGAAAAGCTCACGAAGAGCGTTCGCATACGCCTGCCCGTTGGGCGAACTAGCGAGTTCCTTCACTCGTACGGTCGGGACGTGCAGCAGCGTCGCGACGACCCGGCGTACCGACCGCTCCACCTCGGACCGGGTGCGCTCGTCGAGGTCCGGCATCCGCGAGGCGAGCCGGGCCAGCTCCGAGACGACGACCTCATCGGCGCGGGCTCGCAGAGCGGCCACCGTCGGCGTCACGTCGACCGTGCGCTGCCATGCGAGGAAGGCGGCGACCTCCTCGACCACGATCGCGCGAGCGGCTGTCACCTCGTCCTGGACGGCGACGGCGTCGCTGTGCGCCTGGCTGCCGAGCGAGGCGATGTCGATCAGGTGAACGCCGTCCAGCTCGCCGACCCGCGGGTCCACGTCACGCGGTACGGCGAGGTCGATGATCAACTGCGGACGTGCATCGCCAAGCGTCTCGACGGTCAGTACGGTCGCGGTCGACGCGGTCGCGGACACCACGATGTCGGCCTGCTTCAGGGCCGTCCCCAGCTCGTCGAACCGGACGACCTGGATCGGGACGGCGTCCTCGTCCTGCGAGCGGGCCAGCCGGGCGGCCCGAATGCCGGAGCGGTTGGCCACGGTCAGCGACTGAACGCCCGAGCGGGACAGCGTGGCGGCGACCAGCGCGCCCATTGAGCCGGCCCCGATGACCAGCGCGGACGCGCCTTCCAGCGGCCGGGTGGCGGCCGCGCCGACCTTCAGCGCGAGGCTCACCACGGACTGGCCAGCCCGGTCGATGCCGGTCTCGGTGTGTACGCGCTTGCCGACCCGCAGCGCCTGCTGCATCAGCTCGTGCAGCAACCGACCGGGAGCACCCAGCTCGGCGGCCGCGTTGTACGCCGTCCGGATCTGGCCAAGGATCTGACTTTCACCGACCACCATCGAGTCGAGGCCACCGACCGCCTCGAAGAGGTGCTGCACGGCGTCATCGGCGTAGTGCACGTACAAGGACTCGGCCAGGTCGGCCACGTCCACGCCGAGCCGGCCGGCGAGCACCGAACCCACGTCATGTAGACCGCCGTGGAACGACGACACCGCCGCGTAAAGCTCGACCCGGTTGCAGGTGCTGAGCACCACGACCTCGCCGACGTTCGCGCCGGCCAGCAGGTCCTGGATCAGCGCCGGACGGTCCGCGGTACCCACGACGGCCCGTTCCAGCAGGTCGACGCTCGCGGTGTGGTGGGACAGCCCCACCACCAGGATGCTCATCCGCCGATCACCTCTTCGTTGATGTCCGCGTCGGCGCGGCTGGCGGGAAACCGTCGCAACGCACGGCGTTTGAGATTGCTTGGTTTAAGACTGCTCGGCAGGACACCGTTCTTCTTGGCGTCCCCGTTCTCATTTTCCGTCGGAGCCTTCGCCGCTTCTAGCCGGCGATGCTCGTGGAAGGACAGGATCTGCAGCTCAATAGCCAGATCGACCTTACGCACCTCGACCCCTTCGGGCACCTGAAGAACGCAGGGCGCGAAGTTGAGGATGCTGCGTACGCCAGCGTCGACCAGCCGGTCCGCGACCTGTTGCGCGGCGGCCGGCGGAACGGTGATCACGCCGATCGAGATGTTGTGCTCGGCGACCACCTCCGGCAGCTCGTCGACGTGTCGTACGGCCAAGCCCTCGACCACCTCGCCGACGGTCGCCGGATCGGCGTCCAGCAGCGCCGCGATCCGGAAGCCGCGGGACGCGAATCCGGCATATCCGGCAAGCGCATGGCCGAGGTTACCGACCCCAACTAGGGCTACTGGCCAGGAGCGATTGAGGCCGAGCGTGGTGGAGATGAGCTCGACCAGCATGCGTACGTCATAGCCGACGCCACGAGTGCCAAAAGAGCCGAGATGGGAGAGGTCCTTACGCAGCTTCGCGGACCCGACTCCGGTCACCGCGGCGAGCTCCTCCGACGACGACACCGTTTCCGCGCCGTTCTCGGCGAGGGTGTGCAGGGCGCGCAGGTAAACCGGCAGGCGGGCGACCGTGGCGTCGGGAAGCCGACCATCAGGTCGCACCGTCGGCTGCAGGTCGGACAAGGTCAGCTCCACCGGGCTATCTCAAGCTGGCGGGCGGCTCGCGCTCACGCGCCAGGGCCCCGGTTCGTACGCCGGGGAAGGTGTGTTATCCGCCGGTGGACACTGCCACGGTAACCGCTTGTGAACGTAGGTACAAAGTCGCCGGTCAAACACCCGACTCGCAGTGGCTAGAGTCACTGCTATGGTAGTTACCAAACCGTACGTACGTCTTGGTAATCGGAGGCCGTTATGAAGTGGGACCCGAGCACGTATCTGAAGTTCTCCGACGAGCGGTCGCGCCCATTCCACGACCTGGTGGCACGGGTTGGCGCGGCCTCTCCCCGTACGGTCGTCGACCTGGGCTGCGGCCCCGGCGACCAGACCGTCACGCTCGCCGAGCGCTGGCCGTCCGCCCGAATCGTCGGCATCGACTCGTCAGCGGACATGATCGCGCGCGCTCAACAGGAGCCGGGCTCGGTCGACTTCTCGGTCGGCGATGTGGCCGGCTGGAGTCCTTCTTCTGACGTGGACGTCGTCGTCGTCTCAAACGGACTCTTCAGTGGGTCCCTACGCACCGATCGCTGCTGACGTCCTGGGCGCCGGCGCTACCGTCCGGTGGCTGGCTGGCTTTCCAGGTGCCGGGCAACTTCGAGGCACCTTCACACGTACTGCTGCGTGACCTGGCCCAGTCAGCGGCCTGGCGGAACCGCGGTGACCTCTCCGGCCTGCGTGGCACCGGTGCCGTCGACACCGCCGTCGAGTACGCCGAGCGGCTGCTCGGTCTCGGCTGTGCCGTCGACGCGTGGGAGACGACTTATGTGCACGTACTCACCGCCGTCCCAGACGGACCGCACCCGGTGCTGCACTGGATGAGCGGAACGGCGCTCCGGCCGGTACGCGCCGCGCTCTCGGCCGCCGAGTACGAGGCCTTCGTCGCGGAGCTGGAGCCGCTGCTCGCGAGCGCCTACCCGGTCGTCGACGGCCGTACGCTGCTGCCTTTCCGGCGCATCTTCGTCGTCTCCCAGCGTCCTTAAGAAGCGCGCCGGATCGGCATGAAGGTCGGCGCCGGCGGTTTAGTGAGGAAGTCGAGCATCATCGCGTTGCAGAGCGCCGGCTTCTCCATCAGCAGCATGTGGGTCGCGCCCGGGATGACGGCCAGCTCGGCGTTGGGGATCGTGCGAGAGAGCGCGAGGCTGTGCTCGGCCGTCACGATGTCGTCGTCGCCGGCCATCACGAGCGTACGACTGGCGATCCCGGCCAGGTCCGCCATCGCGATCCCGGTCGGCTGGCCCATCAACGCGAGCGTTTTCGCCGCCACCACGTCGAAATGCTCCGGCCCGTCCGGTGACACCTCCGCGTACGCCTGCCGGATCACCGGCGGAAACTCCATGTTCGGGTCCGGCCGGGTCCCGGCGACCATGCCGTCGTGGTCGATGAACCCGCTGACCAGCACCAACTGCCTGACCAACGACGGCTCGCGGAGCGCCAGCAGGATCGCGACCAGCGCCCCCGCGCTGTAGCCAACGACGTGCGCCGGCCCGCCGCCACCTTGCGCAGGAAGTCGACGGTGTCCTCCACCATCGCCTCCGCGGTCAGCGGTCCTTCGACATCGGGCGTACGCCCATGACCTCGCCGATCGGGCGTATACGCGTGGAAATGCTCACCCATCGCGTCGAAATTCCCGGCGAAGCACCGCGAGTCGGTCATGCCGCCATGCAGCATCAGCAGCGGCTCGCCGTCCCCGCGGTCGTCATACCACGCTCGTACGCCCGGAAGCTCCACATAACCAGCCATGGTTGTCCTCTCTCAACTGAACGGTCAGGGCACAGACGAAACAGCCGCCCAAAACTCATCGCTGTCAGATTCTGGTCAGACGGGGTAGCTTCAATGATCGAATCGAGGGGTAGCTATGCCGATCCAGCGTCTCAACCACGCGGTCCTCTACGTACGGGACTGCGACCGCAGTTTGGCGTTCTACCGCGACAACCTGGGTTTTCGGGCCGTCGCCCACACTCCGGGGCGAACCGCGTTCCTGCAGGCAGAAGGCTCCACCAACGACCACGACCTGGGCCTGTTCACGGTCGGTGCGAACGCCGGTCCGACCACCGCTGGCCGTGGCGCGGTCGGGCTCTACCACCTCGCGTGGGAGGTCGACACGCTCGCCGAGCTGCAGCGGATCCATGACCAACTGGTCTCGGTCGGCTCACTGGTCGGCGCGTCCGATCACGGCACCACCAAGGCGCTTTACGCACACGACCCGGACGGTATCGAATTCGAGGTCTCCTGGCTCGTACCAGCCGCGCTGCTCACTCCCGAGGTCAAGGAATTCTCCGGCGCCGAACCGCTGGACCTGACTGCCGAAATTGCCCGCTATGGCGCCGAAACTCGCGGCGGTGTGGGCGTTTCGGTTTGATCGCCCGGCCTGAATTCGTAGCTATTGCTTAGGTCTGTTTGAACGATGGGGCGGCGCGGCCGGCAGTCCTTGATCCCAGCCGGACGGCTGCTCGTACGGCTCTGGGTTCGGCCGCGTCTTTATTGCATGAGTTCTGCTTTGCTTGGCCCGGTCCAGGGCTGTCTGCCCACGTTGCCCGTCTTCATGAGACAACAAGAGGTTCGGATCCGGCACGGCCGCGTGCCTCGGCTGAGGTTCCACGACCGGTGGCGCTACGGGTCTGCTCGCGAGTTCGTCGATCCGCTGATTTGCCGTGTCGATGCGCTCATTGGTCACCACATGTGACGCGTACGCACCCTGAAACGCCTGATCATGCCCAACCAAATGGTTCTCTACCCCAACCAACTGCTGATCAGTCGCAGCCAAATGCTGGTCAGTTCCCGCTAAACGAATGTGTACGCTTTGCAGATACCTGTCCACATTGGCTTGCAGCTCGCGCATCTCGGCGATCTGGCCTCTCAGGTCCTGGTTTTCGGCCTTGAGACTGTGAATCTGCTCGTACTGATTGGTATCGACATCAATGCCACGATCCCGCAGCTCTTGCGTCTTGTCGGCCGTTTTTTTTTTGTTGGCGGTCTGTCTGCTGATCCAGCGCCTTGCGGCCGGCTTTGTAGCGATCGCCAACATAACCCGCGGCCACCGCTGCCACGGTCGCCTGCACGCCGGTCTTGAGATAATCCACCGCGGCCATGATTTCGGCGCCGCCAGCCATCCCCGGAATCCGAGCCACCAACGCGTCCGCGTACTGCGCCAAGGTATGTCCCCCGACCTCCAAAGCGCCGCCGTACTTGGTCAACGCCATCGCCGCCGCCATGGTCGCCAACCCAGCGGTAAGTCGGATGGGTACGTCCCAGAAAGCCTTCCCCCGATTGATCCGGTCCTCCGCCTGGAACGACGCCTTCGCCCCAGCCTCGGTCAACCGATTCCGCCGCAAAAACTGCCACCACCGCGGCTGTCTGGCGGCGATGTGCCGAGGTGCGTGCTTCCTCTTGAAGCTCTGCGGCTGGGTCATGACGGCTGCAAATATCCGAGCTGAAGGGCGACGAGAGTGGGCACGACCTGGGCAAACATGTGGGCGGTCTGCTCTGCGCGGTCAGCGGCGATGACTGCTGGGAGAACCATTCGATCATCGCCCAGATGCTCGGGCTGTCGAGGTTCAGGCTCCAGATCGAGTAGATGTCGGAGTAAACCTCCAGCAGCACAGCTCGCCATTACGACCAATGCGGAACATCTCAGGCCGCTCCCGAGTGCTGCCCATGCCTTCAGCGAAGGGGAACATTCGATGACCGCGCAGGAAGTCAATCGCTGACTGCGTCCCGGGTTCGTACTCAGCCAAGGCGTCGGACTGGATCAGGCTCTCGACGAGCGTCTCCGCCTGCTCGACCGTCTCCGGTCCGGCAGCGGCCAGCTTGACCAACCGCTCCCGAGTGAACACGAGATCCCGATGCGCCTGAAGATCGGCAAACGCGAGAGTCCAGACACGGTATGCGTCGGGAGGCAGCTCGGCGCTGTCTCCATGGGCAAGGACGATTTCGTAGTAGTCAGTCTCTGTGTTGTCGGCCGCATAGCGAGGACCGTTGTCGAAGCCAACAGGGACGATGACCTTAGCCATTGAGGACGCTCCACCCGTGTGTGTACGCAGCGCAGTGAGTCTATCAAGCACCTGATCAACTGCGGAGAGTTACCAAAAAAGCCTGCCAGCTGGCCGCCGGGAAGACCAAGACCGGAGAGGCGTCTCCAAGCTTGGTGTCCCGGACGACTGTCGAGCCCACCGAGTTGGCTACCTCAACACAGCTCTGCTCTTGCCCGCTGCAAGTGCTTTTGCGCCAGTTGAGATGCGCGACGAGGATCATGGATTCTCCATTTCTTCAATTGCTGCTGCGATACGGTCTCTGGTCGCGGCCTCGTCCAGGGCAGACTCGTGAAGATTCCGCCACACTTTTTGGTAGTAGCTAATTTCGCGTGGCTTTTCGAGGTACAGCGCGCCGCATCCGAGGCTTACGTAGGTGGTTGACGGCTCAGTCCTCTTACCATCGGGCGTAAGCGGAAACTCCAGCATCTCGAACGACCCGATCTCCAGCGCCTGATGATGCACGCCGACCGAATAGTCAACCAAGCGGATCTCGACACTTGGCACTTGCTCACTCACGATCAGCAGATGCCTTAGCTGCTCAGCCATAACCGTCGGACTCCCAACGGCTCTTCGCAGAACTGCTTCACCGAGGACAACGTCGAGCCGCAGCGGCGCCGGCTTCTTCCGCATCAAAAGCTTCTGCCGCTCCATACGAAGGGCGACACGACGATCGAGCTCCGCCGGCTCGAATTCCTTCGGCCCACCTTTATCGAGAATGGTCCGCGCATATGCCTCGGTCTGGAGCAAACCGGGAACCACATCCGGCTCGTACCAAGAAATTCCGGCCGCAGCCGCTTCCAGCCCCACGTACAGCTCGAAAGAAGTCGGAATGACGTCGCCGTAGCTTTGCCACCAGCCTTTGGCCTTGGTTTCGCGGGCGAGGGCCATCAGGGCTTGGGTGATTTCGGCGTCGGTGGCGTGGCCGTACAGGCGGCACATTTGTTCGACGTCGAGGGAGAGCGCATCGCGGTCGAGCCCTTCTCGATGCGCCACATCTTGACCCGCGACAGCTCCAGCTGCTCAGCGGCCTCCTCGACGGTCAGCCGCGCGGTTTCGCGCAGTTTGCGCAGTTCCCGGCCGAGCTGCCGGCGGGGAACTGTCGAGCCTACGTCCGTGGTGGGCATGTCTCCTCCTATCTTCGGTTACGGACCGAGGCGCGAACAGCGCTCGTTATGAAACAGCCGTCGCGCTCACCAGTCAACTACTGCCATTTCCGGCCAAATCAGCGTATCCGAGCTTGAGATGCGAGCGCTCGTACTGCTTGACTCGTGTCGCGGTACGAAGTCGCGTGACTCTGGAGGGTAGCCACGGGCTCGTACCCACCCCGACCGCGCCTCCGGCCCACCCACCCCGATCCCCATCGCGGGCCGGAGGCGCGCCACTCCCGAACACGAAGAAGGACCTCTTGCCCGCACCAGACAACCGGGAGCCGGCGCTGTCCCACCAGCCCGGCCAGCCGATGGTGGTCGTCGTCAGTCAAGCCGCCGACGCCAGCGCCGCAGCGATGTGCGACGCACTGGCCGAGCGCGCGATCAGCCACGCGCGCGCTGTCGATCCGAGCCAGTTCGAGCCGGCGATGATTTTGGACGTCCGGCTGCGAAAGACCGGTCGTTGGGTCGGCGAGCTGCGTACCAGGGACAACACGATCGCGATCGAGGAAGTGTCGGCGATCTACTATCGGGCGCAGCAGCCGTGGGTACGCGAGCCGGGCAGCAATTCGAGCACCGGAGCCGTCCGTCAGGTCGTGCCCGGACCACGCGCCCATTCCCGCGCGGTGCACGCCCGGGTCGCACTTTTCGGAATGCTCATGTCATTGCCGTGCCGATGGGTCAATTTTCCCTGTCTTTCCACCGACGAGCACCGACTCTCCTCTCTAACCGCCGCCATCACCAGCGGATTCACGTTGCCGCCGAGCCTGCTGGCCACTCGACGGCAAGCGGTCAACGATTTCATGACCGAAGCCGGCGAGAATGTGCTGGCTACTCCGCTGGTTGATCCCGAGACTGGTCACCCGTACAGCCGGCCGGTGTTGCGGACCGAATACCGTCATCACCCGCTGGATGGATTTCTTTTCCAGGCATATGTCGAACATGACCGTGCCGTACGGGTGATTGTCGCCGGTCACCGGCATTTCGGCTTCGAAGGCCAGCACGACCTCTACTCGCTGACTGACATCCCGCCAGACATCACGGCCGCCACCGACCAGCTCATGGAAGCGACCGGACTGCGCTACGCCACCCTGGATTTCGTTGTCCCGCCGGAAGGTCCGTGGGTGCTGACCCGCGTCGACCCGAATGCTGACTGGAGTTGGTACGCGACTCACTTCGACTTGCCGATCGCCAGCGCGCTCGTCGACGCCTTGGTCCAAGACTGATGGCACGGAGAAAGAATCGCCGACAAACCGCGATCGACCTGTGGCACTCCGCGGTGGAAATCCAGGAAATTTACCGTCTCCTGGACCGAATCGACAACGCGACGGCCGACTCACGCCGTTACACCGAACCGGCCCGCGCGCTGGTGACGGACGCCGACGACCGTCTCACCGACCGCGCCTGCGCGGAGGACAGCGACTGGAACCGCATCGGCTGGCGATGTTTACGGCTGGTCGCACTAAGCGCGGTCATGACCCCGCTTTTCACCTCGACGTTCAAGCCGTACCAGTTCGTCGGCTTGGCGTGCGAGGTTCTTGCGCTCATCATCGCCGATCTCGCCTGGAACCGGGCCAGGCTGTGGTGGCAACTCCGCCGGTTTCGGCGGCCCGCAACCCCGACGCCGTACGACTCCGACCTGTCGCACGCCTGGTTCCGCGCTCGCTCCCTCGGCGCGGATTCTGCTGCCTCACAAAGACAATGTGCGCTGCTGGCAGCCGAGCGCGCAGCCCTGCTCGCGCAAGCCACTCCGCTGCTCGCCGAGCCGCACCGACTAGCGGCCGCGCGAGCCCCCCCCGGCCCGGCCCGCCGACGACGTACTGCACGCTTCCCGCAACCTGCAAGGCGCCGCCGAACTCCTCAACGCGATGGTCGCGACCGTCCCCCAGCCGCAACAGCCCACCCGCCACCCCACCTGGCCAGAATGGCCTTAGAAGGGTTGTGGGCCGCCGGGCGTGGTGCTACCCGGCGGCCGGGTGGGTTTTCTATGCGGCGAGCTGATTAATCCCGCGGATGGGTCTTCGTTCGCAGTCAACGTACGCGGGTGGCAGGAATTCAACGATTCCGTCAACAATGCGTACATCCCAACCACCATGGTGCACCAAACGATGGCACCGGTCGCAGAGAAGCACGCAATTTTCAAGGCAAGTATGCCCACCATCAGCCCAGTGCTGCACGTGGTGCCCCGTGTCCAGCGGGGTGGTCGGCCGCATCGGGCGCAGCCTTGTTGCGCCTATGTAGTGCTGCGTAGGCCACGAGTGGCACCAAGTGGGCTCCGACTCGGACAGACGCCAGGTTGTCCAAGGACTGGCAACCGCAAGT
>NZ_WOTO01000079.1 GCF_010993775.1 Fodinicola feengrottensis | reverse complement strand
CGGCTGCCGAGATGGACCGGAAATACCAGGCGGTCGCCTCGTCGGTCGTCGCCGTGACGATGGCCAGACGCGCCGGAGTCCCGGTGATCCCCGCTCTGATCGCCGCAGCCAACGCCGTACCCGACAGGGAAATCGTCATGGCGCGATTTCCCGTCGCACGGCCGTGGTCAGGTCTTCGGCGCGTACCAATAAATCGTCGATATCCGCCGCCGGGCCACGGTTGATTTCCACATTCACCCGCGAGATAGCGGTCGTCGCCGTGACGATGGCCAGACGCGCCGGAGTCCCGGTGATCCCCGCTCTGATCGCCGCAGCCAACGCCGTAGGGCGGCGGCCGCTATCTCGCGGGTGAATGTGGAAATCAACCGTGGCCCGGCGGCGGATATCGACGATTTATTGGTACGCGCCGAAGACCTGACCACGGCCGTGCGACGGGAAATCGCGCCATGACGATTTCCCTGTCGGGTACGGCGTTGGCTGCGGCGGCGATCAGAGCGGGGATCACCGGGACTCCGGCGCGTCTGGCCATCGTCACGGCGACGACCGACGAGGCGACCGCCTGGTATGTCCGGTCCATCTCGGCAGCCGCCGCAAAAGTCGGCATCTCCTGCGAAGTAGTCGAAACCAAGGATGTCGCTGGCACGCTTTCCGAGCTTGGCAACGACATCCATGGCATCATCCTCGCGACTCCGGTGCCTGGTGAAGTGCCGGCAGCAGAGTTCGCGATGGGCATTCCGCCAACCAAGGACGTCGACGGTGCGAACCCCGTCAGCCTCGGACGGCTCGCCGCCGGACTACCGGCTTTCGCACCCGCCACCGCGGAAGCCGTCGTACGGCTGCTCGAGCATCACCACATCGAGATCGCTGGCCGCCGAGCCATGATCGTTGGCCGGTCGACCGTGGTAGGCAAGCCATTGGCGCATCTGCTGCTCAACCGGCACGCCACCGTCACGGTCGCCCATTCGCGTACGCCCGATTTAGCGGCTGTCACGCGAGAAGCAGACATCCTGATCGCGGCAGCCGGACGAGCCGGATTGATCGGGCCCGATCACGTGCGCCCGGGCGCCGTGGTGATCGACGTGGGCACGAACCCCACCGCTGACGGCGGTCTCGTGGGGGATGTCGATCCGGCCGTCGCCGACCGCGCCGGCGCGCTGAGCCCCGTTCCCGGCGGCGTCGGACCGGTGACCACCGCGCTGCTGCTCAGCCACACCGTGGACGCGGCTAGAACTGCGGCGCACTAGGGCGCGTCTCCTCATCCCAGGCGGCGAGGGCCGAGCCCAAACGCCGCCTGGGATGAGGAGACGCGCCCTAATCAAAAACCATCGGCTGAGGGTGCTCGATCTGCGCGGCCATCGATGCCTCCGCGAGCTGGCGGACCTCGGGTGACGCCTTGCTGATGTGCCCGGCGTCGTACGGCGGCCGTGGGTCGTATTCAATGAGCAGCTGTACGGCCTCGGCCTGCTCCTGACCGGCGATCTGGCCGGCCAGCCAGAGCGCGAGGTCGATGCCCGCCGACACACCGGCCGCGGTGACGATCTTGCCCGACCGCACGATCCGCTCGTCCGGTCGCGGCTCGGCGCCCAAACCCGGCAACGCTGCCATTGCCGCCCAGTGTGTCGTCGCCGGGTGCCCCTTGAGGATGCCGGCCGCCCCGAGGATGAGCGCGCCGCTGCACACCGATGTTGTCCAAGTCGTCGTCTTATGGACCTCGCGAAGCCAGTCGAGCAACTCCTGATCGCCCATCTCGGCGAGCGTGTTGGCCGCTGCGCCGGGCACCAGTACGAGATCCGGCGCGGGGGTGTCCGCGAGCGAGTGTGTGGTCACCAGGCTGACGAGACCGCTGTCGACCTTGAGAGAACCGGCCTTGACGCTGACGAACCGTAGATCGACACCCGGGAGGTTATGCAGCACCTCGTACGGGCCGATGGCGTCCAGCATCGTGACGCCCGGATAGAGCACGATCGCGATCTGCATGGTATTTCTCCCTGGTTAGCGGTCTGTGATGGCGGGGCTGGGCGTGTCCTTGGCGGGGCCGGCGGGCATCTGGGTCGCGACCAGGTAGGCGCGGAGGGTGGCCGGGAGGTACGGGATGACGGACGCGAATCGGGCGTCGCGGCCGATCAGGTAGCGAGGGCGTGGGTTGGGGCGTTCAAGCGCGCGTACGAGCACCCTGGCGGCGGCTTCGGGTGCGAGACCGTTGCCTCCGCGCTCCTCGGCGGTGTTGATCGTCGCCTCCATCGCGGCGCCATAGTAGCGGCGAGCCTCGACGGGTAGGCGGTCGTAGAGCGCGCGCCCCGCACTGACAGCGGTGCTCCAGATCTCGGTCGCGATGGTGCCCGGTTCGACGAGGATGACCTTGATGTCGGACGGTTTCAGCTCCGCGCGAAGGCTGTCGGCCAGGGCGGCCAGCGCGAACTTGCTCGCGCTGTACGCACCGAGAGCGGGCTGGCGACCCGGCCGCGATCGAGCCGACGAAGACCACTCGGCCACGAGTCTTTCGCAACTGCGGCAGGAAAGCCTGCGTCACGGCCAGCTGACCGGTCAGGTTGACCTCCAGCTGCCGGCGGAAATCGTCCAGCGGCAGAAACTCAAGCGGTGCGCCGATCGCGATGCCCGCGTTGTTCACGACAGCGTCCAACGGCCCGGCCGCGCCGAGGTGGCCGGCCGCCGCGTCGATCGACGGCTGGTCGGTCACATCCATCAACACCGGCTCGCCGCTTGCACCGAGCTCCTTGCGCAGACTCTCGGCGTCCTTCTCGCGGCGGACCGCCGCGTACACGTACCAACCTCGTTCGACCAGCTCTTTTGCCGTGGCCCGGCCAATGCCGGTGGACGCTCCGGTGACAAGTATGCGGCGGCTGCTGGTCTCTGCTGGCATCGGCTCGACCTCTCAATGTTTACGTCGGCAACATGCTCGAGGAAAGCAGCTGATGTTTATCATGTCAACATGGCACCCGAGGGATATCACCACGGCAACCTCCGGCCGGCGCTCGTCCAGGCCGCCCGGAACTGCTGCTCGCGGACGGCCGCGACAGCGACCCGTCACTGCGCGAGGTGGCACGCAGGGCAGGCGTCAGCCACGCGGCTCCTTATCGACATTTCGGCAATTTCGCGGCACTCCGCGAGGAGGTCGCGGCTGCTGTGATGCGCGACCTGGCCGCCGCGATCCGGTCAGCCGGCCGCGCGCCGGCGACCACCCGGAAATGGCACTGCGCGCCGCGGCCACCGCCTATCTGCGCTACCAGCTCAGCCATCCCGGCGAGGCGAAGCAGTTCATTGAGCGTAACCACGCCGATATTCCGGCCGACTCCCCCGCCCTGGCCGCCGGCGAGGATGCACTTGTCGCTCTTGGCGAGATTCTCTATCGCGGCCAGCAATCGGGGGTGTTCGTCGACACGGATATCGAGCTGTTGGTGAAGACATGTTGGGCCTTGGTGCATGGCGTCCACATGTTCGTGACCATCGGAAAGTACGAGCGAGTCAGCCCGGCGAAGGCGAGTCAACTGGTCGACCCACATCTGGACCTGCTGCTGTCCGGAATCCGCGTCACAGGTGCGCCGCCCGCAGCCGCCACATCGAAATAATCGCCGCTACCGCGCAGATTCCGCCGCATGCCGCGAAGAAGACGCCGATCCCCCAGCCTGCCGCGATCAGGCCGGTCAACGGGAAGAGCAGCGGACTCAATCCGAGCGTACAGAACGTCGTGACGGCCGTGACTCGTCCCAGATACCGCGGCTCAGCCTCTTTCTGGATCAGCGCATTGCTCAGGACCATGGTGCAACCACTGGAAAACCCGAGCAGGCCAGCGATGGCGATCGCGACGAGCTGGAAGTTCAACAGCCCAATGACAGTCACCAGAACTGCCGTGATCACCAACGACAACGCCATCGTGAGTCCAGCTCGCCTGATACCGCGGACAGCACTGAGCACCACTGCGGACGCCGCACCGCCGACACTGAAGGCGCTCAGAATCCAACCCAAGATCGACGCGTTCCAGTGATGTTCTTTGACAAACAGCACGAGCCCGACGGCAACCGGGCCACTGAAACACATTTCGCTCAGTCCGATGACAATGACGAGCGGCACCAGGCTGCGCTTGCTGCGCAGGTGATTCAGGCCCGCACGGAAATCCTTCCAGGGCGACTCCCGCTTTTCTGGAGCACGTCGGTGTACGCGTACGGTCAGCAAAACCGCCAGTGACAGCGCGAAAAGTACGCCGGAAACGCCAAACGCGCCGGCCGCTCCGCCGATCAGCGCGGCCGGCGCGCCAGCACCGGGCCGATGGCGTTGCTGGCGCGTACGCCGAGCATGCGCAGGCCCTGCACTCGAGAAAGCTGATCCGTCGTGGTCATCGAAGCCGGCAACGCACCGACCGCTGGCATGAAGAGAGCGTCGACCGTGCCGAAGGCCAATGCCAGCACCACCAACAGCCACACCTCCAGCTGACCGAAGAAGATGACGGCCGCAGCGGCCAGAATGAGTACGCAGCGGACAAGATCGCTGCCGATCACCACCAGCCGAGGGCCGAAACGATCGGCCACCACTCCGCCGCCCAGCATCAGAATCGCCCTGGGCACCGACCCAGCGGCCAGAATGACGCCCACCCCGACCGGCCCACCGGTACGGGCCGCGGCCCACGACAGCGCCACGAAATAGACGAGATCACCGGTCACCGAGGCGGTGTATGCACCCAGCCAGCGCAGGATGTTCGGGTCTCGATGGGCGGCGATCGTCCGGTTGTCAGTCAGTAGCAATCCGGGGCTCCAGCAGCGGGTACGCCTGCAACTGCACCGAAACCGCGGTCTCGCCGGTGGGCGCGTCGCGATAGCGGTTGATGACCGCTACCAGCTCACTTTTGAGGCTGTTCAACGCATCTGGCGTGATCGTCAGGGTGTAGTCGCTGAAAATGCTCGCGCCATACCAGTCCTGCGGGAGCAGCGGACCTGGCCGGCGAGGGTGCGCAGGGTGTCGGCGTACGCGAGGACCAGGGCTTGCGCGTACGCACGGCCTGCCTCCTGGTCTGGTGACTGGGCGGGGTCGTGGAACGAGGTCCGGTGCAGGGCGCGCCACCAGCGATCGCGGCCGGTGCCCCGCTCCTCGTCTTCGTCGATGAGGTCGCCGGCGGCGAGTTTGCGCAGGTGGTAGCTGGCGGCTCCGGAGTCGATCCCGAAGATCGCCGCCAACTGTCGTCCCGTCGCCGGCCCGTGGTGACGGAGGTGGTTGAGCAGGGCCAGGCGCATGGGATGGGCAAGGACTCTGAGGGTTGCCGTGTCGAGGGTTACGTCCTTGTTCGGATCCGGTTGCAGCACGTCCATGCGCCCAGTCTAGAACACGAACGGTTATTCGCGAACAGTTCTTCGGCTTTATCTTGCGAGTGCCGGAGCCACCGCGCCACATCACAGACAGACCACTAGGGGATCAGGCGGCGCTTGCGGAATTCAGTGAAGAGGGACAGGAACATTTTCTCTGTGTCCACGAACTCATGGAAGCCGAGCCGCCGCGCCTTGGTGCCATCGGCGAAGAAGTCATAGTCCCACCCGAAGACGAAATCACCGAACGTCCACGACGACACGTCTGAGTACGGGTGCGGCTCGAGGTCGTGTTTGGCGACCATCGCGTTCCAGAGGGGTTCCTTGTCGGCCATGACATCGGCGAGTGACAGGTGCAATGGCGGGGCGACCTCCAGGTCGAAGAAGGCGGCGATTTTGGGCCACAGGTCGTTCCAGCGGAAGAGGTCACCGTTGTTGATGTTGAAAGCCTGGTTCGCTGCCCGGTCGTCGGTCGCGGCCCAGACAGTCGCGCGAGCGAGCAGGCCGGCGTCGGTCATCTCCAGGAGGGTGTCGTACGCGCCGGCCTTACCGGGGAAACGCAGCGGGATACCCAACTCCTTCGACATGGCGGCATAGATCGCGATGACCATGGTCAGGTTCATCGGGTTTTTTCCCAGCCCGAACCCACAAACTACCGACGGGCGCAGCGCGGACCAGGTCCAGGTCTTGCCCTTCTGCGTACGTTCAAGGAAATCCTGCTGGTCAATGTTGAATTCCGGCGGCATGTGGTTCGCGTCGCTCTCCTTGGCCGGCGTCTTGAACGGGCCGAGATGCGCGCCGTAAACCTTGTAGCCCTGCATCAAACTGACGTGCCGCAAGCCAGCCGCGACCGGCTCGATGGCCTCGACGACGTTCACCAGCATCGCGAGATTTGGTGGAACCAGCTCGGCCCAGGTCGGGCGGTCCTGGTACGCGGCATAAAAGACGTGCGTCACGTCGCTCAGGTCGGCGAGTTTCTCGAAGGTGTCCGTACGATCCAGCAGGTCGACGGAAATATTCCGCAGGTGCGCCGAAGAAGGACCGCCGCGACGCGACAGGCCGACCACGTCCCAGTCGCCCAGGTCCAGCAGGTGGTCGATCAGGTTGCCGCCGATGACTCCGCGGGATCCAACGACCAACGCGACCTTACTCATTCCGGCACTCCAGACTTGTGTTCGACAGTCACAAAATCAGCGGCGAGTACGGCGGGCGCGGAGTCCGACAGTTGACTCATGGGACAAGGATGCCGCGGAAGCACCGATAGGACAAAGTCTTGTTTCTCACTGGAGCGATAAGATCTGTTTATGACGACGCTCCGGCAGCTTGAGTACCTCGTCGCGGTGGTCGACGAAGGCTCGTTCACCCGGGCCGCCGAGCTGCTGCACGTCACCCAACCAGCGCTTTCCCATCAGATTCGCGCACTCGAACAGTCGACCGGCGGATTTCTGCTGGAACGGCTGCCGAGGTCGGTACGGCTCACCCCAATGGGTCGGGCCATGCTCCCGCACGCTCGCGCCGCGCTCGCCGACGCCGGCCGCGCCCGTACGGCCGCGAGGCAGGTCGCCCACCTCGAACAGGGCGAGCTCCGTCTCGCGACGCTGTATTCGGTCAGCCTCGGCGTCCTGCCGCAGCTCTCAAAGCGTGGCGGCAGGAACACGGCGACGGGATCGCGATCCGGCTGTTCGAGCATCGCCACGCCGACGAGCTGGCGGCCGCCATGACCGCCGGTCAAGCGGATCTCGCCGTCGGGCCAGCGCCGGCGGGGTGGGCCGGTCCGGTGCGTGACCTCGGCGTCGAGGAGTTTGTCGTGGTCGTGCCACAAGACGATCCAGTAGAGGACGAAAACGGGACCATCGCGCTCAATCAACTTCAGGACCGCGACTGGGTGCACTACGCGCCCAGCAACGGACTCGCCGATATCCTCAACCGGCACTGCGCGGCGGCAGGTTTCCAGCCACGGGCAGCCGTACGCACCGAGCAGACCGCGGCGGCGCCGGTCCTCGCCGCTGCCGGGCTCGGTCCAGCGTTGGTGCCGTCGAATGTGCTGTCGCCGCACTTCGATGGCAGGGTGTTGAGACCGGAGCCGCGGATCCTGCGGACCCTGACCGCCTACACCCGCGACGAAACCCGACCCGATCGCCGCCGCCTTCATCGAGATTCTCAAGGCCAACGCCAAAATCCGCTAGACCAAGGCTCAGCTTCTAGAACCCAGCTTCTAGGACTCAGCCGGAGTGTCGCCAGTGCCGGCCGTCTCGTCCGGCTTGCCGGCTGGTTTCTTGGCTGGCTTCTTCCCTGGAGTCTTCGCCTCAGCAGTCGCTGCCTCAGGGGTTTCCGAATCAGGGGTCTTCGGCTCGGCGTTTTCGCCGAGCAGCTCTTCCAACCGGCTGTTGCGGACCCGCGGCGGAACGCGCGGCCGGTGCGGTGGCGATCCAGGATCGCGACCTCCAACTGCTCGGCCTTCAGCTGCCGAGGCGAGCCGTTCTCGCCACCGACGCTGCCCAACGCCTTCACCGCGAGCTGGAGAGCCTCGGCCAGCTCCAGAGTGTCCTGATGGCCTTCCTTCAGCACCGTCGAAATGCTTTCCGGCTGGCCGCCCATCGTCACATAGCCGGGTTCGTCGCCGACTGAGAGCCGTCGTACGTGATCCGGTAGAGCTCGTCCTCGGCGGCGGTGGCGCCCACCTGAGCCAGGCAGACCTCCACCTCCAGCGGCTTGGACTGCTCGACGAACAGTGAGCCCAGCATCTGCGCGTACGCGTTGGCGAGGAACTTGCCGGTCACGTCGACCCGGTCGTAGTTGTAGCCACGCAGGTCGCAGATCCGGACGCCGGCCATCCGCAGGTTCTCGAACTCGTTGTAGCGACCGACCGCGGCGAAGCCGATCCGATCGTAGATCTCGGACACCTTGTGCAGCGCGGACGAGACATTCTCGGCCACGAACAGCACACCGCCGGCGTAGCTGAGCACGACGACACTGCGGCCGCGGGCAATGCCCTTGCGGGCATACTCCGAACGGTCCCGCATGATCTGCTCGGGTGACGCGTAGAACTGCATGGCCACGGTTGGATCGGCTCCTTCTGCTGGTCGGACTCGGCCGTCGAGGCTGCTGGTCAGCCGCCGGGGTTGGCGGTCCGGTCCTGGACCACCGTCCGCGTCAGGGCGGCGATGGTGTCCCCGTCGATCTCGCGGGCCCCGTCGATGTCCACCTGGAACACCAGCGGGAAGATCTGCCGACCGAGATCGGGTCCGCCGGTCGCGGTGTCGTCGTCGGCCGCGTCGTACAAGGCCTCGATCGCCAGCCGGACCGCCCGATCTCCGTCAAGGTCGTCACGGTAGAGCTTCTTCATCGAGTTGCGGGCGAAGATCGAGCCCGAACCGACCGAGTGGAACTTCTGCTCTGGATACGGCCCGCCGGTCGGGTCGTACGACCAGATGCGACCGCTGCTCGCCGGGTCGGCGGCATCCGGGTCGATGCCGGCGAACAGCGGCACCACCGCGAGCCCCTGCATGGCGGCGGCGAGGTTGCCGCGCACCATGTTGGCCAGCTTGGTGGCCTTGCCGGAGAGCGACAGCATGACGCCCTCCATCTTCTCGTAATGCTCCAGCTCAACCTGGAAAAGCCGGACGAACTCCAGGGCGAGGCCCGCGCTGCCGGCGATGCCGATCACCGAGAACTCGTCAGCGGGGTAGACCTTGCGCATGTCGCGGTTGGCGATCATGTTGCCGGCGGTGGCCCGCCGGTCGCCGGCCATCACCACGCCGCCGGCATATTGCAAGGCGACGATGGTGGTGCCGTGCGCGCTCAGATGGCCAGCGTTCCCGGGCGGCATGGCCCGCCGGCCGGGCAGCAACTCGGGCGCGACCTGACCGAGCAGATCGGTGAACGACGACGTGCCCGGGGTGCTGAAGGATTCCGGCAGGCGTCCGTACGAGGCGGAACCAGCAGCCACGTGGGTTCTCTCCTATGGGTCGGCGGCTTCAACGAGCTTGCAGACGATACCGGTCGCGCCGGCGGTGGTCATGCTACGGGCGGGCCGAAACGCCCGCCCGCGGCACGGCCCCTACTGGCCGCCCTTCTGGACATAACCACGGACGAACTCCTCGGCATTCTCCTCGAGCACCGAGTCGATCTCGTCCAACACGTCGTCGACGTCGTCGGAGAGCTTTTCGTGCCGCTCGGCGACCTCAGGATTCGCCTCCGGCGCCGGCGTTTCCTCGTCCTCGACGTTCCTGCGGTGCTGCTGACCGCCACTCTCTCGCGTTGCCATCGGCACTCCCGGTGTCGGCTTGAGCATCAACGTCCTGACCCAAACGATATCTCGCCGAACCGACAACGCCATGCCGCGCAACGCAATCCGGCGCCGCCTTCGCGAACGAGCGGCTGGGGTTAGCGCGAACCGGTGATGGCGTCGATCAGCTGCTCGGCGGTGTCACAGCGGTCTAGCAGGTCCTTGACATGGGCAGCGGTGCCGCGAGTGGGCTCCATCATCGGCACCCGTACGAGCGACTCGCGGCCCACGTCGAAAATCACCGAATCCCAGCTTGCGGCCACCACCGAGGCGCCGAACTTACGCAGGCAGCGACCCCGGAAATATGCCCGGGTCTCCTCCGGCGGGTTGGTGGTGGCCGCGCGAGCACCTGCTCCTCGGTGACCAGCCGTTCCACCGCATCCCGGGCCACCAGCCGGTTGTAGAGCCCCTTGTCCGGCCGCACGTCCGCATACTGCAGATCGACCAGCTGCAGCCGGGACGAACCCCAACCGAGCCGGTCGCGGTCCCGGTAGCCCTGCAGCAGCCGCAGCTTGGCCACCCAGTCCAGCTCGCGGGAACACTTCATCGGGTCGTCGCCGAGCCGCTCCAGCACCGACTCCCACCGGTTGAGCACATCCACGGTCTGCTCGTCGGCGTCCGTTCCATACCGGTCCTCGACGAACTTGCGGGCCCGCTGGCAGTACTCGTGCTGGATCTGCAGCGCGGTCAGCCGGCGTCCGTCGCGCGCATCCGGACCTGGTGTTTGAGCGAGACGTCATGGGAAATCCGGTGCAGCTCGCCGACCGGCTCGGCGATGCCCAGGTCATCGGGCAGGAACCGGGCCTCGATCATCGCCAGCACCAGCGCTGTCGTGCCGACCTTCAAATACGTCGACACCTCACAGAGGTTCGCGTCGCCGATGATGACGTGCAGCCGGCGATACTTGTCGGCGTCCGCGTGTGGCTCGTCGCGGGTGTTGATGATCGGCCGCTTGAGGGTCGTCTCCAACCCGACCTCGACCTCGAAGTAGTCAGCTCGCTGGGACAGCTGGAAGCCGTCCTGCGACCCGTCCTGTCCGATGCCGACCCGGCCGGCCCCGCAGATCACCTGCCGGGTCACGAAAAACGGTGTCAGGTGGGTGACGATCTCGGCGAACGGCGTTTGCCGGCTCATCAGGTAGTTCTCATGCGAGCCGTACGAGGCGCCCTTGTTGTCGGTGTTGTTCTTGTAGAGCTGCAGCGTCGGCGCGCCGGGCACCGAGGCGGCCCGCTGGGCGGCCTCGGTCATCACCCGCTCGCCGGCCTTGTCCCACAGCACGATGTCCAGCGGCGACATCACCTCGGGCGTCGAATACTCCGGGTGGGCGTGGTCGACGTAGAGCCGGGCACCATTGGTCAGGATCAGGTTCGCCAGCCCGAGGTCCTCGTCGGCCAGCGCCTCGGCCGGGTCATACAGCGCGCCGCCGAAGGTGAAGCCGCGCGCGTCGCGCAACGGCGACTCTTCCTCGTAGTCCCACCGGGTCCGGCGCTGCCGGGTCAGCTCCTCACGCGATCCGTACGCGTTCACGACCAGTGAGGAGGTGACCATCGGATTGGCCTGCGGCTGGCCGGGCACCGCGATGCCGTACTCGACCTCGGTGCCCATTACCCGTCGTGTCGTCACTACAACAGCCTAATAGCCGGCACCGACCGTCGCGCCGGTGTGTGGGTGATCTGACGAGCCGCAGGTTGTGAAGAAAACCCCCCTAGCAAGGGTTTTATGGCTGTCTATCCAGTTCGGCCAGCAGATCCCGGACGGTGTCCGCGGTCGGATCGCCTACCCATAGGAAAAGGTCGTACGCCTCCCGCCATGCCGTCACGGCGCGGTCGACCTCGCCGGCCACCCGCAGCGACCGTCCGTAGTGATAAAGCACCAACGCCTGCCAGGGGATGGTGTGGATCTCCCGGGTCAGTGCGAGCGCTTCCCGATAGCTCGGCCAGGACAGCTCCGGCTGGCCAGAGCTCTCCAGCGCCTCCGCGTACGTGTCGAGGGCGGCCGTCATCCGGACGCGATCGCCCAGCTGCCGGAAGGTCTCCACGGCGAGCTGGCCGTGCGCGATCGCCGCATCGAACTTTCCCGGCGCATCTCGGCGATCGCCAAATGATTTTGAGCATCCCCGCGCACGGTCAGGTCGACGTCGGCGCGGCTCAGCAGCAACACCCTTTCCAAGGCCGCGCAGGCGAGGTCGTTCTCGCCAATAGCCGCCAGCCCGTTGGCCATCCGGACCAGCGCGAACGCCTCGTACTCGACCGACCCGAGGCGGATGAAGAGGTCCACCGCGTCGGCGCCGGCCCGCAGCGCCCTTTCCAACTGGCCGATCCATCGATAGACGACCGCCAGGAAGGTCAGGCAAAGGCCTTCCAGCATCCCGGCACCGATCTCCCTGGCCGCCGCCAACGCCCGCTCGTACAACCGGGGCAGGTCGTGCCGGTAGCCGGTCAGCCAGAGGAAGTCCCAGATGGCGAGGCTCAGCAGCACTGTCTGCCGGGTCCGGCCGGAGTCCGGTCCAGCGCTCGCGATCCGGTCGATCAGGGACAGGATGGTCCGCCACTGCCCCTCGAACCAGGCGGTGGCGTCGTCATATCCGGCAAAGTCCGGCACCGGGTCAGGACCGGCCGGCGGCGACGGCTTCTCGATAAAGCGGTACGTGGTCAGCTTCGCCCGCGCGTTGACGGCAGTCCGCAGATACCAGTCCAGCAGCCGATTCTCGGCGGCCTCCCGGTCGCCGTCGGACTCCTGCAGCTCGGCCCGCTCGCGGGCGTACTCACCGAGCAGGTCGTGGAACTCGTAGCGGCCGGGCGTCGGGTTCGCCAGCAGGTGAACGGCGGTCAACTCGTCCAGCAGCTGGCTGGCCGGCCGAACACACGAGACCCGCCAAAGCCGCCGCCGCGCAAGCGCTGAACTCGGTGCCCGGCGACAGGCCGAGCAGCCGGAACATCCGGGCCGCGCTGTCACTCAAGGCGTTGTACGACCACGAAAACACTGCTCGCAGGTCCGTGGAGACACCGTCGTCCGCCGACAGTGCGTCCAGCCGGGACCGTTGGGCGCGCAGGTCCGCTGCGACCTCGGCGAGCGGCTCGTCCAGCCGCCGGGCGGCGTACTCGGCCACCACCCGAAGGGCCAGCGGCAGCCGTGCGCACAGGTCCACGACCTCTACCGCCGCGGCCGGGTCGTGTCGTACCCGTTCCGCGCCCAGCACCCGATGCAGCAGGGCGACGGCGTCCATGTCGTCGAGCAGGCCGAGGGTGATCCGTCGGGCGCCCTCGCGGACCGCCAGGCTGCGCAGCTGCCGACGGCCGGTGATCAGCGCCAACGACCCGCTGCCGGGCAGCAACGGCCGGACCTGTTCGCTGTCGCGGGCGTTGTCCAGGATGACCAGCAGCCGGCGCCCGGCCAGCTCGCTGCGCAGCAGCGCCGAGCGGGCGTCCAGGTCCGGCGGGATCCGGGCCGCCGGCACGCCCAGCGACCGGAGCATGAAATCCAGCGCGCCGGCCGTTTCGACCGGCTTCTCGGTGCCGTATCCGTGCAGGTTGACGTAGAGCTGGCCGTCCGGGAAGTGGCCGCTGACCCGATGCGCCCAGTGCACCACCAGCGCGGTCTTGCCAATCCCGGCTGGCCCGTCGACCGCGGCGGTGACGACCCGGGCGTCGATCGTCTCGTCGACCAGCTCGTCGAGGACGGCGAGGTCCGCGGCCCGGCCGACGAAGCCGGCGATGTCCGGCGGCAGCTGGCGAGGCGTCCAGGCGCCGGCTGGTACGGGCGTGGCCTCGGCGGCGTCAGCCGGCGCCGGCTCGTACGCCGCGGCCGTACCGTCCTGCAGGATCGCCTCCCGCAGCACGGTCATCCGCGCCGGCCGGGATCCAGCCCGAGTTGGCCGCGGATCACCTTGGCCGCTTCCTCGTACGCGGCGAGCGCATCGGCTCGCCGGCCAGCTCGGTGCAGCGCCAGCATCAGCCGCTCCCAGAGCGTTTCGCGGAGCGGATACCGGCTGACCATCGAACGTAGCTCTCCGAGCACCTCGCGGTGCCGCCCGGCGGCCAAGTCGATGTCGAGCCGGCGCTCCAGTGCCCGGAATCCTTCCTCGACGATCCCCGCCGCGTCCGCTTGAAGCCGGACCGACGGCAGGTCGGAAAGCGGCTCGCCGGCCCACAGCCCGATCGCCTCCCGGAGCAGGTCAAGCTCGGCGTAGCCATCGCCCTGGGCGGCCACTTCACGGGCCCGTGACACCAGCTCGCGGAACCGGATCAGATCGGTGGTGCAGACCTGCGTTCGCAGCCGGTAACCCGGGCCGGACGTCTCGATCAGGTCCGCGCCGAGCAGCCGGCGCAGCCGGGTGACCAGCGTCTGCAGGCTGGCCCGGGCCTGCCGCGGCGGCTCGTCCTCCCAGACGCGGTCGATCAGCGTGTCAATCGGCAGCACCCGCCCGGCGGACAGGGCCAGCGCAGCGAGCGCGATCCGCTGCCGGCCGCGGACCGGCACGAGGGCGCCGTCGACGCGTACGCTCGAACGGCCCCAACAGCCGGCACTCGGTACGCCCTCGCATCCGCACCCCCGCTGACGGTTTCGACGACCGGAATCGTCCCACAATCATGAGACGAATCGATTTAGTCGTCACGTCCCCACCGGCGGTTTCGACCGCGGCGGAAGGATCGTAGGGCCAGCTGGCCCCCGCCTTTGGCCGGGAACGTTCGCAGGTTGGTCGCCTGGGCGGGCCAGGTGAACAACGTCACCGCCAGTGGTACGAGAAACGAGCCGGCCGGGATGATCCGGTCGGCTCGTTTTCTCGTACGGTCAAACGACGGCTGCCACCTGGTGGGCGTTGCTGACCTTGAAGCTGCCGGTCCGGCGCTTTCACGTACCACATCATCCAAACGATCAGCGGGCCGATGAAGAAGAGGCCGAACACCTGCGCGAGGCCCGCCATCACGTCGATCGGCAGCAGGTAGACCAGCGGGATCCGGATCGCCGCCTCCAGCAGCAGACCGCAGCCCCACACTGTCGACAGGACCCGGAAAGTGTGTCGTACGGCCGGCTCGGTCTGCCAGCGCTGCTCCCACTGCTGAGCCTTCTCCGGCGTCGCCGAGGTGAATCGGCGGGCCGCGTGGAAGATGACCGGCTTCCCGATCACCGTGCTGATCAGGAAGATCGCGCCAACCACGCTGGTACCAATCGAGTCCTTCAACAGCAGGAAACGCGCGTCGCCGGTGAGGAACGACAGTCCGAGGCTGACCCCGAACGTGCCCATCATGAAGACCGCGAAACCGTCCAACCGGCGTGCCTTGAGGGCAACGTAGACGATCCGGAGGCCGGCGACGACCGTGCCGGCCAGCAGTGCGACGTACTGGTCGGCGCCCAGCATGCGAAGGCCGTAATACGCCACGATCGACAGCCCCATGTCCAAGAACAGGGAGATGACCATCGCCTTTCGAGCGCTCTTCGCGGCGCTCCCGGTGGCGGTCTGTGCGACTGGCTCTGTCATCTGGGTCTCCCCGTCGAATCGGCTGATGGGGAGAACACTATGGACGTTTTCGTTGCTGTTCTTCGGTCCTCGGGTGGGTCCGCCAACCTCCACCCGCGGGTGGAGGGCTCCACCCTCAGGCTTTGAGAACGCCGTCTTCAGGACGCTCCGACGCGCGGGAGACGACATCGCCGTCGCGGTTCACCCAGGCGACCGGACGGGCCGGGTTACCCACTACCAGTCGGTACGCCTCGACATCCTTGGTGACGACGGCGCCGGCGGCCACGAACGCGTACTCACCGATCTCCACCCCACAGACGACCGTCACGCCGCCGCCGATGATGGTTGCGCCGCGGCGTACGAGCGTGGGTGTCACCGTCCAGTCTTCTTCCTTGGCGGCGCGCGGATTCAGGTCGTTCGTGAAGACCGCGGACGGGCCGACAAAAACCTCGTCTTCCAGGGTCACACCGACGTAGACCGAGACGTTGTTCTGAATTTTGCAGCGGTCCCCCACCACCGCACCCGGGTCGACATACACGTTGCGGCCGAGATTGCAGTCCCGCCCGACCTTCGCGCCGGAACGTACGTACGAGAGGTGCCACACCTTCGTACCAGCGCCGATCTGCGCGCCCTCGTCGGCGCTGGCGGTCGGGTGGATGTACGGAGCCTCGGTCGTCGTCATGAGTTCATTGTTTCGGACGCTGCCGGCGCACCTGCCGGGTGGCTGTCCGATTGTCACGGGCGAGAGCATCTGCCCAGCTCAGCAAGGCGGCGGTGTCGCAATCGGATTCCGATTGCGACACCGCCGGCAGGCGGCTATCCCAACGGCTCTACAGGTATTGGCCGGTGTTGGCGATGGTGTCGATGGAGCGGCCGGCCTCGGCGCCCTTGCTGCCGGTGACGAGCGTCCGGATGTAGACGATCCGCTCGCCCTTCTTGCCGGAGATGCGGGCCCAGTCGTCCGGGTTGGTGGTGTTCGGGAGGTCCTCGTTCTCCCGGAACTCGTCCACGCACGCGTCCAGCAGGTGCTGCATCCGCAGGCCCTTGCCGCCGGTGAGCAGGAAGTCCTTGATCGCCATCTTCTTGGCCCGGTCGACGATGTTCTGGATCATCGCGCCGGAGTTGAAGTCCTTGAAGTAGAGGACTTCCTTGTCACCGTTGGCATACGTGACTTCCAGGAAGCGGTTCTCGTCGGACTCGGTGTACATCCGCTCGACGACCCGCTGGATCATCTCGCCGACGGTGGCCTGCCGGTCGCTGCCGTGCTCGGCCAGGTCGTCGTGGTGCAGCGGCACCGACGTGGTGATGTATTTGGAGAAGATGTCCCGGGCCGCCTCGGCGTCCGGGCGCTCGATCTTGATCTTCACGTCGAGCCGGCCGGGGCGCAGGATGGCCGGGTCGATCATGTCCTCCCGGTTGGAGGCGCCGATCACGATCACGTTCTCCAGGCCCTCGACGCCGTCGATCTCCGACAGCAGCTGCGGCACGATGGTGTTCTCCACGTCGGAGGACACCCCCGAGCCACGAGTACGGAAAATCGAGTCCATCTCGTCGAAGAACACGATGACCGGGGTGCCCTCGGACGCCTTCTCCCGAGCCCGCTGGAACACCAGCCGGATGTGCCGCTCGGTCTCGCCGACGTACTTGTTCAGCAGCTCCGGGCCCTTGATGTTCAGGAAGTACGACTTGGCGTTGCGATCGCCGCCGGCGCCCTGTTCGCCGCGCACCTCGGCGACCTTCTTGGCCAGCGAGTTGGCGACCGCCTTGGCGATCAGCGTCTTACCGCAACCGGGCGGACCGTACAGCAGGATGCCCTTGGGCGGGCGCAGCTCGTGCTCGCGGAACAGGTCCGCGTGCAGGAACGGCAGCTCGACGGCGTCCCGGATCGCCTCGATCTGGCTGGCCAGGCCACCGATCGACGTGTAGTCGATGTCCGGCACCTCTTCCAGCACCAGCTCCTCGACCTCGGACTTGGGGATCCGCTCGTACACATATCCGCTGCGGGTCTCCATCAGCAGCGCGTCGCCGGCCCGGATGGGCGTGTCCTTGAGCGAGTCGGCCAGGTAGACCACCCGCTCCTCGTCGGCCCGGCCCACCACCAACGCGCGGTCGGCGACGCCGTCCGCGTTGTGCAGCAGCTCCTTGAGGCTGACGATCTCGCCGGCCCGCTCGAAGCCGAGCGCCAGCACCACGTTCAGTGAGTCGTTGAGCAGCACTTCCTGGCCCTTGGCCAGCTGGTCGACCTCGACCGACGGCGACACCGCGACGCGCAGCTTGCGGCCGCCGGTGAACACGTCGACCGTGTTGTCCTCCTGGAGCTCCAGGACAACCCCGAAACCGCTCGGTGGCTGGGCCAGCCGGTCGATTTCCTCCTTGAGCTGGATGATCTGCTCGCGCGCGTCGCGCAGCGTGGACACCAACTTCTCGTTCTGCTCGCCGAGCCGCGCCACATTCGCGTGGGCGGCCGCGAGCCGTTCCTCGATCCCGCGGACATGCCGCGGCCCCTCGGTCAGCTTCCGGCGTAGGAGCGAAACCTCCTCCTGCAGGAACCCGATCTGCGAGTTGAGGTCCTGGACCTCTCTCTCGTACCGCGCAGCACGAGCCGAAGCGTTCTCCCGGTCATCCGACACGAGCACTCACCTCCCTGACGGGCATCCCCTTCGGGATACGGCCCAGTTAAAGCCTAAACGGTTCCACGACCGCATGCTGGCAGCCGCACGCCCAGATCGTTGCAGGAAAGCGTTTCCACTCGGTTACCGAGCGCCATTGAACACGCCCCGGCCGACCAAATGTGGCCAATTACGGAGCGGAGCCGGGCATACCGGACCCTACCCGGGTGGCGACCAGCCGGACGAACTCCTGAACACGGCGGACCTGGCCCTCGCCGCCGTTGGCCACCGTCTTGGCGAACCGGATGGCGTCGTGCCTGATCACCGTGGCCGTCCCTTCCGGCTGCTCCAGTTGTTCGGCCTCATCTAGCGTACGAAGGAGGACATATGCCTCGATCTCGGACACCTTGCTGACGCCGTCGTCGTCCCGCGTCAGGTGCCGCCGAGTGCCCACCTCGGCCACCGAGGCCAGCGGGGTGATCCGGACGGCGGAGGTCATCGCACCCATCCCAGCATCCGGGACATCCTCGCCGTGCCACAGCACCAGCCGGTCGCCGTCGCAGAGCACGACCTCCTGCCAGACCTGGCCGCCGTCGAGCACCACCCGCTCCAGCGTGAACCCGAGGACCGGCCGGTCGCCGAGCACCGGGGTGAGGTCCTCCAGGGCCAGCTCAGGGTCACGCAGGTAAGCCTTCGCGGCCTCCGCGAGGTCGTTGTAGGGGGACCAGTCCGGAAACACGACACCGTCGAGGCTGGAGCTTCGCCGGTCGTCGTGGTCGCGGGATTTACCGAACATCCGAGCCCCCAGTCGTACGGTCGTCTTCGGCCACCCTAGCGGCGGCCGCACTGCGCTGGGCTTGGTACGCCTCGACGCCCTTGGAGGGCTTGCGCTGCCGGCGCGGCATCGTGACGCCGTCGGCCAACCGGCGTGCGGACACCAGAAACGCGGTGTGGCCGATCATCCGGTGCGACGGGCGGACCGCGAGGCCCTCCGCGCTCCACTCTCGTACGAGCGTTTCCCAAGCCCTGGGCTCGGTGAACGACCCGTGCTCGCGCATCGCCTCGACGACCGCGGACAGCTGGGTCGTGGTCGCCACATACGCCACCAGTACGCCGCCGGGGATCAGCACCTGGCCGATCGGGCCGAGCACCTCCCAGGGCGCCAGCATGTCCAGAATGACCCGGTGCACGCTGGCCGGCTCCAGATCGTCCGCCGCGCCGGTCACGTCGCCGACAGTCAGCCGCCAGTTGGACGGGAGTTTGCCGAAGAAGTTCTCCACGTTCCGACTCGCCACCTCGGCGAAATCGGCCCGTCGCTCGTACGAGTGCACCTCGCCCTCCGGCCCGACCGCGCGCAGCAACGAGCAGGTCAGCGCGCCGGAGCCGGCGCCGGCCTCCAGCACCCGGGCGCCCGGGAAGATGTCGCCCTCGGACACGATTTGGGCCGCGTCCTTGGGATAGACCACCGCGGCGCCGCGCGGCATCGACAGCACGTAGTCGGCCAGCCGCGGCCGCAAGGCCAGGTAACCGGTAGCACCGCTGGACGTGACAACGCTGCCCTCCGGGGCACCGATGAGGTCGTCATGCGCCAGCGCGCCGCGGTGGGTGTGGAATGTCTTTCCGGCTTCCAGTACGACGGTGTGCAGGCGCCCCTTGGGGTCGGTGAGCTGCACCCGGTCGCCGGGTTGGAAAGCGCCGCCGTGGCTGCTTGTCAACGTGCCTGGCCTTCTGTTCGATTGGTGGAAAAGCCGTCTTACTTTACGGTCTGGTGCGGGTCCAGCACGTCCGCGATGGACCGGGCCGCGAGCACGCCGACGACCTGACCGCCGGCCACTTGCCCGCTCGGGGAGAGCTCGCTGACGACCAGATACTCGGTGGCCGGGGCGGCCTGCACTGCGCGGATCATGTCCTCGCCGGCGAGGGTGGCCGGCAGCACTAGCCCGGGCGCAAGGCTACGGGCCGCCGACGAGACGGGCATCCACGGGCGGCGATCCTCCGGTGTCGCGGCGACTGCCTCGCCGGACACGATCGATCGATTCCGGCCGGTTTTCCGAGTCGACCACGACAATGCCCGGCCGGCCGGCCTCGGCGGCCCGCCGCAGCGCCTCCGCCAGCGGCAGGTCGGCCGGCACCAACAGCGCGCCGGCGCTGCCATCCGGCCGGCATGCAGCAACCCGAACCGGTCGCCCAAGGTGCCCGCCCGGATCGCCTGCGTCGCACCGTTCCACAGGAACCAGGCGATTGTGAGCGTGAAGAGCAAGCCGAAGGAGAACGCGTGGCGCCGTTGGTCACGCCGAACAACGCCACCCCGACGACAGCGATCGCGACGACCCGGCCGACCCAGCCGGCGACCCTGGTGCTGAGGAACCGGTTCGAGGTGACTTTCCAGACGACCGCGCGCAACATCGTGCCACCATCCAGCGGCAGTCCCGGCAGCAGGTTGAAAACCCCCACATACAGGTTCGCCCAGGCCAACTGGAGAATGAACGCCTGCGTCAAAGCCAGTTGCGGGCTGATCAGGAACGCCGCGACGCCGCCAATCACGCCCAGCACGAGGTTCACCGCGGGTCCGGCGAGCGCGATCACGAAGTCGACGCCCGGCCGCCGGTCCTCGGCATCGGTCTCTGTCAGACCGCCCAGCATCCACAGCGTCATCGCGTAGACCCTGATCCCGTACGCCTTGCTCGCGAGCGCGTGCCCGAGCTCGTGCAGAAACACCGATCCCAACAGCAGCAGCACGAAAACGAAGGACACCAGGTAGGTCTGCACGGTGTTCAGCGTTGGAGACGTGTACCGGACCCAGCTGCCGTACGAATAGACGAGAATCGCGGCGATCACGAACCACATCGGCGAGACGAAGACCGGGATCCCGAAAACCCCCGTCCCACCCGCCAGCCGCGCCCGGCCGACGAGATCTCGTCTCGCCTGTTGGACGCGTCGTAGGGCTGCTGTGTTGCCATCCCCCGATGCTACGGCGGGTCGACGACGCTCGGACGCCGCACAGGGTTCGTGGCGAGTCTGCCGAACACTGTCGGTGGTCTGGCCTAGCCTGGGAGCCATGTCCGCTGTGCTCCCGATCGACCATGCAATCGACCCGGCATCGACCCGTACGCATGGCGATGTCCGGGGATCGCTCTCGCCGTCGCGAGCCAGCGATTTCAAGACCTGCCCGTTGCTCTACCGTTTCCGGGCCATCGACCGGCTGCCGCAGAAGCCGACCGTCGCCACCGCCCGCGGCACTCTCGTACACGCCGTTTTGGAGCGTCTTTTCGATGTCGCCCCTGGTGAACGGACGGTGGAGCACGCGGCCGAGCTGCTCGCGCCGGAGTGGGACAAACTGCGCGAAGCCGAGCCCGCTCTCGGTGAGCTCTTCCAGGACGCGGATTCGTTGGCGACCTGGCTGAAGACCGCTCGGGGCATGCTCGACGGCTATTTCCAGCTGGAGGACCCAAACAGGCTGGAGCCGGCCGAGCGGGAACAGCTGGTCGAGGTGGTGCTGGAGTCGGGTCTGCGGCTGCGCGGATTCGTCGACCGGCTCGATGTCGCGCCAACCGGCGACATGCGGGTCGTCGACTACAAAACCGGCGCGGCGCCCCGGGAAGCCTTCGAGGGCAAGGCACTTTTCCAGCTGAAGTTCTACGCCCTGGTGCTGTGGCGGTCCCGCGACGTGGTTCCCAGGCTGCTCCGGCTGATGTATCTGGGCGACCGGGAGATCCTCGACTACGCGCCGGACGTCGATGAGCTGCGTCGGTTCGAGCGGAATCTGCAGGCGCTCTGGGCGGCCATCGACCGCGCCACGACTCAGCGGGATTTTCGCCCCAACCCGAGTAAGTTGTGCGGCTGGTGTGACCACCAGGCGCTGTGCCCCGCCAAGGGCGGCACTCCCCCGCCGTTTCCCGAGGTGCTTCCCACCCCCGGCGAGCCGCTCGTGATCACCCCCCGCCAGCGAGGACTGAGTCCGCGGGTTCGGTCCTGTCCGGTTTATGCCCCACCTGCCCTCCCTGTCAGGCTGGGTTTTCGTCGAGTGTCGGACTTTGTTCTGCGCTCGACGTCGAGAGCGGGTTAAAGTCCCGCACTCGGCGTCGGGCCTCGCTGGCTGAGCTGCCCGAGGTCCGTACGACCGTCCGGCACTGTCTGGCCGCATGGACCGGTGCGTACGAAACGAGCCAGCGGCCGCAGGGCGGGATAGGTCCTCCCGCAGGACGAGGCGCGGATGGCCCCTGACGATGAGTACTGGGCCGTACGGCGACGCTACGGTTACGTATGTGAAGGGTGTGTGGGTCGTCTGCAGCGGTTGATGTCGCTGCCGTCCTGGATGGCCGACGTGGCCCTGGCCGTCGGGTTGTTCGCACTCTTCGGACTGCTCCTTCTGGTGTTCGCCGGGACCGGTGCGGCCGGGGAGCTGACCAGGAACATCCCGCTCGCGGTCGCGGTCTGCGCGGCCGGGGGGTGGTCCCGATCGCCGTGCGACGCTGGGTGTGGGTCTCGGCGGTGGCGGTGGCGGTCGTGACGGTCGCCGCGGTTCCACTGGTGGGTGGGAACACCACCGAAGGCATCTCCATCCTGATCGTCATCTACACGGCCGCGTCACGGTTGCGCCCGACGACGGCGGCCGGCGCGGTGGGCATCGTGGTGCTGGGGATCGCTGGAGCGCTGGTGCTGTCGCACGCCCAGCCGCTGGTGTGGGCGCTTAACGGTCTAGAAGTCCTGATCGCCTTCGCGGTCGGGTCGGTACGGCGGACCCGGCTGGCGTTCGTCAGCGCCTTGGAGCAACGGGCGATCGCTGCCGAGACGACCCGCGAGCTAACCGCCCGCGATGCGGTGATGGCCGAGCGGCAGCGGATCGCCCGAGAGCTGCATGACGTGGTGGCGCACCACATCAGCGTCATGGGCGTGATGGCGGCGGCCGCGCGCCGGACGCTGCGCGCCCCATCCGGAGGTGGCCGACGAGGCGCTGACCACGATCGAGGAGACCGGGCGGGCCACGCTGCGGGAGATGCGGCGGCTGCTGGACGTGCTACGGGACGAGCAGGACACCGCGCTGCCGACCACCCCGCAACCGGGCCTGCCCGGATTGGAAACCCTGGTCGGCCAGGTCGGCGAGGCCGGGCTCGCGGTCCAGCTGACGGTCGAGGGCGAGCCGGTGCCGCTGGACTCCGGCGTCGACCTGACGTTGTTCCGGATCGTCCAGGAAGCCCTGACGAACACTCTCAAACACGCCGGCCCGACCCGGGCGGAGGTAGTCGTACGGTATGGCCTCGCCGACGTCGAGGTCGTCGTCGTCGTGACGGACCGCGGCAAAGGGCCGGCCGGCGGCGGCAACGCCAGTGGCCACGGGCTGGTCGGCATGCGCGAGCGGGTCGGCCTCTACGCCGGCAGTCTTTACACCGGGCCGGGCGAAGACGGTGGCTACACCGTGCGGGCGACCGTCCCGTTCGATCGGCCAGCAGCCAAGACAAGGGGATCACGTACGTGAACGACGTCGAAGGAGGCGGGAAGCCGCCGGTTCGAATCCTGCTCGTCGACGACCAGCCACTGCTGCGCACCGGCTTTCGGATGGTGCTCGGCACCGAGTCCGATCTCGAGGTCATCGGTGAGGCTTCCGATGGCGAGGAAGGGGTCGAGCTGGCTCGCCGGCTGCTCCCCGATGTGGTTCTTATGGACATCCGGATGCCGCGACTCGACGGCGTCCAGGCGACCGCCCGGATCACCGCCGCGAAGCTGCCCGTACGGGTGCTGATCCTCACCACGTTCGACCTCGACGAGTACGTGTTGGGGGGGCGCTTCGCGCCGGTGCCAGCGGCTTCCTGTCCAAGGACGTGCCAGCCGAGGACCTGGTCGACGCCATCCACGTGGTGGCCTCCGGCGAGGCCGTGGTCGCGCCGCGGATCCTGCGCCGGCTGCTGGACCGCTACGCCGATCGGTTGCCAGACCCGAACGCCCCGGCCGCGCCGGCACTGGGGGCGTTGACCGAGCGCGAGCGGGAGGTCCTGGTGCTGATGGCCCGCGGCCTGTCGAACGCCGAGATCGCGGCCAAGCTGGTGCTTGGCGAGACGACGGTCAAGACGCACGTCGGGCATGTGCTGACCAAGCTCGAGCTGCGGGATCGCGTACAAGCCGTGGTGCTCGCGTACGAATCGGGACTCATCCGACCAGGTGCCTGAACCGGGTTTCATATTCAGCTGACGGTCCGTAGGCGAGAAATATCCGTCGAAGGTCTGACCGTCACCATCCATCGTGATGACGAAAATCAGTTGCGCCACTTTATAGGCTGGCCTTGGCCGATCAGCGCGAAAGTGCCGGCGGCCCGGTCGGACCTCTGTCGGGGGGAGGTCCGCGGCATCCCCCTCAGAGCCCCGAAACCCATAAAACGGAGCCCGTCGGCCGAGCCGACGGGCTTCGCTGGGTCATACGCTGGTGCGATGATCGGTACCAGCGTGCAGCAGCTGTGGGAACCGCGTCCCGGCTGGCTCAATACGACGTCGTACGGCCTGCCGCCACGGGCCACTGTCGAGACATTAAAAACAGTCATTGACCAATGGCAGACGGGCGCTTGTTCCTGGGAGGAATGGGAACCGGCTGTCAACCAGGCGCGGGTGCTTTTTCGCGAATCTGGTTAACGTGCCGTACGACACAGTGGCCATCGGCGCGGCCGTGTCGCAATTGTTGGCGCCGGTGGCGGCGTCGATTCCGGACGGTTCTCGGGTGCTGGTGCCTGTCGAGGAATTCACCTCCAACCTGTTCCCGTATTTGGTGCACGCGGACCGCGGTGTTGAGAGGTCGTCACAGTGCCTGCGGAGTCGCTGCTGGACGCGATCGACGGTCGCACTGACGTGGTGGCCTTCAGCCTGGTGCAGTCAGCCTCGGGTTATGTGGCCCCACTGGCGAAACTCACCACGGCGGCCCGTGCGTTCGGCGCGATGTCCATTGTGGACGCCAGTCAGGCGGCCGGTTGGCTGCCGATCGACGCGAGCGACGTCGACGTGCTGGTTTGTGCCGCGTACAAATGGTTGATGGCGCCGCGCGGTGCCGCTTTCGCCGCCGTACGGCCGGAAATCGCCGCACGGATCCGGCCGCTGGCCGCCGGTTGGTACGCCGGTGAGGACTTTCACGAGTCGTACTACGGGCCACCGCTGCGGTTGGCCGCCTCGGCGCGCCAGTTCGACATCTCGCCGGCCTGGTTTTGCTGGGTGGGTGCGGTGCCGTCGCTTCAGGCTCTGGAGACCGCCGGCATTGAGGCAATTCACGAGCATGATGTGGCACTGGCGAACGCATTCCGCACCGGTCTGGACCAACCGCCGTCGAACAGCGCTGTCGTCACTGTCGCCGTCGACGACAATGCCACTCGTCGGCTGGCCGCCGCCGGCGTGGTGACGGCCGTACGAGCCGGCCGGGTGCGGCTGTCTTTCCACGTCTACAACACGATGTCCGATGTGGACACTGCCGTGACCGCCATCACTGGCCGGCCGCTATGACGCCCATCACGTGCCGCGACTCGATCCCGGTCAGTGGCATGATCAGCCCCTTCCGCCGGCCCGAAAGTGCCGCTCGCCGCCCGGAACCGCCGCTCGGTCCCACTCCTGGAGTTAACCTGTGGACACCACCATCGAAATTCATGGAGACCAGAGATGACGCGCGAGGAACGGTTCGCCAAGGGCCAGAAGATGTTGCAGCAGCTCGATGGCGAGGCCGTCCAGAAGACCATCGACGCGCTCGCCGATATCAACCCCGAGCTCGGCGAGCAGATCATCGGGTGGGGCTTTGGGGAGATGTACAGCCGGCCGGAGCTCCCGCCGCGCGATCGCCAGCTCCTCAACCTGGGGATACTCACCGCGCTGGGCGGCTGCGAGTCGCAGCTGGACGGAAACATCAACACCGCGCTCAACGTCGGCCTGACGCCCACCGAGATCGTTGAGGCGCTGATGCACACGGCACTTTACTGCGGATTTCCGAAGTCTTTGAACGCGACTTTCGTCGCCAAGAAGGTCTTTGCCGAACGCGGCCTGCTTCCCGTCAAGCAGGAAGGCTAAGGGCTGCCTTGATCCGGGCCGCGGTTTCGGCGGCTTGCTCGTCGGAGGCGTACGGGTGCCGTGGGCCGAGCCAGAAACGCAGACCGTCCTTGCGCACTCGCGGAATAACGTGCAGGTGCAGGTGCGGGACGCTCTGGCTGACGATGTTGTTCATCAGGATCAACGAACCTTCCGCGCCCTGCGCCTCCTGCACCGCGAGCTGCAACCGCTGCGAGGTGGTCAGCCAGTGCTCGGCGAGATCGATCGGCAGCTGGTCGTACGTCCGGATGTGCACGGTCGGCACCATCAGCACATGTCCGTGGAAAACCGGTTTGGTGTCCAAAAAAAAAAAGACGATCCGCTCATCCCGCCATACCTCGTGAGCAGTGGACTCGCCGGCCACGATCTGACAGAACACGCACGGTTTATCGGCCACGAGGAGAGAACCTATCGCGGCCCACCGACACCGGCCGGGCCGGCTCGCGACAAATTGACGAGCGCCCGGGCGACGAAGACTTTATGATCCTGGGCAACGCGTTGACGGAGACAAGTAGCCACGGACCGCGCGAGTCGGAGAGAGCCGCCGGCAGCTGAGAAGGCGGCCTCGCGTCCGGTGGCGAAGACACTCCTGAGCGCGGGGAGGAACGGTGGTCGCAAGGCCACCCGATGCCCCGCCGGCCGGCCCCCGTGATCGGGCCACGACGAGGCCGTCACCGGTGTTCGCGCCGGCGGCGGTGAAAGTGCGGTGGCACCGCGAGTTCCCTTCTCGCCCGCACTCCCAAGGGGTCGCGCATATCCCCACAGGAGTGTGATGATCTCACGAATTCTGGCAGCGCAGCTGCCAGCGCACGTCGGCCACCGGGTGCGAATCGCCGGCTGGGTGCACCGCCAGCGGCACCTGAAATCGGTCACTTTCGTGGTCGTACGGGACCGCTCAGGGCTCGCCCAAGTGGTCTTTTCCGAGCCGCCCGAGGGCATCGGCGAAGAGACGGTCGTCGAGGTGTCCGGGCTGGTGGCCGCGAGGCCGCAGGCGCCCGGCGGAGTGGAACTCGTCCAGCCGGAGCTCACGCTGCTCTCCGAGCCGGGCGGCGGCACCGCCGTTCGACCTCTACCGGCCGGCCGTGTCAGCTACGCTGCCCACCATTCTCGACAATGCGCCGGTCGCGTTACGGCATCCGCGACTGCGGGCGCAGTTCGAGATCACCGCGGCCAGTGTGACGGGTTTTCGCGCCGCCCTGGACGGTCTCGACTTCACTGAGATCCACACGCCCAAGATCGTCGGGTCGGCCACCGAGTCCGGCGCGAACGTCTTCGGCATCGACTACTTCGGTCAATCCGCTTATCTGGCCCAGTCACCGCAGTTTTTCAAGCAGGCACTGGTTGGCGTGTTCGAGCGAGTGTACGAGGTGGGTCCGGTGTTCCGCGCCGAACCGCACGACACCGCCCGGCACCTCGCCCAATACACCAGTCTGGACGCCGAACTTGGCTACATTACCGACCATCGCGAGGTGATGGCGGTGCTGCGCCAGGCGATAGCTGGAATGCTGGCCTCTGTCGCCGAACGAGCCGGCCAGGCGGTTGCTTTGCTGGAGGCGGAAATCCCGGAGGTCCCGGACGAGATTCCAGCGATCCACTTCGTTGACGCGCAGGAACTTCTGGCCAAACACACCGCCGAGGACCCGCGCGGCGAGCCGGACCTCGCGCCCGCGCACGAGCGCTGGCTGTCCGAATGGGCGATGCGCACGTACGGGTCGGAATTCCTTTACGTCACCGGGTATCCGATGGTTAAGCGGCCGTTCTACACCCATCCGGACCCGGCCCGGCCGGCCTCCTCGAACAGCTTCGACCTGCTTTTCCGTGGGCTGGAACTCGTCACCGGCGGCCAGCGGCTGCACCGCTATTCGGACTATGTCAGCGCGCTGGCGGCGCGAGGTGAGGATGTCCAGACGTACCAGGACTATCTCGCCGTGTTCGCGCACGGCATGCCGCCGCACGGTGGTTTCGCCATCGGTCTCGAACGGTGGACGGCGCGGCTGCTCGGCGTGTCGAATATCCGGCAAACCACGCTGTTTCCGCGCGACCTGCACCGGCTGAACCCGTAAGACTCGTCAGTGGCCCGGAAGGCTCCGGGCCACTGACGACGAATCAGCCGAGTGTCAAGCGCAGGATCGCTCCTGATGACTCGGTCACCAGCAGATCACGCCATGGCGCGTACGAGCCGAAATTCCGTGCGAACCGCAGGCTGGTGGGTTTGTCGAGGCCGGACAACAAAAGACACGTCCTGCCGGTCCACGGGTTCACCCGGTAAAGCTCGCCGCTCCCCCAGGCGGCCACCAGAAGCTGGCCGTCGCGACCCATCGTCAGGTCATCCGGATTCTTTGACGTACCCGCGGAAAGCTTCGTCACCACCTGATGGTCGGTTGGGTGGGACAGCGGAATCCGGGTCACCGCCGAATCCGGGTCCAACACCGAGGTGGTGAACAGCCATCCACCGGCGATCGCCACGCCGTCGGCGCTGGGGATCGGTGTCGTCCACTTGTCGTCGATCGCCCCACCGGGACGGATTCTCACCACCGAGCCATTCGAATCCGCCACATACAGGTTGCCGGCCCGGTCAAAACCGCTGCCGTTCGCGTTCATCAGCCCGGTCGCGTACGTCGTCGGCGGCCGGTCCAGGTGGGCTGGATCGAACCGGACGATCTCGGCGTGTCCGGACTGATCGTCGCCGGAGTTGACGTAGATCAGGCCATCCGGCCCTTTCCGCAACGCGCCCGGTGCCCTTACGTCCACAGTGGACAACAGTGTCCCGGTGGCCGAATACCGCTCCACCCGGTTTCCGGTCAGGTTGGCGATCCACACCCCGCCCTGACCGTCGAACTCCAGGTTTTCGTACCAGGTGCCGGCATCGGCGTGAAAGGTGCTGACCGTCGCCTTGGTGTCACAGGCGGTGGTCGCCGCGCTAACCGGTTGTGCCGCACCTGTCATCACCCCCACACCGACGGCCACCGCCGCGACCAACGCCCACCGACGTACCCCGATCCGAGAAGTCAGCACAGTTGTCCTTCCGTCATATCCAACGGTCACTTCCATGTTAAGTCGGCAGGATTTCCGGCAAGGGATTACTAGCTCTTCACAGTGGACCAGAAATCGCATTTGTGCTGGACCATCTCGTCCACCCGGCCGACGCCGCTGGGACCCAGGTCCAGGTTTTGTACGTACGGCGAAGCCTGCGTTCCGACGACCGGCGACCAGGATGGCTGGCCAGCCGCGTTCGGGTTCGACGCGTGCGCGAATCTGGTCCAGTAGCCCATCATCGTGGCCGACAGCTGCTGTTGTGCCGAAGTCAACGTGACCGGAAACGCGAACAGGTAAGGCAATTCGGAGGCGTGTACGGCCCCAGCGTTCGAACCGGCCGGATGCGGGGCCAGCACCGGCGCCGTCCGGTCCGCGAACTGGTACGCGTACGTCCTCGTGTGGGCCGACAAAGCGCGGTCGTCGGACAGGGTCGGGCAGGCCCAGCCGCGGTCGGTCATCGCCGCGCCCCAGGCTTCGGCCGGTGACGAATACCCGGACGCTGGATACTCCCGCAGTACGGCGTCGCCCTGCGCCCCAAACGAGCCGCGGATCAGCTCCGCATAGTGGTCCGCGCTAATGGTGCCCAAGCCGGCCGCGTTGGCCTGGTGTTCGTCGCGGTTGTGCCCGTTGATGACTGGTACGCGCGAGAACCGACCCGCTTTCAGCGCGTCGGCCGGTGCGCTCGGCAACATCGCGGTGCCGTAGGCCGGCGCGTTGTAAGGCTGGGTCACGTTCAGCAGCTTGTCGACGGATTTCCCTTGCAGACAAGCCAGCGTGGTCGTTCCGGTCGGGCACTGCAGCTCGGCGGCGGTCTCCGTGCCGAACTCCTGCGTCTGGGAAAGCGGCGTGTAGACACCAAAAGCCGGCAACCCCGGGAACCAGCCGTCGACCGGCCAGTTGAGCGAACAGCTGCCGCTTTCCATGATGGCCTTGTCGAAAAGGCCCGCGGCCCTGGGCGAGGTCAGCTGCGCACACGTACTCATGCCGCCGGCGGATTCGCCGAACAGCGTCACGTTGCCAGGATTGCCACCGAAAGCGGCCGCGTTCGCGCGTACCCATCGGAGGGCGGCCTGCTGGTCGGCGAGGCCGAAGTCACCGGAGTCGGGCAGCCCCGGCAGCCCGAAGTTGCCGAAAATCCCCAGTCGGTAGTTGACCGTGACGACCACGACATCGCCGGCCGCCGCGATCCGGCGCGCGTCGTACTCGGAGCCTGAGCCGTTGGTGAAACCGCCGCCGTGCACCCACACCATCACCGGTTTGGGCCAGTGGTCGGTCGGCCGCGGGGTGGCGACATTCAGATAAAGACAGTCCTCACTGTCGCTGGCCGGCTCGCCGTACTGGCTGAGCTGGGCGCAGCGGGCACCTGGCTGGGTGGCGTCGCGTACTCCCGACCAGGAATGCGCCGGTCGCGGGTCTTTCCAGCGCAGCGACCCCGTCGGTGGCGCCGCATACGGAATGCCTTGGAACAACTGGTAGTCAGCGCCGCTCGTACCGCGGACCAGACCGCGATCGGTTCGTACGATGGGATTCGTGCCAGCGGTGACGGCAACGGGCGCCGCCGCGACGAATCCCACGGCCAGCGCCGCCGCCAACGCGGCCTTTCCTATCCTGCTCAGGTTTCCCTGCATTCGCATCCCTCCGTGGTGATGTGCTCCCACGGATATTCGATCCGGAATGCTTTCGCTACGTGAGCCCTAAAGGAATCACCGCACGCCCTACTTAAGTAGGTTTCTCAGATATTCCGCGTCGACGCCGACCAGCGATTCCCGGATGATCCGCCGCTCGCCCGGCTCGACCGGCACCTCGGCCGGCACCACGACCACTGTGCAACCGGCGGCCACCGCGGAGGCGACCCCGGTCGGCGAGTCCTCCACCGCGACGCACGTCCCGGGATCGGCGCCGAGCAACCCGGCGGCCCGTTCGTACGGATCCGGGTGCGGTTTGTTGTGTGCGACCTCGTCACCACACACGGTGACATCGAAGAACTCCGCGCCGATCCACTTGAGCGCGACATCGGTGAGGTCACGTTCGGTGGAGGTGACCAGCGCGGTCCGAATGCCGGCGTCTCGCACGGATTGCAGCAACTCCGGTGCACCCGGCCGCCAGGTCAACCCCTCGCTGAACAGCTCGCGCGTACGAGCCAACAACCACGCGCTGTCACCGGCCAGGTCGCCGCCGACCACTCCCACACCGGCGTGCACGATGCCGATCGACCGGGCCAGGTTGGCGCCGACCATGGAGGCCCTGGCCGGCGCGGACAGCTCGCCGCCGAGCCGGTGCGAGAGCTCCTTGAGCGAGATGTCCCAGATCTTCTCGGAGTCGACAAGGGTGCCGTCCATGTCGAACAGGACGGCTTGAAGGCGGCTTCGGGCATTCATCACCCACCAGCTTATTTCTTTCGCCCGCCGCCGAACACCCTCCGCTCCCAAGATGCTCATCACATCCCCGGTGTCAGCCGCTGAAGGTGGAGCTCAGGTGGCGTTGAAGTATTTGGCCTCCGGGTGGTGCACGATCAGCGCGGACGTGGACTGCTCGGGATGCAGCTGGAACTCCTCGGACAGCTGGACCCCGATCCGGTCCGGCTCCAGCAGGTCCATCAGGTATTTCTGCTGCTCGATGTCCGGGCAGGCGGGGTATCCGAACGAGTACCGGGAACCGCGGTAGCCCTGTCGGAACACGTCGTCGAGATCCTTGCTGTCGTTCGCGTCAGCTGCCCGCCCGTCCGGTAGCGTCATTTCCGCTCGTACGCGCGAATGCCAGTATTCGGCGAGCGCCTCGGTGAGCTGGACGGACAGGCCGTGCACCTCCAGGTAGTCGCGGTATGCGTTGTCCGCGAACAGTTTGTTGGCATAGTCGGCGATCGGCTGGCCCATCGTGACGACATGGAAGGCGACCACGTCCAGCTCGTCGGCCGACTTTTCCCGGAAGAAGTCGGCCAGGCAGAGTCGGCGGTCCCGGCGCTGGCGCTGGCGGGGGAACGAGAACCTGGCCCGCTCGGCCGAGTCCTCGCCGATCACGATCAAATCGTTTCCCTCTGAATAGCACCGGAAGTAGCCGTAGACGACGGCGGCTTCCAGAACGCCGTCTGCCTTCAGCCGGTCCAACCAGTACCGCAGTCGCGGCCGGCCTTCGGTTTCCACCAGTTCCTCGTACGACGGGCCGTTTCCGCCGCGTGCCCCCCGCGCAGTCCCCACTGGCCAAGGAAAGTGGCCCGTTCGTCCAGCCAGCTGGAGTAGTCCGTGGTCGGAAGGCCTTTGACCACACGAGAACCCCAGAACGGCGGAGACGGCACCGGGTTCGAAGACGAGACATCGGAGCGTACGGACGAGTCGCGCACCGAGAGAATCGGGCCGGCGGCCCTGCGTTTTTCGGCGATTTGCTTGGAACGCTCGTGTCTTGCCTTACGCTCGGCAGCCTTCTTCTCCTCTTCGGGCGAAAGCGTCACGGCCGCCCCAGACCGTTTCGCGAGCATCAGCGCGTCCATCAGCCGCAGGCCTTCGAAAGCGTCCCGGGCGTAGCGGACCTCGCCGGCATAGATGTCGGCCAGGTTGTCTTCCACGTACGCACGGGTCAACGCCGCCCCACCGAGGATCACCGGGAACTGGGCGGCGATCCCCCGCTCGTTCATCTCGGCCAGATTTTCCTTCATCACCACGGTCGACTTGACCAACAGGCCGGACATCCCAATCACGTCGGCACGGTTTTCCGTTGCCGCGTCCAGAATCGCGGTCACCGGTTGCTTGATGCCGATATTCACCACGTGGTAGCCGTTGTTGGAGAGAATGATGTCGACCAGGTTCTTGCCAATATCGTGCACATCGCCCTTGACAGTGGCCAGCACGATCGTGCCCTTGCTGTCGTCATCCTCGTTCTTCTCCATGTGCGGTTCTAGATAGGCCACCGCGGTCTTCATGGTTTCCGCTGACTGCAACACAAACGGTAGCTGCATCTGGCCGGAGCCGAACAGCTCACCAACGGTCTTCATGCCGGCCAGCAAGGTCGTGTTGACGATTTCCAACGGCCCACGCGAAGCCATGGCTGCGTCCAGATCAGCTTCCAGACCAGTGCGCTCGCCATCGACGATCCGCCGCTCCAAGCGCTCAACCAACGGCAGCGCGGCCAGCTCGGACGCACGTGACTCCGAGCTGGATTTCGCGTCCACGCCTTCGAAAAGCTCCAGCAGCCGCTGCAACGGATCATAGCCGTCGGCGCGCCGGTCATAGATCAGGTCGAGCGCGACTTGCTGGTGCTCCTGGTCGATCCGGGAGATCGGCAGGATCTTGCTGGCATGCACGATCGCCGAGGTCAGCCCGGCTTCCTGGCACTCGTGCAGGAACACCGAGTTCAGCACCTGGCGAGCCGCCGGGTTCAGCCCGAAGGACACATTGGACAGTCCGAGAGTTGTTTGTACGGCCGGAAAACTTCTTGGACAGCTGCCGGATCGCCTCGATCGTCTCCAGGGCGTCCCGGCGACTCTCCTCCTGACCGGTGGCGACCGTAAAGGTGAGCGTGTCGACGATGATGTCCGACTCCAGCATCCCCCACCGCTCGGTCAGGTCCTCGATCAGCCGGGTCGCGATCGCGACCTTGTGCTCGGCCGTACGAGCCTGGCCCTCCTCGTCGATGGTCAGCGCGATCACGGCTGCGCCATATTCACTGACCAGCTCCATGATCCGGTGGTAGCGAGAAGTGGGGCCGTCACCGTCCTCGAAGTTCACCGAGTTGATCGCGCACCGGCCGCCAAGGTGCTCCAGGCCGGTCCGCAGCACGTCTGGCTCGGTGGAGTCCAGCACGATCGGCAGCGTGGACGCGGTGGCGAACCGGCTGGCGAGCTCGGCCATGTCGGCGCTGCCGTCCCGGCCGACGTAGTCGACGCACAGGTCCAACAGGTGGGCGCCGTCGCGGGTCTGGTCGCGGGCGATCTCGACGCAGTCGTCCCAGCGGGCGGCCAGCATCGCCTCCCGGAACGCCTTGGAGCCGTTCGCGTTCGTACGCTCACCGATCATCAGCACCGACGCGTCCTGCTCGAACGGCACCGAGGTGTAGAGCGAAGCGACCGCCGGCTCGACGTCGTCGTGCGCTCGTGGTCCCGGCGCCAGGTCGGCGACCGCGGCTCGTACGGTCCGGATGTGGTCAGGGGTAGTTCCACAGCAGCCGCCGACCAGGGTCGCGCCGTATTCGGTGATGAACCGCGACAGCGCCTGCCAGTTCGTCCGGGGTGAGCGGGTATTCGGCACCGTTGCGGCCGAGCCGCGGCAGCCCGGCGTTCGGCATCACCGACAGACCCACCCGCGAGTGCCGCGACAGATACCGCAGGTGCTCGCTCATCTCGGCTGGGCCGGTGGCGCAGTTCAGTCCGAGGAAGTCGATGCCCAGCGGTTCCAGCGCGGTCATCGCGGCGCCGATCTCGGAGCCGAGCAGCATCGTGCCGGTGGTCTCGACAGTGACATGGCACACGATCGGGACCGGCCGGCCGAGAAGTTCCATCGCCCGCTTCGCGCCCAACACCGCGGACTTGCACTGCAGCAGGTCCTGGCAGGTCTCCACCAGGACCGCGTCGATGCCACCTTCCAACATCCCGGCGACCTGTTGTTGGTACGCGTCGCGCAGCGTGGTGAAAGGCGCGTGGCCGAGCGTGGGCAGCTTGGTGCCGGGGCCGACCGAGCCGAGCACCCAGCGCCGCCAGGTGGGCGTACCGGCCGCGTCCACGGCCTCCCTGGCGATCCGCGCGGCGGCCTCGGAGAGCTCGAAAATCCGTTCCGGAATCCCGTATTCCAGCAGGTTGGCGTAGTTGGCCCCGAAGGTGTTGGTCTTCACCAGGTCCGCGCCGGCCGCCAGGTAGGCGTCGTGGATGTGCCGTACGACATCGGGCCTGGTGACGTTGAGGATCTCGTTACAACCCTCCAGGCCCTGGAAGTCGTCGAGGGTCAGATCGGCGGCTTGGAGCATGGTCCCCGTCGCTCCATCGGCGACCAGAACCCGGTCGGACAGGGTCCGCAGGAGTGGGTGTTCTGGAGAAAGGTTGCCAGACATGTGTCAAGGTTACCGCGTTCGGCGCGCCGCTCCACCCTGGTTTGCCGGTGGCTTCCTCGGCGCGGGACGTAGGGTGTACGAGTGAGTGAGTTCGACGGACTGCCAACCCTACGTTCGCCCATCGCGATCGCCGCCTTCGAAGGCTGGAACGACGCCGGGGACGCCGCCACCGCGGTGGTGGAGCACCTGGAGGCGGCTTGGGAGGCCGAGCCGCTGGCCGCGATCGATCCAGATGACTACTACGACTTCCAGGTCAACCGGCCGACGGTGTCGATGACCGACGAGGACGGCCGCCGCATCGAGTGGCCGACCACTCGACTGTCGGTGTGCTCCCCGCCTGGCTCCGAGCGGGACATCGTGCTGGTCAGGGGCCTGGAGCCGAACATGCGCTGGCGCGGGTTCTGCGAAGAGCTGCTGGAGATCCTGCACGCCCTGGAGGTTGACTCGGTCGTTCTGCTGGGCGCGCTGCTGGCGGACGTGCCGCATACCCGCCCGTTTCCCGTACACGGAAGTTCCACCGACCCGGCCATGATCGACCGCTTCGGCCTGCAGCCGTCCCGGTACGAGGGCCCGACCGGCATCACCGGAGTCATGCACGAGGCCTGCGCCCGGGCCGAATTGGAGACCGTCTCCTTCTGGGTGCAGGTGCCGCACTATGTCGCACAGCCGCCCTGCCCGAAGGCGACGCTCGCGCTGCTGACCAGGCTCGAGGACGTACTGGACCTCCCGGTGCCCACCGAGGACCTGCCCGAAGCGGCCGCGACCTGGGCTTCCACCGTCGACGAGCTGGCCACCCAGGACACCGAGATGTCCGACTACGTACGGGCGTTGGAAGAACGCGACGGCGAGGCGAGGCGATGGCGCAGACCAGCGGCGAGGAACTGGCCGCCGAGTTCGAGAACTACCTGCGCCGGCGCGGCCCGTCCGGTCCCGCCACCGGCCCCACCGGAGCCTGACCCCACCGCCGCAGGTCAGCGGCACCGTGGCTGCACAGTCGGAATCCGATTGTGCAGCGACGCCAGGATCGGCTGGCTACCAGCGGCGGACGTGGCCGGATTCCCATGCCCAGAGGGCGATCGCGATCCGGCTGCGGACGCCCAGCTTGTGGGCGATCTCGACGACTCGGCGCTGCACCGAGATCGGGGAGATGTAGAGCTCGTCGCCGATCTCCGCGTCCGTACGACCCTGCGCGACGAGTTGGGCGATGTCGATCTCCCACTCGTTGAGCGGCTCATCCTCGTCGACCTTCGCCTTGCCGCGGGCCACCGCGGCACGCGTCGACATCTGCTTGAGCAGCCGTACGGCGAGCCGCGGGCTGACCATGGTCGCGCCGGTGGCGGCAATCCGGACACCCTCGACCGCCGGCTTCGGGCGGGTTGGTTTGAGTAGGAACCCGCACGCGCCCTCCCGGAGCGCGTTGTAGACGTACCAGTCCAGCGCGAAGGTCGTCAGCATGATGACCCGCACCGGTCGGCGGACCTTGGGACCGGCGAGCTGGCGGGTGAACTCCAGCGCGTCCATGCCACGCATCCGGATGTCCGCGAGGGCCACGTCCGGCCACTGGTCCCGGGCCACCCGCAGGGCGGCCTCACCGTCCCGCACATCGTCCACCACCTCGATGTCCGGTTGAGCCTCCAAGGCGGCCCGCAGCTTGCGGCGGTGAGCCTCTT
>NZ_WOTO01000077.1 GCF_010993775.1 Fodinicola feengrottensis | reverse complement strand
CGGCCTGACCGACACCGAGGCGCGCTCACACTTTTCGTTGTGGGCGTTGATGAACGCGCCGCTGATCCTGGGCAACGACCTCACCTCGATGTCGGCCGCCACCAAGGCGACCATCGCCAACCCGGACGTGATCGCAGTGGACCAGGACTGGGGTGGCTCGCAGGGCCGCCGGGTCCGCGATCTCGGGGACACGCAGGTCTGGGCGAAACCGATGTCGGACGGCTCGGTGACCGCCGTGCTTTTCAACCGCTCCGGCGCGACCGCGACGATTTCCACGACTGCCGCCGAAATCGGCATCGGTGGGTCCACTTCGTACGCGCTGAAGGACCTGTGGTCGGGCGCCACCTCGACCTCCACAGGCGCGATCTCGGCGAGCGTTCCGTCCCATGGCGTGGCGATGTTCCGGGTCGGCCGGGCCGGTACGACCGCCGCAGCGCTCGCCGCCGGCACGTACCAGGTCTCCGCGATGACCTGGCTGACCTCGTCAAACGGCTGGGGTCCGGTGGAGCGCGACAAGTCCAACGGCGAGCAGGCCGCCGGTGACGGCCGCGGCCTGTCGATTGGCGGCACCGCGTACGCGCATGGGCTCGGCGTCCACGCGGACTCCGCGGTCAACGTGTGGCTGGGCGGCTCCTGCACGCGTTTCTCGGCGAATGTTGGCATTGACGACGAAGTGGGCAGCGGCAAGGGGGGGTTGGTGCGGTTCGCGGTCTACGGCGACGGCCGGCTGCTGGCGTATTCGGACGTGAAGTCCGGCGGCCAGCCGGCGACCGCGTTGACCGTGCCCATCGCTGGGGTCCAGGCGTTGGAGCTGCGGGTGACGGACGCCCGGAACGGCATCGACTACGACCACTCGGACTGGGCGGAACCGCAGGTGACGTGCTCGGCGGTGAGTACGGGTGCGTACGTCAGCGACAAGGCGTGGACGTCGTCGACCAACGCCTGGGGGCCGGCTGAGCGTGACCAGTCCAACGGCGAGCAACCGGCCGGTGACGGCGGGGTCATCACGGTCGCCGGCGTCTCGTACCCGAAGGGCATCGGCGCGCACGGCCCGAGCGACATCGCTTTCGTCGCGAGCGGGTGCCACCGGCTGGTCGCGGTCGGCGGCGTCGACGCTGAGGTCGGCGCACATGGCACGGTGACGTTCTCGGTGGTCGGCGACTCGACGACGCTCTACACCAGTCCCACGGTCACTCCTGGCACCCCGGTCACCATCGACGTGGACATCACCGGCCGCTCGCAGGTGCACCTCGTCGTCGGCAACACCGCGGACGGCATGGACTATGACCACGCGGACTGGGCGAGCGCGAGCCTGGTCTGCTGACATGCTGTCGAAGAGATTTTGATGGGGGTGCGCGGTGCGGGTGGTGGGTCTGATGTCCGGTACGTCGTACGACGGAATCGACGTGGCGGTGGCCGAGCTCGAGTTCCTTGACGGCGACATCGCGATGACGCCGCTCGGAGCGCAGATGGTGCCCTACGACGCTGAGCTCACCGACCGGATCGGCGCGTTGTTGCCGCCGAACCAGACCACCATCGAGCGGGTCTGCCAGTTGGACACGCTGCTTGGTCGGGCGTACGGGGAGGCGGCGGCGCTGGCGGTCCGGGCGTACGGCGGTGACCTGGTGGTTTCGCACGGCCAGACGGTCTTTCACTGGATCGACGACGGCCGCGCGCAAGGGTCGTTGCAGCTGGGGCGGCCGGCTTGGATCGCCGCCCGTACCGGCCTGCCGGTGGTGTCCGACCTGCGGTCGGCGGACATCGCAGCCGGCGGTCAGGGTGCCCCGCTCGTACCAGCGTTCGACGTGCTGCTGCTGGGCGTCGACCGGCCGCGGGCGGCGCGCTGAATCTCGGCGGTATCGCGAACGCGACGGTGATCGACCGCTTCGCGCACGTGCTCGGCTACGACCTCGGCCCGGCGAACGCGTTGACCGACCTGGCCGCCCGGCGGTTTTTTCGGGACTCCGTATGACATCGATGGGGCGTACGCGGCCGCTGGCAAGGTCGACGACGAGTTCTTGCAGGTGTTGCTCGCCGAGCCGTACTACCGCCGGGAGCCGCCCAAGTCGACCGGCAAGGAACTCTTCCACGCCGGCTATCTCGAACGTTTCCGGCCCGCCGGCCTTTCCGGGGAGGACGTGCTGGCCACCCTCACCGAGCTGACCGCACGGGTGGTCGCCGCCGAGCTGGACCGGCACGGCGTCACCGAGGTGCTGGCGTCCGGCGGTGGCGTCCGCAATCCGGTGTTGATGCGTAGGCTGGGGGAGCTGACCAGCGCTTCTGTCGGCACCATCGACGCGCTCGGCGTGCCGTCGGACGCGAAGGAGGCCTATGCCTTCGCCGTGCTGGGGTTCCTGTCGTGGCACGGACTGCCGGGCGCGGTGCCGTCGGTGACCGGCGCTCGCGAGGCCCGGATTCTCGGCTCGTACACACCTGGGGCCGGGCCGCTCAGACTGCCGGCGCCGGCCGTCGGCACCCCGCGCCACCTGCGGATCCAGCCCGAAATTCGTACAGGTACATAATTGGCTTTGTGCCGACACCATTCGCTTTCAGCGGGTCCACGTCGACCGGGATCGCCAGCGCCATCGAGGCCGGCGTGCGGTCCGGCGAACTCGCGCCCGGCGACCAACTGCCGGCGGTGCGTACGCTCGCCGTCCACCTTACGGTCAGCCCTGGCACCGTCGCCGCCGCGTACCGGATGCTCCGGCAGCGGGGCGTGGTCGAGACCGGTGGCCGGCGCGGCACCCAGGTGCGGGCGGCCCCGACGGTCACCGCCCGACTGAACCTGCGGCTGCCGGTGCGGTCGGCGCCCGCGACCTGTCCAGCGGCAGCCCGGACCCCCGCCTGCTGCCCCGGCTCGGCCCGCATTTGCGCAGGTTGGAGCCCGAGCCGGTGCTCTACGGCGGGGAGGTCTCGCCCATCGAACCGCTGGAGGCGATGGCCCGTGACCGCCTCGCCGCGTACGGCATCGACCCGCCCTCGCTGACCGTGACCAGCGGCGCGATGGACGGCATCGAACGCGTACTGGCCGCCCACCTGCGCCCCGGCGACCAGGTGGCGATCGAGGACCCGGGCTGGGCGAACATGCTGGACCTGCTGACGTCGATGGGCCTGACCGCTGAGCCGGTACGCGTCGACGACGACGGTCCGATGCCCGACTCCGTCGAGGCCGCCATCCGCCGCGGCGCACGCGCGCTAGTAGTGACGACCCGCGCGCAGAACCCGACCGGCGCCAGCATTTCGGCCGCCCGCGCGAAGGTGCTGCGAGCCGCCCTCGCCGAGCACCCCGCGGTCATCGTGATCGACGACGACCACATCGGCGAACTGGCCAGCACCGAGTTCCACCCGCTCGCCGGCACCACCGCGAACTGGGCGATCGCCCAGTCCGTTTCCAAGGCTTATGGACCCGACCTACGCTGCGCGATCCTCACCGGCGACGACGAGACCATCTCCCGGGTCGAAGGCCGCCACGGCCTGTCCGCCCGCTGGGTCTCCACCGTGCTGCAGTCCGTGTTGGTCTCGTTGTGGTCCGACCCCGAGGTGGCCGCGCTGGTCCGCCGCGCCCGCCACTCGTACGACCTCCGCCGTACGACCCTCGTCGAGGCCCTCGCCGAGCGCGGTGTCGGCGCTTATGGCAAGTCAGGCCTGAACGTCTGGATCCCCGTCCCCGACGAGACATCGGTCTGCGCGCGTCTTCTGGACGCCGGCTGGGTGGTCGCGCCGGGCCGGATGTATCGCGTCACCAGTGAACCGGCCATCCGCATCACCCTCAGCCCGCTGGACCTCGCCGAGCTCCCCAGCCTCGCCACCTCGGTCGCCGCCGCTCTCCACCCCAGAGCCCGCTCCTACGCCGTCTGACCGCTGGTCTGGGAGGCTTATCGGCATGAGTGACACCAAGCAGCGGTTGCTGGACGGGGCGATGGCCGCGCTGCGCGAGCACGGCATTGCCGGCGTCTCGGCCCGTACGATCGCCGCCGCCGCCGGAGTCAACCAGGCGCTGGTCTTCTACCACTACGGAAGCGTCGACGAGCTGCTCGCGGCCGCCAGCGTCGCCGCCGCCAGAGCGCGCGTTGACGACTATTCGGACCGGTTCGCCGCCGCTGGGTCGATGCGGGAGCTGCTGGACATCGGCCGGGTGATGTTCACCGACGAGCGCAAGCTCGGCAACGTGTCGGTGTTGGCGCAACTGCTGGCCGGTGCCCAAAGCGACCCGAAGCTCGTCGAGCCGGTCGCCGCCGCGCTGCGAATGTGGACCGTCGAGATCGAGTCGGTCGTACGCCGGCAGATCGCCGGCTCACCGCTGGCCGAAGTCGCCGACGTGGCCGGCCTCGCGAACGCCGTCAGCGCCGCCTTCATCGGCCTGGAACTGCTCGGCGGCGTCGACGATGCGGCGGCCCGCGGCGCCATCGCCGCCCTCGACCAACTGGCCATCCTCATCGACGTTTTCGACGACCTGGGCCCCATCGCCCGCCGCGCCGTCCGCGCCCGCATTACCCGGGTCACCAAGAGCCCCTGACCCCTTGGTCAGGTGCTCCAGTCTTCCCACCGCAGCTTCTTGACCCTGCTGAACTCTCCGACGTTGCCGGTGACGAACACCGCGCCGAGCCGAACGGCCTGGGCTGGGAGGAGCACGTCGTACGGGCCGATGGGTGAACCGGTCGCGTTGAGTTCGGCTCGCAAGGCACCTGCTATTTCGGCGTCCTCTTCGGTAAACGGTTCGATTTCAACGTCACCGGCGAGAAACAGGCGAACCTGTTCGGCGTTCTCTCGTTGCCTCGCGCTTCGCGCGACGACGCCGTACCAGAGCTCGAAAATCACTACGGAGGAAACAGCAACCTCGGTGCCGCTGTCGATGGCATCGCGGAGGCGCTCCCTGATGGACACCGGTTTGTTCCGGATCACGCCAACGACTGTGTTGGTGTCCAGGAGGTAACTCACTCGAAAATGTCCGTGTCGGGAGGCATTGGTGGCTGCTGCCGTCCATCCTCCATGAACGGCACGTCGGCGAACCGATCGAGTTCGGCAAACCAGGCGTCGACACTGGAGGCGATGGGTTCCAGCAGGATTCCCGCCGCGACCCGTCGCACCCGTACGCGGTCGCCGCCGTCGACTCTGAATTGTTTGGGAAGCCGGACTGCTTGGCTCCGGCCGTGCATGAACACCTTGGCCACCGAGGTTTCGGACATCAACCCTCCGAGATTGATAGATATCAAAAGTGTACATCACGTATCGGTTGGTGGACGGGCGGCCGTTAAGGCTCCCTGACCCCCGCGGCGCGGGCGGCCGAGAGAGCGACGGCTAGGTGTGGCGGCGGGGAGGCCTGCAGCCAAGCCAGTTGGACGGTGGAGTGCGGCGCCTCGTGCAGTGGGCGAAAGGTGACGCCTTTGCGGCCCAGGTCAGCAAAGGACGCGGGTTGCGGGGAGACGCCGATGCCGGCGCTGACCAGGCCGAGCTGGGTTTCGATGTCGGCGCCTTCCATCGCCGTGCGGGGGACGAAGCCGGCCCGGGCGCAGTAGTCCATGACCTGGTCGTGAAAGAGAGGGCTGGTCGTACGCGGCCACAAAACGAACCGCTCATCGCGCAGGTCCGCGGCGGACAGCACGCTTTTGGCAGCCAGTCGATGGCGGGCGGGGAGCGCGAGAACCATCGGTTCGCAGAACAGGTCCGCCAACACGATGCCGCTGGCCGGACCGGCCGCCCGTACCACGGCGAGGTCTATTTCGTTGGCACGTAAGGCAACCAGCTGCACCGGAGTGTCCAGCTGGGTGACTCGCACGGCGAGTCCGGGCAGCGCGCCGAGCAGACCGCGGACCAGCTTGGGCGTCACGCTGTTCAGCGCCGCGCCGATGGAACCGATCCGCAGCTGGCCCGCGCCGCCGGCGGCCACCGACCGGCAGTGCGTCACGGCCCGTTCCAGATCGGCCAGCACTCGGCGCGCCTCGGTGACAAACACCTCGCCGGCCGCCGTGAGGCGGACCTGCCGGCTGGTGCGCGTGAAGAGCGTCACCCCGACCTGCTGCTCCAGCCGGCGGATCTGGTGGCTGAGTGCGGGCTGCGTCAGCCCAAGACGCTCGGCCGCGTGCCCGAAAAATGCAGCCGTTGGGCGGTCTCCAGGAACGAGGTGAGCAGGTCAGTGTCCATCGATGAATCATATCGATCAAAAGATCAGATTGTTTCATTGGACTAATCAGTCTGCCATCTTTAGCGTTTGGGACATGAGTTCTTCGCAGTGGTTGAAACGCGACCGTGAGGTCGTCGCCCAGTCTCCGTACGCACCTCCGCTGGTCTTGGAACGCGGCCGCGGCTGCGAGTTGTGGGACGTCGACGGCCGGCGATTCCTCGACTTCGAGGCCGGGCAGTTCTGCATGAACACCGGCCATTCACACCCGTCGGTGACCGAGGCGATCAGCCGGCAGGCGACTGTCCTCATGCAGATCGGCAACCGGTTCACCACTCCGGCCCGGATCCAGCTCGCCGAGCGGCTGGCCGCGCTCGCCCCCGACCCACTCGGGGTGACTTTCTTCTGCAGCACCGGTTCGGAGGCGAACGAGACCGCGCTGCGGATCGCCAAGCTGGTCACCGGACGGTTCGAGGTGGTGGCGCTGGCCCGCGGCTACCACGGTCGTACGGCCTCGGCCTACGGCCTGTCCTCCGCCACCCGGCGGATGCGGCGGGGCGCCGGACCTCAAATGCCGGGCATCGTCCACATCGACACCCCGTACGCGTACCGGTGCCCGTTCGCCTGCGGCACCTGCGACCAGCGGTGCTGGCGACACTCGGTGGAGATGATCGACCGAGCCAGCTCCGGCGAACCCGCCGCCGTCATCGTGGAATTCATCCAGGGCGCTGGCGGCATCATCCCGGTCCGGCCGACTGGGCCCGCGAGGTTCGCCGGTTCTGCGACGAGCGAGGCGCCCTGCTGATCGCTGATGAGGCCTTGACCGGCCTGGGCCGGACCGGTCGCTGGTTTGCTTTCGAGCACACCGAGGTCGTACCGGACATCGTCGTCACCTCGAAGGCGCTCGGCGGTGGGGTGCCAGCGGCGGCGGTGATCACCAGCAGGGAAATCGCCGCGGCCGCTCTGGCAAAAGGGTTCGTGCAGTCCGCCTCCCACCAGGGTGACCCTTTCCAGTGCGCGGTCGCACTCGCCAACCTCGACGTGATGGAAACCGAGGACCTGCCCGGAAACGCCGAACGGATGGGGCGGCGGTTAATGGATGGGCTGCGTGAGCTGACGGCCCGGCACCGACTCGCCGGCGACGCTCGCGGCATCGGACTGATCGCCGGTCTGGAGATCGTGGACAGCGACAAGGATGGGGGCGGCGAGACTCCCGAACTGGCCGCCGCTGTTTCGGTGGCCTGCCTGGAGCGGGGCCTGATCGTCGGCGGCCTGCGACCCGGCATCCGGGAAGGCAACACCCTGCGACTCGCGCCGCCGCTCACGGTGTCCGCCCAGGAGATCGACGAGGCTTTGACGATCCTGGACTCCGCGCTGACCGACGTGGCTGCTGCTTCGATGGCGGGAGCGCGGCAGTGACCAAGCTGTTGGTGGGTACGTCAGCGGACGTCGACGCGCTCGCCGTCGGGGTGTACGCCGGTGCCGTACCGGCGGCCGGATCAGAGCCGGCGGACCAGCCGTGCGGTGGTCGGCTGTGTCACCTGCTTGAGATTCTGGGCGCCACGGGAGCACCCGGCGAGGTCACCCTGGTTCCCGCCGATGCCGCCAGCCCCGTCCCGTTGGTCGTTGCCGTTGGCCTGGGCGATCCGCCCACCGAGCCGGAAACCCTGCGGCGAGCGGCCGGTGCGGCCGTACGAGCACTGGCCGGCCGCGGTCGCGTTGGGCTCAGCCTGCTGGCCGCGTCAGCCACCGCGTACGACGTGCAGGCGGTCGCCGAAGGCGCGTTGCTTGGCGCGTACCAATTCGACCGCTATCGGCAGCCGTCGGCCCGGTCGCGGCCGGTGCGCGAAGTCGTCCTGCTCGTGCCCGGTAACCACGAACCGGCGGTTGCCCGAGCGAGTCTGCTCGCCGCCGCGGTGAATCAGGCCAGGGACTGGGTGAACACGCCACCCAACGACCTCGACCCGGGCTCCTTCGCCGACCTCGCGCTCGCCACCGCCGAGGAAGCCGGCCTGACCGGCAGCGTCCTCGACGAGACCGACCTCGCCGACGGCGGGTACGGCGGCATCGTCGCGGTCGGCGCCGGGTCGACCCGGCCGCCCCGGCTGGTGCGGCTCCGCTGGTCCGGTGCGGACCCGGTCCGGTCGATCGCCCTGATCGGCAAAGGGATCACGTACGACTCCGGCGGCCTGACCCTCAAGTCGCGGGACGGCCTGCTGGAGCAGAAAAAGGACATGGTCGGCGCCGCGACCGTCCTCGCGACCGTCACGGTGGCGGCGGCACTGCGCCTTCCGCTCGACATCACCGCATACCTGCCACTCGCCGAAAACATGGTCGGCGGTGCCTCCTACCGGCCAGGCGACATCCTCGCCATGCGCAACGGCCTCCACGTCGAAGTACGCAACACGGACGCCGAGGGCCGGCTGGTGCTGGCCGACGCCGTCGCACGCGCCTGCGAAGACGCGCCTGACCAGGTGCTCACCGTCGCGAGCCTGACCGGTGCCCAACGCATCGCGCTGGGTCGACGCACCGCCGGCGCGATGGGACACCACCACGTCACCGACGCCCTCGCCGCCGCTGGCCGCCACGCCGGGGAGCCGATCTGGCCGATGCCAAGACCAGAGGAGATCGCGGCACAACTGGAATCACCTGTCGCGGACCTCGCGAACTGGAATCTCCGGACACCTCCGGCGGCATGCTCCGCGGCGCCGAGTTCCTGTCCCGATTCATCCCGCCGAGCATCCCGTGGGCACATCTCGACATCGCCGGCCCCTCGTACAACTCCGGCTCTCCGTACGGACACATCCCCACCGGAGCCACTGGCACCACTATCCGCGCACTCGTCCATTTCCTGGAGAGCCAGAGCAATCGGCACTAGCGCCCTCGCGAGACAGAAATGTCTCAGGTGATAGTGTTAAGTCTCGTGACGATTGATCGGGACGCGGTGTTGATGGCGGCGGCGGGGTTGCTCGTACGCAATGCCGGGGCGTCGATGGCGGAGGTGGCGCGGGCCGCTGGCATCAGTCGGGCGAGCCTGCATCGGTTGGTGGACGGGCGCGGGGCGTTGGTACGGGAGTTGGCGGAGCTGAGCCTTCGCCGCGGCAAGGCGGCGCTGGAGGTCGCCGAGCCGGCGCGGGGCGCGGCGATGCGCGGGAGGCGCTGAAACGGGTGATCGTCGAGCTCGTACCGGTCGCGGACCTGTTCAACCTGCTTTATCGCGAGCAGTCGATCGATGAGGTGTATGCGCAGGGTGCCGAGTTGGACCAGGTGATCACCGAGCTTTTCCAACGCGGTCAACGCGAGGGCGTGTTTCGGGTGGATCTGTCCGCGATGTGGATGACCGAGGCGTTCTACTCGCTGCTCGGCGGTGCCGCGCAGGCCGCGCAGCAGGGCCGGCTGGCCAGCCGGGACGTGGGACTGGTGACGGAACAGACGTTGTTAGCTGGAGTAGGGGAGAACGAACGATGACGGCGGCTCGCCGCTGGACCGCGTTGGGCGTGCTCACGCTCGCGGTCCTGCTGATCTCGATCGACGCGACTGTGCTGGGGCTCGCGCTGCCGCACCTCACCGAGGACCTGCGCCCTACCGCCACCGAGGTGCTGTGGATTGGCGACGCGTATTCCTTCGTGCTCGCCGGTCTGCTGGTCACGATGGGCACCCTCGGCGACCGGATCGGCCGGCAAGAAGCTGCTGCTGATCGGGGCCGTCGGCTTCGGCCTCGCATCCATCCCGGCCGCGTACGCACCGACCGCCGGCGTTCTCATCGCCGCCCGGGTGCTGCTCGGGGTGGCCGGTGCGACCCTGATGCCGTCGACGCTTTCGTTGATACGCAACATCTTTACCGACCCGAAGCAGCGGTCGCTGGCGATTGGCATCTGGGGCTCGGCGGCCTCGGCCGGCGCGGCCGTCGGCCCGCTGGTGGGTGGGCTGCTGCTCGACCACTTCTGGTGGGGCTCGGTGTTCCTGATCAACATCCCGGTGATGGTGCTGCTGGTGGTGATCGGCGCGAAGGTGCTGCCGGAGTCCCGCGACCCGCATCCGGGCCGGTGGGACCTGCCCAGCGTCGGGCTGTCCATGGTCGGCGTGGTCGGTGTCGTTTACGCGATCAAGGAAATCGCCGCGTACGGGCCGGCGCAGCCGTTCGCGTGGATCGCTGGAGTCGCCGGAGCGGTCGCCTTGGTCTTGTTCGGCCGGCGACAGAAACAGCTCGAGTCGCCGCTGGTGGACCTGCGGCTCTTCGCGAACGCGCGGTTCTCCGGCGCGGTGCTCGCCGACCTGCTGACCATCGTCGGCCTGACCGCGGTGGCGTTCTTCGTGTCCCAGTTTTTCCAGCTGGTCCAGGGATATTCGCCACTGCAGGCGGGCCTGCGGGAAATCCCGGCGGTGGCGGCCGCCGCGGTGGGAGCGCTGTGCGCCGGCCGGCTGGCTGCCGCGCTGTCCCCACGGGTCGTGGTGCCGGCCGCGCTGGCGATGGTCGGGCTGGGCCTCGCTGGCATCGTCGTACTCACCGCCAACACGCCTTACCTGCAGATCGCTGTGATCATGGTGGTGCTCGGGCTGGGCGCTGGCGTGTCCACCACAGTGACCGCGGACCTGATCCTGAGCAGTGTTCGCAAGGAGAAGGCCGGCGCCGCGTCGGCGGTCTCGGAGATGGCGTACGAGCTGGGTACGGCTCTGGGGATCGCCCTGTTGGGAACGATCCTCACGGCTGTTTACCGCGCACAAATCGTCGTACCGGCTGGTGCTGACCCGATCACCGCCGGTGACTCGGTCGGCGGAGCGTTGTCAGAGGCCGCGCACCTGCCAGCCGCGATGGGCGCGGCGTTGGCCGCCTCCGCTCGTACGGCGTTCGTCAGCGGGTTGCAGTTGGCGGCCGGGTTCGGCGCGGTGTTGTTGCTGGTAGCGGCGGTGGCGGCGCGGTGGTTCATGCTGGGCCGGCCGGGGCAGGAATCGGTGGACGAGCCGGAGCTGGCTGAGATCACCGAGCGGTGATGTTGATTTTTGATTTTTGTCGTTTCCGCCGATAATTGTCGGTCCTTGCGGGGTTGGTGACTCTCACGGTAGTCAAGACACCAGAAGCAAACTCTTTACAACGTTGTCGCCATACGTCAGAGTGATGCCGATCTCAGTACGTGTTCCGGTGGCGAGGCGGTGAGGGTGCGGCGATCGGCGAGTGTGAGTCCTGCCGCTCTCGCACGCGCCGCGAAGACGCCGACATCCGTGGGCCGTCGCGCCCACCCCCGGATAGCATCCGACAGCCAACTTCACCGACGCCGGCTCGCTGCCAGCTGGCTTCCCGTACGCCAAGCCCCTGCATCACCCACGGAGGTCATCGCAAAATGTCAGACTCAACGCCGCTGGGCGGCTTCAGTCGCCGGTCCTTCCTGCGGGCCGTCGGCGGGATGGCCGTCGCCGGCGCGGCGGCGGCGCCTCGATGGCCGCCTGCGGTTCGAACTCGGGCCGCGCGAGCAGTGGCGCCGGCAGCCTCCAGCAGTGGTATCACCAGTACGGTGAAAAGGGCACGCAGCAGGCCGCGCTGAAGTTCGCCAAGGCGTACAAGGACGCGGCCGTCACCGTGCAGTGGGTTCCGGGCGACTATGGGAGCAAGCTCGCCAGTGGCCTGCTTTCCAGCAGTGCGCCCGATGTTTTCGAGGACCAGCTCAACATCGAGCTGATCAAGACTGGTCAGCTCGCGCCGCTGGACGATATTTTCGCCTCGGTCAAGGATGATTTCACTGACGCGGATGTCAAGCTCAACACGTACGAAGGCAAGATCTACGGCATCAAGATGATTGATGACCCGCAGTTCCTTTACTACCGCAAGAGCATGTTCCAAAAGGCCGGCGTGCAGCCGCCGACCACCTTCGACGAGCTGATCGCGGGCGCGAAGAAACTCACCAACAGCAAGACCAAGGGTGTCTATTTCGGCAGCCAGAACTTCGTGGTCGATCACATCGCGCCGTATCTCGCCGCGGCGGGGACCTCAGTCGTTTCGGCGGACCACAAGTCGAATCTGCTCACCCCGGAGGTCATTGCCGCCTTCACCAAGCTGCGGGAGCTCTACACCAGCGGCTCCGTGCTGCAGAGCGCGCCGACCGAGTGGACCGACCCGAGCGCGTTCATCCAGGAACTGGTCGCCATTCAATGGTGCGGCCTGTGGGCCCTGCCGCAGATCAAGCAGGCCTTTGGCGACGACTTCGGGGTGATGGCCATCCCGTCCATCGGCGCCCAGGGCAAGCAGGTCGTCTACAACGGCGGTTGGTCGACTTTCGTCAACGCCAAGGGTAAAAACGTTGACGCGGCGAAGAAGTTCGTGAAGTGGCTGTGGATCGACCAGACCCAATACCAGGAGGAGTGGTCGCTGGACTACGGCTTCCACATCCCGCCGCGCAAGAGTGTGGCGACGAAGGCGACCAAGCTTCAGACGGGTCAGGCCGCCGACGCGGTGAAGCTGGCCGGCCAGTTCGGCATCGTCGATGACATCGCCTTCACCCCGAAAATGGCCACCGCGGTGTCCGACGCCGGCAACAAGATCCTGCGGTCCGGCGCCGACCCCAAGGCCGCCCTCGGAACTGCCGACGGGATCGTCCAGTCGGAGCTGAAGAGGCTCTTCGGGTGAGTGAAACGCAGACCTCGACAGTCGCGCCAGCGGCCCGGTCTGCCGCTCGGAAGGCGCCGGTGCGCCGCAAGAACCGGCAGGTGCGCGGGCGTACGGGCGCGTTCTGGCTGTTCGTCGGACCGTTCCTGGTGGGCCTCGCGATCTTCATTTACGTGCCGATCGTGTGGAGCCTGGTCCTGAGCTTCTTCCGGGCCCAGAACACCGTCGTGCCGGATGTCTTCGTGGGCATCAAGAACTATGTCGACATGCTCACGGACAGCGCTTTCCTGTCCAGCCTGGGGACTTTCACGCTGTTCGCGATTTTCATCGTGCCCACCACGTATTTGCTGGCGCTCGGGCTCGCGGTGCTGATCAACCGGGCCCGGTTCGCGCGTACGTTCTTCCGGTCCGTCATCTTCATTCCGGCGGCCTGTTCGTACGTGGTCGGCTCGCTGGTCTGGAAGCTGTCGATTTTCAACGGGGTTCGGTTCGGGTTGGCGAACACGCTGATCGCCACCTTCGGCGCCGACCCGATTCCGTGGTTGTCCGCGACCGGTGGCTTTCCCTGGTATTGGCCGGTGATCGTGACCGCCCGGCTGTGGCTGCAGGTCGGTTTCTACATGATCCTGCTGCTGGCCGGTCTGCAGCAGATCCCGAGCAACCTCTACGAGGCCGCTTACGTCGATGGAGCCAAGCCGGGCTGGCAGACCTTCGTCAACGTGACATTGCCGGGGTTGCGTACGGCCACCGTCGCTGTGCTGATCTTGAACCTTATCAACGCATACCAGGCATTTGACGAGTTCTACAACCTGCTCGGCAATGTGCCGTACGCGCGACCGCCACTGGTTTATCTCTATTACACGGCGCTGGGGGCCAGCCAGGACTACGGGCACGGCAGCGCCGGCGCGCTGATCCTGGCCGTCCTGATCGCGGTGGTCACCATTTTCCAGGCGCGTGTCCTTGGATTCGGAAGGGCGTCGGACTAATGGCCTTTTCTCTGCTGGCGCCCAAACCGGTCGGCGCGGTCGGCGGCCAGAGCGGCAGTGTCCGGGGCGTGCTGGGCACGGTGCTGCGTTACACCGTGCTGGTGATCGCGGCCGTGCTTTTCCTGCTGCCGTACTATTTGATCCTGCGCAACGGGCTGTCTTCCGAGCACGACATCACGTCGCCCAACTGGACGTTCTTCCCGTCCAGCCTGCACTGGGAAAACCTGGGAGAGCTGTTCTCCGACCCGTCGGTGCCGATGGGGCACGCGCTGCTCAACTCCGGGCTGATCGCGGTCGTACAGACCGCTGGGCAGTTGCTGCTCGGCTCGATGGCCGGTTACGGCCTGGCCCGGATTCCGTACAAGCACGCGAACAAAGTCTTCTATTCTGTGCTGGTCACCCTGATGATTCCCAGCGCGGTCACGTTCGTGCCCAGTTTCGTGCTGGTGTCGTCGCTCGGGTGGGTGTCGGACCTGCGTGGCCTGATCATCCCGGGGCTGTTCTCCGGGTTCGTGGCTTTCCTGTTCCGCCAGTTTTTCCTGAATTTCCCGGTGGAGTTGGAGGACGCGGCCCGAGTGGACGGGCTGAGCTACTGGGGGACGTTCTGGCGGATCGTGTTCCCGAACTCGCTGCAGTTCTACGCGGCGATCGCGGTCATCACGTTTATCGCCGCCTGGAACTCCTTCCTGTGGCCGCTGGTGATCGGCCAGGACCCATCTTCGTGGACGGTGCAGGTGGCGCTTTCCAGCTTCATCACCGCCCAGACCATCAACCTGCACGAGGTGTTCCTCGGCGCGGCCGTCTCTATTCTGCCGCTCGTGCTGGTTTTCCTTTTCCTGCAGCGCTATCTCGTCGAGGGCGTGGCCCAGACGGGCATCAAGGGCTGACCCCGGCGGGGCCGGCCACCAATCTTCAGATGGGAAGACGTCCATGACTGACGTGTCGCGTCGTGCCGTGATGCTGGGAGCCGGTGCCCTCGGAGTGGGAGGAGTGGCAGCCATGATGGGGGGGTCGACACCGGCCGCCGCGGCGACCGCCATCCCGTCGTCGTCCGCGCTGCCAACGGGCGGAAAGCTGTCGATCAGCTCCGAGCCTTTTGGCAGCACTACCGACGGGGTGGCGGTCGAGCGCTACACCTTTGGCTCCGCGCATGGTGTCCAGGTGCAGATGCTCACGTACGGCGCGACCCTGCAGACGATCACTTTCGGGGATCGGCACGGCCACCGACAGAGCATCCTGCTCGGCCTGCCCACGCTCGCCAACTACATCGCCGAAAGCCCGTACTTCGGCGCCACCATTGGTCGTTACGGCAACCGGATCGCCAAGGGCAAGTTCAGCATCGACGGCAAGTCGTACCAGATTCCCATCAACAATGGCGAAAACGCGTTGCACGGTGGCCCGATCGGGTTCGACAAGAAGGTCTGGAAAGCCACCGTCATCAAGGAAACCTCCCGGGTCGGCGTGAGTTTTCACTACGTCAGCGTCGATGGCGAGATGGGTTTCCCCCCGAAAACCTGGACACCACGGTCGAATACACGCTGAACTCGGCCAACGAGCTGACCATCGGGTACCACGCGACGACGACGACCGACAAGCCGACGATCGTCAACCTCACCAACCACGCGTATTTCAACCTCGCGGGCGAGGGCTCGGGCACCGTCGAAGGCCAGATCCTGGAGGTGAACGCCAACGCTTTCACCCCGGTCGACGTCAACCTGATCCCCACCGGCGACCTGCCCACGGTCGGCGGCACGCCTTTCGACTTCCGGCAGGCCAAGCCGATCGGCAAGGACGTACGCGTCGGCCACCCGCAGATCCTGATCGGCCCCGGCTACGACCACAACTGGGTGCTCAACGGCTACCACGGCGGAAAAAAAAACCCGTCAGGTCGTTCGCGCGTACGACCCGGCATCCGGGCGGTGGCTGACCTGCACCACCGATCAGCCGGGCGTGCAGATCTACTCCGGCAATTTCCTCAATGGCGCGTTCACCGGTCTCACCGGACGGACCTACCGCCAGGGTGACGCGTTCACGCTGGAAACGCAGCACTACCCGGACTCGCCCAACCAGCCCTCGTTCCCCAGCACCGTGCTGCGGCCCGGGCAGGTTTACGCGACGAAGACGACGTACGGATTCGGCGTGGCCTAGGACACGGCCTAAAGTTTCACGGGTGCACATCGGGATGCTGGGGCCGTTCGAGGTTCGTACTGGCGACGGCGTCTTCGCCGACGTGCCGGGCGCCCGGTTGCGCGGGCTGTTGGTCGCCCTCGCGCTGGAGCCCGGTCACGTCGTCCCCAAGGCGAGGCTGGTCGACTGGATTTGGGGCGAGCACCCGCCCGCCGATGCGGCGAATGCCTTGCAACGCCTGGTTTCCCGGCTGCGCAAGGCACTGCCGGACGCGGTGATAGAGGGACAGTCGAATGGCTACCGGTTGACCGTGGAACCCGACGCCGTCGATGCCGTACGGTTCGAACGCCTCGTCGGCCAGGCGCGCGAGGACCAGGATCCACGGCGGCTGCGCGAGGCTCTCGCGTTGTGGGCGCGGGGCGGCTATGCAGGACATCGGCCTGCTGGAAAGCGCACCTTTCGACGCGCGCGGTCACCCGGCTCGACAGGCTCCGCCTGACCGCCATCGAGGACCGGTTCGACGCGGAGATCGGCCTTGGTCAAGGTGTCGAGCTGGTCGCCGAGCTCATCGACCTGGTGGCCGCGCATCCGGCCCGGGAACGCCTGGTTGGCGCTTTGATGCGGGCCCTCGCCGCCGCTGGTCGCGACAATGAGGCGCTGGAGATTTACCAGCGTACGAGGGAAAGCCTGGCCGACACGCTGGGTGTCGACCCGTCACCGGAGCTTTCCGAACTGCATGTCGCGTTGCTGCGCGGTGAGCTGGCACGGCCAGCGCAAACCTGGAAAACCAACCTGCGCGCCGAGCTGACCAGTTTCGTCGGCAAAGACGCTGACATCCGGGCGGTCCGCGACCTCGTCGCCGACCACCGGCTCACCACTTTGATCGGGCCGGGCGGCTCCGGAAAGACCAGGCTGGCCACCGAAACCGCGCGTACCCGGCTGGGCGACTCACCCGATGGGGCCTGGCTGGTCGAGCTCGCGGCCATCGGTGCCGGCGGAGACGTGGCCCAGGCGACGCTCGACGCGCTCAAGCTGCGCGAGGCGCTGCTGGGCGATCCGTCCGACGCGGAGCCGATCGAACGGGTCATCGCCGCGCTCCACGAGCGGGCGTTGGTGCTGGTCCTGGACAACTGCGAGCATGTGATCGAATCCGCGGCGGCTTTCGCCCATCGAGTGCTCGGAGAGTGCCCAAGGCTGCGGATCCTCGCGACGAGCCGAGAACCCCTCGGCATTACCGGCGAGGCATTGTGGCCGGTCGCGCCCTTGGTCGTACCAGCGCAGGACGCCGACCCCACGCAGATCGCGGCCGCGCCGGCCGTACGACTGCTGCTGGACCGGGCCAGTGCCATCCGCAACGATCTCGCTACCGACGAGGAAACGTTGTCGACCTTGGCGCGTGTTTGCCGGGCGCTGGACGGGATGCCGCTGGCCATCGAGTTGGCCGCGGCCAGGTTGCGCACCATGTCCCTCGACCAGCTCGCGCACCGCCTCGCCGACCGGTTTCGACTGCTGACCGGCGGCAGCCGTACGGCGCTGCCGCGGCATCGGACCCTGCGCGCGATGGTCGACTGGAGTTGGGAGCTGCTCACCGACGCGGAGCGGGTCGTCCTGCGCCGGCTCGCGGTGTTCTCCGGTGGCGCGAGCCTGGAGGCGGCCGAGCGGGTCTGCGCTGGAGCGGGGGAGGTGCTTGAGCTGCTCACCGCGTTGACCGAGAAATCGCTGGTGGTCACCGCGGGCGAGGGCGCTCCGCGGTATCGCTTGCTGGGCACCATCAAGGAATACGCGAGCCAGCGGTTGACCGAGGCCGGTGAGTCGGACTCGGCGCGGCGCGCTCACCTCGGGGTATTGCACTGAGCTCGCGGAAACCGCTGAGCCGCACCTGCGCCGCGCCGAGCAGCTGGAATGGCTCGCCGCCCTGGAGGTCGAGCACGACAACATCGCCGCCGCGGTACGGGCCGCGGTCGGGCGGCCGGCGACGGAGCCGGCGCGATGCGGCTCGTCGCCGCCGCTGGCTGGTACTGGTGGCTGGCTGGCCACAAGGCGGAGGGCAACGAGCTGCTGCTGGCCGCCACCAGCACGCCCGGCGAGGTCGGCGACGAGATTCGGGCCATCGCGTACGGACTGGTCGCGGCGGTCCTGACCTCGGGTCGGGCGGACGAACGGCGGGCGGCGGAGTGGGATTGGCAAGGTGCACGAGATCAGTCATCGGGTGCGGGTCGATCACCCGGTCGTACGGCTGGTCGCGGCGCTGCAATACACGCTGCAGGGGCCCGATGCGTACCTGACCACGTGGGAATCGCTGCTGGACGACCAGGACGCCTGGGTGCGCGCCCTGGCTCGGCTGCAACTGGGCAGGATGCGGATCCTGCTGGGTCAGGACGTTCAGAACGCGGAGCCGTATCTGGAGTTGGCCCTGACCGAGTTCCGGACGCTGGGCGAGCGGTGGGGAATGGCGTTCGCCCTGACGGAACTGGCGAATCGCATCGCCATGCGGGGCGAGTTCGGCGGCGCGTGCGAGCTTTACGAGCAGGCGATCGCGGTCGTCACCGAGGTCGGCGCCATCGAGGATGTGGTGCCGATGCGATCGCGGCAGGCCCAGTTGTATTGGTTGTCCGGCGATGAGGAGTCCAGCGCGGCCGCGATGGCCGAGGCGCAACGGTATGCCGTCCGGGTCGCCTGGCCGAACGCGCTGGCTGAGCTGGCCATCGCGAAAGCGGAGCTGGCTCATTGGCGCGGCGACGCCGAGCAGGCGTACCGGCAGCTCGGCGTCGCGACCGAAATGCTGGGTGACGCCGTCGCACGGGAATCCTTCCACGCGATGACACATGACCTTCTCGGCTATCTGGCCGAGGATCTGGCCGAGGCCCGCGAACACCGAGCCTCCGCGTTCCAGTCGGCGACCGAGGGGCGCAGTCCTGCCCTGATCGCCCAGGTCGTCATCGGGATCGCGGATCTGGCGTTGCGTGATCAGCAGTACGAACAGGCCGCGCGGCTGCTGGCGGCGAGCACCGGAGTACGTGGACTGCCGGACCGTTCCCAGCCGGACGCGGCCCGCATCGAGCGGGCCGCGCGGGATCGACTCGGTGACACCCGGTTCGCCGAGGCGACCTTGGAAGGCGCACAGGCCACCTTGAGTGAACTGGTCAAGGTCACGCTCGCTTCTTGACCGTGGAGCGGTGTCAGGGCCGTGTCAGACGCGTGTCTGGGCTGCCGGCGAGGGTGGTGGCGACCCGAAAGGAACCTCACATGAGTCAGACAGTCGCCATCCCGCACGGCCTTCCGGTGGACCGCGACGCCGGCCCTTTCAACCCGCCCCGCGCGATCACCCGGCTGCGCGACGCTCGCCCGGTCAGTCCCATCGTGATGCCCGACGGGCACCAGGGCTGGCTCGTGACCGGCTATGACGCCGTACGCCAGCTGATGGCCGACACCCGGTTCAGCTCCCGGCTGGACCTCGACCTCATCCCACGTACCGTTCGAGACCCCTGGCATGCCCGTCGCCACCGAACCGTCCCCGCCGATGCCGGGCCTGTTCATCGCGATGGACCCGCCGGACCACGGCCGGCTGCGGAAGCGGCTGATCAGCGCGTTCACCGTCAAACGCATGAAGCAGCTCGAAGAGCACATCGGCGAGATCGCCGAGCGGCAACTGGATCACCTGGCACAGCTGACTCCGCCAGTCGACCTGGTCAAGGAGTTCGCGCTGCCGGTGCCGTCGCTGGTGATCTGCGAACTGCTCGGCGTCCCGTACGACGACCGGGAGACCTTCCAGGCCAACTCCGCCCAGTTCCTGGTCAAGGACCAGACGCTCGAGGAGAAGATGGGCGCCCTCGTCGCACTGAACACCTTTCTCGCCGGCCTGGTCATGGCCAAGCGCGCCGAGCCCGTCGACGACATCCTGTCCGACCTCGCCAGCCAGCACGACCTCACCATTGAGGAGCTGACCGGCGTCGCCTTCCTGCTGCTGTGCTCGCCGGCCACGAGACCACCGCGAACATGCTGGCGCTGGGCACCTTCGCGCTGCTGGAAAACCCCGAGCAGCTGGCCGAACTGCGCGCCCATTCGGAGCTGCTGCCCGATGCGACTGAGGAATTGCTGCGCTACCTGTCGATCGGCGACATCTTTTACCGGTACGCCACCGAAGACATCGAACTCGGCGGTGAAACGATCGGCAAGGGATCAACGGTCGTCGTTTCGCTGCTGGCCGCGAACCACGACCCGAAACGTTTCGACAACCCCGACACCCTGGACATCCACCGCAAGGCCCGCGGTCACCTGTCGTTTGGTCACGGCGTACACCAATGCCTCGGTCAACAACTGGCCCGCATCGAAATGCGCGCCGGTTTCGAAGGGCTGCTGCGTCGCTTCCCGACTATGCGGCTCGCCGTCTCGGCCAGTGAGGTGAAACTCAAGACTGACATGAATATCTACGGAGTTCACGCCCTGCTGGTCACCTGGGTCTGATCTGATTTCAGGATAGTACGACAATTTCCCACTTCGGTCTGGATGGGGAGTTGGATGCGCCTGGATGTGCGGAAAGGGCTGCGGAGGGGTGCGGTTTTGACTGTGGGTGACTTGGTACGGAGCAGGGTATGTCCGATGGTAACTTCGCCGTATCGTTACGTTCGGGGCTGGTCTCATTTGCCTACGGCGTGTTGGTATGCCTCTAAAGCAACCGGGTCGTCAATACTCCCGTGGTGGTGGAACTGTGTCCATTTTCCCGACTCGTAAAGAAAATATCGGGTCGTACGAATGGATAGCGGGGTGGCTGTGCCGTCAATGACGTACTCGCCGGTTTCTCGGCCGGCGAAGACGGCGTGGTCGGTGCCGGCGTATTCGACGATGTCGCCGAATTCGACGGTTAGTCGTACTGGGCCGGTGAAGATGTGGGAGTAGAGGTTGGTGATCGCGTCGCGTCGCCGCGCAGCGCAGATTCCGCCGAGTGGGTTGTTGAGCTGGGCCAGTGGATGTGTGTGTCCAGACCTCCCTTAATGCATCGATGTCGCGCTGGTTGAGGGCGTAGTAGAAGGACTCGAGAGCGGCCCGGGCTCCGGGGATGCCTGGAGTGGTGGCCGCGGCGAGGCGATTGATGGCATGGCGGCCGTAGCGGGCGGGGGAGTGGGAGACTGTCATGGTCGTACATACTAGTAGGTACAGTGACGCGCTGGCCAGGTTGTCGGGGGACAGGGCCTAAGCTCTCCGCGTGCGATTGAGTGAGTTCTGGGAGCGGATGGAGCTGCAGTTCGGCGCCGGGTACGCCACGTCGGTGGCGGCTGACCAGGTGATCCCGCAGCTCGGCGGGCGGACGATCCAGCAGGCGTTGGCGGACGGCGAGGACACCAAGGGGTGTGGCGGGCGGTTTGTCAGGCCTTCGACATCCCGGCCAAGATGCGCTGAATCTGAACCGGCGTGTCGGCGTACACCGTCGAACAGGTGTTCGGTACGCTTTCCACAGGTCGAGTTTCTGTCACAGTTCGGCGAGGTCGACCCGAAAATGTCCGACCGTGGCCGTACGGTCGGGACGAACCAGCACCGACGACCAACAGGTGGGGCACCTCATGGCAGCAGATCGCGACAAGTCCCTCGACTTGGCCCTCGCGCAGATCGACAAGCAGTTCGGCAAAGGCTCGGTCATGCGGCTCGGCGAGAAAGGCCACGTGCCGATCTCGGTGATCCCGACCGGCTCGATCGCGCTGGACGTGGCGCTGGGCATCGGCGGCCTGCCGCGTGGTCGGGTGGTGGAGATCTACGGCCCGGAGTCCAGCGGTAAGACGACCGTCGCACTGCACGCGGTGGCGAACGCGCAGGCAGCTGGCGGCATCGCGGCCTTCATCGACGCCGAGCACGCGCTCGACCCGGACTACGCCAAGGTGCTCGGGGTGGACACCGACGCGCTGCTGGTCTCCCAGCCGGACACCGGTGAGCAGGCCCTGGAGATCGCCGACATGCTGGTCCGCTCCGGCGCGCTGGACATCCTGGTGATCGACTCGGTGGCCGCGCTGGTGCCGCGAGCCGAGATCGAGGGCGAGATGGGCGACAGCCACGTCGGCCTGCAGGCTCGGCTGATGAGCCAGGCGCTGCGCAAGATGACCGGTGCGCTGAGCAACACGGGCACCACCGCGATTTTCATCAACCAGTTGCGCGAGAAGATCGGCGTCATGTTCGGTTGTCTTTCCTACGGCACCCGAATCAGCCTCGCGGACGGCACACAGGAAAAGATCGGAAAGATCGTCAACCAGAAGATGCCGGTCGAGGTCCTGTCGTACGACCCCGAGACCGACAAGGTCGTGCCGAAGAAGATCGTCAACTGGTTCGACAACGGAGTCGCTGACAAGTTCCTCCAGATCACCGTTGCCCGCCCCGGTGGAAATGGGCGCGCTCAGATGGGGCTGACCGAGAATCACCTGGTGCGGACTCCAGGTGGATGGCGTGAGGCGGGTGAACTCATCCCCGGTGACCGGGTGATGCTCCCAGAACCACCGCCTCAGCTCTCAGCAGTGGGATGTGGTGCTGGGCGGCCTGATGGGGGACGCGGCGCTGTCTCCCAGCCGTATCCCGGGCAGCCTTGGCACTCGGTTCCGGATGGGCCATGGCGCGCAGCAAGTGGAGTATTTGGACTGGAAGGCGTCGCTGTTCGGCAACATCGACCAGACGCGTACGACGAATGCCAAGAACGCAGGCTTCGTTGACCTGACGCCGTTGCCCGAGCTTGCCGAGCTGCGGCAGGCGGTCTATCTCGGCGACGGTCACAAGCATCTGTCCTGGGAATATCTGAAAGCGCTCACTCCGCTGTCCCTGGCCATTTGGTATGCCGACGACGGCTCGTTCGCCAACCGCTCCAAGGGATTGCAGGTGCGAACGCAGGAGGGCAGCGGTCGCTCGGAGATCTGTGTCGAGGCGATGAGCCCCGGCTCCCGGGAACGGCTGGTCGAGCACCTCGCCGGTGCGTTCGATCTCCATCCGAAGCTTTGCGCTGCGCGGTGCCCGTCAAATGGCGGTTCTCACGTTCGCCAAGGAAGAAACGGCAAAGCTGCACGAGCTGATCGCGCCGTATGTCCACCCGTCGATGCAGCACAAGCTGCTGGAGCGGTTCCGTGGTCAGTTCGCGGTCGAGCCTGAATTTATTGAGCCTCGGGTGTTGCCAGTGCCCGCTCCGGTGCTGGACGTGAAGATCAAGCCGCCCACGAGGTCGATGCACCGCTTCGACATCGAGGTTGAGGGGTCGCACAACTATCTGGCCGATGGTGTGATCGTGCACAACTCCCCGGAGACGACCACCGGTGGCCGGGCGCTGAAGTTCTACGCGTCTGTGCGGCTGGACGTGCGGCGGATCGAGACGCTGAAGGACTCCGGCGACGCGGTCGCCAACCGGACCCGGGTCAAGGTCGTGAAGAACAAGGTGGCTCCGCCGTTCAAGCAGGCCGAGTTCGACATCCTGTTCGGGCACGGCATCAGCCGCGAAGGCTCGCTCATCGATGTGGGTGTGGAGCAGGGGCTGGTCCGCAAGTCCGGCGCCTGGTACACCTACGAGGGCGATCAGCTCGGCCAGGGCAAGGAGAACGTCCGCAAGTTCCTGATGGACAACCCGGACCTCGCCGACGAGATCGAGAAGCGGATCAAGGAGAAGCTCGGGGTGGGTGCGGTGGTCGACGTGGACGCGACAGTGCCGGCACCGGTCGACTTCTAGGCCCGGTGCGACCGCCAGATGTCCACCGAAAGAATTCCTGCTCCGGGGCGCTCGGGTCACTCAACCGGTGAACCCCCTCCAGGTCCCTCTGAGGACGGCCCGAGTGACCCGGAGCAGGTAGCACGCCTGATCTGCCTGCAACTGATGACGGAAGGACGCCGGTCTCATCCCGAGCTGGCCGAGGCGCTGCGCGAGCGCGGTGTCGCGGCGCCGGCCGCGGCCGCGGTGCTCCGACACTTCACCAGCGCAGGCCTCGTGACCGGCGGCCATGCGGACAGTGTCGACAGCGCAACCAAGTCCGACCCGCGGCCGGTTGGCAGCGCGTACGAGCTCCCGCCCGGCACCGCCCGACCGACGGGCCGCAAGATCCGCCAACCGCCAACCGGTGCTCCGGCCGAGCCACTCCGATCGATCGGCGCCGCGCCGATCGACGATGACGACGAGGCTGACCAGCCCAAACGCCGTGGTAAGAAGGCTGACCGCAGGAAACGGTCCGAGCTGGACAAACCAGTCGACGAGACCCCCGAGGACGCCGAGCAGCGAGCCCGGTCGATCTGCCTCGGGCTGCTCGCAAGCCGCGCGCGTACGCGAGGCGAGCTGGCCGAGGCGATGCGCCAGCGAGAGGTGCCCGAGTCGACCGCCACCGCCGTGCTGGCCAGGTTCGCCGAGGTCGGACTGATCGACGACGCGTCTTTCGCGCAGGAGTGGGTGGAGTCCAGGCGGCGCGGTCGTGGGTTGGCCCGCCGGGCGATCGCGATGGAGCTGCGCCGCAAAGGCCTCGCCGCCGCCGAGTGGTTGAGCAGGCGCTGGAGACCGTTGACTCGAGTGACGAGATGGCCTCGGCGGCCGAGTTGGTGCGTAAGCGGCTGCGGAGCATGCGCGCCCTGGCGCCCGAGGTAGCCGCTCGCCGGCTGCTGGGCATGCTGGCTCGTAAGGGGTATCCGGCGGGCCTGGCGTCCGCGGTCATACGGGACGAGCTCGCCGCTGTAAGGACCGCAGACCTGGACCTGACTGACGTGACTTTTGGCGCAATGGAAGAGACTTAAGGTTCCGTTAAGCTTCGTTCCGGTAAGGGTGACCTGGCCGAACCGGCAAGATGTGCTCGGATGGCCCGTAGTCTCGACTGGTTTGTCCAGGTTCCAGGGACACGCGGTCGCGCCCAGCTTGACCCTGTGTGGTGGCCGCCATAGCCTCGAAACTACCGAATGAGGAGCCCGCATACCTGCGGGTAACGGACTGCACGACCACATAACGCACGACAACGATGTCTCGACGAACCGGGTCCTGATGCCCGTCTATCCAGCCATCCATACGATGGTTGTTTGTTCGCCGACCCCTTTCCGGTCGGGTGGTTCCACGGCGGCAAGCCGTCGTGGATATCGTTTCCCGCGGCCGTGCGCACGCACGGCGGCGGCTCCTCTGGCGGGAGCGTGCGCCGTTGCGCGCTCCGACGGTCGCCTTGTGGCGGCGTAGCAGGAGGAGAAGGCGATGGGCTTTAGCCAGCTGGTACTAACTCTCGTCGTCGTGTTCATCGCCGTCGTGGCCGGCGGCATTACGGTCCTGTTCTTCGCCAGGAGGTTCGGCTTTGGCGGCGCCGCCCAGCGCGGCCACGCCGACCCCGCGGCGAGCGCCGTCCCGGCGCGGTCCGCCGCCAGCGCGACTGCCGAGCAAGCCGACCGGGAACTTGCGGTCACATCGGTTCCAACGGTCGAGACCGCGGAATCGGTTCCGGATCCGGAGGCCGAGGCGGCCGCCCGGCCCGCGGTGGAACGGTTGCTTTCCGACGCTCGTACGGAGGCGGCCGCCATCACCGAGGACGCCAAACGCAAGGCCCGGGACGAGTTGGCCGACGCCCGCGAAGAGGCCCGCCGGACCATCCAGCGCGAACTGGGGGAGCGGACCGACTCGATCCGCCGGCTGCAGACCGAGCTGGAGCGCCGGGAATCCCGGGCTACCGATCGCGAGCAGCGGCTGGACACCCAGGCCAACCGGATGGAGCAGCGCGGTCACGAGCTGGCCGAGACCGAGGCGGCGGCCGCGGTCCGGGAGACCGACCTGGCCAGCCGCGAGCTGGCCGCCGACGAGGCCGAGGCGGCGCGTACGGCCGAGCTGGAGCGGGTCGCCGGACTGACCGTCGAGGACGCGAAGGCCGAGCTGATCAAGCACATCGAGACGCAGGCCAAGCGGGATGCCGCCCTGCTCGTGCGGGACATCGAGGCGGAGGCGCGCACCAACGGCGAGCAGCGAGCCCGCAGCATCGTGGTCGACTCGATCCAGCGGGTCGCGAGCGAGCAGACCGCCGAAAGCGTGGTCGCTGTGCTGCACCTGCCCGGCGACGAGATGAAGGGCCGGATCATCGGCCGCGAAGGCCGCAACATCCGGGCGTACGAGTCGGTCACCGGCGTCAACCTGATCATCGACGACACCCCCCCCCGCGGTGCTGTTGTCGTGCTTCGATCCGGTACGCCGGGAGATTGGCCGGATCACCCTGGAGAAGCTGGTGCTGGACGGTCGGATCCACCCGCACCGGATCGAAGAGGTGTACGAGCAGTCCAAGGCCGAGGTCGAGCAGCTCTGCCAGCGCGCTGGCGAGGACGCGCTCGTGGACGTCGGCATCACCGACGTACACCCCGAGCTGGTCACCCTGCTGGGTCGGCTGCGCTATCGCACCAGTTACGGCCAGAACGTGCTGAAACACCTGGTCGAGACCGCGCACATCGCCGCGCACATGGCCGCCGAGATCGGCGTCGACCCGATGAACGTCAAGCGCGCGCGGCGCGCGTTCCTGCACGACATCGGCAAGGCGCTCACCCACGAGGTCGAAGGCAGCCACGCCCTGATCGGCGCCGACCTGGCCCGCAAGTTCGGCGAGCACGAAGATGTCGTACACGCCATCGAGGCGCACCACAACGAGGTGCACCCGCACAGCATCGAAGCTGTCCTGACCCAGGCCGCCGACTCGTGCTCGGGCGGCCGGCCGGGCGCGCGGCGGGGGAGAGCCTGGAGGCGTACGTGAAGCGCCTCGAGCGGATCGAGGAAATGGCCGCCGAGAAGGACGGCGTCGAGAAGGTCTTCGCGATGCAGGCCGGCCGTGAGGTTCGGGTGATGGTTTCCCCGGACGCGATCGATGACATCGCTGCCGGCATGCTCGCTCGCGATCTCGCGAAGCAGATCGAAGAGGAGCTGACCTATCCGGGGCAGATCCGGGTCACCGTCGTACGCGAATCCCGCGCCAGCGAGATAGCTCGCTAAAACGTAACGAGCCGCTTACCAATCGTTGGCGTCGGGGAAATATTCCGTTTGAGCTGGGGCGGTGATGGGGCTGGTCGCCGGGCCGGCGGGCTTCGTTACCGGTGGCATTATCGGCACCACCGGCAAAAGGGCCCGCACTCGAGGTCGAGTGCGGGCCCTTTTGCCGTACGAGCGACTACAAACCGCCGATCGGTGGGGCGCCACCACCCATCGCGCCGCCACCTTGGGCGGCGGCGCCGGCCGCGTCCGCCGCGCGTCCACCACGGCACCGGGAGCGACCTTGACCGAGCGCCTGGTCCGGGCCTCCAGGCGGTTCGCCAGGAAAGCCAGCAGCAGGCAGGTCGCGATGTAGATGCTGCCGCCGACCAGCGTCAGCGGGATCAGCGGGAAAGCGAAATCAGGTGCCGTCGCCAGCTGTTTCAGCTGCTTCAGCAATTCGTCGTACGTCACGAGGAAACCGAGTGCGGTGTCCTTCAGCAGCACGACCAGCTGACTGATGATCGTGGGCAACATGGTCCGTACGGCCTGGGGGGGGGAGCAGCACGGTGGTCATCACCTGGGTCTTGCGCATTCCGATCGCGTACGCGGCTTCGGCCTGTCCCTTGGGCACCGCCTCCACGCCGGCCCGGAAGATCTCGGCCAGCACTGAGCCGTTGTAGAGCGTCAGGCCCAGGACCACCGACCAGAACGGACTGAACGTCAGCCCAATGCCGGGTGCCGCGTAATAGGCCAGGAACATCAACAGCAGCAACGGAATCGCGCGGAACAGTTCCACCACCGCGAAGGCGGGCCCGCGCAGCCACCGGTGGTCCGACAGTCGGGCGGCGGCCAGCAACGCGCCGAGCGTCACGGCCAGCACGGCCGCCATCGCGGCCGCGGCGAGGGTGTTCAGGTAGCCACTGAGAATGGTCAGCTGCACTTGCTGGTATTCGAAAATCGACCATTTCTGACCGTCGAACTGGCCGGTGACCCAGAAGCGGTAGACGACGAACGCGAACACCGCGACCAGGACCACCGAGCCGACGATGCCGCCGGTCAGGTAGCGGGCCTGGGCTTTTGGCCCTGGGGCGTCGAAAAGAACCGAGGCCGTGCTCATGCCACCCTCCAGCGTCGCTCGAACCAGCGCTGCAGCGCCGAAAGTGGCAGGACCAGGATGAGGAATCCGATGACCACCCAGATCAGCACCGGGAAGGCCGCATAGCCGAGTTCGGAGAGGTTGGCCCGGATGGTGCCTGCCTCGGCCACGCTGAACCCGGCCGCGATCGTGGTGTTTTTTTTTGAGCAGGGCGATCAAAAGACTGGACACCGGCGGGACGACCGCACGGAACGCCTGCGGCAGCAACACCAGGTTGAGGGTCTGGAAAAACGTCAGGCCGACCGCGCGGGCCGCTTCGGCCTGGCCGGGCGGCACCGAGTTGAGGCCGGCTCGTACGGCCTCACAAATGAACGCCGATGTGTACGCCGTGAGAGCGATCAGCGCGAAGGCGAAGAACGAGAAGTGGATGTCCAGGTACGGGAATCCGAACGTCACAAAGAAGAACACCAGGGTCAGTGGGGTGTTGCGGAGCAGGTTCACATATCCGGTGCCAAATGCCCGCAGCACCGGGACCGGTGAGACCCGCATGCCGGCCAGCGCGGTGCCCCACAAAAGCGAGGCGACGCCGGAGATGAGGAAAAGCAGGACGGTGACGCCAAAGGACTGCAGATAAAGCGGCCAGTGGTCCGTCACCGGGGAGAACAGGTTTACCAGAGCGTGCATACCGCCGCCTACGTTTTCGAAGCCGGAAGAGACCGCTGGCGCCGGCGGTCACCGTGGACCGCGGGCGCCAGCGGGAATGCGTTAGTAACGCTCAAGCGCGGGCGGCTCCGAAGTCGAGCCGGACTTGCCGAGCGTGCCGTCGTAGATCTTCTTCCAGGTGCCGTCCTGCTCCAGGCCGTTCAGGATGTCGTTGATCTTGCCGCGCAGCGCCGAGTCGTTCAGCGCGAGGCCGACGCCATATTCCTCCTTGGAGAACGGCTTGCCGACGACCTGCAACTTGGTCGGCTGCTGCGCCGCATAACCCTTCAGGATCGAGTCGTCGGTCGTGACCGCGTCGACCTGGTTGTTCAGCAACGCGTCCACACACTGCGAATACTTCTCGAACTCGACTGTTTCGGCGCCGTACTTGGCCTTGTCGGCCTTGAGGGTCTGAATCGAGGTCGAGCCGGTGGCCGAACACACCTTCTTGCCCTTGATGGTCTCCGGGCCGGTGATCGAGGTGTCGCCCTTGCGGACCAGCAGGTCCTGGCCGGAGATGTAGTACGGCCCGGCGAACGACACCTGCGTTTTGCGCTTGTCGGTGATCGAGTACGTCCCGACGTAGTAGTCGACCTGGCCGTTGGCGATCGCCTGCTCGCGGCTCTGGGACGAGACCGCCTGATACTGGATCTTGTCCGGGCCGTACCCGAGCTTCGCGGCGATCGCGTTCGCGATGTAGATGTCGAAACCGGAGTACTTGCCTGTCGTCGGGTCCTTGTATCCGAGGTTCGGCTGGTCTTCCTTGACGCCGATGATGACCTTGCCGCGCTTGGTCATGTTGGTGAAGGTGGTCGAGCCGGCGACGGTCACGCCGGTGGCGACCGGCACGGTCACGGCCGACCCGGTCGGGCCGGAGGTCGGGCTGCCCGTCTTGCCGCAGGCCGCGGTGAGCGCGAGCGCTCCGACCATGCCGACGACCAGAAGCTTCCGTAGCTTCATCGTCTTCCTTTCGATATGAAATCAGTTAGTGGGTGAGGATTTTGGAGAGGAAGTCCCTGGCCCGGTCGGACTGGGGGTTGGTGAAGAACTCGTCCGGATCGTTCTGCTCGACGATCTGCCCGTCGGCCATGAAAACGACTCGGTTGGCGGCCCGCCGGGCGAAGCCCATCTCGTGCGTGACCACCACCATGGTCATCCCGTCCTTGGCCAGCGAGGTCATCACTTCCAGCACCTCGTTGACCATTTCCGGGTCCAGTGCACTGGTCGGCTCGTCGAACAGCATGATCTTCGGGCGCATGGCGAGTGCCCGGGCGATCGCCACTCGCTGCTGCTGGCCACCGGACAGCTGCGCCGGATACTTGTCGGCCTGGTTGGCCACCCCTACCCGGGTGAGCAGCTCCATCGCCTGCTGGTGTGCCGTGGCTTTCTGGGCCTTGCGCACCTTAATGGGGCCTAACATGACATTCTCGACCACGGTTTTGTGGGCGAAAAGGTTGAATTGCTGGAAAAAACCATCCCGACCTCGCTGCGCAGCCGGGCAAGTTCCCTGCCTTCGGTCGGCAGCGGCACGCCGTCGATCGTGATGGAACCGGACTCGATCGTTTCCAGCCGGTTGATCGCCCGGCAGAGCGTCGACTTGCCGGATCCGGACGGGCCGATCACGACCACCACTTCGCCCCGGTTGATCCGCATGTCGATGCCGCGCAGGACATGCAGTTCACCGAAATGCTTGTTCACGTCGGCAAGGACGACCAGCGGTTCACCGGCTTGGGGATCCGGTGACCTGTCCTTGACCAGGGCATTCGAGACTGACCCATCAGCGGCTCCTTTGGAGGTCTGTTCGGCTGGTGTCGCAGCACTCTAGCGGTGGTGTACGACGTGGGATCAACGCGGCCGCTAGCTGTCGTCTAGTTTTCTTTACTCAAGCATTCTGTCTGACAACGGCTGGCGGCGTCCGCGAAACGCCCGGACCGCTGGGCCGAGCGGACATCCGCGTACGCTGGTTAGCGCTATGACAATCTCGCTAACCCCCGATGCGGCCGGGCGTACTTACGCAGTCCGGACATTCGGCTGCCAGATGAATGTTCACGACTCCGAGCGGATATCCGGCTTGCTGGAGCAAGCCGGATATGTCCGCGCCAGCGGGGATGATCCGGACGACGCGGACGTCGTTGTTTTTTTCAACACCTGCGCGGTGCGCGAAAACGCGGACAACAAGCTCTACGGCAATCTCGGGATGCTCCGGCCGGCCAAGCGCGGCCGGCCCGGCATGCAGATCGCGGTCGGCGGCTGCCTGGCGCAGAAGAAGGACCGCGGCGAGATCGTCCGCAAGGCGCCGTGGGTGGACGTGGTCTTCGGTACGCACAACATGCACTCGCTGCCCGTCCTGCTGGAGCGTGCGCGGCACAACGCCGAGGCGCAGGTGGAGATCCTGGAGTCGCTGGAGGTCTTTCCCTCCAGCCTGCCGTCCCGCCGCGAGTCGACCTACGCCGGCTGGGTGTCGGTTTCGGTCGGGTGCAACAACACCTGCACCTTCTGCATTGTGCCGTCGCTGCGGGGCAAGGAGAAGGACCGCCGGCCGGGCGACATCCTCGCCGAAGTGCAGGCGCTGGTCGCCGACGGCGTGCTGGAGGTGACGCTGCTCGGTCAGAACGTGAACTCGTACGGCGCTGAATTCGGCGACCGGGAAGCTTTCGGCAAGCTGCTGCGGGCCTGCGGCGACATCGAGGGGTTGGAGCGGGTCCGCTTCACCTCGCCGCACCCACGCGACTTCACCGACGACGTGATCGTCGCGATGGCCGAGACGCCCAAACGTGTGCCCGTCGCTGCACATGCCCATGCAGTCGGGCTCGGACGACGTGCTGCGCCGAATGCGTCGCTCGTACCGGTCCTCGCGTTACCTGTCGATCCTGCGGCGGGTGCGAGAGGAGATCCCGCACGCGGCGATCACCACCGACATCATCGTCGGTTTTCCGGGCGAGACCGACGACGACTTCCAGGCGACGCTGGATGTCGTCGAGCAGTCGCGGTTCAGCAGCGCCTTCACCTTCCAGTACTCGCCGCGGCCCGGTACGCCCGCCGCGTCGATGGACGACCAGATCCCGAAGGCCGTCGTACAGGCGCGATATGTCCGGCTGCAGGCGTTGCAGGACGAGATCTCGCTGGCCGCCAACCGCGCGCTGGTGGGCGAGACGGTCGAGGTGCTGGTCGCCACCGGCGAAGGCCGCAAGGATGCTCGTACGCACCGGCTCTCCGGCCGCGCCCGGGACGGTCGGCTGGTGCATTTCGCCGGCGACGCTTCGGTGATCCGCCCTGGTGACGTCGTGACCACTGAGGTCACTTATGGCGCGCCGCACCACCTGGTCGCCGACGGCACTCTGCTTTCCCACCGCCGTACGCGCGCCGGCGACATCGCCGCGGCCGGTGCCGCGCCACGTACGCCCGGCGTGCTCCTCGGCATGCCGAAAATCCCCACCCGAGGGTGACGTTTCGCGTCACCCTCGCGCGGATTATTGCGGCTGCTCGGCGAGCTGCAGGAAGCGGCGCTTGCTGTCCAGGGCCTGCTCGGCGTCCTTGACACGGCGTTTGTCGCCGGCCGCACGGGCCCGCTCCAGGCGCTGTTCGGCCTCGGCGACCTGGTTGCGCATCTGAGTCAGCAGCGGGTTGGCGTCCGCGCTGCCACGCCGCCATTCGCTGTCGGCGGCGTCGCGGATGTCCTCCTCGACGGCCCGCAGGCGTGACTCCAGGTCACCCATCGAGTCGCGGGGGACCCGGCCGACGGACTCCCAGCGGGACTGGATGTCCCGCATCTTGGCCTGCGCCGTTCGTACGTCCGTGTCGATGGGCAGGTTCTCGGCCTCGGCGAGCAGTTCCTCCTTGGCCTTCTGGTTGTTGCGCTGTTCGGCGTCCCGCTCGCTGAAGACCTCGTTGCGGCGGGCGAAGAAGGCGTCCTGGGCGGCCCGGAAACGGGTCCAGAGAGTGTCCTCGGCCTCGCGCGGCGCGCGGCGCGGTGCCCTTCCAGTCGCCCATCAGCTGCTTCAGTCGGGTCGCGGCCGGACCCCACTCGCTGGAGGTGGCCAGCTCCTCAGCCTCGGCGACCAGCTTCTCCTTGGCCGTCTGCGACTCCCGACGGGCCGCGTCCAGGCTGGCGAAATGGCTGCCGCGGCGGCGGCCGAAGGCGTCCCGGGCGGCGGCGTAGCGCTTCCACAGGTCGCCGTCGGACTTGCGGTCGGCGCCGCGGATCGCCTTCCACTCGTCCAGGATCGCGCGCAGCCGGTCACCGGCCGTCTTCCACTGGGTGGACTCGGCGGCGATCAGCTCGGCCTCGGCGACCAGCGCGGTCTTGGCCACCACGGCGGCCTCGCGCTGGGCGGCCCGCTCGGCTTTGGCCTTCTCGGCGCCCTCGGCGACCTTGCCGGACAGCACCTCCAGGCGGGCGGCGAGCTTGTCAAGATCGCCGACCGCCGCCGCCGTCGGCAGGCTGTCGGTCAACCGTTTCACGCTGCCGGCGACGTGTGAGGCGTCCGTACTGCCCGATGCCAACCGATTCTCGATCAGCACGACCTCGGTCACCAGATCGTCGTATCTGCGGCTGAAGTGAGCTAAACCCTCCTCCGCCGACCCGGCCTGCCAGGACCCGACAGTCCGTTCACCCGCTGCCGTTCGGACGTAGACCGTGCCGTCGGCGTCGATGCGCCCGAACTGGCTCTGCGGCGTCTCGCCGTCGACCATGACCACCCTCGTTTCCCGGCCCTTCACCAGCGTCGCGCTGCGGGGCCCCATCGCGCGTGCAGTCGCATTGTCGCGTATATTCGACCCGCTCCCCGCCGGCAATTCACCGCTTACTCTATTCAAGGCACGAATGCCCGCGGCCGCTGGTCACCTGGTGTGACGCCGGCGACCGCTAAGGTCTTCTTCCGTGCCCGTTGCCGATCGCCCGAAGTCTCTTTCCGTGGTCGCGGGGTTGCGCAATGTGCGAGGTTTCGGTGGCTGACGTGCTCGCGATCGTCGGCCCGACCGCGACCGGCAAGACGGCGCTGGGCGTCCGGCTCGCCCAGCGACTCGGCGGCGAGGTGATCAACGCCGACTCGATGCAGCTCTACCGCGGCATGGACATCGGTACGGCCAAGCCCACGCTGGCCGAGCGCGGCGGGATCCCGCACCACCTGCTCGACCTCTGGGAGGTGGCGGAGACCGCCAGCGTCGCGCTCTACCGGCGGTACGCGCGCGAGGTGATCGACGAGCTGCTGGCCGCCGGGCGGGTGCCGATCCTGGTGGGCGGCTCCGGCCTCTACCTGCGGGCGTCCTGGGGCCTTCGACTTCCCTGGCACCGACCCGGACGTACGCGCCCGGCTGGAGGCCGAGCTCGAGGTCGTCGGCGCGGCCGAGATGCATGCCCGGCTGGGCGCTGCCGACCCAGCCGCCGCCGCGGTCATCCTGCCCAGCAACGGGCGGCGGATCGTCCGCGCGCTGGAGGTGATGGAGATCACCGGGCGGCCGTTCGCGGCGAGCTTGCCCGATCGCCAGCCCGTCTACGACGCCCTTCAGATCGGCCTGGATCGTACGCCGGACGACCTCGACGACCGGGTCGACGAGCGGGTGCACCGGATGTTCGCCGCCGGCCTGGTCCGCGAGGTGCGCGAGCTGGAGCGGCGCGGGCTGCGGTCCGGGCTGACGGCGTCCCGGGCCCTTGGGTACGCGCAGGTGCTGCGGATGTTCGACGGCGAGCTGCCCGAGACCGAGGTGGTCGACGTGACCGCGCGGGCCACCCGACGGTTCGTCCGCCGCCAGCGCAGCTGGTTCCGCCGCGGGACGACCAGATCCAGTGGCTCGACGCCACCCGTCACGACCTGCTGGCCGCCGCGCTCGCCCTCTGCTGATCCCCGGTTTCGTCGGCCTTGTGGACAGACCAGGCTTCTTGTGAAGTGATTTTTGTAAAGCGCTTGACAAGGGCTCGGGCGATGCGGACTATGTGGGGCAGGTCACAAGATGGCGAGCCTTCCGGAGGTCCTCGTGTCGATCGGCGGAGCGCGAGATCGAAGCGTCCTGGCGCTGGTGGTCGCGGCGACCTTGGCGGTGACCGCCGCCTGCGGTGGCGGTGCGGGCCGCGATGGTGCCCCGGCACCGAAGGGCAAGCCAGTGGCCGGGCGGACGTTGACAGTGGCGGTCCCGTCGGCACCGAACAGCCTCAACCCGGCGACCGTCGACAACGCCTTCGTCTCGTACACGATGCTGGCCTACGACCCGCTGATTTATCAGGCGTCCGACGGCTCGCTGAAACCGGCGCTTGCGGCTTCCTGGAAGTACGTCGGCACCGGGAACAAAGACTTCACGCTGGCGCTTCGGCCGGGGGTGACCTTTTCCGATGGCGGCGCATTGACAGCCGCCGGGGTGAAGGCTTCGCTTGACTATGCTCGAAAAGCCGTCGGTGCGCAGGCCCAGTTGCTGGGAGCGGTGCAATCCGTCGACGTCACCGGGCCGCTCAGCCTCTCGATCAAACTGGCTGCTCCGGTGCCGCTGATGCCGCAGATCCTCACACAGTTCTATGGCGTGGGGGAGATCATCAGCCCGAAAGGCCTTGCGGATCCGGCCAAACTCACGGTGTCGACGCCGAGCGCGGGGGCATTGGCGCGTACGTCTTCGATCCGTCGACGAGCGTCGCCGGAGACCATTTACACGTACGTGGCTCGGCGCGGCTATTACGATCCTTCCCGCCAGCACTACCAAAAAATCGTCATGCGGGTAATCGCCAACCCGCAGGCCGCGTTGAACGCGTTGAAAACCAAACAGGTCGACGTGTGATCACCGGCGCGGACGTGGCGACCGCGGCGCAGGCCAAGGCGGCCGGCATGCAGGTCGCGTCGGTGCCGTTTGTCTGGCAGGGCCTCAATCTCATCGACCGAGGTGGCCAGGTCAGCAAACCACTTGGGGACGTACGGGTGCGGCAGGCGATCAACTACGCGATCGACCGGGCCACCGTTTCCCGGGCAGTGCTGGGGCAGTACGGGGTGCCGACCGTACAGACCGTGGTCCCCGGCGCCGATGGATACTCGCCGGCCGCCGCGAAAAGATACCCGTACGACTTGGCAAAGGCGAAGCAGTTGCTGGCCGCCGCCGGCTATCGGAACGGGTTCACGCTGGCGGTGCTGGTCCTGCAGTTTCCCGGCATGGACACCATGGGGCAGGCAATTGCCGGCCAGCTGGCGAAAGTCGGCATCACCCTCAAGCTGACGACGGTGACCGACGCGCAGTCGTACGTCACCGACTCCACCAACCATCGCTATCCGACCGTGCTGGTGGGTTGGTGCCGGCCCGATGTACTTGATGGGACAGGGACTTTTCCTGCCGGCGGCCGCGGTTTTCAACGGCTTCAAGACGTCCTCCGCGCCGCTGATCGCGCTTTACGGCCAGGCAGCTGCCGCCGAGCCGGCCGCGCGCGCCGCCGACTTGACCAGCAGATGCAGGAATATCTCGTCGAGAACGCCTGGTTCGCGCCGGTGGCCTTCACTCCGGTCCTGTATTTCGGCCGTGCCGACCTGGGTGGGTTGACTGTCAGCCCCGCGGTGCCGGTGGCGTCGCCGCTGGACTGGTTCGACACCAAATAACCGGGGAGGGGTGAATGCGCAAGATCGTCGTACGCTGGCTGCTGACCGCCGTGCCCCTGGTGCTCGGCGTCTCGATGCTGACCTTCGTACTGGCCAGCCTGGTGCCCGGCGATGCCGCGCGAGCCATCCTCGGAGTGAACGCGAGCCCGGCGCAGTATGTCGCGCTGCGTCGCCAGCTGCATCTGGATGAGCCGCTGTGGCAACAATATGTGCACTGGCTCGCCGCCGCGGTGCATGGCGATCTCGGCCAGTCGCTGCAGTCGTCGGACGCGGTCACCCACGAGCTCTCGGGCCGGCTGGGCGTCACGCTTTCGCTGGTCGGCGGCGCCGTCCTGGTCGCGACCGCGGTGGGCGTCGGGCTGGGGGGGTCGCGAGCGCGTTGCGCGGTGGTTTTTCTGGGCCGGCTGGTCGATGTGGGGTCTTTGCTCGGACTGGCGGTGCCGAGCTACTGGCTCGGGCTGGTGCTGGTGGCGTTGTTCGCGGTGGCGCTGCCGCTGTTCCCCCGGCCACCGGCTACACCCCGGCCGCCGACTCGGTCGGCGGCTGGCTGGCCTCCTTGGTCCTGCCGGTGTTGACCCTGGGTTTGGGCAGCAGCGCGCCGATCGCCAAGCAGACCCGGGACGGTGTGCTGGCCGAACTCGGCCGGGAGTACGTGATGGTGCTGCGGGCCCGAGGAGTGCCGGAGTGGTCGGTGATTTTCCGGCACGTACTGCGAAACGCGGCGACGCCGGTGCTGAGCGTGGTCGGATTGGTGGTGGTCGGGCTCTTTGGCGGGGCGGTCCTTGCTGAGACCGTCTTTGTGCTGCCAGGACTGGGCGGGCTGGCGGTTTCGGCGGCATCGACACACGACATTCCAGTGATTCAAGGCGTAGCTGTGGTGTTCACGTTGCTGGTGGTCGGGGTCAATCTCGTGGTGGAGATCGGGTATGCCGCGCTGAACCCGAAAGTCCGGATGTGAGGCGGCCACTGGCGAGGCTGGCGGCCGGCTATCTGGTCGTGATCGCGCTGGCCAGCCTGCTCGCGCCGGTGATCGCGCCCTACGGCCCGGACGACCAGGACCTGACCCAGGCGCTGTCCGGGCCGACCCCGCAGCACTGGCTGGGGAACGGCGTGTTGGAGGTGGGACGTCTCAGCCGGTTGCCTGTTCGGTGGCCGGATCACGCTCGTCGGAGTTCTGGTGTCAAAAGCCTGCTTTTCCTG
>NZ_WOTO01000008.1 GCF_010993775.1 Fodinicola feengrottensis | reverse complement strand
GGCAAGGAGGGTGAGTGAGGCAAGGAGGGGCGGGTCTTCGCCAGTGATGTCGAGGTGCTGCACCACCGAGACATCGCCGAGCTGACCGTTGCCGAACGTGATCACCTGCGGCAGTTGATGACTACCCTCCGGCTGGATCCGCCACGCCGGCGGGCGCTGCGGTCCAAGCCGTCCCGGCGGGGCCGGCTGGACGCCAGCCGTACGGTCCGGGCGATGCTCGCCACCGGCGGCGAACCGGCTCGGCTCCGGCACGTACGGCGGGGTGACCGGCCGCGCCGGGTGGTGCTGTTGATCGACGTCTCAGGTTCGATGAGTCCGTACGCGGACGCTCTGCTGCGGTTCGCGCACGCGGTGGCCCGACGCAGTCCGGGCAGCACCGAGGTCTTCACCGTCGGCACTCGGCTGACCCGAGTGAGCCGGCAGTTGCGGTTGCGTGACCCGGAGGCGGCGCTGGCCGCCGCCGGCCGGGCCGTACCGGACTTCCACGGCGGCACCCGGCTCGGCGAAAAACCCTGCGTGCGTTCCTGGACCGCTGGGGTCAACGCGGGATCGCCCGCCAGTCAGTCGTCGTACTCTTCTCGGACGTGTGGGAGCGGGGAGACACCGACCTGCTGGCCGAGCAGATGGCCCGGCTGCGCCGACTGGCCCGTGCGGTGTTCTGGGTGAACCCACACGCCGGCCGGCAGGGTTACGCTCCGGTGCAGTCGGGAATTGCGGCGGCGCTGCCGCATGTTGACCTGTTGTTAGCGGGTCACAGTTTGGCTACTTTGCGGCGGCTGTGGTCACATGTCCTGAATTCGGCCGCCCCAGCCGGGTCCGTCCGGACGGAGGTTCCGCATGCGTGATGTCCTGGACGAGCTCTATCGACGCTGGCAGGCGGGCGAGTCGGTGGGGTTGGGAACGGTGGTGTCCACCTTCCGCTCGGCGCCCCGCCCGGCCGGCGCTGCCATGCTGGTCGGGACCGATGGCACCGCCAGCGGCAGCGTCTCCGGCGGCTGCGTCGAGGGAGCCGTTTACGAGTTGGCGAACGAGGTGCTTGGCGACGGGGAGCCGGTGCTCCAGCGGTATGGCGTCAGCGACGACGATGCCTTCGCGGTGGGTCTGACCTGCGGTGGCATCCTTGACGTATATGTGGAAAAGATCGATTCCGGCACCTTCCCCGAGTTGTCGCGGGTGGTGGAGTCCGTCCGTACCGAAGAGCCGGTGGCCGTCGCGACCGTCGTGCGCCACCCGAATCCGCGGTGGCTCGGCCGCCGGTTGGTCGTCGTCTGGCCCGACCGGGTCGCCGGCGGCCTCGGCTCCGAGCGGGCCGACGCGGCGGTCCTGGACGACGCTCGCGGCATGCTCAACTCCGGCCGTACCGGCTCGCTGCAATACGGCCCGGACGGCCAGCGGCGCGGTGAGGGCATGTCGGTCTTCGTGAACTCTTTCGAGCCACCGCCCCGAATGTTGGTTTTCGGCGCGATCGACTTCGCTTCCGCGATGGCGAAACTGGGCTCGTTCCTGGGATATCGCGTCACGGTCTGCGACGCGCGGCCGATTTTCGCTACCAACACCCGCTTCCCGGACGCCGACGAGGTGGTCGTCGACTGGCCACACCGCTACCTGAAGGCCGAGGCCGACGCCGGTCGAGTGGACAACCGCACGGTGGTCGCGGTGCTCACCCACGACCCGAAGTTCGACGTACCGGTGCTGGAAGTGGCCCTGCGGCTGGAGCTGGCGTACGTCGGCGCGATGGGATCCCGTCGCACTCACGACGACCGGCTCAAACGCCTCCGCGAAGCCGGGTTGACCGAAACGGAACTGGACCGGCTGGCCTCCCCGATCGGACTGGACCTCGGCGCTCGTACGCCGGAGGAAACCGCTGTCTCGATCGCCGCCGAAATGATCGCCCTGCAGTGGGGTGGCCAAGGTCTGCGCCTCGCCGAAGTCAGCGGCCCCATCCACAGCTGACGGCGGCAGTTCCGGCCGCTGGGCCGGTGCGGGACTCGATAGCGCGAAAAGTGGGTGGGGCGCGAAAAACTGTCGTACCCCTCCGGCAGATTTGCCCCCACCCAGTGACGGGTGGGGGGCGGGTTCGAGGACCGACGTTCAACTAAAAATTAAGGTCCACCTCTCGACCCACCCCCCGCCCGTTCAAAGGGAGGGGGAAAGAAAAACAGACACCTACGACAATTTCGCGCACCACTCGGCGTGTCGCGGGTGAGGTGAGTGGGCCGGTTGGTCACGAGCCCCGGGACTCCGGGTGGGGTGACCTGTCCGATCGGCGCGGTTCTGTTCCGCAGGCAAGGGACAATCGGCGGAATGTCTCCGCACCTGCGGAAACGCGGCTCCCGGCCGGGTGATCGGCACTTGTCTGAGCAGTCCGGGCGGGGCAGGCTTCGGGGTGAGCCGGATCACCCTGAGGGTGACTCGGCCGGCCGTGTCCGAACCGCCGCGGCAGCGGCGGCGAGTCCAGCACTGGAGGCCGGAATGCGCATCACCGTCACAGTGGACGGCACCAGCTACACCGACGATGTCGAGCCGCGCACGCTGCTGGTGCACTACCTGCGCGAGCAGGTGGGCAAGACCGGCACCGTGATCGGCTGCGACACCAGCAACTGTGGAGCCTGCACCGTGCATCTGAACGGCCAGAGCGTGAAGTCGTGCTCGGTGCTCGCGGTCCAGGCCGACGCCGCTGACATCACCACCATCGAGGGCCTCGCCAAAGATGGCCAGCTGCACCCGGTCCAGCAGGCATTTCACACACACCACGCGCTGCAGTGCGGCTACTGCACCCCGGGCATGATCATGCAGTCGATCGACCTGCTGACGGAGAACCCGGATCCGTCGGAGGAAGCCGTCAGGCACGGCCTGGAGGGAAACCTCTGCCGTTGTACGGGCTATCAAAACATCGTTCGAGCCGTGCAGGACGCGGCCGGCAAGGTCCGTGCCGCGCAGACGCCGGCCGAGCAGCCCGCGGGGAGCCAGTCATGACTTCCGTCGCCGAGCCCGAAGTCGGAAAAGCCCGTACTCGCAAGGAAGACGCCCGACTGATCACCGGCCGGACCCGCTGGACGGACAATCTCGTGCTGGCCGGCATGCAGCACATTTCGATGGTCCGCAGCCCGTACGCGAGCGCCCGCATCACCGGCGCCCATGTCGAGGCCGCTCGGGCGATGCCGGGTGTCAGCGCTGTCTACACCGGTGCTGACCTGGACGCAGAACAGTCCGGCCTGCCTTGTGGCTGGCCAATAAACGCCGATGACACGCCACCGCGGCACGTGTTCGCGGTCGACACGGTACGGTTCGCCGGCGAGATCGTCGCCGTCGTGGTGGCCCGTACGGCGGTGGCCGCTCGCGACGCGGCCGATGCGGTGGAGATCGACTACGAACCGTTGACGCCGGTCCTGGACCTGGAATCCGCGCTGTCTGAGGGATCCCCGCTCGTACACGCCGAAATGGGCAGCAACAAGTGGGCCTTCTTCCCGTTCGACGCGGCTGCGGCCGGCAGCGGTGGCGACGCCACCGTGGCGATCGCGGCCGCCGAAGCCGATCCTGACCAGATCGTGGTGAAACGCCGTTTCCGCCAGCAGCGGTTGATTCCGGCTTTCATGGAGCCGCGTTCTGTGGTCGTCGACCCGACCAGCGAACAGCTGACCGTGTGGTCGTCGACCCAGGTCCCACACATTCTCAAAACCATGATGTCGGTGACTTTGGGCCTGTCGGAAAGCAAACTGCGGGTCATCGCGCCGGACGTGGGCGGCGGTTTTGGCGGCAAGCTGCAGGTCACGCCGGAGGAAGTCCTGTCCGTGCTGGTGTCCCGCCGGCTCGGCCGGCCGGTGAAATGGACCGAGACCAGGTCCGAGTCGCTGGTTTCCGCGCACCACGGCCGGGATCAGATCCAGGACATCACCATCGCGGCGAAGCGGGATGGCACGATCACCGCGCTAAGGGCCGAGTTGATCGCTGACATGGGCGCGTATTTCGGCCTGTTCACCCCTGCCGTGCCGGTCTTCGGCTGCTTTATTTTCCCAGCCATCTACAAGATCCCGGCTTATTTGTTCACATGTACGGACGTGATGACCAACAAGACGCCGACAGACGCGTACAGAGGTGCTGGCCGCCCGGAGGCCACTTTCGCGATCGAGCGGATCGTCGACGAGCTCGCGGTGGAACTCGGCCGGGAACCGCTGGAACTGCGCGAACAGAACTGGATCAAGAACACCGAATTCCCGTATACGAACGCCGGCGGCCTGACGTACGACTCGGGAAACTACGAGGCGGCGACCGAAAAGGCGAAGGAGATCTTCGACTACGACGGGTTGCGTGCCGAGCAGCGGCGCCGCCGGGAAGCGAAAGACCCGGTGCAGTTGGGTATCGGGATTTCCACGTTCACCGAAATGTGCGGGCTCGCGCCGTCCCGGCTGTTGGGCGCTCTGGGCGCCGGTGCCGGTGGTTGGGAGCACGCGAGCGTACGAATGTTGGCCACTGGCAAGGTGGAGGTGGTCACTGGTTCGTCGCCACACGGCCAAGGCCACGAGACGGCATGGAGTCAGATCGCCGCGGACCAGTTGGGCGTTCCGTTCGAGGACATCGAAGTGTTGCATGGCGACACGCAGTCCTCCCCCAAGGGCCTCGACACGTACGGTTCCCGGTCATTGCCGGTCGGCGGCATCGCTTTGGTCAAGGCGTGCGAAAAAGTCGTCGCCAAGGCCAAACGAGTGGCCGCGCACCTGCTGGAGGCGTCCGAGGACGACGTCGAATTCGACGCCGGCAGGTTCAGCTTCGCGGCACCGACGCCGGGGTGCAGATCCAGGAAGTCGCGTTCGCCACCTTCCTGTCGCACAATTTCCCGGAGGGTATGGAACCGTCGCTGGACTCCGATGCCACCTTCGATCCGGAGAACTTCTCTTTTCCACATGGCACCCATTTCTGTGCCACCGAGGTCGACACCGAAACCGGCAGGGTCCGCATTCGCAAGTACGTTTGTGTGGACGACGTGGGCAAAGTGGTCAATCCGCTGATCGTAGAGGGACAGGTGCACGGCGGTCTCGCGCAGGGCATCGCGCAGGCGCTCTACGAAGGTGCCACGTACGACGAAAACGGCACGCTCACCACCGGCACGTTCGCCGACTATCTGCTGCCGTCGGCCGCCGACCTCCCGCATTTTGATACTGACCGTACGGAAACCCCGGCGACCACGAATCCGTTAGGTGTCAAGGGAGTGGGCGAGGCAGGCACCATCGCATCCACCCCGGCGGTGGTCAACTCCGTATTGGACGCGACCCGCCACCTGGGTGTCTCCGATATCGAGATGCCGTTGACACCGATGCGAGTGTGGGCAGCTGTCCATAGTGGACAGTCAGCGGCCGGTGGCGGCCTCGGGTCGATCGACGCGAGTGGAGGTGCCCGGTGATCCCGGCGGCATTCGAGTACGTCGCACCGTCCACTGTGGACGAAGCGGTGCAGGCCCTGGTGGCGGCCGGTGAGGACGCGAAGGTGCTCGGTGGCGGGCAGAGCCTGCTGCCGGTGCTACGGATGCGCCTCGCCGCACCGGAAATGGTGGTGGACCTCGGAAAGATCGAGGAGCTGCGCGGGTATTCGGGAGGATGGCGACGCGCTGGTGGTTGGTGCGATGACCACCCATTACGAGGTCGACCGCAGCCCACTGATCGCCGAGCACGCTCGGTTGATTGGGGCGGCTACCGCCACCGTCGCTGACCCGCAGGTCCGCCACCGCGGCACTTTCGGTGGTGCGCTGGCGCACGCGGACCCGGCCGGTGACCTGCTCGCACCCGCGCTCGCGGTGGAGGCCGAAATGGTCATCGCCGGCCCGGACGGGCGCCGGACGGTGCCAGCCGCCGAGTTCTTCGTCGACTACTTCACCACCGCGCTCGCCGCCGACGAGATCCTGGTGGAGATCCGGCTGCCGAAGCTGACCGGTTGGGGGGCGCACTACGAGAAATTCAACCGGGTGGCGCAGGCCTGGTCGATCGTGGCGGTCGGTGCTGCCGTACGAGTAGAGGGCGACACCATCGCGCAGGCCCGCGTGGGGCTCACCAACATGGCGTCCACTCCCGTACGAGCAACTGCCGTGGAGAACGCGTTGGTTGGCCAGCCGGCGACCGTGGAATCCATCCGCGCGGCCGCCGAACACGCCGCTGAGGGCACCTCGCCCGGCACCGACAGCAATGCGGACGCCGACTACCGCCAGCACCTCGCGAGAGTGCTGACCGGGCGTGCGTTGGTGGCCGCTGCCGGAGGCTAGTTCCGCGAGACAGTTAGGGTTGGTCGCGGAGCACATCCGACAAGGAGTCTGCGGCCCGCGGTGCCGCGGGGAGGTTGCACAGTGGAGCTGGAACACGAATTCTCCGTACCGGCGCCCATAGACGTGGTGTGGAAAGCGCTGACCGACCCGGAGAAGGTGGCGCCCTGCATGCCCGGCGCCACCCTCACCGAGGTCGACGGCAAGTCGTTCGCCGGCAACGTCAAGGTCAAGCTGGGTCCGATTTCGCTGCTCTACAAGGGCACCGGCGAGTTTGTGGAGATCGACGACGCGGCTCACAAGGCAGTCATCAAGGCGTCCGGCAAGGACAGCAAGGGAAACGGTACGGCCGCCGCCACCATCACCGTCACCCTGACCGAGGACGGTAAAGCCACCAAGGCCACGTCGACCACCGATCTGAACGTGACCGGCCGCCCGGCGCAGTTCGGTCGCGGGCTGATCAAGGACGTCAGTGACCGGCTGCTCGGGCAGTTCGCGGACGCGCTCGCGAAGCGGCTCGGCGACGAGCCGGCCGCCCCACCGCCGGCTGCCTCTGCGACCAAGCCAGCCGAGACCGCCGAGCCAACCGCAGTCGCCGGTCCGGCCGAGACCGCTGAGTCCGTACCGGCCGTGGCGCCGCGTCGGGACTTCGCGGACGAGCCCATGGTCGAGCCGATCGATCTGCTCGGCACCGCCGGCGGACCGTTGATGCAGCGGCTGGTGCCGATCGTGGCGGTGGCCGGGGTGGCCCTGCTGATTTTCGTCGTCGTACGTCGGCGCCGGAAACGCCGCGTCTAGCAGATTCGGTTTCGAGAGTCGTGAGGCATGTGCGGCGCGAAACTGTCGTAGGTGTCTGTTTTTCTTTCCCCCTCCCTTTGAACGGGCGGGGGGTGGGTCGAGAGGTAGACCTTAATTTTTAGTTGAACATCGGTCCTCAAACCCACCCCCCACCCGTCACTGGGTGGGGGTGATTTTTCGGATGGGGTACGACAGTTTCGCGCCGCACCTGGTGTTCGCGGGGACCGCGATCAGGCGCGTTTTTGGTCCGTACGGGAAAGCAACCGGCGGTCCCAGCGGGAGGCCAGCAGGCTGTACGCGACGCCGACGACCGCGTAGCCGAGGGCGACGCCGACCAGCACGGCGTAGGACTTTCCGGTGTCCGGCAGGGTCATCGCGCCGATCAGCAGGCCGGCCACCATCGCGACGTTGAAGAGCGTGTCGTATGCGCTGAAGACCCGGCCGCGAAAGTCGTCCTCGCATTCGACCTGCACCGACGTGTCCGTGACGATTTTGATGCCCTGGCCGGCGAGGCCGACCAGCAAGCCGCCGACGACCATGCCGGCAGGGTGAAAGGGCAGGCCGCCGGCGAGTTCGGCGGCTGCGGCGGCGACCAGCAACAGGGTGACCCAGCTCCGGGAAGCGATCTTGCGGGTCGCCCATGGGGTGACGACGGCGGCGATGAACGAGCCGGTCGCGATGGCGACGCCGACGTAAGCGACGCCGGTGAGGCCGCTGTGGAAGTAGTTGCGGCACAGCAGCAACGTAAGGATCGTCAGTACGCCGAAAAGCACCCGGTGGCCAGTGATCGCCAGCAGCAGATAGCCGGTGCTCCGCCGCTGGCCGACGTGCCGGATGCCGGCGGCCATCCCGCGTACGACGGACGACACGGTTTCCCGGCGAGCTCGTTCGTGTGCGTCGGGACCGAGTTGGTCCGATGTGAAGCCGGTCGCGAGCAGGGCCGCGATGAGGCAGCCGAGCAGCGCCGAAGCGGCCACCACCGCGTAGCCGTGATCGCCCCGCTCGGTGAAGTGTTTCAGGGCGATGCCGAGGCCGCCGCCGAGCGCGAAGAAAAGTGTGCCACCGGTGCTGGACACCGAGTTCGCGGTGACCAGTCGGTCCGGGTCGGTGACGTGCGGTACCGCGGCGGACAGGGCGGACAGCATGAACCGGTTGACGCTGAGAATCACCACCAGCGCGAACAGGAAAAAAACGGGATGCCCTGATCGCCGAACCACACACGCCGGCGACCACCGGCATCATGAGCGTACGCAGCAGGCTCGCCACCACCAGGATGTTCCGCCGCCGGAAACGGTCGATGAGGACGCCGGCGAACGGACCCACGAGCGAGTAAGGCAGCAGCAGAATCGCGAACCCGAGGGCTACTTTCAGTGCGTCCGCCTGTCGATCCGGGTTGAACAGCACCGACCCGGCGAGACTGGCCTGGAAAACCCCGTCCGCGACCTGGGTGGCGAACCGGACGGCTAGCAACCGCTGGAAGTCACCGCGAGCGAGGATCGCCCGCAAGTCGGTGACTGCCGTGGTTGCCATCCAGTCAGCCTAGGCGAGCGGCGCACTCCGCCGATTCGCCCGCGAGAGCGATCCGCGACGACATCTCAGGTATCACTGAAAACTGTCCGAGAGTCCACCACCGGGCGGGTGATTTCTGGCAGCATCGCCGACCGTGGGAGAAACGGCGGTTTCGACAGGCTGGCGGACGTCGATGGTGGCCAGCGGCTTGGTGCTGCGACGCGGTCGTACGCCCGAGCAGGACCGGCTCCTGCTGGTACGGCAGAGCCGGGCCAGCGGCGAGCGGTGGGAGTGCCCCGGCGGCGGTCAGGAGCCTGGCGAGCTGCTGGAGCAGACGGTGGTCCGGGAGGTGGACGAGGAGGCCGGGATCCAGACCGTCGCCGGTCCGCTGGTCTGCAGTTACCTGCTGGTCAGGCCGTCGGTACGGCGAAACAGCGTCGGCGCGTTCTTCGTCGCCGAGCCGGTCGACGACGGTGTCGACCCGCTGACCCGAGTGCCGGATGAGATCACCGAGGCCGCATACCTGGACCCAGCCGACGTGCCGGCGGAGCAGCTCGGCCCGGTCACGTCGGTCGTCATCGCCCGCTGGTGGCCGCACCGGCGTGGCCAGCCGCCGGAGCCGTTCCACGTGGCGGTCCAGCGGATCGACTCCGGCTACCGCCGGCTGGTTTAGCGCTCCACCTCGCCGCGGATGAACTGCTCGACCGCGTCCCGTGCCTGCGAGTCGGAATACTGCTCCGGTGGCGATTTCATGAAATAGCTGGCCGCCGAGAGCAGCGGGCCGCCGACCCCGCGATCCTTCGCGATCTTGGCGGCCCGAATGGCGTCGATGATGATGCCGGCCGAGTTCGGTGAATCCCAAACTTCCAGCTTGTATTCCAGATTCAACGGGACGTCCCCGAAAGCGCGGCCTTCCAGGCGTACATATGCCCATTTACGGTCGTCCAGCCACTGCACGTAGTCAGACGGTCCGATGTGGACGTTGCCGGCGCCGAGGTCGTGGGGGACAACTGCGAGGTGACCGACTGAGTTTTGGAGACCTTCTTGGATTCCAGCCGCTCCCGCTCCAACATGTTCATGAAGTCCATGTTGCCGCCGACGTTGAGCTGCATCGTACGATCCAGCACCACCCCGCGGTCCTCGAACAGTTTCGCCAGCACCCGATGGGTGATGGTGGCACACCGACCTGGGACTTGATGTCGTCACCGATGATCGGTACGCCGGCCTCGGTGAACTTCGCCGCCCACACGGGGTCCGACGCGATGAAAACCGGGAGGGCGTTGACAAACGCGACGCCCGCGTCGATCGCGCACTGGGCGTAGAAGCGGTCGGCCTGCTCGGATCCCACCGGGAGATAGGAAACCAGGACGTCCGCGCCGCATTCACGCAGTCTCCCGACCACGTCGACCGGATCGCCATCGGCTTCGGTGATTGTCTGCTGGTAGTACTTTCCCAGCCCGTCCATGGTTGGCCCGCGCTGCACGGTGACACCGGTCGGTGGCACGTCCGCGAGTTTGATGGTGTTGTTCTCGCTGGCGAGGATCGCGTCCGCGAGATCATGGCCGACTTTCTTCGCGTCCACGTCGAAAGCGGCGACGAACTCCACGTCATTAACGTGGTAGTCGCCGAACACCACGTGCATCAGCCCGGGCACCCGGCCACCGGGGTCCGCGTCCCGGTAATACTGCACGCCCTGCACCAGCGAGGAGGCGCAGTTTCCCACGCCGACAATGGCGACCCGTACCGATCCCATGTTTGGAGCCCTCCTGTTATTCGTTGTCAGTCTTGGTGATCCGCGGCGGCCGGCCGGCCCGCTCGGTGGCGATCAGTTCCTCCAGCCAGCGCACCTCCCGGTCCACCGACTCCAGGCCGTGCCGCTGGAGCTCGAGGGTGTACGCGTCGATCCGGTCCACCGTCCGGGCCAGCGCGTCCCGGAGGGTGTCCCGGCGCTCCTCGACGCGGCGCCGGCGGCCCTCCAGGATGCGCAGCCTGGTCGCCGCGTCCGTTCGGGAGAAGAACGCGAAGTGCACTCCGAATGCCGCGTCGTCGTACGTCTCCGGGCCAACCGCGGCCAGTAGGCCGGCGAACCGTGCCTTGCCGTCCGCGGTAAGCGTGTAGACCACCCGACCGCGGCGACCGGTCAGCGGTGGCGGCTCGTCGGCCGGATCAGGCTGGCGCTCGGAGATCCAGCCGGCGCACTGCATCCGGCGCAGGCTCGGGTAAAGCGATCCGTACGAAATGGCGGCCCGGAACGGACCGAGCAGCACCGAGAGCTGTTTACGAAGTTCGTACCCGTGCATGGGACTTCGGTGCAGCACCCCGAGGATGGCCAGTTCCAGCACGGCAACCCCCCTCGGACGCGCGATATATCGAGACGATACATCGAAACGAGACCCACCGGAACGCTGTGAATCCACTGTGGGTTGACCCGGTCCGTACGCGTGCAAGCTCCCCCAGGCCGTTATGGGCGCTGAGAATTTGATCACCGGACGAACGGGGTGGTCCCGGCGTAGTCTCGCCCCCGTGAGGACCCGACGACTGGTTGTTGACTACGCACTTCAGCGCCGTGCGCTGTTGCGCGAGGTCTACTCCGGCCGGGTCGGCACCAGCGAAGTCTGTGATGCGTCGCCCTATCTGGTAAGTGCCGCTAAGTATCACGGTGAGATGTCTGATGTTCATTGTCCGGTTTGTCGCCGCGAAAACCTTTGGCATGTTAACTATATTTACGGTGACGAACTACGCAGTTCGGCTGGTCAGGCCCGTGCTTCCGCGGAGCTGGCGACACTCGCGACGATCCACGATGCGTTCGACGTGTACGTTGTTGAGGTCTGCCGGGGCTGTTTTTGGAATCATCTCGTGGTGAAGTTCACCCTCGGCCATGATGGCCTCGGTACGTCGGACGAAGAGTCCACCCGCGCAACGGTGCGCCGCGCAGGCAGGGACGGCTAGAGCCTCCCTCCATCGGCCCACCGAGCGGGCGTCGGTTTCCCGCCCGGTGACATGCCGGCGGTTTGGAGATTGGAGCCGTCCTGTCGCATCGTGGGGCCATGGACTCTCCGAAGCCCATTCGCGGATCAGCCAGTGTCGGTTCCGGTCCGGGCGGCCCAGCCGACCCCACCCGCAGCCGACGCGAGTCGACCTACGGCTCGGCATCGGTGCCGCCACGCGGCACCGACAGCAGCCAACCGGGCCGCGCCTCGGTGCGTGGGCTCGTCGAGCGTCGGCTCCAGCGGCGGAACTCCGCGAATCAACTCATCCAGCGGCAATCCCCCGCCACGGCCAGCCGCGGGGCGCTCCAGCGGCAGCGCCCGGGTCGGCTCGGCCAGCGTCGGTGGTGGCGGCACGTACGGCCGACCGCCGGCCGGGCTACCGCCCCGGTCCGGTGACTCCTCGCGGGGCACCGTCTACGGCAGCGGCCCTGCCGGCCCGGGGGGCAGCGGCCCAGGTGGACCGGGCCGTCCTGGCGGACCCGGTGGACCCGGTGGGCCTCGCAAGCCGGGTGGCAACGGCAATGACCCTGGTCGCGGCGGCAAGAAGAAGAAGGACCCGCGCAAGCGCAAGCGGCGGCGCCGGATCGCGCTGATCGCCAGCTTCGTGGTGCTCCTGCTGCTCTTCGGCGGTGTCGGCGCCGGGCTTTGCGGCGGTCCAGGTGCCGCTGCCGAACCAGATCCCGAACAAGCAGGTCTCGACGATCTACTACGACGACGGCAAGACGGTCCTGGCCAGGATTGGCGCCCAGAATCGTACGGACGTCGACATCAGCCAGATCTCTAAGCCGATGCAGTTCGCGATGGTGTCGGCCGAGGACCGGACTTTCTACGAGAACAGCGGCATCTCCCCGACCGGCATCCTGCGCGCGCTGTGGTCCACCTTGACCGGCGGCGACGTGCAGGGTGGTTCAACGATCACCCAGCAGTACGTGAAGAACACCTATCTGACCAACGAGCAGACGGTCACCCGCAAGCTCAAGGAAATCGTGTTGGCCACCAAGGCCGACCAGAAGTACTCCAAAGACCAGATCATGGGGTTCTACCTGAACACGATCTTCTTTGGCCGCGGCTCGTACGGCATTCAGACCGCGTCGCAGGCGTTCTTCGGGATCAATGCCAGCCAGCTGTCGTACGCCCAGGGCGCGCTGCTCGCCGGCCTGGTCAAGCAGCCCGACGGCGGGTACGACCCCGGGCTGCACCCGGACGCGGCGCGCAAGCGTTGGGATTACGTGATGGACGGCCTGGTCACTCTCGGCAAGATCAGCAAGTCCGAGCGCGACTCGACTGCCTATCCGACGACGCTGCCCCGCAAGAACGGCTACGGCGTGTCATCGGGTCTGGACGGCTGGAAGGGCATCATCGTCCAGCGGATCGCCGCCGAGCTCGCTCAGCACGGCATCAACGAACAGCAGTTGGAGACCGGCGGTCTGCAGATCGTCAGCACCATCTCGCTACAGGCTCAGAACGCCATGGTCGGCTCGCGGACGACGGTGTTTTCCGACCAGCCCAAGGTGCTCGGCGCCGCGGCTGTGTCGGTCCAGCCCGGCACCGGGCAGGTCAAGGCTTATTACGGCGGCGAGGGTGGCTTCGGCGGGTTCGACGCCGCTGTCCACTCCCACCCACCAGGCTCCTCGTTCAAGGCGTACGCGCTAGCTGAGGCGATCAGCCAGGGGATCAGCATCAAGTCGGTGTGGAACGGCTCGGACAACCAGACCTTCCCAACGAGCCCAAGCCGGTGAAGAACTCCGACGGCGAGTCCTGCGGCAACTGCACGCTGATCGAGGCGACGAAGATGTCGCTGAACACGACGTTCTACGCCGTCACCAAGAAGGTCGGGGCTTCCAAGGTCCTGGACCGGGCGGCCGCGTCGGGGATCCGCACTATCAACGACAAGCCGATCGCCGACCTGACAGACCCGGCTATCCGGGACGTCGCCCTCGGACAGCTCAGCATTTCGGTCCTTGACCAGGCTGACGGTTTCGCCACCTTCGCCGCCAAGGGCGTGCACGCCGACGCGTATTTCGTGCAGACCGTCAAGCAGAGCAGCGGTGGCATGGTCTACCAGGGCACGCCCAAGACCACCCAGGCATTCAGCGCGGACGTGGCGGCCGATGCCACCTTCGCCATGCAGACGGTGGTCGCGTCGGCGCCGCATGGCCCGCTTGACGACGGGCGGATCGCCGCCGGCAAGACCGGCACGGCCCAGTACAAACACACCGACCAGAACGCGCACGCCTGGATGTGCGGGTTCACGCCGCAACTGGCCACCGCCGTGTGGGTGGGCCGTGCTGGGAATGACGGGCCCATTGTCAACAGCGCGGGCAACATCGTCTATGGCTCCGGCCTGCCGTATCTGGTCTGGCAGGGGACCATGAACGGCGCCCTGAAGGGCCAGGACGTCGAGGCGTTGCCGGACCCGAAGTACATCGGCGACGACAGCATGGGCAACGGCCATCTGGCGCCGCCCACCCCGACGGCCAACCCGAGCCTGAATCCGTCCGGGTCGCCGTCGCCGAACCCTGGTGGCCCGGGCGGTGGGATCCCGTCGGTGGGCCCGACAGGACGGCCCAGCCACGGAGTGCCAGGATTTCCAGGTGGCACGGATCAGTGAGTTCTCAGAACCCCCGCCCACCCGGCGGGGGTTCTTTCGTACGAGCGGGGGATCTTCGGCGTGAGTGAGGCCAGCGAGGCGGCAGCGATACCGGCAGCGACGACACGACAGCGGCACCACGGTGGTCGCTCCATCGCGTACCGACCGGTTCGTGGCCGGCATGTCGGGCCTGCTCGGCGGCCCGCTCGGCCAGCATGCCGGCGAGTCCGGCCGGCCGCGGTTCTGGACCCCGATGCGGGTGGTGCTGGCGATCACGCTGGCCGTGCTGGCGCTTGCCTGGCTGCAGAAGGAGCCCTGCGCGGACGGCCGGTGGACGAACAACAACCAGTACGTCCGCGGCTGCTACACCGACGTGTTGGCGCTCTACGGCTCGGAAGGGCTCGACAAGCACCGCATCCCATACGTACAGAAGCGGACCGACGACCCGAACGACACCCTGCAGTATGTGGAGTATCCGGTGCTGACGGGTGCCATGATGCTGCTGGCCGCGTTGCCGGTGTGGCTGGTGACCGCCCTGATCCCCAGCACCCAGGGCTCCCAGTTCACCATGTTCTACCAGGTCAACGCCCTGTTGTTAGCAATTTTCGCGGTGCTGGCAGTGTGGGCGGTCGTACGTACGGATGCGCAGCCGACGTCCGTTCGACGCGGCGATGCTCGCGGCCGCGCCGGCGATGGTGGTCACCGCCTTCGTGAACTGGGACATGCTCGTGGTCGCACTGTGCACGCTGGGGCTCTACGCCTGGGCGCGAAGAAACCCGGCCTGGGCTGGGGTCCTGCTCGGGCTGGCGGCGGCGGCCAAGTTCTACCCGCTGTTCATCCTCGGCCCGCTTTTTCTGCTCTGCCTACGACATCGCAAGATCAGGCCGTTCCTGACCACCGCGGGCTGCGCGGTGCTGGCCTGGCTGGCGGTCAACCTGCCGGTGATCTTCGCGGCCGGGGTGCCGGCCTGGAGCCAGTTCTACCGGTTCTCCGAGCAGCGGGCCGTCGACTGGGGCACCTTCTGGTATGTCGGCGCCAACCTGACCGGCGACAACACCGGCCCGCTGGCCGGCATCGCGAACAACGTCGGCACCCTCAACACCATCAGCGGGCTCGTCTTCGTGCTGTGGTGCGGGGGGCATCCATCGCGGTGCTGATTTTCGCCGCGCCAACGCCACCTCGGCTCAGTCAGCTGGCGTTCCTGGTGGTGGCCGGCTTCCTGCTCACCGGCAAGGTCTGGTCGCAGCAGTATGTGTTGTGGCTGATCCCGCTGCTGGTGCTGGCCCGTCCGAAATGGGGCGCCTTCCTGGTCTGGCAGGCCAGCGAGCTGTGCTATTTCGTGGCTTTTTACCAGACGCTGATCCGGGCTTCGGGCGGCAAGACCGAGCTACCCGAGTCGCTGTTCCTGCTGGCTTCGATGGCCCGCTGGGCCAGCGTGGTGATGCTGTGCGGGTTCGTCGTACTGGAAGTGCTGGAGCCGTGGCGGGACGTGGTCCGGTCCGAGCGCGACCCGGACCCGGACGGCGGGGTGCTCAACGACGTGGTCGAGTCGTACGAAGAGCAGGATGACGGGTTGGCGATCACCAGAACGGCCTAGGGCGTGTCTCCTCATCCCAGGCGGCGAGGGCCGAGCCCAAGCGTCGTCCTGCGAGCACCGGACGATCACACCCATACAACAAAGGTATGAGCGCGACCGCCCGGCACTCGCAGGACGACGCTTGGATCTCGACCCTCATCCACCTGGAATGAGGAGACACGCCCTAGCACCACAGGCTCGGTCAGAGCGTGTAGATGATGGCGGTGCCGGCGTACGTCCGCTTGATGCCGAGCCCGTCGATCGGCTTGCCGGACGCCTGCTGCCATGGGGTCCCATACGTGCTGTCCGGCACGAGCACGACCGTACGAATGCCGGCCTTGCGGAGGTAGTCGACGCTGCCGGCGTCGGGGAAGGACTTTGCGGAGTTGCGGATCTCGTCGGTCGACGGCGGACTGAAGGACGCAGCGCCATTGACCATCCGCTGGAAGCCGGCGGTGTTCCACCACATGGCCCTGCTGTCCCACCAGGAGTCGCTGGGCAGCATCAGCATCGGCCCGGCGGCGGCCTGCAGTTGGGCTGGCGGCGGCTCCGGAGCCGGGTGGTCGAGAGGGTGTTGACGCCTTCGATCGCCACCAGCAGCGCCGGCACCACCAGCGCGGCCGCACGCCAGCGGGCGCCGAGCCCCGACCGGTCCGCCCAGCGGGCCTCGAGATCGTTCTGGACCTGGGTGAGGAAGCCAGCCGCGAGCAGCCCGAGCAGCAGCATCACCCAGAGGATCAGCCGGCCCGGGGTGCGCATGCCGTCCCAGCCCGGCAGCACCAGCAGCGGCAGGTAAGTCACCGCGCCACCGAAGAAGTTCGTGCCCAGGCAGAGCAGAGTGCCGACCGCGAGACCGATGCCCAGCCAGATCCGCTGCCGGCCGCGCCAGGCGCTGTAGCTCAGCCCGGCAAAGGCGAGGACAAGTACGACAAGCCCCGGGAAGAGCGCCATCTCAGCCGGCGCCACGAAGGTCTTATAGACCGAGCTGGTGGCGTTGCCCCAGAGCCACGAAGTGGTCGGCGCGGTGAAGAAGCCCACCGGCGACGGGGAGAAGAGCTGAAGTTCGGCGACGTTCGTACGGCCGACGGGAAGGCGGTGGTCACCGCCAGATACGGCCGGGCCATCACGACCACCACGGCGGCGAACAGCAGGCCGCCCCCGAGCGTGCACCACAGCAGTGGTCGGCCCAGCGCCGGTCGGGCGCGGCCGGCCAACAACCAGCGGGCCGCCGCGACCAGGCAGCAGAGCAGCAGCAGCAGGTAGACGAAGGGCAAGCCGATCGCGTACCCGATGGTGACCTGCCAACAGGCCACCAGCCAACCGGCGATGATCCAGCCCGGCCGGACCCGCTCGGGCTGGTAGCCGCGGCTGAACGAATAGCCGAAGCCACGCGCCAGCAGCGCCAGCGCCAGCACGATCCCGCCGCTGGAGAGCACGTTCAGGTGGCCGGCGTGGGCCAGCCGCCAGGGTGCGTACGCGAAAGCCAACCCGGCCACCAGCGCGCCCGGCACCCGGGAACCTAGCTGCCGGGCCAGCGCGTACGCGCTCACCGAGGCGAGGGCCGCGACCCACCAGAACAGCAGGTTGTAGCGAACCAGCGCGGCGGCTGGGCCGGACCCGATCAGCCCGAACGGCGCATACCCGAGCATCGAGTCGGAATAGGCCAACGTCATGTGCTCGGGGAAGAAGTTACTGGCATCCCAGAGCCCTGCCGGGTTGGTCAGCAACGCGTGCCCGCCCCAGGCCACCACATACGACTGGGCCAGCGGGTCGCCCAGGTCGGCCGGCACGGTGCTGGCCGGATGCAACAGCGTCGGCCAGGTCAGCACAGCGCTGACCAACAGAGCGCCCAGGCATACCAGGAACAGCTCGCGGCCCAGCCTGCCCAGGCCCAGCCTGCCCAGGCTCATCCGCTGATGAGATGGTCGCGCAAATATGCGATATCGGCGGCTTGGCCGTCCACCCCGCCGGGCGTCTCACAGATCACCGGAGCACCGGCGGCCCGTACGACAGCGGCGATCGCCTGCGCTGAGATGGTGCCGGCGGCGAAGTTCTCGTGCCGGTCCCGGCCGGAGTCGAACGCGTCCTTGGAGTTGTTGGCGTGCACCAGGTCGATCCGGCCAGTGATCGCCTTCACCCGGTCCACCACACCGTCCAGGTCCTCGCCGCCAGCGTGCGCGTGGCAAGTGTCCAGGCAGAAGCCCGGCTCATATTCTCCGATCGCGTCCCACAGCATCGCCAACCGGTCGAACCGCCGGGCGATCGCGTTGTCGCCGCCAGCGGTGTTCTCGATCAGGATCGGCAACCCGAAGCCGCCAGTCTCGGCCGCCTTGGCGAACGCCTTCCGCCAGTTCTCGACCCCGACCGCCGGATCGGTGTCCTTGGTGACATGCCCGCCATGCACGATCAATCCGGCCGCGCCCAGCTCCGCGGCCGCCTTCGCGTGGTCGGCGACCAGGCCGCGGGACGGAATCCGGATCCGGTTGTTCGTACTGGCCAGATTGATCATGTACGGAGCATGCACATACACCGCGATGTCGGTGGACCGCAGCGCGTCCGCGTCCGCGCGCGGGATCGGCTTCTGCCACCCCTGCGGATCAGACAGGAAGAACTGCACCGCGTCGGCCTTCCGGGCAGCCGCCTCAGCCAGCGGATCCTCCGGCCCCACATGTGCCCCAATAGGTGGAAGTCCCATGCGGAGGAGCCTAGAGGGGTGGTCTGACAGATCTGGGCCTTGGTGGGGTTGGGCTTTGGTGAGTACGAGCGACTGGGGGGCTTTGGCGAGTGAGCGGCCGTTTGGTTGCGGCTTGGGTTTGGGGGCTTGGGCTGCGGGGGGGTGGTTTTTTGGTGATGGATGTTGTCGGGGTTGAGGGCGGTGTGTGCTGGGGGGGCCCTGGTTCGGTGTTTGCCGCGGTCGTGAGCGCCTTGGTTAAGGGTGTTTGCTGCGGAGGTGAGTGCCTTGGTTAAGGGTGTTTTCTGTGTGGGTGCGGCGTCTCGTCTACCAGGCACGGGAAACCCCACCCCGACACCAAAGGGCGGTGTCGGGGTGGGGTTTCCCCGTGCTTACTGCCGATCCGCCCGATGTTTCTGGCGCCTTCGGCGCGGGCGCCGTCGACTACGGCTACGAGAGCCGGTCCTCAGACCCTGCAAAACCCGCAGGGTCTGAGGACCGGCGCCCCTGCCGGAGGGGCGACAACATCGGCCTGGCGGCCGATGGCGCCGAACGGGGCTGGGTCCGTCGAAGTGGGCCAACTTGATGGTGAAGGTGGTGGTTTGCGCACGGGGTGGGACGGGTTGGGTTCCGTCTAAGTTGGCCAACTTTCGTGTGAAAGGACGGTCCGGCGCGGGGTGGGGTGCGCGGGGGCTCGGTCCTGTCTAAGGGGGGCGTCACGCGTGGGGTGAAGTCTGGCTATCGGACGGAAATGCGGGTATGCGCGGGGGGTTTTGGGTTGGGGGTGGCCTGAAAGTGTCGTTGTGGAGGGAATAAACGTATATAAATGCGCGGAAAAGGGCGGCGAGGTGGAGGTGGTTGGGGTGAGGGGCGCGCGGAGGGGGGCGGGGACCCGCTACCATCCGGTACGGTCAGTCGTTGGACTGGATGGCGAGCTTCGGTGGGAATGGGAGAATACGGCGTGTCGATGACAAAGAAGTCGTCTCGGATGTCGCGTCGCGTGGTTGCCGCGGCGGCCCTCGGCCTGATCGGCGGCGGGACCCTTCTGCTGGGTGGCACTCCGGCGCAGGCTGCGGACAACCCGACCGCGACCGTGAGCGGCGGCTGCCTGACCATCCTGGCGTGCAACATGAAGTTCAGCTCCGCCCAGTTCACCGTCCCGTCCGGTGGCCAGCTGGTGGTCAAGAACTCGATGAACGGCCTGCTGAACGGCCCGGTCACGGTGTCGGTTGGCGACCAGCGCAAGACAATCGGCTCCGGCGGCACCGCCACCTTCAGCTTCAGCCAGTCGGTCGACCAGCAGTCGTATTCGATGAGCGCCGCCAGCGCACTGATCAACAGCGGCGCGGCGTCGCAGGTGATGGTCGCTCCGATGGTGAAGCAGCCGACCCAGCCGAGCACGCCGCCCGCGTCGTCGCGCCGCCGGCCAGTGGTGGTTCGACTCCAGGCACCGGCAGCACCGGCTCTTCGACTGGCGGTGGCGTCCAGGCGCCTTCGCTGCCCCATGGTGGCGCCCCGCAGGGCCAGCCGCCGGCACTGCTGCCGCCCGGCCTCACCGGTCTGCCGACCAACCCGGCTGCCCGCCCGCTGCAGCAGCCCGCGCTGCCCAACGGTGCCGATGGCAACAGCACCCCGTCCGGAAACGTCGCTGGAGCGGGTTCGACCCCCAACGACCCGACCGCGACCGGTCGCTCCACCAGCGACACTCCTGGCCCGCTGACCCTGCTGGTGCTCGTCGCCGGAGTCGTGGTGGCCGGCGTCGGCTCCGCGGTGATCCGGACCATGATGGGCGCCCGCGGCCGGATGCGCGCTCTCACTCACTAGTCCGGAACACCTCTAGCCGACCGGTTAAACACCCTGCTAGAGCCACTGTTACGATCGTCCGGTTAGCTGTCTGCCTCCTGGTGGACGGCGACCGACGCTAATACCCTCCTGCCGCGGATGGACCGTGGCCGTTGAGACCACAGGAGGTGGGTACGCTGGCGCGTCACTACGAAGTCATGGTCATCCTCGATCCCGAGTTGGACGAGCGCACTGTGGCCCCTTCGCTCGACCAGTTCCTCACCGTCGTCAAGAACGACGGCGGCACCGTGGAGAAGGTCGACATCTGGGGCCGCCGTCGGCTGTCGTACGAGATCAACAAGAAGACCGAAGGCATCTACGCCGTTATCGACCTGCAGTCCGAGCCGGCCGCGGTGGCCGAGCTGGACCGGCAGCTCAACCTGACCGAATCCGTGCTGCGCACCAAGGTGCTCCGGCCGGAACTGCGATAGCTGTCCGCGCGCGGTTTTTCCGGCGGGGCCGGCAGTGATCGACCGGCGATGCCCGGCCAAACTGTCGTACCCGACAGGGATCGTCGATCGCATCGACGCGAAGACGAGCGCGCGCATGAGGAGGACATGACATGGCAGGCGAAACAGTCATCACCGTCGTCGGGAACCTGACAGAGGACCCCGAGCTGCGGTTCACCCCCAGTGGCGCGGCCGTGGCGAACTTCACCGTCGCGTCCACGCCGCGGATTTTCGACCGGCAGACCAACGAGTGGAAGGACGGCGACGCGCTGTTCCTACGCTGCTCGATCTGGCGTCAGGCGGCCGAAAATGTGGCCGAGTCACTCGGCCGGGGCACCCGGGTCATCGTGCAGGGCCGGCTGAAGCAGCGGTCGTACGAGACGGCCCAGGGTGAGAAGCGCACCGTGGTGGAGTGCGAGGTCGAGGAGATCGGCCCCTCGCTCAAGTACGCGACGACCAAGGTGAGCAAGACCAGTCGGTCCGGTTCGGGTGGTGGGTCGACCGGTGGCTACGGCTCCGGCGGTGGCGGCGGGCAGTCCCGGCCCAGTGGCGGCGGCGACGACCCGTGGGCCTCGGCCACACCGGCGGCGGCTCCGGCCGGTGGCGGTGGCGGCGGCGGTTACTCCGAAGAACCGCCCTTCTAAACAGACAGCTGACTTTTCCCGGTCGCGGGCCAGTCCCGCGGCCGGAGCATGGTGAAAGAGGAACGTATGGCCAAGCCCCCGGTGCGGAAGCCGAAGAAAAAGGCGAATCCGCTCGACAAGGACAAGATTAGTTATATCGACTACAAGGACACGGCTCTGCTGCGGAAGTTCATTTCCGACCGCGGCAAGATCCGGGCCCGCCGGGTCACCGGCGTGACCAGCCAGCAGCAGCGGCAGGTCGCGAAGGCGATCAAGAACGCGCGGGAGATGGCCTTGCTGCCGTACTCCAGCACGGCCCGTTAAGGAAGGGGAGAGACTGTGAAGCTCATCCTCACTTCCGACGTGACCGGTCTTGGTGCGCCCGGCGACATCGTCGAGGTCAAGGACGGCTACGGCCGCAACTACCTGGTTCCCCGCCGGCTCGCGATCTACTGGACCAAGGGCGGCGAGAAGCAGGTCGCGCAGCATCAAGCGGGCCCGCGGTGCCCGTGAGGTCCAGGACCTCGGCCACGCCAAGGAGATTCGGGCGCGGCTGGACGGCCTGGACGTCAAGCTGATCGCCCGCGCCGGCAAGGGCGGCCGACTGTTCGGCTCGATCACCTCCGCCGACGTGGTGGACGCGGTCAAGTCGGCCGGCGGCCCGGACCTGGACCGCCGCAAGGTCGAGCTGGCCCGGACTATCAAGGCCACCGGCAAGCACGACGTGCACGTCCGCATTCACCCCGAGGTCGAGACCACCCTGACCCTCGAGGTCGTCGCGGAGTAAGCGACAGTCACACCAGAAACCCGGGCCGCCTGTTGGCAGCCCGGGTTTTCGGCTATGAGAACGGGAAGGAGCCTCATGCTGATCGTGACCACGCCGGAGGTGCCCGGCTACCAGATCCGGATGGTTTTCGGCCCGGTGATGGGCAGATCGGTATATGTGTCCACTGGCATCGCGTCACTCACTAGCAATCGCGCGCGCGAAAGCTTTCCAGGACCTGCACCATGACGCGGCGCGATACGGGGCGAATGCGGTCGTGTCGATCCGGTTCGACGCACCGTCCGACGGCCTTGACTGGGTGGTGGGAACCGCGGTCTGGGTGGACCCGGTCAGCGAGGACGCGCGTGCTCAGTACGCGGCGACGCGGCGATGGTCGCTGCCCGGAGAGTGCCGTCGCAGGCACCGCCGGCCGGCACCCTGCCGGCGTATTTTGGACCACCCGTCTGACCCGAGTAAGGAACTTGGGCGCGGGACACTAGTGGGCGAGGCTGGACGCGCCCTCGTCCGTACGACCCTCCTGCGGCTGCGGCCGGCCGAATTTCTGGCCCTCCATCAACATCAGGTAAGTCGTTTCGATCTCACCCCACGGCAGCTTCTTCTGCATGTAGTGGATCTCCCAATAACGCTTCACCAGCTCGGTGTGCAGGTACTTGTTGGCCGCGTCCCAGGCGGTCTTGTGGATCTTGTCCTGTTGTTCGCCGGCCTTCTCGTCCATCACCGCGGCCGGCACCGGCAGGCCCTTCGCGTTGTCGCCGCTGATCACCTTCGCCCGCCATTCGGTCCCGCGCTTGAGACCTTCCGCGGTGTACTGGCTGCCGGACAGCTGTTTCCCGGTCGCGCCGGCGACGAAGCCGGCCACCAGCTCGTCCCGGCCCTGGCCGGCGGCGTCGATGGCCTTGGCCTCGTCCGTCCCGTCGTCGATCGTCGCCCAGAAGGCCGCGATAGTGGCCACTCCGACCAGGATCATGCTGCCGGCGATCAGCACCTCGCCGGTGATGACCTCGGCCGCTTCCTCCGCAAGCTTCTCGAAGATCTTCTTGTACTCCGGCTCGATGGAGCCCTTGAGCGTGAGCTTTGGGGTGACCTTGATCTTGGTGCCGTCGGCGGTGGTGTAGTAGCGCTCCTTCATCTTCCAGTCGACGCCGGCCTCGAGATTGAGGAACTTCACCTCCGCGCCTTCTCGCTCCATCAGGTTGAAGGCGAACTTCGGCTCGAAGGTGTCGCCCTCCATGGAGAACTCGATGCCGAGCTTGCCCTTGTCGGCGTTGCCCTCGCCGCCGAGTTTCGCCTTCGGGGTGCAGCCGGCGAAGATCCCGCTGGTTTCCTTCTCGAACTCGGCGGTGACCTCGGCCTGGTATTTGAGCCCTTCGGGGCTGGCCGACGCGCCGGCCGCTGGCTTCAGCTTCGTGCCGCCCTCATGTGGGGCCGCGCCTTCACCGCCGGCGTGTTCCCCGCCAGCGTGTTCCGCGGCCGCGTGCTCGCCACCTTCGTGGGCCGCTGCTTCGCCGCCACCGCTGGAGGGGGTGTATTCCAAGTCGTACGATCCGCCGGCGGCCAGCCCGAATTTGGCATAGCCGGCGTCTTTCTCGCCGATCTTCCAGTCCGGGAGGTTGACGGTGTGCTTGACCGTGGTCGCCTCGACCATGCCTTCGCGCTGCACCTGGGTCGCGGCGCGTTGGACGGCGGGCCGACGCTTGGTGAGCAGGCCCGCGACGGCGGCATTGCCGGCCGTACGTTGCAGCCCCAGGGCCGTACCAGCGAGCCCGACCTCCGGCTGGTCGACGCGGCGATGGGCCGGCGGCCGGTCGGGGCGCGCGCGGGGGGACTGGTGGGACGAGCTCCATTGGCGGCCCTTTCGACTGGTGCGACCCAGCGATTTTGCCTCTTGAGAGAGGGCCGTTCGGGGGACCCTCGCGCGATCATCGGGGCAGTCGGGTTTGCCCGGAAAGGCGATGGTCGACGGACCGTCGCAGGCCGCTGACCAGGAGTGTTCTCGGTCGGTAACGAGTCATGAACTCTTGGTTTAACACATACCGATCGCCGAAGAAGCAGGGTTTTAAAGTCGACTGGTCAGTCGAGAGACCGGACGAACTTGGCCGCCTCGGGGTCGCCCATTCCGGTCTCGTCTCGGACGAGCCGGATCGCGTCCGCTTCACGGCCCTGGCGGCGCAGTCCGCGGGCTCGGTCGGCGAGGCTCGGCTGGGCCAGCCCTATCCCGCGCTCGGGTGGGCGGTGCCCGGCAGCGATCGCCTCGGTCAGATACTTGGCGTCCGCCAGCCCGAGGCCGGTGGCCTGCCGGAGCTGCTTGATCGCGAGGACGCGCTTGTTCGCGCCGAGGCTGGCGTAGATCGCGGTAAGCGCGGCCGAGTCGATGGGCAGGTCCTGCAATTCGCGAGCTGGGGGCCGGGCCGACCGGCTGGACTTGCTTGACCTGAGCAGGATCCAGGCGAGCACGAGGACGGCGATCACGCCGATGGCGATGTACAGGCCGGTCATGCTGTCAGCGTACGGACCTGCGCGGTCCGTCCTCGGCGGAACCACCGTCTCCGTCTGGCTTGGTCGCTGCCAGCGCGGCCAGCAGCGCGGCGGTGGCCGGCGGATCCGGCGGCCGGCCGTAAGTGGCGGCGTAGACCTGGCGCCGCTGGCCGGTCTCCTGCACGTACGCGAGCGGTTCGCCGGTGCCCAGGTGGGGATCGTGTGCACCGGCGGTAACGCCAGCCTGGCCGAGCTGCGGGCCGTACTGGCCGAGGACTAGGGCGTGTCTCCTGACCGCCCGGCACCGGCAGCCAACGCTTGGATCTCGGCCCTCATCCACCTGGAATTAGGAGACACGCCCTAGGCCGTTTGCGGCTGGCCCGGCAGCGGCGGCGCGGACGGTCCGCCGAGCGGGCCGGGTGGCACCTGACCGGCCGCCACCATCGCCGCGTACTGGGCGCGAGCGTCGTCGGTGACCGGTTCCACCCAGGCTGCCGTGCCGTACGCGCAGACCTCGTTCCATCGGCCGGCCAGCTCGCCGGTGTCGAACCGCATCGCGAGGATGGCGTTCGCGCCCCGCCGGCGGGCTTCGTAGATCAGCCGGTTCATCGCCTCGTTGCGGCCCTGTAGGACCAGGTTGGTCATCTCCGGGACCTCGCCACCGCCGATGGACCGGAATCCGGCGGTGAAGCTGGTGCCGGCGTTCAGGCTGCGTACGGTCACGCCGAACACCTCCCCCAGCACCCGGGTGATGGTGAAGCCGGGAAGGTCATTGGTTGTCACGATGAGCATCGCGGTTACCTGTCTGTCGGTGTTGCCCAGAGCGTATCGATCCGCCTCAACCGGCTCGGTGGCGGCGGCCACGGCGTGGAAATCTTTCTTCTGTCCCCAGGCCGTGGATCTTGTTTGACCTGCCCAGGGCGTGTCTGTTCGCGATCATTCACAGGTTGTCCACAATCAGGCACACACGCTGTACACAGGCTGGTGGGTAGTTGTCCACAGGCTGCCCACCGAATGCTCCACAGGGCGGTTCGCTCCACGGCTGCGTACCCCGTAACGTCGGCGGCTCCGCCTCATCCAGCCGGAGAGGTGCCGGTCCACGCTTCGCGGCCAGCGGCCATTCTCGTACGTATGTACGATAGAATTATCGTGTCCGCGACCCGGTCGCCTCGGTGACCTCGGTGGCCTCGCGCCCGGCTGGGAGAGCGCGGCGAGCGGCCAGTCGCTCGTGTGGTTTCGGGCGTGTCATCGGGGATTTGCAAGGGGTAAGGAGCATCCGAGTGTCGGTGCAGGCGGCGGCTCCAGCCGGACGGTCCGATGACGAGCGGCCGCAGCTGTCCTCGCAGATGCCCGGGGTGCCGGAGTTCGACCGGACCCCGCCGCAGGACGTGGCCGCCGAGCAGAGCGTGCTGGGCGGCATGCTGCTCAGCAAGGACGCCATCGCGGACGTCATCGAGATCCTGCGCGACAACGACTTCTACCGGCCGGCGCACGCGATCATCTTCGAGATCATCCTCGACCTGTACGGCCGCGGTGAGCCGGCTGACCCGATCACCGTCTCGGCCGCGCTGACCGAGTCCGGTGAGCTGACCCGGATCGGCGGGGTTGGCTACCTGCACACTCTGATCTCCAGCGTGCCGACCGCGGCCAACGCCGGTTACTACGCTCGGATCGTGGCCGAGCGGGCGGTGCTGCGCCGGCTGATCGAGGCCGGCACCCCCGAATCGCCCAGCTGGGCTACTCCGGCACCGTCGGCTCCGGCCGGGACGTCGACGACGTGGTGGACCTGGCCCAGCAGGCCGTCTACGAGGTGACCGAGCGGCGTACCTCCGAGGACTACACGGTCCTGGAGGAGTTGCTGCAACCTGCGATGGACGAGATCGAGGCCATCGGCGCGCATGGCGACGTGATGAGCGGCGTGCCGACCGGTTTCGTCGACCTGGACCGCCTCACCAACGGCTTCCACCCCGGCCAGCTCATCATCGTCGCCGGCCGGCCGGGTTTGGGTAAGTCGACAGCTGGCCTTGACTGGGTCAGATCTTGCTCAGTGCGCAATCACTTGACCTCGTGCATCTTCTCGCTGGAGATGTCCAAGATCGAGATCGTGATGCGGCTGCTGTCCGCGGAGGCCCGGGTGCCGCTGCACAACCTGCGGTCCGGCCAGCTCTCCGAGGACGACTGGACCAAGCTGGCCCGGCAGATGGGCGAGATCTCCGAAGCGCCGCTCTACATCGACGACTCGCCGAACATGACGTTGATGGAGATCCGGGCCAAGGCCCGCCGCCTCAAACAGCGCCATGACCTGAGGTTCATCCTGGTCGACTATCTGCAGCTGATGAGCTCGCCCAAACGGGTGGAGAGCCGGCAGCAGGAGGTTTCCGAGCTGTCCCGTGGCCTGAAGCTGATGGCTAAGGAGCTGGAGGTCCCGGTCATCGCGGTCTCGCAGCTGAACCGTGGTCCGGAGCAGCGTACGGACAAACGCCCTCAGCTGTCCGACCTGCGTGAGTCCGGCTGCCTGCCGGCCGGCACCCGGGTGATGCGGGCGGACACCGGTGCCGAGATCACCATCGGCGAGCTGATGGCCAGTGGTCAGAAGAACATTCCGGTGTGGGCGCTGGACCCGTCGCTGCGATATGTGCCGCGGACGATGACCCACGCCTTCTCCAGCGGTGTGAAGGAGACGTACGAGCTGCGGCTGGCTTCTGGCCGCGAGGTGCTGGCTGGCGACCGCGAACCACCCGTTCCTGAGCTATGGCGGTTGGCGGGCGCTCGGCGACCTGGCCCCCGGGATGCGGGTCGGCGTGCCTCGGCACGTGCCAGCGCCATTGCGGACCCAGGCGTGGGCAGAGCCGGAGCTGCTGATGCTGGCGCATCTGATCGGCGACGGCACGTTCCTGCGCGGCCAGCCGATCCGGTATGCCAGCGTCGACCCGGCCAACCGGGCGGGTGGGTCACCAGGGCGGCACGGCATTTCGGCAGCGCCGTGGTCACCGAGGACCATCCGGCGGCTCGCCGGGTCACCGTGCGGCTGTCGGCGCCGGACCGGTTGCGGCGCGGGCTGCCCAACCCGGTGGCCAGCTGGCTCGATCAGCTCGGCCTGTTCGGCGTACGGGGCGATCGCAAGTTCCTGCCGGACACCATGTTCGCACTGCCCAAGGCGCAGGTCGCGGTTTTCCTCCGACATTTGTGGGCGACCGACGGCTGCGTCTGGTGGGACGACCGGACCGGCGGCCAGGCGAGCGTCTACTTCGGCACTCCGAGCCGGCGGCTGGCGGACGACGTGGCGCGGCTGTTGCTGCGATATGGCGTGCGTACGAGCATCCGAAAGGCGATGGTCAAGCCGATCGCCAAGCCCGGTTACCGGGTCAGCTATCACGTGGTGATCGGTGACCCCGACGATCAGCTGCGGTTCCTGCGCGGCATCGGGGTGTTCGGCGCTCGCTCGGCCGAAGCCGATCGGTGCCGCCGCGAGCTGGCGGCACGAGCTGTCGCTGCCCGCCCGGACACCGGGCCAGCGCAGGTCTGGGATCGCGTGCGAGGCCTGCTGGACGAGCGTTCCGGCGGCAATGATCTGACCGGCAACGATCTGACCGGCGGCACGGACACCAAGGTCCGCCAGAAAGTGTGGACACACGGCCCGAGCAGTCAGCGGCTGCGTGAGGTCGCCGCCGCGCGCTGGATGACGCCGGGTTGGAGATGCTCGCGACCAACAACGACATCTATTGGGACGAGATCGTGTCGATCACCAGCGTCGGCGACCAGCCGGTGTTCGACGCGACCGTGCTCGACGGGCACAACTTCATCGCCGACGGGGTGGCCGTGCACAACTCCATCGAGCAGGACGCGGACATGGTGATCCTGCTGCACCGCGACGACTACTACGAGAAGGAGTCGCCGCGAGCCGGCGAGGCCGACTTCATCGTGGCCAAACACCGTAACGGCCCGACCGACACCATCACGGTCGCGTTCCAGGGCCACTTCAGCCGTTTCGTGGACATGTCCACTGGCGGCTGACCAGTGCGAACGGCGCCGGTTCGGGATCTCTCGAACCGGCGTTGCGGGGCGCCCCGGAGACCGGACAAGCGACCCGATTCCGGGCGTAAGCGCGACACGCCCAAGGCCGAAAACCAGCTGACATGACAGCAGGTCGGCTGTCCGCCACTGCCGGGTGAGACATAGCCGCAGGTCACGCAGTGTCATGGGACGATTCAAGTCGTACGGCCGAAATGTCTGCTTCTCGACGCCACGCCCGACACGCGCGGATCTGGGTTGTATTCGGGTGATCTTCGGGATACGTTCCGACGCATCGTCAGCACAGGGAGTCATGTGGACAGCGTGGTCGCACTGGATCAGAGCCGTGCCGGCTCCGTTCTGGGCTGCCCCTCTGCAGCACTCCTGCGCCGTCTTGGCCTGCTGATCGGTCTCGCGGTCGGCGGCTGGATCGCGCTGGCACTGCTCACCTCGGTCGCGGCGCATGCCGCGTCGACCGATCCAGGCAACGCTCGTACGGACGTGCTCACCGCCTCCAGCCGCGCCGCCACTGGCGCGGACCCGGCGGCCGCGCCGATCACTGGCCTTAGCCAGACCCTGAATGCACCCGCCACCACCGACACCGCCCCGGCCACGACGTGGTGTCGCAGGCCAGTGCTCCGGTGGCCGGCACCATCGAGCGGCCGCTGACCGCGGTCGCGGCCACCGTTGGCAGCGTTGTCGAGCCGATCGGCTTCAGCCGTACGACTGGTCACCGACGCCCTTCCGGCGCTTGGCCTCGGGTCTTCCCGGCTGGTCGCCGCGGTGCACGTCACCGCTCGTACGAGCGGCTTCGCCCAGACGGTCGCGACGACCGTCCCGCGGCATCCCGCCGGCCTTCCGGCGATCATCAAACTGGTCCGTCCGCACTCGGTGGGCACCGCGCCCATCGCACTGCCGCGGCACCCGGTCCCGGCCGGCACCGCCGGTCTCCCGGACCTCGCCTCCGCTCCTGCTGGCACCGCGCACGTCGCGGGCGGCTCGGCCGCCGCGGCGATCCCGGCCGCACGGGTGACCGTGCCGGCCCCCACCGGCCTGGCGGCGACCCGCCCGGCCGGTTCCTGGCGAGTGCGTAACACCGCGCTCGACCCGTCGGTCTCGCCCGACTAGCTCCGCCCTCTCACAAAACGCGATCTCCCAACTGATCGTCGCCGCCGCACGGGCGTGGGTGCGGCACGTCTTGGGGTCGCATTCCGGTCAAGAAGTTCTTCCGGTCCAAGACACAGTGAGAGAAGGGTTCAGCACTCCATGAACAAGTGGGTACGTCGATCGCTCGAAGCGGCGATTCTGACTGCCGGATTTGTTGTGGTGGGCGCCGGAGCCGCGCACGCGTCCGAACTGGGCGCGAGCGGGCATGACGGCACAGCGAGTGGTCCCTCCGTGCAGCAGCAGGTTTCACCTGTCGCGCTCGGTGGTTTGACCGACTCCATCGCCCCAGCCACCGATCTGGTCAGCAACACTGTTCACGTGGTCGCTCCGCAGGGGCAGGTGACGCCGATGCGTCACACCCAGCCGAGCACGCACGCCACTACTCCCCACCACGCCAAGCCCGCCGCGGCGACCACCGCGCCGAGCAACAGCCAGTACGTCCCGCCAGCAGCGCAGGAGGACGCCATCTCGCGGGCCGGCCAGCCGGTCCCGATCAGCGCGCCGGCGCCGGCCAACCCGATCTCCGGGCTCGCCGGGTCGCCGCTGGGGCGGCCTGCCGATCAACAGCCTGCCGGTCCGCGGACCGCTGGGCGTTCTTCGCCCGCAGGACCTGCCGCTCGTCTCGACGGTCGTCCCAACCGACTCCGGCATGCTGGTGCCGGTTCAGGGCGTACTGCTGAGCAACGGCACCAGCCCGCTGGGCCTGCCGCTCGGAGCGCGCTGCCAGCGCTGCCGACCGGGCTGCCCACGCTCCCCGCCGGCCTCCCGACGGACGCTCTTCCGGCGCTCCCGACCGGTCTGCCGACGGGCGCGCTGCCGGCGCTGCCGATCGGCGCCCTGCCGACCGGTGCGCTGACCACCGGCGGGATCCCGGCGCTGCCGGTGGCTGGCCTGGCTGCGCTGCCGCTCGCTGGCATGGCTGCTGCTGCCGGCCTGCCGACCGCGGCCGTCCCGTCGCTGCCCAGCGGTGGACTGCCCTTCCTGTCGGGTATGCCGGTCGCGCTGCCAGCGCTGCCGATGAACCCGCTGGCAATGCTGCCGGTGTCCGCCCTGCCGGCGTTGCCGACTGGGACCGGCGTGGTGCCCAACCTGCCGCTGCCGACCGGGATGCCGATGCACACCCAGTCCGCGCCGGCCGGTCTGGGCCTGCCGACCACCGGCCTCCCGGTCTCCAGCCTGCCGGCTCTGCCCGCGGTGCCCGGCCTGCCGGGTCTGCCGGGCCTGTCCGGAATGCCGGGCGTGGCCGGGCTGGACGCTCTCGGGAGCGCCCCGACGCCGACTCAGCTCACTGGTGGCATCACCAGCATTGGCTCCAAGGCTCCGGAGCTGGCCCAGGGCATCCAGTACGTGCAGACCCAGAACGCGCACCCGGTGAAGGCACGGGACGGTCAGCTGATCGCCCCCGGGACCGGCGGCCTGCCGGTTGGCCTGGCCGTGGGCAGCGGGGTCATGGACGCCGCTAACCACGTGGACGGTGGCATCCCCGGCATGCTCGGGATGCTCAGTGGGTACGTCGTAGTACCGACCCAGACCGGTCACGAGATCGAGATCATCGACGCTGGCACCTCGCCTGACGCGTACGTGGGCGGACACCCGTCCTCGGGCGTACTGGGCGACTGGAACACCCCGCTGCACGCCACCGCGCTCGCCATCGACTCCGGTCGTGGCGTCCAGCAAGGTGCCGTCACGCAGGGCACGACCACCGACGGCGGCACCCGGCTGTTCGGCGCGTGGAACGTTCCGCTGGCCGCCAACGCGGGCACCATCGACGCCGGCAACGACGTGCAGAACAGCAACGTCACGCAGGGCGAAGGCGGCGGCTCCGGCGTCTTCGGCGTGGTGAACTCGCCGATCTCGGCGAACGGGCTGGCGCTGCACAGCGGCAACCACGCCCAGAACGGTGACGTGACCCAGGTCGCCGGCACCGACGCCAAGGGCTCCTCGTACCGGCTGATCGACGGCTGGAACGTGCCGCTGAACGGCCAGGGCATCACGGTCGACAACGGCAACGTCACGCAGAACGGCACCGTCGACCAGAGCCTCGCCGACGACTAAGCACCGGGTCGATCCTGACCGGTGGTGGCGACGTGAACCTGCCGGCCAACGCCAGCGGGATGTCCTTCGACTCGCACAACGTCACCCAGAACGGTGACGTCAAGCAGAGCGACATCCTCACCTCGTCCAACTCGATCGTCACGCTCGTCGACAACGCGAACACCCCGGTCACCGGCTCCGGCCAGGCCGGCGACATCGCGAACGTCGCGCAGAACGGCGACGTGACCCAGCAGAACACCACGTCGTCCGCGCCGAACGCGAACGGCTCGGTTGTCACCGGCGCCCGCAACTGGCGGATCCCGGTGGACGGCGCCGGCCAGGCCGGCGTGGTCGGCAACGGGTCGCAGAACGGCGACGTGTGGCAGACGGACAAGGCCACCGGCGGAACCGGCTCGGCCGTCTCCGTGGTGGACAACGCGATCCTCGAAGGCGCTGGCGCGGGCCAGGCCGGAGTCGTCGCGAACGGCGTCCAGAACGGCAACGTCAAGCAGTGGGAACGGCACTGACAGCGCCGCGATGCCGATGTCGGCCGGCGGCAGTGGCCCGTCCGGTGGCAGCGGCCCGTGGATGCCGGGTGGCAGCGGTGGCTCCACCGTCACCGGTGCCAAGAACCTGATCCTGGAGGTCTCCGGCGCGGGTCAGGCCGGCGACATCGCCAACGGCGCGCAGAACGGTGACCGCAGCCAGCGGGACACCACCTGCGACGGCAGCGGCTCGGTGCTCAGCATCGCCGACAACGCGCTCGTCCACGGTGACGGCGCGGGTCAGGCCGGCGTGGTCGGCAACGGCGCGCAGAACGGCGACGTCAAGCAGACGAACCACTCCACCGCTGAGGGGTCGACCGGGCCGGCAGGCGCGGCCGGGTGGGGCTCGTTCGTGCAGGGCTTCCGGAACTTCGACGGACGCGTGGACGGCGCGGGCCAGGCCGGCGACATCGGCAACGGCTCGCAGAACATGACCGTCGGGCAGAGCGACGAGCAGCAGCACGGACGGGCTCGTTCATCAGCGCGGCGGACAACGCCAACCTGCTCGGCGTCGGTGCCGGCCAGGCCGGCATCATCGGCAACGGCGTCCAGAACGGCGGCCTGAAGCAGCACAACGAGTCGGGCCACGGCGCTACCGCCAAGGCCGGCGACGCGTACGGCTGGGGCTCGGCCGTGCAGGTCTTCCGCAACATCAACCTGCTCGCCGCGGGTGCCGGCCAGGCCGGCGACATCGCCAACGGCGCGCAGAACCAGTACGTCTCGCAGAGCGACGTGGCCGAGAACCCGGGCTCCTTCATCGGTGCCGCCGACAACGCGAACCTGGCCGCCGACGGCGCTGGCCAGGCCGGTGTGGTGGTCGGCAACGGCTCGCAGAACGGCACGGTCAAGCAGCAGAACGCCGGTGGACCCGGTCAGCTGCACGGCTGGCAGTCGTACGGCTGGGGATCGGCGATCTCGCTGTTCCGCAACGTCAACCTGCCGATCATCGGTCAGGGCGACGGTGGCGTGACCGGCAACGGCTCGCAGAACTCCAATGTGAGCCAGCTGGCCGCGGCGGACAACCCCGGCTCGGTCGTCCGGGTCGCGGACAACGCTCGTACGCCAGTGGTTGGCCAGGGCGTCGGCGGCCTGCAGGGCAACGGTGCCCAGAACGGCAGCTCGTCGCAGGTCTACACCGCTGATGGCGGGCTGCTGACCGCGGACGGCAAGTCGTCCGGCTTCGGCTCCGCGCTGCGGGCGTTCGGGAACTGGGAAGTTCCGCTGAACGGCTCCGGCGTCGCGATCGAGGGCGGCAACGGCTCGCAGAACGCGAACGACACCCAGGTCGACGCTCCCACCGTGAACGGCGCGAGCCTCGGGCTGACCGACAACGCCAACGCGCCGATCGACGGCCAGGGCGTGGCCCTGTTCAACGGTGACGGCTCGCAGAACGGCAACGCCACCCAGGCGCATGTCGGCGACGGCGGGTACGGCCTGGACAGCACCCTGATCGGGCACAACGTCCGTACCCCGATCGACGCCGCTGGCGTCGCGGGCGCCACCGGGCATGGTTCGCAGAACGGCAACAGCGACGCGGTGAACGTCGGCAACGGTGCCAACGACACCAAGCTCGCCGGCAACTGGGACCTGCCGATCGACGGCAACGGGCTGATGATCCTCACCGGGAACGGCGTCCAGAATGTGGACACCTCCTTCGTGAACTCGGACCCGACGACCAACCACAGCGGGTTCCCGGGCTTCAAGCTGGACGAGAACTCGCACGACTGGTTCATCGGTGATGGCATCACGTTCCTGCACCAGGACCCGACTCCCGGGCACGCCGCCCAGGCGACCGGCCTGCCGGGCATCGGCGGCGCGCCGCTGATCCCGTCGCTGCCGGACGTGCCTTCGCTGAACGGCACCACGTCGGACGCTCCGGCTGGCAGCTCGGACGTCACTCCCACCAGCGGCCTTGGCGCCCTGCCGGCACTGCCCACCACGGGCGCCCTGCCGGCACTGCCGACCACGGGCACGCTGCCGGGCCTGGGCACCTTGCCGGCGATGCCGGCGCTGCCCGTCCTCGGTGGATAACTGAATAAGTACGGCTAGAAAACAGCAGGACCCGGGCAACGTCGCCCGGGTCCTGTTGTCTTTGTTCGTACGGGATTTGTACGAGGAAATCCTGAATCCAGGCGAGCGGGCCGTTTGGCGTGGGCCGACTCCAGCGGCCTCGACTGCGGGGTGGGAGCGGGTTGAACAGCGTCACTGCCGCGTACGGGCGTACGGATAGGTCGGTACGTTGGGGGCATGTCGACTACGCCGGGTGAGGGCCAGCCGAAGCGGGCCACGGGTGCGGTGCGCAACGCCACCGTCTTCGCGTCCGAGTTCGTTCACAACTTCCACACCACCGGCGCGATCGCGCCCAGCGGGAAGACGTTGGCGCGGGCGCTGAGCAGGCATCTGCACACCTGCCCGGCGGACGGGCCGCGGCGGCTGCTGGAGGTGGGGCCGGGGACCGGGGGTCGGTCACTCGGCAGATCGCGTTGCGGATGCGGCCCGGCGACACGCTCGATCTGGTGGAGGCGAACCCGCGGTTCGTGGACTGGATGACCGAGCTGTTGAAGACCGACCCGCAACTACGGCGAGTAGCGGACAGGGTCCGCATCCTGCCCGGCCTGGTGCAGGATGTTGATCTTCCGGATGGCTATCACGCGGCCGTCTCCGGACTGCCTTTCACCAACTTCGACGCCGAGACCGTTTCCGGCATTCTCGACATTCTTCTCAAGGCGCTGCAGCCGCAGGCAAGACTGTCATTCTTCACGTACGCAGCGTTGCGACGGCTGAAACTCCTGACGAGCCGCGAGCCCGAGTACGTCCGGATGGTGCGGGTCGAAGCAGTGGTGGCAGATCGTATGGAAAGCCACCAAACGGACCGCGAGTTCGTTCTGAGCAACCTCCCGCCGGCGTGGGTCTATCACCTTCGCGCATAATTTTCCGTTTCGGCGGAATGCCCTTATTTAGGGCGATTCAAACTGGCGTAATTCGGTCATCTCTGACACGCTTACGGCGGATTCGCTGGACGCGACACTCCCGGGCTTACCCGGCGTGTTTGGCGGGTCACCCGTGCCCTTGATAGCTTCCTCGTGCACTCACAGGGAGTGAGTCCAGAGGCACTACTGGTTAAGCGATCGGGGCGTGCGTGATCCACGGCAACGGAGCCACCGGCATCGAAAGTGATGCCAGCGTGCCCGCTATGCCCCGATCAATCCGCATAGTGCTCCAGCTGTCGCTGCTCGCCGCTCTCGCGGTCTGTGCGTGGTTGTTCGCGGGTGCTACCGCGGCTCAGGCCAGTACGACCGATGCGCCGATCGACACCACCCGGGCCAGTCAAACTGGTCTGACACCTGACCAGAATGTGACTGTCAGTCAGGCGGTCGACGCGGTGAAACGCGCCGAGCGGGCGCATCAGGCCGCGTTGGCCGAGCATCGGTCGGCGCTGCACCTTCGGCCGGTCCCCGCGACGCCGACGGACGGACCGGCCGGTCTCGGCCGCCCGTACGGTCGCCACCCGGGTCACCGCGGCGGTGGTGCACGACATCGACCGGTCCGTCGTACGGCCAACCGGTCAGCTGATCGACGCGGTGTTGGGTCCCAAGTCCGCGATCGGCCGTTCGCCGATCACTGGACCGATCGTCCACCTGCTGCCCGGGCTCGGGGTTCGCAAGCCCACCCTGCCGTTGCCCGGCCAGGGACCGCTCGGCTGGCCGCCGCCACCGTTGGGCGGCATCCTGCCGCCGCCGGTGACCGCGGCGCCCGCTGCCCCGATCGCGGTCCGGCCGCCGGCCGCCCTCGCGCCCGGAGCACGGTCCGAGTGGGCCACCGAGATCCAACGCAAAGCAGCGCACCAGTCGGGGCACGGCAAGTCGTACCCAACGCTGCACACGCTGTCCACCGGCAATCTCCCGGCCGCGCCGTTCTGGCCCGGTGGGAAGTCGGACGAACTGCCCTGCGCCGTGATCAGCGGCGTGGGCCCGGGGGGATTCTCCGTCCCGACCGGAATCGCGACCAGCGCCGGCGGTGTCCCGCCGGCTGACCTGGTCCCGGCCAGGGTCGGCGCCCAGGCGCTCACCCTGCCGTTGCCGAGCGGCTCCAAGAAGCCGTCGGTTTCGCCGGACTAACGGCGGCATCCAGAACGTAGTGGCGACGCAGGGACGCGTACGCCCTGAGCACGGTCGCCGTGCTCGCGTTCGATGCCGAGAAATGTCATCTGTAAACCGATCTCAGAGGAGAGATCTGTGAACATCTGGTTACGTCGTTCCCTTCAGGGCCTTGTGCTGACCGGTGGATTCGTCGTCATGGGCGCCACCGCCGCACACGCTTCCGACACCCTCGGCAAGTCCGCCCCGGCGCTGGGCATAACGTCCGCGACCCACGCTCTGTCCGGCGGGACCACCGGGGTCGCCCCGGTGAACCTGCCGGTTTCCGGCCTGCAGAACGCGACCGCCGGCATCGGCAAGGCGCTGACCACCAAGGCGCACGCCCAGCCGCAGCGCAACGCGTCCAAGGCTGCCGGCAAGACCAGCGGCGCTGGCTCGCTGCTCGGCGGCAACCTCGTACAGGCTCCGGTGAACGCCCCGGTCGCCGTCGCCAACAACGCGATCGCGGTGCTGGGCCTCGCGCACTCCGCGGGTGACACCCACGGTGCCGCCGGCAGCTCCGCGGCCGCCGCGCAGACCAACGGCAGCCACTCGATCCTGGGTGGAAACATCGTCCAGGCGCCGATCAACGCGCCCATCACGGTCAGCCACAACGCGGTGGCGGTGGCTGGGATCGCGCTCGCCGGCAACGGTGGCGGCGCGAACGGTGGCGGTGCTCCGGCCGCGGCCGCGCAGACCGATGGCGCGGGCTCGGTGGGCGGCGGCGCAACGTCGCGCAGGCGCCGATCAACGTGCCGATCACCATCACCGACAACGCGATCGGCGGCGACGCGTTCGCCGGTGGTCACGGTGCTCCGCACCCGCTGAACCAGCAGACCACCGCTGGCCACGGCACCGCCACTGGCTCGACCAACGGCAGCCACTCGGTCCTGGGCGGCAACCAGGTGCAGGCGCCGGTCAATGCGCCGGTCACCATCTGCGGCAACGCCATCGCGGTGCTTGGCGTGGCGGCGGCCGGCTGTGACGTGCCCGGCGGCTCCGGCGGTCCCACGGCGTCCGGCAAGACGAATGGCGCTGGCTCGATCGCCGGCGGGAACCAGGTGCAGGCTCCGGTCAACGCGCCGGTCACGGTCTGCGGGAACTCGATCGCGGTGCTGGGCCTCGCGGCGTCGGGCTGGGCTGCGACGTGAAGGGCGGCGCGGGCAGTGGCCCGAGCGCGTCCGGCAAGACCAGCGGCGCCGGCTCGGTCGGTGGGTGGCGGGAACCAGGTGCAGGCCCCGGTCAACGCGCCGGTCACCGTCTGCGGCAACGCGGTCGCCGTGCTGGGCACCGCGTACGCGGGCTGCGAGGTCAGCGGTGGCTCCAGCGGTGGCGGGCGGCTCCGGCCCATGGGGTGGCAGCGGTTCCGCTCCCACTGCCAACGCGACCACCAACGGCGCCGGCTCGGTGCTCGGTGGCAACCAGGTGCAGGCTCCGGTGAACGCGCCGGTCACCGCCTGCGGCAACGCGGTCTCCGTACTGGGCCACGCTTTCGCCGGCTGTGAGGTCGGCGGTTCCACCGGTGGTACGTGGGGCGGTGGTTCCGGAAGCAAGACCAGCGGCGCCGGTTCGGTCGGTGGCGGCAACCAGGTGCAGGCTCCGGTCAACGCGCCAGTGAACGCCTGCGGCAACGCGGTCTCGGTCATCGGCAACGCGGCAGCCGGCTGTGAGGTCACCTCCGGCAAGCCGGGCATGGGTGGCAGCGGCAGCACCAGCGGTGGCAGTTCAGTCGGTGGCGGCAACCAGGTCAACGCCCCGGTCAACGCTCCGGTGTCGGTCGGTCTGCGGTGCTGCGCAAACGCGGTCGCGGCGCTGGGCAAGGCCGGTGCTGGCTGCGACATCACCACCGGCACGTCGGCTCCGGGCACCCCGGGCAACACCAGCGGTGGCAGTTCGGTCGGTGGCGGCAACCAGGTCAACGCGCCGGTCAATGCTCCGGTGTCGGTCTGCGGCAACGCGGTCGCGGCACTCGGTACGGCCGGTGCTGGCTGCGACGTCAAGCCCGGTACCCCCGCTCCCGGCACCCCCGGTGGCACTAATGGTGGCGGCTCGGCCGGTGGCGGCAACGAGGTCAACGCGCCGGTCAATGCTCCGGTGTCGGTCTGCGGCAGCGCGGTCGCGATCCTCGGCCGGGCCACCGCGTCCTGCGAGGTCCTCACCCCGGTCGGCCCGACCCCGCCCGGTGGCGGCACCAGCGGTGGTGGCGGCGTCATCACCATCCCGATCACCATCCCGGTGACCGGCTGCGGCAACGCGATCGCCATCCTCGGCGACGCGACCGCTGACTGCGGCGGCAACCCAGGCAACCCCGGAAACCCGGGCAACCCCCAGGGAACCCCGGGCCCCGGCACCCCGGGCACTCCGGTTTCGCCGGTGGGCAACACCACCCCCACCCCGGTCGAGGGCGCCAACGGTGCCACCCTGCCGGTGACCGGCACTCCGGTCGGCCTGCTGGCCGGCCTCGGTTCGCTGTTCGCACTGCTCGGCGGTGGCCTGCTGGCCGCTACCCGGCGTCGCCGGATGGCTCGCGCGTAACAAAGACCCAGGAGGGCAACGGCGCCCTACCTGAGAGATGAAACAGCAAAAACCCGGCGGCCTACTCCGCCGGGTTTTTTGTTTGTCGAGGGCCGGGCTATGAGGCCTGGCGGAGGGTGGCGGCGTGCCGAGCGCAGGTGCGGCAGCCGAGCCTGGGGCGCAGGCCGAGGCCGCCGCGCCGGCGGACCCGGACTCGGGCGCCGCAGACGGCGGTGTTGGTTTTGTCGGAGACCGGTACGGCGTGCAGCACGGCGCGCCCGTCGGCGTACCGCTCCAGACCGATCATGAATCCGGCTTCCGGGGCGGCCACCGGTACGATGTTCAACTGAGTGGTCATGCGAACAATCGTCGGCCGTCAACGTGTCAGCCCGGTTTCGCGACAGTCAATTCTTGTGGTGCGCGACCTGTTTCACAGCCCGTGTCGGCGCCAGGACCTGCGCGCACACCTCCCTCTCGCGAGCGGCCGTGAACGGGTCCCGGTACGCGGCGACCGCGGCCCGAGTGTCCTGCGCGACGAGGTCCGCGTTGATCGCGGCACCGGCGCTCAGGCCGGCCGCGGCCGAGACGATGACCTGGGCCATCAGGTTGGCGACGTTCCCGGCCACCCAGACACCGGGGACCGCGGTCGCACCGGTCGGGTCGGCGGCGATGGAGCTGCCCATCAGCAGCTCGGTGGGCTGCAGCCCCAACGAGGACAACACGCCGGCGCGGGCGGTGAAGCGTGGCGCGACCACGATGGCCTGTCGCCCGATGACCTCACCGGACCGCAGTCGTACGCCGGTCAGCTGGTCGGCAGCCACCTCCACCGCCGCGACCTCGCCTTCCACCAGCGCGATGCCGCGGGCGGCCAGCTCCTCGCGTTCGGCCGCACTGGGCGGCGCAGCAGTGTGCTGGAAGAGGATCACGTCATCGCTCCATTGCCGGAACAGCAACGCCTGGTGCACCGCGGCCGGACCGGTCGCCAGCACCCCGATCCGCTGGTCGCGGACCTCCCAGCCGTGGCAGTACGGGCAGTGCAGCACCTCGCGGCCCCAACGCTCGGCCAGCCCAGGCACCTCCGGCAGCTCGTCCACCAGGCCGGTGGTCACCAGCAGCCGGCGCGCTCGTACGACGGCACCGCCGGCCAGCGAGACCTCGAAACCGCCGGCTACCGCGATGGCATCGGTGGCCGTCTCGTTGATCACCTCGGCGCCGTAGCCGGTCACCTCGGTACGCCCAATCGCCAACAGCTCGGCTGGCGGGGTGCTCTCGCGGCCCAGGTAGTTGTGGATGTGCGCGGCCGGCGCGTTCCGCGGCTCGCCACCGTCGACCACCAGCACCGCACCGAGCGACGGGCTCGGGCCAGCGTCAGCGCACCGCTCAGGCCGGCCGCGCCGCCGCCAATGACTACTACGTCGTACGTCTTCGTCTCCATGCGCAGGACTATGCGTCGGACCCTGCCGACTTGACAAACATAGTTGCCAAAGTGGCAAATAGAGGCATGGAAGACGACGAACCAGCTTTGGACGGGGTCTTGCAGAGCGTTGGACCCCGGCTGCGGGCCTTACGCCAGCAGCGGGCGGTCACGTTGGCCCAGTTGTCGACGACCACCGGGATCTCGGTCAGCACGCTGTCCCGGTTGGAGTCCGGCCAGCGCCGGCCCACTTTGGAATTGTTGTTGCCGTTGGCCAGGGCCCATCAGGTGCCGCTGGACGAGCTGGTCGACGCGCCGCCCACCGGCGATCCGCGGATCCACTCCAGGCCGATCACCCGCCACGGCATGACGATCCTGCCGTTGACCAGGCGTCCGGGCGGTCTGCAGGCGTACAAGATGATCATCCCGCCGCAGCAGCCACTGGAACCGACGCCCGAGCTGAAGGTCCACGAAGGCTACGAGTGGCTCTATATCCTCTCCGGCCGGTTGCGGCTGATGCTCGGCGAGCACGATCTAGTGCTCACTCCGGGCGAGGTGGTGGACTTCGACACGCACGTGCCGCACTGGTTCGGCAATCCCGGGCCGGAGCCGGCGGAGGTCCTGAGCCTGTTTGGGCCGCAGGGCGAGCGCCTGCACGTACGCGCGCGCTCGACCTCTTAACCGAATTTTGCCGCCCCCGAATTCGATGATCCGCTCGATGGCCGACAGTTCTTGGCCGCGAGGCAGGATGAAGGCGTGGCGCAGCATGTGATTGACAGTGATGGGCGGCCGTACGATCCGGAGAAGTTGCCGGCGAAGCCGGAGATCGACCTCGGCACCTTCTTCTCGGTTGACCTGCGGGTCGGGCGGGTGCTGGCGGTCGACGACTTTCCGAAGGCTCGCAAACCCGCCTGGCGATTGACCGTCGACTTCGGCCCGCACGTGGGTGTCCTGCGTACGAGTGCGCAGGTCACGAACTATTCGCGGGACGAACTGCTCGGCCGTGCGGTGGTCGGCGCGGTGAACCTGCCGGCCAAGCGGATCGGCGGCTTCGAAAGCGAGTTCCTGCTGATGGGCGGCCTCGCGCCGGACGGCACGGTCACCCTGCTGGAGCTGCCCGGTGACCTACCGCCCGGGAGTACGGTCGCCTGACTCCGCGCCGGGCGATAGGGTGGTTTGCAGCCGCACCTGCGGGTCGTAGGGTATCCCCTGTGCCGCAGTTCCGGATCTCAGAAGTAGCCAGCCTGTTGGGTGTCAGCGATGACACCGTCCGCCGCTGGGCCGAAGCTGGCCGCTTCCCCACCAAGCGGGCCGAGAATGGCAGGTTGGTGGTGGACGGCCGAGACCTCGCCGCCTTCGCCCAGAAACACGCTCACAGCCCCGATGTGTCGCTCCCCGCGCGCAGCGCCCGCAACACCCTCACCGGCCTGGTGACCCAGGTGATCGTGGACGGCGTGATGGCTCAGGTGGACCTGCAGTGCGGCCCGTTCCGGGTGGTGTCGCTGATGTCCCGGGAGGCCGTCGAGGACCTGGGCCTGGAGCCGGGCGTGCTGGCGGTGGCATCGATCAAGGCGACCCAGGTGGTCGTCGAAATTCCGGACACATCAAGAGAGCTGGTGACATGAGGGTCAAGGGCCCCCTGGTCCGGCGGGCATCGGGCCTGCTGGCAACGGTCGCACTGGTCGCCGCGACGGCCGCTTGCGGTGGTGGCGGTACGACCGGCGCGAACCCGTCGGCGAGCACCCCGTCCACGCACAAGATCACGGTCTTCGCGGCCGCGTCGCTGACCGAGTCGTTCGGCACCATCGGCAAGAACTTCGAGAAGGCCAACCCGGGCGACCAGGTGACCTTCAACTTCGGCGCCTCCTCGACGCTGGCCACCCAGATCACCCAAGGTGCCCCGGCCGACGTGTTCGCGTCCGCCAGCAAGGCGACCATGGACACCGTGGTGAAGGCGAACGACAACGATGGTGCCTCGCAGCCGTTCCTGACCAACACGCTGGAAATCGTGGTGCCCAAGGGAAACCCGGCGCACATCACCGGCCTGAAGGACTTCGCGGACTCCACCAAGAAGACGGTGTTGTGCGCGGAGAGCGTGCCGTGTGGTGCGCTGGCGAAGCAGGTCTTCGACGCCGCGCATATCACGCCGAAGCCAGTCGACCGTGGCACCGACGTGAAGGCGGTGCTGCAGAAGGTCGCGCTGGGTGAGGCGGACGCGGCGATGGTCTATAAGACCGATGTGCTGTCCGGTGGTCCGAAGGTGGAAGGCATCACCTTCCCCGAGTCGGCCAGCAAGGTCACCACGTACCCGATCTGCTCCCTCAAGGCGTCAAAGGACGCCTCGACGGCGAAGGCCTTCGTGGCGTACGTGCTGTCGCCGGCCGGTCGGCAGGTGCTCGCCGCGGCCGGCTTTGGCGCGGCGTAAGAAGTCGCGAGCTGGCGGCGGCGCCCTGAGCGCCGCCGCCGCTCCACGTCTGCTGCTCATTCCGGCGATCGTGGCGATCGCCTTTCTGGTGTTCCCGCTGGTCGGCTTGGTCGTACGAGCGCCGTGGTCGCAGGCTCCGCGGTTGCTGGTCAACTCCGAGGTGCTGGCCGCGCTGCAGCTCTCCGTGGTGACCGCCACCCTTTCCACCGCCATCTGCATGGTGGTCGGCGTCCCGCTGGCGTGGTTGCTGGCGCGTCCCGGCTGGCCGGGCCGGAGCGTGCTGCGGGCGCTGGTCACGGTGCCGCTGGTGCTGCCGCCGGTGGTCGGTGGTGTCGCGTTGTTCACCGTTTTCGGTCGTACCGGCCTGCTGGGCCGTCCGCTTTACGACTGGACCGGCTTCTCGCTGCCCTTCACCTCCGCCGCTGTCGTGGTGGCGCAGTCGTTCGTCGCGCTGCCGTTCCTGGTGCTGTCGGTGGAAGGCGCGCTGCGAGCCGCCGACCGCCGCTACGAGAGATGCCGCCGCGACCCTGGGCGCGAGTCCGTGGCGGGTGTTCGTACGCGTGACGTTGCCGCTGGTCGCACCCGGGATCGCGGCCGGCGCCGTACTGGCGTGGGCACGGGCGCTGGGCGAGTTCGGCGCCACCATCACCTTCGCCGGCAACCTCACCGGTACGACCCAGACGATGCCACTGGCCGTGTACGAGGAGCTGGAAACCAACCCGGACGCGGCCGTGCTGCTGTCGGTTGTCCTGCTCGCGGTGTCCATCCTGGTGTTGGGCCTGCTCCGGGAGCGGTGGGTGAGTCAGCTGTGACGCTCACCGCCGACATCGGAGTCGGCCGCGGCGACTTCCAGCTGCGGCTGGCCATCGAGGTCGCGGCCGGCGAAGTGGTCGCGCTGCTGGGGCCCAATGGCGCCGGTAAGTCGACGGGGCTGCGGGCGATCGCCGGCCTGCTCCGGTTGGATGCGGGCCAAGTGCGGCTCGATGGCGAGGTTCTCGAAGACGTCGACGCGCGGGCGTACGACTGCCGCCCCACCGCCGGCGGATCGGCGTGGTTTTCCAGGACTACCTGCTTTTTTTCCGCATCTGAGCGCGGTGGACAACGTGGCCTTCGGGCCGCGCAGCCAGGGCGTACCCAAGGCCGAGGCCCGCCGGGATGCGGCGCACTGGCTGGACCGGGTCGGTGTTGCTGCGTACGCGGCCGCCAAACCCCGGAGCCTGTCCGGCGGCCAGGCGCAGCGGGTCGCGTTGGCGCGAGCGCTGGCGACCCGGCCCGGGTTGTTGCTGCTGGACGAGCCGTTGTCGGCGCTCGACGCTCGTACGCGGGTGCAGGTGCGCGGGGAACTGCGTCGGCATCTGACCTCCTTCGACCAACCGGCAATCGTGGTCACCCACGACCCGCTGGACGCGATCGTGCTGGCCGACCGGCTGGTGGTGATCGAGGACGGCGCGGTCGTGCAGGTCGGCACGCCGGCCGACGTGTCCCGCCGTCCCCGTACCGACTACGTGGCCCGGCTGGTGGGCCTCAACCTTGTCCGCGGCCGGTCCAGTGGTGGCCGGATTCTGCTGCCCAGTGGCGCGGAGCTGGTGGCGCACTCGGCGATCGAGGCCGCTGAGGTCTTCGGCTGCTTCCGGCCGGCGGCGGTGGCGCTCTACCGCGAGCGGCCTGACGGCAGTCCGCGCAACGTCTGGCAGGCCACCGTGGTCGGTCTCGAACCGACTGCCGATGGAGTACGCGTGGAGCTGAGCGGCGACGTACCAGCCACCGCCGACGTGACCGCGGCTGCCATCGCCGAGCTGGACCTGTTGCCTGGCACGGTGGTGTGGGCGTCTGTCAAGGCTGCTGAAATCGAGATCTACCCGGCATAACGGTTGGTAAAGTTAGAGTAATGAAATGGCCTCGGCGCCCTAGCTGTGCGGCTGTGGACAGGCTGTGTGATGATCGCGGGCATGAAGCGAATGACACAGTGGGTGGGACGCCTCTCGGTGGCGTTGTCGGGGGCGATCGTGGCGGCGCTGGTGCTGCCAACGGTGGCCTGGGCACACGCCACTCCCGGCGTGAGCGAGGCGGTGGCGGCCGGCGGCGTGCTGACGCTGACGAAATACCGGAGTCGCAGCAGCGGCAGCGGCATCGGCCTGATCGGTGGCGGCGTGGTCTGCTGCCTCATCGTGGTCGTCGGCATCGTTTTCCTGGTCGTCTTCCTGATCCGCCGCAACTCGAACTAAAGCTGCACAATCGGATTCCGATTGTGCAGGTCTACATAGGGTGCGGCGCGAAACTGTCGTACCAACGTGAAATTTTGAGCCCCCGCCCTTCAAAGGGCGGGGGTGGGTACGTGGGTTTTAGACGTCACGTAAGTCACCGCGCGGGTAAGCGCGCGCTCTATGCGATAGCTGGAACCGCCCACGCTCAGCGGCGATGATCCCACCGCTTCCAGGTAAACCCTCACAACCACGTCTCGCGACCACGGTGGCGATGCGGCAGCCTCTCGCCGACGCCGCGAAGAGGCGGGGGCCGTACGCTTCGAGTGATGAGCGAGCTGAGTCATGTGGACGCCAGCGGGGCGGCGCGGATGGTGGACGTGTCCGCGAAGGACGTCACCGTGCGCACCGCCACCGCGACCGGGGTGGTGCGTACGACCACCGCCGTGATCGAGCTGATCGCCGCAGGTCAGCTGCCCAAGGGCGACGCGCTGGCGACGGCCCGGATCGCCGGCATCATGGCTACCAAGCGCACCCCGGATTTGATCCCGCTGTGCCATCCAATCGCGATCCACGGCGTGAGCGTCGAGTTGACGCCGGCGGCGGCTGAGGTGGGGATCAGCGCGACCGTACGAACCGCCGATCGGACCGGTGTCGAGATGGAGGCGCTGACCGCGGTCACCGTGGCCGGGCTGGCGCTGATCGACATGATCAAGGCCGTCGATCCGGCGGCGACCATCGACGCGGTCCGGGTCGAGCTCAAGACCGGCGGCAAGACCGGTCAGTGGCGCCGGCCGGCGGACCGATGAGTTTCACCGCGCGGGTGGTCGTGGCGTCCAACCGGGCCGCCGCTGGCGTGTACGCCGACACTTCCGGTCCGTTGCTGGTCGAAGGCCTGCGCGAGCTTGGCGCCGAGGTCGGTGAGCCGGTGGTCGTGCCTGATGGTGAACCGGTCGCAAAGGCGCTCCGGGCCGCGATCGCCGACGGTGTGAACGTGGTGCTCACCTCCGGCGGCACCGGGTGTACGCCGACCGATTTCACCCCCGAGATGACCCGGCCGCTGCTGGACCGCGAGGTACCGGGCATCGCCGAGGCGCTCCGGCACCGTACGGCCGACCGGGTGCCGCACGCGATCCTGTCCCGTGGGGTGGCCGGCATCGCCGGTCGTACGCTGGTGGTCAATCTGGCCGGGTCGAAGGGCGCCGCGAAGGACGGGCTGGTGGTACTCGGACCGATCCTCGCGCACACCGTCGACCAGATCCATGGAGGCGATCACTGATGCCAGTGACCATCGCGGAGGTCTCTGACCAGCCGCTGGACGTGGCCGCGCACGAGGCGGCCGTTGGCGACTCGCAGGCTGGCGCGGTGGTGTCCTTCGTCGGTGTCGTACGAGATCACGACGGTGGCCGGTCGGTGGCCGAGCTGGAATACACCTGCCATCCCAGTGCCAGCGAGCTGCTGGCCGCGGTGGCCGGCCGGATCGCCGCCGAGCCGGCGGTGCTCGCGGTCGCCGTCAGTCACCGGGTGGGGTTGCTGAAGATCGGCGACGCGGCACTGGTGGCCGCGGTCGCGTGTGCCCACCGGGGCGACGCCTTCGCCGCCTGTGCCCGGCTGGTCGACGAGGTCAAGGCGCAGATCCCGGTCTGGAAGCGGCAGGTCTTCGCCGACGGCACCGAGGAATGGGTCAACTCGGCCTGATCTGAAAGTCCCTCTGACCAGATTGTGGCGCCCCCGAATTCCACGATCCGGGTGGCGTCCGACAGTTTGGGCGACCAGCGCGGGTCGGTGAGGCGTAAAGAACGGCACCCGCGTACGGCGGAGAAATCGAACGAATTGGTGACGTCCGCGGGCGTGTGCTGCCCGGAGTTGCTGGTGCCGGGCACGATGGAGGTCTGGGCACGTGGAGGTGTTCGCCTCGGCGTGCTGTCATGGAGTTGTACGCCAATCAATCGCCTAGATCGGTCGTGTTTCGGTGCCCACTCGTACGGACCCGCGGTCCAGTTCGGCGGATACGGGCGGTAAGCATCCCCAGAGCACTGACAAGCTGCCTCCGGCGCGGATCGGGCCGCGGCTGCGTCTGCTGCTGAAGATGGCGCTCGGTCTGCTGGCGGCCGGGGTGGCGCTCGGTGTCGGCGAGCTTGTGGCGGTGGTGACCGGGCCGACCTCCGCACCGCTGACGGCGGTGGGCCAGGGCTTCGTGCGGATCACTCCTGAGTGGCTGAAAGAGTTCGCCACCAGCACTTTCTACGTGTACGACAAGCTGGCACTGGAAGTCGGCATGGTCCTCGTGCTGGCGCTGTTCGCCCGCGCGGTCGGCGTGGTGGCGTATCGCTGGTTGACCGTCGGCATGATTGGCGTCGGTGTGTTCGGGCTGGTGGGCGTGGTGGCCGCGATGACCGCGCCGGATGCCTCCCAACTGGACATCGCGCCGTCCGCGATTGGCGCGGCGGCCGGTGCGATCGTGCTGCGGATGTTGGTTCCCCGGCTGGTGGAACTGGCCGAGCCGGAGTTCGACGTGGAGCAGGCCCGGACCAACGTCCGGATGATGCTGAAGATGCGGGACCGGCGGTTCGACGAGGACCGGCGGCGCTTCCTCTACGCGGCGGCGCGGCGCGCCTCGCTGGGCGTCGCCGTGGTCGGCGGCGGGCTCGGTGGCGTCCTGCTGAACACCCGCGGCGATGTGTCCAAGGACATCGCCACCCTGAAGCTGCCGATGCCGGCGAGTAAGGCTCCGCGGCTGCCCGACGGGGTCGACCTGAACATCCCCGGCCTCGCGTCTTTCACCACCCCGAACCCCTCTTTCTATCGGATCGACACCGCCTTGGTGACGCCTCGCGTCGATCCAGCCACCTGGGAGCTGCGGATCCACGGGATGGTGGACCGAGAGCTGAAGATCAGCTTCGCCGAGCTGCTGAAACGGCCGATGATCGAGCGCGACATCACCCTGACGTGCGTGTCCAACGAGGTCGGCGGGAATCTGATCGGCGAGGCAAAATGGCTCGGCGCACCGCTGGCCGACCTCCTCAAGGAGGCCGGTGTCCATCCCGGTGCCGACCAGGTGTTCACCACCTCGGCCGACGGCTGGACCTGCGGCACCCCGCTGGAAGCCGTGATGACCACGCCGAACGCGATGCTCGCGGTCGGCATGAACGGCGATCCGCTGCCGGTCGCGCACGGCTTCCCGGTCCGGATGATCGTGCCGGGTTTGTACGGCTACGTGTCCGGCACCAAGTGGATCGTGGACATGGAGCTGACCACCTTCGCCGCTGGGCCGCAGGCGTACTGGATCCAGCGCGAATGGGCGCCGGCCGCGCCGATCAAGACCATGTGCCGGATCGACGTGCCACCGGCGAACGACGAGTTGCAGCTGGGTCAGTCAGTGAAGGTCGCCGGGGTGGCCTGGGCGCAGAACCGCGGCATCTCCATGGTCGAGGTGCGGCTCGGCGAGCAGGGCGAGTGGCAGCCGGCCCGGCTCGCGCCGGTGCCGAACAACCAGACCTGGCGGCAGTGGGTGTGGGACTGGACGCCCGGCGCGCGTGGGCAGCAGACGCTGTGGGCGCGGGCCACCGACGCGACCGGCGAGGTGCAGACCATCCAGATCGCCGACTCCTTCCCCGGCGGCGCCACCGGCCTGCCGAGCCTTCAGGTGTTGGTCAGGTAGCCACTGGCTCGGCCGGAGCCACCGGCCGGCCGGCGTGCGAGCCCGGATGGTCACAGATCTCCTGGGCAGTGGCCACCAGCGACCGAGCCGCCCGCTGCGAGATATGCAGGGCGCCCTGGACGTCGAGGGCACATCGCTGCTGGGCCCTCCACCTGACTGGCGCCGGCCGACAGAGCCCGCCGCAGCTGCTCGGCGATGACGGCCAGCTGGCAGGCCTCGATCCGGGCGATGGACCACTCGTACGACCAGCAGAGGTCGACCAGCTGCCGATAGGTCAGCTGGGTCGGATCGGCGCCGAACGCGATGCCGGTGTCAGCCGCCAGCAGCCGCTCAACGCTGGCCGCCACCTTGGAATCGTCCCGGGACTGGAGTGCGTCAAGTTCTTCTTCGAACATGTGTTCGATATTACTTCACCCGAGGGTCCGATGGAAGAGCGGGTCGGGGTGAAATGTGACTAACCGTACGGGCTGAATCACGGCGCGTCCATGGTCGTGATCCGCCGGGTGTTGGCCACCAGGATGTCGGTCGTACGCCGAATCCAGTCGGCGATCGCGAGCACCTCGTCCTGGTTGTATTTCGACCCGAGCTCAGTCATGTCTTCGATGAACGGCCCGAACGCGGTGGCCATCAGTGCGGCGTTTCGCTCGTTCGGCACCAATTTCACGACGACCTTGCGGCGGTCGTGCGGATCGCGCTCGCGTACGACGTGACCGGCCTTTTCCAGTCGATCCACCAATCCGGTGACAGCGCCGGTGGTCAGGCCGGTGTGTTCCCCGATCGCGCCGGCGGTCACCGGGCCCAGTCGGCGGAGGGTGTCGAGGCATTTGCGCTCGACCGGGCTGAGCCCGAGCAGTTTGCCGACGGCCTCGTGGAACACCACCATCGCGGTCGCGAACTCGGCGCCCACCATCGCGCCAGCGTCACGCTGTTCGGGAGTCACTTGCGCCATGAGCACAACATACCTTACTCTCCCATTATCTTGGTAGCTAAGAAGTTAATTGGCTAAGGTAACTGGAAGGGGCTGAGATGCGAGTGGTCGTGGTGGGAGCCGGCCTTGGCGGGCTTTGTGTGGCCAACGGTCTGCGAAAGGCCGGCGTGGACGTCGAGGTGCTGGAGGCACAGGACGGGATACACGACTTCGGCCAGGATACCGGATCAACGTCAACGAGACCGGGCACGACGGGCTGCGGGCCTGCCTGTCGAGCGAACGCTTCGACGCGTACGAGCAGTCGCTGCACACGGCAGAGCGACCGCGAGCGACCCGGCGGTCTACCTCTACACCCCCCGCATTGGACCTGCTGGCTCGGCACGACGCGCCAGGAGCGCCGGGCGCGATCGACCGCGGCACGGTCCGGCGGGTGCTCGCCCAGGGTGTCGCGGACCGGATCCGGTTCGGTCGGCGGGTCACGTCGATCGCGGATGTCGGTACGGCCGACCTGATCATCGCGGCCGACGGCGTCAGTTCGGCGGTGCGGCGGGAATTGCTGCCCGGCCGTGACCCGCTGCCGCTGGGCATTTCGGCGATCTTCGGGCGTGCTCCCCTGACCGCCGCGAACCGGCCATGGGCGGCCCCGGCGATCCTGCACGGCAGATTCTGCGGAGTCGTCGAGGGCTCCACAGTGCTGGCCCTTTGCGCGTACGACCCGCCCCCGCTTCCCAGCCGTACGTCATGTGGGTGCTGATGGGCCGGTCGGACGACTTTCCGCCGGGTGGCTCGTCCCCGGCTGAGCTGGTCCGATTCGCTCAGGAGCAGACGGCCGGTTGGGACCCTCGTACGACCACGGTGCTACCGGAAGCGATCGTGGCGGATACCTTCCTGACCCCGCTGCGCGCGATGCCGGAGATCCCCGAAATCCCGGCGCACGCCGGCGTGCCGGTCGCGTTCCTTGGCGATGCCATCCACGCGATGTCGCCGGCTCACGGCGAGGGCGCCAACACCGCGTTCGGCGACGCGGCCCTGCTGGTTTCCCACGTACTGAATGACAACACCGTCACCGATGCGGTGGCCGGCTATCACGCGGACATGCGCGTCACCGCTGGCGAAGCGATCCTGCGGTCGGCGAGCTACGGCGCTCCGGAGGCCTCAAATGCCTGACATCAGCACTGGCCGCAAGGTCCTCTACTTCGCGATCCTGATCGTGAACGCGGCGATCGACCTGCTCCTACCGACCCTGGTCCTGGTGGTCCTCGCGCCGCTCGGCGTGCCCGCCGCGGTAGCGCTGACGATCGGTGGCACCCTGCTGACCGGCAAGGCGATCGGCGGCCGGATCGAGACCGGCGAGTTCCGCTGGAGGCTGGCCGTGATCGCGGCCGGCGTGGCGACCGCGACCATCGTCGGCTGCTATCTCGCCGGTTTCGGCAACGTCCCGAGCATGGTTGCGGGCGCGGTTGTCTCTGGAGTGATCGTCATCGGCGACCTGGTGGTGACGCGCGTACGACACAAGACCGCGAGCAGGCTGGACGGCTTCGCGGTGGGCGTGCTGCTGGAGGTCGCTGCCAGCGTGGTGCTGACCTCAGTCAGTGGCGACGCGCGGTTCGTGCTGGCCCGGCCGGCGATCTACATCGCCATCGCGGGAGCTGTCATCCTCGCGACCACCTGGGCGCAGCGGCCGATCATGCGTACGGCCCTCAAACCGGTTGCTTCCCAAGGCGATCCGATCCGTGCCGAGGCCTTCGAACTGGCCTGGCAGCACTCGCGGCAGTTCCGCGGGCTGTATCGGGCGATGACCGCCAGCCTGGGCCTGGTCTTCCTGGTCGACGCGGTGTTGCAGGTGGTGATCATCTACAGCCGGCCGGCCAGCGCGGTCGTGCAGTCGTCCTTCACTTCCCAGGTTCCACTGTTCGTCCTGGTCGCGCTGTGGTTCGTCGTCGGCCGCTTCCTGATCGTCCCGCGCACCCTGCGGCTGTTGGAGGCGGAGCTGCCGAACGTGCCCGAGGCACCGCCCGTACAGCTTCCCGGCACCAGTAGCCCGCTGGCTGGTCATTAGGCTGTCAGCGTGGCCTACGACCACGCTTCACGGTGAAAGGGACTCCGGTGACCGCTCCAGCGTTGACCATCCAAGAGCTGACCGCCCAGCGTGACCGCGCTCGCGAGGATTTCGCGGCCCTGGTGGGCCGTGGTCTGAAGCTGGATCTCACCCGGGGCAAGCCCGTCGCCACGCCAGCTGGACCTCGCCAACGAGCTGCTGGACGTACGAGCGCCGGTGGTGTCGGCCGACGGCACGGATCTGCGCAACTACGGCGGGTTGAACGGTCTGGCCGAGCTGCGGGCGATCTTCAGCCAAGCCCTGCAGGTGCCGGTCGAGCAGCTGCTGGCGGCCGGCAACTCCAGCCTGGAGCTGATGCATGACGCGGTTGTGTTCGCGCAGCTCAGCGTGCTTCCGGGTGGCGAGCGTCGATGGGCTGACGAGCCGGAAATCGCGTTCCTGTGCCCGGTTCCGGGCTACGACCGGCACTTCGGGATCTGCGAGCGCTACGGCATCACGATGATCCCGGTGCCGATGACCGAGACCGGTCCGGACATGGACGTGGTCGAGCGGCTGGCCGCCGACGACGCCCGGATCAAGGGCATCTGGTGCGTGCCCAAATACAGCAACCCGGACGGCACCGTCTACTCCGCCGAGACGGTCCGCCGGCTCGCCGCGATGCCCACCGCGGCCCCGGATTTCCGCATCTTCTGGGACAACGCGTACGCGGTGCACCACCTCACCGACAAACCTGCCGAGATCGCCGACCTGCTCGCCTCGTGCGCCCAGAGTGGCAACCCGGACCGGGCGTTCGTCTTCGGCTCCACCTCGAAGATCACCTTCGCCGGCAGCGGTGTTGGTTTCTTCGGGGCCTCCGCCGCCAACGTCAAGTGGTGGCTGAGCCACACCGTCAAGCGCAGCATCGGCCCGGACAAGATCAACCAGCTCCGGCACGTACGGTTCCTGAAAGACGCGGACGGGCTCCGCGAGCACATGCGCCAGCACGCGGCTCTGATCCGGCCGAAGTTCGACGCGGTGGACAAGATCTTGTCCACCGAGCTGAGCGGCACTGGCCTCGCGTCGTGGACCAGCCCGGCCGGCGGCTACTTCATCCTTCTGCGGGTGCCGGCTGGGTGCGCTGCCGCGGTGGTCGCGAAGGCGAAGGAAGCCGGCATCGCGCTCACTCCGGCTGGCGCGACGCACCCGCACGGCGACGACCCGCAGGACCAGCTGATCCGGATCGCGCCGACCTTCCCGGAGCTGGCCGAGGTCGAGGCGGCGATCGACGCGCTGGCCACCTGCGTACGACTGGTCGGCACCGAGAAGCTTCTCGCTGACCGGCAGTAGCTATTCAGACGGGCGGCTGCGCAGCCAGCGGCCGAAATGCGGGACGGTGAAGGCGATGCTGCCCCGCTCCGCGGAGTAGATCAGCCCTTTCTTGATCAGCCCGTCGCGGGCCGGGGACAGGCTGGAAGGCTTACGTCCCAACGAAGTCGCGAGGTCCGCGGTCGGGACGGCCTCGCCGGCCGTGTGCTCCCCCACGGTCGCCATCGTCCGCAGGTATTCCCGCTCGGCCGGGGTGGCCCGCTCGTACCGGGAGCCGAAGAACCCGACCGCGAGTTCGGCGTCGGCTTCCGGGTGCCGCCACCGACACGTCCTCAGCCGTGATCGGTGAGGTGGCCGGCGCGTGGTCCCAGGCCGCTTTCCCGTACGCCTGCACGAAATAAATATGGATAGCCGCCGGAAATCTCGTGCATCGCGTCCAAGGCTTCGTCGGTCCAGCTGGCGTCCTCGCGCTTGGCCGGCGCGATCAGCGCATGGTCGGCGGCCGTACGATCCAGCCGGTCGATCCGGACGTACCGAAAGAGTCGCTCGGAATAGGACTTGGACGCGGACAACACGCTTGGCAGGTGCGGCAGCCCGGCGCCGACGACGACCAAAGGCGCGCCGTTCTGGGAAAGTTCGTGGCAGGCCGCGCACAGTGCCGAAACATCTACTGTGGACAGATCCTGCATTTCGTCGATGAACAACGCGACGCCCGCGCCAACGTCGGCGGCCAACGCGCGCGGCGTCGGTGAACAACTCCAACAGGTCGATTTCCATGTCACCGGAGTCGGCCCGGCCGACCGCGGCCGGCACGTCGATGCCGGGCTGCCAGCGGTCCCGGATCTTCGCGTCGCGTCCGCCGGGTTGGAACGCAACGCGAAAGCCTTGAGTACGGCCAGAAACTCCTCGACCCGCTCGGGTGCGCGATGGCGAGGTGCCAGCTCGCGGGCGGCCGCGTGCAGCGCGGCGGACAGCGGCCGGCGCAGCGACACCTCTGGCCGGGCCTCCAGCTTGCCGGTCCCCCACCGGCGATCCAGCGCGGCCGAGCGGAGGGCGTTGAGCAGCACGGTCTTGCCGACGCCACGCAGCCCGGTCAGCACCAGGCTGCGCTCGGGCCGGCGGCGCTCGACCCGTTCCAGGACCACGCCGAACTGGTCCAGCTCGCGGTCTCGGCCAGCCAGCTCCGGTGGCCGCTGGCCGGCCCCGGGCGCGTACGGATTGCGGATGGGGTCCATCTCTCGCACCGTATCGGCCCCTCTAGGGGATTCCCTAGAAATCGCTAGAGGCCACTATCGGCGTGTCGCGCCGATCAGTGGTCGTTGGCCTCCACACACAGGACGTACTTGACTGGTACGTCGTCGGAGCTGGCGTAGCTGCCGAAGCCATTGGCGGATTTGCATGGCGTCGAGTCCGTAGTGCCGTCGAGGCGCTGGATGACCCGCCAGGAGTTCGGCTCGCTGCACTGCACCGGCGCGCCTTCCTGGTATTCGGGCTGGCTTTCCACGTCCGAACCGAACTTCATGCACTGCCCGACCTTGAGGTCGCGGATGCTGACCGGGACGGACGAGTTGGCGGCCGAGCCGGTCGGCCTGCCGCTGGGCATCTGCCGGGACGTGTTGCCGCCGCTCCCGCCGCTGGTGGAGCGGTTGTTCGATCCGGTCGCGAAATACGTGATGCCGGCGCCGACTCCGCCGCCGCAGAGCAGCAGCAGGATGCCGCCGCCGATGATGATGCCGGCGATGGCGCCCCCGCCCATCCCGCGCCGCGGCGGTGGCTGCGGCGGTCGGTCCGCCGTACGGTTCCCCAAAGCCCATCTGAAACCCCCTTGACTTTTGTCACATTTGTGCTGGTCACAGCACTGCTGCACGATACCGCCGGTGGAATCCGGTGGCGAACCAAGGTGTCGTGGGACGTCTAGGGAAGTATTGGGTATTCCCTAGAAGACCTTAGATGGCGGTATCGCCGACGCTGTTGGCGTTGAGGTTTCCGGCTGGCCACGCGAGGATCGGGAGGTGCTCTGCCGACAACTTCAGATCGGAGTGCTCAGGTGGCGAGAGAACATGGCTATGCGATCGAGCTGATCTGGACCGGCAACCGTGGCGAGGGAACCACCGGCTATCGGCGCTATGGCCGGGAGAACGAGGTCTGGGCGTCCGCGCCGCTGCCCATCGAAGGCTCCGCTGACCCGGTCTTTCGTGGCGATCGTGACCGGTGGAATCCCGAGCAGCTGCTGGTGGCCGCGCTCTCGGAATGTCACATGCTCAGCTATCTGGCCGAATGCTCACGGGCCGCGGTGGTGGTCAGCTCGTACGAGGACAGTGCCAGCGGCATCATGCGAATGGACGGCAAGGGCAGCGCGGCCTTCACCGAAGTTCTCCTGCGGCCACGGGTCATGGTGACCCAGGAGAGCATGCTGGGCAAGGCCACCGAGCTGCACGACGCCGCCCATCGGCTGTGTTTCATCGCCAACTCGGTGAACTTCCCGGTCCGGCACCAGGCGACTGTCACCCTGGAATGCCGCTGATTTACGACTGGTTCTTCAGGCAGAGCACGTAGCTGTTGGCCCGTACGCGATCGGAGTGGGTGAAGGCGAGGTTGAATTTCTTCCCGCTGCTCCGGCACACATTGCTGTTGGTGGTCGCGTCGAACCGGGCCACCACCAGCAAGGTCTGCGGCTGGGTGCAGTCGGCCGGCAGCGCGGACGGCCGCCCGTCGATGCTCCGGGCCTGGCGTACGCACTGGCCGACCTGAATGTTCTGGCTGGCCGGCGTGCCGCCGCCGGGCACCGCGCCCGACGGCGACGATCCGGCACTGGGCTCGGCAGTGGGCTGGGCGGACCCGGAAGCCTTCGCCGAGGGCGGGCCGGCCGCTGTCGCACTCGTCTTGCCCTGGTTGTTGAAGTAGTAGATGCCACCGACCACACCACCGGCGACCAGCAGGAGCAACACCACGGCGCCAATCACGATCCCGGTGATCGCGCCACCGGACATCTTCTTCTTCGGCGGTTCCGGCGGTGGGAAGAGCCCTCCGCCGTACGGGTAGCCGGGCGGTGGGCCGTACGGGTTTCCCCCTGGCGGGCCGCTGGCCGGCAACGCGTACGGATTGGGATTGCTATTGGCATCTGGTGGGCCACTGGCTGGCCCGCCGTACTGGCTCATCGTTGAACCTCCGCGGATCACGCTTTATCGGTCAATGCACTCAGTGGATCGTGACCCATTGTGCATTCCGACGGCTATGCCGGGGGGTGCGGTCAGCGGTGTAAGAGGGTTGATCAGCCGCCCGCGAAAGGCGGCAGGATGTCGACGGTGCCGCCACCGGGCAGTCGTACGGCCCGGTCGGAGGCGGCGATCCCGTCCACCAGATATGAGCAGCGTTCCAGCACGTCGGCGAGCTTTTCGCCGTGCTGGTCGGCAAGTTGGGCGGACCAACTGGGCGACGGTGCTGTGCGGCGCGGTCTCGACCAGCTCGGCTTCGGTGCCGGCGGCGGCGCGGGCGGCGGCGAAATACCGAACCGTGACCGACGTTACTTCCACTGACGTACTCCCCAGAACAATCTGACTACTGAAAGTGACGAGCTATCCACCGATCGCCGACATTGGGCGGTCCGGCTGCAGGAAACTCGGGTCGTTGATCCCGTGGCCGGGCAGTTTCCCCCACATTGCCGCGCGCCAGCGGTCGGCCAGCTCGGCATCGCTTGCCCCCGATCTTAGCGGCGTCCGCAGATCGTTCTCGGACCGCGCGAACAGGCAGTTGCGGATCTGCCCGTCGGCGGTCAGCCGGGTTCGGTCGCAGGCACCGCAGAACGGCCGGGTCACCGACGCGATCACGCCAACCTTGACCGGCCCGCCGTCCACCACCACCACGTCTCCGCCGGCGACCCGCCGCGCTCGCTCGGGTCCGGCGTGAGGGTGAAGCGGGTCGACAGTCGATCCAGGATCTCCTGGCTGGTGACCATTTCCTCGCGCCGCCACGCGTGTTGGGCGTCCAGCGGCATCTGCTCGATGAATCGCAGCTCCAGGCCGTGCTCGACGGCGAACGCCAGCAGCTCAGGAGCCTCATCGTCGTTGAGGTCGCGCAGCAGGACGGTGTTGATCTTGACTGGCCGCAGCCCGGCCGCGTTCGCCGCGTGTACGCCGGCCAACACGTCGTCGAGCCGGTGCCGGCGGGTGATCTGGGAGAACCGGTCCGCTCGCAAGGTGTCAAGAGAGACGTTGATCCGGTTCAGGCCGGCGTCCGCGAGCGGCTGGGCCAGCCGGGCCAGCCCAATCGCGTTAGTGGTCAACATCGTCCTGGGCCGTGGTTCCAACGAGGTGACCTGATCGAGAATGCTCACCAAACCGCGACGCAACAACGGCTCGCCACCGGTGAACCGGATTTCCCGGATCCCCAGCATGGTGACCCCGATGCGGGCCAGCCGGACGATTTCCTCGTCCGTGAGCAATTCCGGTTTGGGCAGCCAATCCAGCCCTTCGGCCGGCATGCAATAAGCGCAGCGAAGATTGCAGCGATCCGTCAGCGAAATACGCAAATCGGTAGCAATGCGCCCAAATTTATCGACGAGGCCGGTGCCCGGAATGGTGCTGGCAGGGTTTTCCACGGCCGTCATTCCCCGAGACTAGAGCCGATGTCCGGACGGCGACAGATGACCGGAAAATGCTTCCTCACCTGCGGCAGGGCCAGGAAATACCGGCCGCAGGTGCGGTTTTCGTGGCGAATCTAACAGCGTCGGCAAGGCTATTACGCTGAACCGATGAGAGTCGGGCCGACGAATTCCCTCACCGATGTCGCGGGCCTACGGGTCGGCCACCACGAACGGACCGGCGACGGCTGGCTGACTGGCTGACTGGTACGACCGTCGTGCTGGCCCCGAGGGCGCGGTGGGCCGGTGTGGACGTACGAGGCGGCGCCCCCGGCACCCGCGACACGGACGCGTTGGATCCGCGCAACGTCGTGGAACGCGCCCACGCCGTCGTCCTCACTGGCGGCAGCGCGTACGGCCTCGCGTCCGCCTGTGGGGTGGCCGACGCGCTCGGTGACGCCGGCATCGGCTTCCCGGTCGGCGTCGGCGTGGTGCCGATCGTGCCGGCGGCGGTGATCTTCGACCTCGGCCGCGGCGGCGATGCCCGCCAGCGGCCCGGCCCGGACTTCGGCCTCGCCGCGTACCAGAACGTCAGCGCGGACGCGGTCCCGATGGGGTGCGTCGGCGCTGGTACGGGCGCGGTTGTCGGCGCGTTGAAGGGCGGCGTCGGATCGGCCAGCGCTCGACTGTCGTCAGGTGCGACGGTGGCGGCGATGGTGGTGGTGAACGCGGTCGGCTCGGCGGTGGACGCCCGGACCGGCGAGCTCTACGGCGCCCGTTTCGGTCTGGACGGCGAGTTCGCCCTGCGTAAGCCGGACGAGAACGACCTCGCGGCGGCCCGTACGAGGGCTGAGCTGGGCGCGCACGGCGGCAGCCGGAAGGCTCCGCTCGCGACCACGATCGGCGTGATCGGCACGGATCTGACTCTGACCAAAGCCCACTGCGCGAAGATCGCTGGCATCGGGCACGACGGCCTGGCCAGGGCCCTTCGGCCGGTGCACACGATGGTTGACGGCGACACGCTCTTCACTCTCTCGACCACCGCCCTCCCGGCGCCCGATCCGGAGCGGATGTACGAGCTGATGGAGGCGGCTGGCGATTGCGTTACCCGCGCGGTCGTACACGCGGTGCTCGCCGCCACTTCGGTCAAAACGCCTGCTGTGGACCTTCGTTCTTACGCCGACGCCTTCCCGTCGGCGGTTTTTGCTGACCGGTCAGTCAGCTCGCGGTTCCCGTTCCGGCTACCATCACGGCAAAGCCTTGCCTCCCAAGGCCGCACGGGTGACATCCCGAGGGGACACCGTGACCATCTGGTTGCCGGATCGTACGAGCGCGCCGCCGGACACTGGTTTCTGGAAGTTCCTGGTGCCCGAGCTGGTGTTCGGTGAGGGCGCGCGCGTCCGAGGCCGGGTACGCGGCTCGCCGGCTCGGCGCCCGGCGGGTGTTCGTGGTGACCGATCCCGGGCTGATCGAAGCCGGCTGGCCGGCCGCGCTGGCCGCCCAGCTGGGCGCCGCGGGGCTGCCGTACAGCTGCTGGTCAGGCGTCACCCCGAACCCCAAGGACCACGAGATCGCCGCTGGTCATGAGGCCTATAGCGCGTCCGGCTGCGATGTCATCGTCGGCATTGGCGGCGGCTCGGTGATCGACGCGGCGAAGGCCATCGCGGTGTTGTCCGCGAATGGTGGCCAGATCCTGGACTACGCCGGGGTCGACCAGATCGACCGGCCGATCCCGCCGTTGCTGATGATCCCCGTCTACGGCTGGTACGGGCGCGGAGTGTCGCAGTTCTGCGTCATCACCGACACCACCGCCCGTCGCAAGGAGATCCTGGTCGGCCGGTCGCTGGTGCCGGACATCTCGCTCACCGACCCGCGGCTGCTCACCACGATGGCCCCGGAGCTGGCCGCCACCACCGGCCTGGACGCGCTCACACACGGCATCGAGGCCTACGTGTCGAAGGCCGCCAGCGGCCTGACGGACCTGCACGCGCTGCAGGCGGTACGGCTGGTCAGCCAGCACCTTGAGCGGCTGGTCGACTCCAGGTCGGACGCGGACGCCCGTACGGCCATGGCGCAGGCGAGCCTGAGCGCGGGGCTGGCCTTCACCAACGCGATCCTGGGCGCCGCCCACGCGATGGCCCACCAGGTCGGCGGTGCGCTGGACCTGCCGCACGGCACGCTCAACGGCATCCTGCTGCCGCACGTCATCCGTTTCAACGCGACTTGCGGCCGCTATCGGGAGGTGGCGCAGGCATTGGGGCTGGACGTGACCGATTGGACACCGCGGAGGTCGCTTACCGGGTGGCTGATCACGTACGGGCGATGGCCGATCGCCTCGGCGTGCCGCGCGGACTCGCCGAGTTGGGCGTCACCGAAGCGGATTTTCCGGGGCTTGTCAGCGGCACCCTCAAGGACGTATGCCTGTCCACGAACCCGCGGGAGGCGTCGGCCGGCGATGTGACGGCGCTCTTCGCCGCGGCACTGTGACAGGGGGGTCCGCGTCGTGCCGTCAGGACCGTTACCCGAACCACCGCCCGTCGGTATCGCCGACCTGACCGGCATCCGGTCGTCGAAGCCGAGTTTCTACGCCGAATACCGTTCCGCGGCCGAGCACCTGAACCGTTCGCTGGCGTCCATGGAAACCATCTCCAGCGCCTTGGTGGCGACCGGCCGTGGCACCGAGGACCTCTGCCGGGCGGTGGTCAGCGCGACCGCGGAGCACCTGTCGGCGACCTGGGTGGTGCTCGCGCTCGCGGACCGCGCGTTGCCCGAGCGGCGCCGCGGTTCCTCGGCCGGGACCCGGCTGGCGAGCTTTTCGTGGACCGCGGCCGGCTGCCGGCGGCCCAGCGGGACCGGGTCTGGCAGCTGCTGCGGCATGGTGACGAGCTGCGTCCGGTGGTGGAGGACGGCGACCAGATCACCGTGCTGGTGCCGATGGTGCTTGAGGACCATGTGCAGGGCGTGCTGGCCGCCTGGACCTTCCCGAGCAACGGCGGCCGGGAGCTGGTGGACCGCACGGACCTCGCGGTGCTGTCCGTGCTGGCGAACCAGACCGTCGTGTCGCTGCGTGCGGCGGACCTGCTCTCGCACAGTGAAGCGTTGCGCAGGCGTACCGAACGGCTCTACCGGGAGGCCGCCCGGCAGACCGCTGAGCTGGCCCGCGGCAACCGCGAGCTGCGGGAGGCGCAGGACCGGCTGCTCGCGGCGAACCAGCAACGGGCGGTCGACGAGGAGCGCCGTTGGCTGGCCCGCGAACTGCACGACCGGGTGGGCCCCAGCAGCACGTACTCTCCGCCGGCATGGCGGTCGAGTGGTGCCGTTCCGAGGTGCCGGCCGATTCGCCCGTACGAGCCCAGCTGGACCGGGCCAAGCAGCTCAGCCAGACCGCGGTGGAGCAGCTGCGGTCGGCGATCGCGACGCTGTCGGCCGGCGAGGAGGACTCCGAACGAGACCTGGCTGGCCTGCTCACCCGGCTGGAAGTGCTGCACAGCGGCGCCGACGTGGACGTGGCGGTGAAGGTGGAGGGCCGGCCGCTGGTGCTGCCCGCCGCGGCTGAGCGGTCGCTCTTTCGGATCGCCAGCGAGTGCGTCTTCAACACCGTCGTCCATTCCGGCGCCGCCCATGCGGTCGTACGGTTGGTCTATCAGCCGCAGGGAGTTCAGCTGTCGGTGTCCGACGACGGCAACGGCTCCCCCGAGGTGCTCCGCCGGGTGGTCCGCCAGCAGGCCACCGGCAGCTCCGACGGCTATCACCGCGGCCTCGCGAACATCGCCGCCAGAGTCGGCGAACTTGGCGGCGTACTGCGCGGTTCACCCGGGCCAGGATGGGAGGCGTACGCGTGCAGGTCGAGGTGCCCGTACCAATCGAGGGAGACGGCGATGACTGAGCAGATCCGGATCGCGCTGGTCGACGACCACGCGATCGTCCGGCAGGGCCTGCGGTCGATGCTGGAACGGGAGCCCGGGCTGTCCATCGTGGCCGAGGCGGCCAGCGCGCCGGAAGCGTTGGCGCTGATCAACAAGACCGAGCCGGACATCGTGCTGCTCGACCTGAAACTGTCCACTGGCAGTGACTCTGAGGGTCTGTCCCTGTGCCGGCACATCGTGGCCGCTCATCCGACCATCGGCGTACTCGTCCTGACGACCTTCATCGACGAGCGTCTCGTGGTGGCCTCCATTCAGGCTGGTGCGAAGGGCTACGTCGTCAAGGACGTGGACCCGACCGAGCTGGTCAGCTCGGTACGCGCCGTCCATCGCGGCGAGAGCGCCTTCGACGCGCACGCGGCCGCCGTGGTGGTGAAATCCCTGCATTCAGGCGGAAACGAGGAGCGTGGCCGGAGCCTGACCGACCGGGAGCTGGAGGTGCTCCGCCTGCTCGCGCATGGCATGTCCAATGTGGACATTGGCAAGAAGCTCTTCATTTCCGAGACGACGGTGAAATTCCACGTCTCCAACGTGATGCGCAAACTCGGCGTGTCGCGGCGCGCCGAAGCCGTCTACGCGGCCAGCAAACTGGGCCTCATCTAACTACTCGCTGTCACTCCCACCTCCGAGGTCTTGTGCCGCGCCGGCCGCAGTGTTTAGCGTCAAGGCAAGATCCGCCGACTTCGGGAGGGCTCATGCCGGTGACCAGCGAGGCGTCTGTGGAGACCGAGGTGGCTCCGGCCGCCCCGGCGGCCGAAGTGGAGGTCGAGGAAGTGCTGGTCGAGGAGATCTCCATCGACGGCATGTGCGGCGTCTACTAGAGATCGGCCGTGGAGACCGGGTTCGACCTCGACCAGCGTGGTCGCTGCACCGTCAGGTGGCGCTGCGGCCGGAGCCGTTCGGGGCGATGCTCTACCACTTCGGCAACCGCAAGCTGTCGTTCCTGAAGAACCAGATCGTGGTCACGATCCTACGATCGCTGGCCGACCATCCGACCGCGCGGTCGGCTTGCGTCGCGGCCGGGATCGGCGAGACTTCGCTGCCCACGTACCAGAAAGCGCTGGCCGCACTGGCCCGGACGAACATGATTTGCCCGCGGGAGGCGGCATGACCGCAGTGGCCCAGCCGACCCGGCTGGTGGAGCTTTTCGAGCGCGGGTTGGACGCCCCGATCTGCCTGACGTGGGAACTCACGTACGCGTGCAATCTCGCGTGTGTGCACTGCCTTTCCGCGTCCGGCCGGCGGGATCCGCGGGAGCTGAGCACGGCGCAATGCAAGGCGATCATCGATGACCTGGAGCGGATGCAGGTCTTCTACGTCAACATCGGCGGCGGTGAACCGACCGTACGAGCGGTTCTTCGAGCTGCTCGACTACGCGGTCGAACGCCATGTGGGAGTGAAGTTTTCCACCAACGGCGTGAAAATCTCGCCGGAGGTCGCCCAGCGGCTGGCTGCCAACGACTATGTCGACGTACAGATTTCGTTGGATGGCGCGACCGCCGAGGTGAATGACGCGGTCCGTGGCACCGGCTCGTACGAGATGGCCTTGCGGGCAATGCGGAATCTCGCCGACGCCGGCATGCGGAATTTCAAGATCTCGGTGGTGATGACCCGGGAAAAAACGTGCCGCAGCTGGACGCATTCAAGGCGCTCGCTGACGCGTACGGTGCCCAGCTGCGGATCACCCGGCTGCGGCCGTCCGGCCGCGGCGCCGACGTATGGGACCAGCTGCATCCCACGGCCGTACAGCAGCGTGAACTTTATGACTGGTTGCTGGCAAACGGTGAAGGCGTACTCACCGGGGACTCGTTCTTCCACCTCTCCGCCTTCGGCGAACCACTGCCCGGATTGAACCTCTGCGGTGCCGGTCGGGTGGTCTGCCTGATCGACCCGATCGGCGATGTCTACGCCTGTCCTTTCGCTATTCATGAGGCATTCCTGGCCGGCAACGTCCGATCCGCCGGAGGTTTTCCCACGGTCTGGCGAGAATCGGAGCTGTTCACCGAGCTGCGGCAGCCGCAGACCGGTGGTGCCTGCACGAAATGCCAACACTACGACTCGTGCCGCGGCGGTTGCATGGCGGCGAAGTTCTTCACCGGCCTGCCGTTGGACGGACCTGATCCCGAATGTGTGCAGGGATACGGCGAAACCGCACTGTCCACAGTGGACAGTAAGCCACCGTCCGGTGCGGACCACTCACACCGCGGACCGGTCCGCGGCCAGCCGGTGCCGGTGACGATCGGCCGTCGCCCACCGGATTCCTGGTGTGACGAAAGCCCGCTCGCGGGTTTTGAGGCCAACCTGACCGCCTCATCGGGCAATCGACGGCTTCCTGAGTCCGGATCCGCGTAAACGGGGAAAAAGATCGAAGGGACGCGGACATGGCAGAGCTGGACGGGAAAGTCGCGCTCATCACCGGAGCGGCTCGCGGGCAGGGTCGCAGCCACGCGCTGAAACTCGCCTCGCAGGGCGCGGACATCGTCGCGGTCGACTTCTGCGGGTCGGTGCCGAGCCTGGGATATGCCATGGCTGGCAAGGAGGATTTGGACGAGACGGTAGCGGCCGTCGAGGAACTGGGTCGGCGGGTGGTGCCGGCAGTTGTGGACGTACGGGACGCAAAAGCGCTCGCGGACGCCGTCGCGGACGCGGTCGGGATGCTCGGACGCCTGGACATCGCGGTGGCCAACGCCGGCGTCGCCGGGGTGTGGGAATGGGACACCATCACGCCCGAGGTGTGGCGGGACGTTATCGACATCAACCTGACCGGCGTGTGGAACACCTGTGTGGCGGCCGCACCGCACCTGATCGCGGCCGGCGGTGGCTCAATGATCATCATCAGCTCCACCGCCGGGCTGAAGGGCCAGCCGTTCCTCGCGCCGTACGTGGCCGCGAAAACCGGCATCGTCGGGTTGGCGCGCTGCCTCGCCAACGAGTGGGCCGAGCACCGGATCCGGGTGAACACCATCCACCCCGCCGGAGTTCAGACCGGCATGTCGGCCGCCTTCGCCAACCTGCAGCCGATGATCGACCGGCACCCCGCGCTCGGTCCGATCTTCTCGAACACCCTCGACGTCGAGGTGGTCGAGACTTCTGACGTGTCCGCCGCGGTGGCTTACCTCGCCTCCGACGACGCCCGCTACGTCACCGGCACCGAACTGAAAGTCGACGCCGCAACACATCCGCTGACCAGCCCGCTTACCTCTCCGCGAAACTCGACGTTTCGCTGCCGACCCGCCGGCGGATTCAACAAAACGTCGAGTTCGCGGAATCTGGGCAGGGGTGCGGCGCGAAATTGTCGTAGGTGTCTGTTTTTCTTTCCCCCTCCCTTTGAACGGGCGGGGGGGGTGGGTTGAGAGGTGGACCTTAATTTTTGGTTGAACATTGGTCCTCGAACCCGCCCCCCACCCGTCACTGGGTGGGGGCAAATCTGCCGGAGGGGTACGACAGTTTCGCGCCGCACCTGGGTCTGGCGTGGTTTTGGTCGTCGAGTGCCGCACAAAACCCCGCACTCGATGTCGAGTGCGGGACATTGTGCTGCACTCGATGAGCCTGGTGGCTGTCCAGTGGCGCGGAAAGTGCGGCGTTCGTCGAGTGGCACAGTTTGGCGCCCAGGGGCCGCGAGGTTGGTGTCGACCAGGTGACCCTGTTCACGTTGCGGCGCGACCCGGGCAGGTTTATAAACAGTACAGCACTGTTTACTAACTGCCCTGGAGGTGGATCATGGACACCACGGTTCTGGTTGTGGGTGCTGGACCGACTGGCCTCACGTTGGCTTGCGGGCTGGCTCAGCGCGGCATTGGCGTGCGGGTCATCGACGCGGCGGCGGCCCCGGCCACCAGCTCCGGGCGCTTAGCCTGCAGCCGCGCGGCGCCGAGGTACTGGCCCGCCTTGACGCCCTGCGTGACCTGCCGGAACGGGCGATTCCAGCGCGCGGGACGACCCTCTATGCGGGTGACAACCGGCCGCTGGAGATTCCGATCTGGGCACCCGGAAAAAAAAGGGCAGCGGCCCCCATGCTTACTCCGCAGACGTTCATCGAGCAGGAGCTGCGGGAGCGGCTGGCCGAACACGGGGTGAAGGTCGAGTGGGGTCACCGACTGCTCAGCTTCGAGCCGAATGCCGCCAGCGTGACCGCCGCGGTGGAGAGCGGCGGCGGGCAGGAGAGCGTACGGGCGGACTGGCTGGCCGGCTGCGACGGCGGGCACTCGATCGTCCGGAAGCTGACCGGAGTGGGGTTCCCCGGGAACCCGGTGTTGGAGAAGGTGCTGCTCGCGGACGTACGGGCGGACTGGCCGATGACGCGGACCGGCTCGGTGATGGTCAGCCGAGGTCACAGGAGTTCGTGGGGATGCCGCTGCCGGGCGACATCTGGCGGCTGTTCGTACGGCTGGACGAAGACCGCGAGGACGCCGAGGCCACCGCGCGGGAAGTGTTGCGGGATCTGGTGTGTCCGCTGATCGGCGTCCCGGAAGACTCGGTGAAGTCAATTGTGTGGACCTCGATCTTCCGGATCCAGGAGCGGCTGGTCGACCATTACCGGTTCGGCCGGGTGTTCCTGGCTGGCGACGCCGCTCACCTGCACAGCCCGACCGGCGGTCAGGGCATGAACACCGGCATGGGCGACGCCGAGAACCTGGCCTGGAAGCTCGCGCAGGTGATCTCCGGACGGGCCGCCGACGGGCTGCTCGACACGTACGAGCTGGAACGTCGGCCGGTGGCCGAGGGCGTGCTGCGATTCACCACGTCAGGCACTCGGGTGCTCGCCGCGAACACCCGATGGACCCGGGCTCTGCGGACCGTGGCGGCCCCGCTGCTCTTCGTGCCGCTGGTACACCGCCCTGTGGCGGGCAGCCTCCGGTCTGACCGTTTCCTACCGCGGCGGTCCGCTCGGGGCTGGGCGTGTCGGCCGTTTCGCCGGCAAACCCGGCCCGGGCCGCAGCCCGATCGCCGGAGACCGAGTGCCGGACATCGCCTGCGTGGGCGAGGACGGCCGCCGTACGACCCTGCACCAGGGCGTGATGGGTGGCGCGTGGGCACTTTTGACCAGCGACAAAGCCGCCGCGGACCGACTGCTGCCGGTGGCCCGCGAACTGCTCGGACCGGACGTCGTGCCCGTATGGCCGGCGGCCGAGGGGCTCACCGATGCGATCCTGGTACGGCCGGATGCTCACGTTGGTTGGCGCGGCGAGCCGGACGAGGCGGCCCTGAAGGGGTGGTTGACCGAGGTGGTGCAAGCGCGATGAGCGAAGCCAAACGTGCCGGCGGTCGGCCGCGCGACCCGGACAACGACACGGCGATCCTGCAGGCGGCGCTGGAGCTGCTGATCGAGCGGGCCGACGGCGCCAGCATCGAGCAGGTCGCGAAGCGGGCCGGGGTCGCGCGGCTGACCGTCTACCGGCGCTTCGCGAACAAGGAAGAGTTGCTCATCAAAGCGGTGGAAACGGCCCGTACGATCGCGGCGCCGCGACTCGCCGAGCTCGCCAGCCTGTCCGTCGAGGAGCTGGTCGAGGCCTGGGCACTGGCGATGGCCCAGCCGGGCGCGCGAAACCTGCTCGCCCGGCTGCTGGGGGCACCCTGCCGGACAATCCACGGCTGTTCGGAACGTACTGGGAGGCCTATATCGAGCCGCGCCGCGCGATTTTCGCCGTCGTGGTGGAAACGCGAGCGAGACGCCGGCCGGCTGCCAGCCGACACCGATCCGGAGCTCTTCCAGGACACTGTCGCCGGCACGCTTTTCTACCGGCTGATGGTGAATCCGGTCGAGGTGACCGTGGACCAGATGCGCGACTACCTGCGCGCGGTGCTGCTGCACCAACTCGGCTATCGGGCCGACCCGACGGCCACCGTTCCGAGGCGGCGGGATCCGCAAGCGGAGTGACGCCGTTCAGGCGACCGTGACAGTTCGGTCAGCAGAGGCCCTATTCGGCACCAAATCACCGGAGAAACGGCAGGTGCGGCGCGAAATTGTCGTAGGTGTCTGTTTTTCTTTCCCCCCCCTCCCTTTGAACGGGCGGGGGGTGGGTTGAGAGGTGGACCTTGATTTTTATTTGAACGTTGGTCCTCGAACCCGCCCCCCACCCGTCACTGGGTGGGGGCAAATTTGCCGGAGGGGTACGACAGTTTCGCGCCGCACCCTATGAAGAGTTGGCCGATTCAGTGCCACTCGGCAGGCCTACGGGAACCCCTCAGCCGTGGATGGCGACGGCGAGTCTGCGGACGCCTTCGGACACGACCGCCGGTGCGGCTGAGCCGAAGGTCAGTCGCAGGTGTGGGGCAGGCGGGTCGTCCACGTACCAGGGCCGGCCGGCGTGCACGGCGACGCCTTGGCGGGCGGCCGCGGCGACCACCGACCGGTCGTCGAGGTTGTCCGGAAGTCGGGTCCATAAGTGCAGGCCACCGGCGGGTACGACGGCGGGTGTCAAGGACGGCAGGTGCGCCCGCAGGCCGGCGACCATCGCCTCTCGGCGGGCGGCCAGGGCCGGGCGCAGTGCGCGGAGGTGCCGCTGGAAGGCCGGCGACGACAGGAAATCCATCGAAGCCTCCAGCAAAGGACCGGAAACGAAGAGGTCGTCGCGTACGCAAGCGGTCCGCAGCCGGGCACCGGCCGCGCCGCGGGCGGCGATGCCGGCGATTCGTAGGCCCGGGGCGGCCGACTTGGTCAGCGACCGCAGGTAGACGACGTGTCCGTGCACGTCCTCGCTGGCCAACGGCAGTGCCGGGGTGCCGTCGATGGCCAGGTCACGAGCCCAGTCGTCCTCCAGCAGGAAGGCGCCGGCCGCGGCGACGATGTCCAGTACCAGGCCGCGGCGCCGCACTGACAAAACGCCGCCGTGCGGGTTGGCGTACAGCGGCTGGCAGTAGAACAGCCGTGATCCGGTCCGCTCGAAGGCGTCGGCGAGCAGGTCCGGCCGTACGCCGTCGGCGTCCGCTGGAACCGGGACCACTCGCATGCCGGCGCTGCGGGCGACCGCGATCGCGCCCAAATACGTCGGCGATTCCACCAGCACGGTGTCTCCGGGCCTCGCGAGTGCCCGGAAGGCGGTCGACAGCGCTGCTTGGCCGCCCGGGCAGACGACGACGTCGCCGGGTTGGAAGGCGCCGCCGGCCTGCCGGGCGAACCAGCCGCGCAGGTCGTCCGGCACGTCCGACCGCCCGCGCGCCCCCAGAAGCGGGTCGCCGGGCCGCCCGGCCCAGCGCGGCTCCGAGCGCCGCGATCGGTTGCAGCGCCGGGTCCAGATAGCCGCCGGACAGCGCGATGGTGTCCAGTGGCGGCACGGCGAGCAGGTCGGGCAGGGCTTCGTCGCCGTCCGCGCGCGGGCCGAGAGCGACCGACTGCCACCGCAGGTCCGGGCTTTCCGGTACGGTCGCCGCTGGGGCGGCGAATGTGCCCTGACCAGGGCGGACCTCGATGGCGCCCTCGGCGGCCAACCGTCGCATCGCGTGTTGGACGGTGACTGGCGAGACCCGCAACCGCGCCATGAGGGAGCGTACGGACGGCAACCGCTCGCCAGGCTGCGCCGCGGCGAGTGTGACGCGCATCGCGCGGATAACGGCGGCCTCAGCGTTATCGTTATCCATGACGGTGAAGGATAACGTTACTGCTCCCAGTCGAGTAACGGCTGGACTGTTCCTCGGCGCTCTCGGAGTGGTGCTGTTCAGCTTCTCCCTGCCGGCCACCCGGCTGGCAGTCGTCGGCCTGGACCCGTGGTTCGTGGCCTTTGGGCGGGCCGCCGGCGCGGGCGTACTAGCCGCCGGCTACCTGACCGCCACCCGTGCCCGCTGGCCCAGCGCCGCTCAACTCGGCCGGCTGGTCGTCGTCGCGATCGGGGTGGTGGTGGTCGGGTTTCCGCTGCTCACCTCGATCGCGCTCACCCAGGAGACCGCGTCGCACGGCGCCATCGTGATCGCCGCGTTGCCAGCCGCGACGGCGGTTTTCGCGGTCGTCCGCGGCGGGGAGCGCCCATCGGTACGGTTCTGGCTGGCGGCCAGCGCGAGTTTCCTTGCCGTGCTGGTGTTTGTCGGGGTGTCCGGCGGATTCGGCGGCGGCCTCGCGCTGCCGGACCTCTGGCTGCTCGCCGCGGTCGTCCTATGTGGACTCGGATATGCCGAGGGCGGCGCGCTGGCCCGGGATCTTGGTGGCGCGCAAACGATTTGCTGGGCATTGCTCATCTCGTTGCCGGTCACAGTGCCGGTGGCGACGGTTGTCTTCTCGCGTGGTGGCACCGAACAAGCGACGGCCGGCAGCTGGCTTGCCTTCGGTTATGTGACTGTGGCGTCGATGTTTCTCGGCTTCTTCTTCTGGTACGCCGGCCTCGCCCGCGGCGGAGTCGCCCGAATCGGCCAGGTGCAGGCGCTGCAACCGGTGCTGACGCTCGGTTGGTCGGTGTTGTTGCTGCACGAGACCGTCGGTCCGCTGGCCCTGGTGATCGGCCTCCTCGTCCTGGCCTGCGTTTTCCTCACCCAACGAGCTCGGTAAGACCGCTTTCCCAACCGCCAGGTGGGTTGCGTGTGACGATCCGGCTCCATAGCGTCGGAGGTCTGACTGGACGGAGGGGCGTGAGTGACGGATCGGGTCGCGGTGGCGGTCGTACGACAGGGTGTCTGGTGGGCTGGCATCGACCCAGCTGGGTCCCGGATGGCAGCGCTGTCTTTTGTCCGTACCAACGGAAATCACTCATGAGGTTGCAGTCGTTGCGGTGGAACGAAATCGACCGGGCCGGCCTGCTGTTGGTGCCGGTCGGTTCGCTGGAACAGCATGGCCCGCACCTGCCGTTGGACACCGACACGAGAGTCGCCACCGCGGTCGTGGATGCCGCCGCCGGGTCGGTCGACGGCCTGCTCTCGCGCCGCCGGTCGGTTACGGCGCGAGCGGCGAGCACGAGGATTTCCCTGGCACCATCTCGATCGGTACGGCCACCTTGCGGGCGCTGCTGGTCGAGTACGGCCGATCGGCGTGCCGCTGGGCGGACCGGTTGGTGCTGGTCAACGGCCATGGCGGCAACGCCGGCGCGCTGGTGGGAGCCGTCCAGCTGCTGCGGTACGAGGGCCGCGATGTCGCCTGGTGGCCGTGCGTGACGCCGTCCGGCGACGCACACGCTGGCCGCACCGAAACGTCGTTGTTGCTGCACATCGACCCGGCAGCGGTGCGGTCCGGGGCTGCGCCGGGCAACACCACGCCGATCGCTGAGCTGATGCCGCAGCTGCGTGCCCACGGCGTGCGGGCGCTCAGCCCGAACGGGGTGTTGGGCGACCCGACCGGCGCCAGCGCGCCCGAAGGCCGGGAACTGCTGGATGATCTGGTCGTTCGACTGGTGGAGGCGGTTCGCCGGTGGACGCCCCCGACGAGCGGGGGAAGTTGACGTGACGACCCGGGTGGCGGTGGTGACTGGCGCGGCCCGCGGGATCGGTGCGGCGGTGGTGCATGACCTCGCGAAGTCCGGCTGGGCGGTGGTCGCCGTCGACGTGTGCGCCAACAATCCGACGCTGCCATATGCGATGGCGAGCCGCGATGACCTCGAGGAGGTCGTCGAGCCGTACGGCGATGCCGTGTTGCCGGTCGTCGCGGACGTACGCGATCCGCAGGCGTTGGCCGCGGTCGTCAGCCAGGCCGTGACCAGGTTTGGTGGACTGGACGCGGCCGTCGCCGGCGCCGCGGTGCTCGCCGGTGGCGTACCGATGTGGGAGCTGCCCGACGCGACCTACGACGCGCTCTTCGACGTGGGCGTACGCGGCGTTCACAACCTGGCGCGGGCCGCCATCCCGGCGCTGCTGGAGCGACCGGTGCCACGGTCCGGGCGGTTCGTCGCGATCGCGTCGGCGGCGGCCAGCGAGCGCGGGCTGTGGCACCCACTCGCCACGTACTGCGCTGCCAAGCACGCGGTGGTCGGCCTGATCCGCGGGCTGGCCGCCGACCTGCGCGGCACCGGAGTGCTCGCGTCCGCGGTGGCGCCCGGGTCCACCCGTACGGACATGTTGGACGCCACCGCCGCGATCTATCACCTCGGCTCGGTCGAGGAGTTCGCCGCGCACCAGCTCACCGACCGACCGATTCTGGAACCGGCCGAGGTCGCGGCGGCGGTGGCGTGGCTCTGCTCGCCGGCCTCGTCGGCGGTCACCGGGAGTGTCCTGCACGTCGATGGCGGCTTCATCGGATGAGCCGGCCGGGAGTGGGCGCCGCACCCGAGGCGGTCCGGCTGCCGAAGGGTTTCGCGATCCAGCTCGACCCCGGAGTGCGGGTGCAGCCTGGCGGCCGGGTGCTGATCGGTGGTATGCCACTGCGGATCCTGACCCTGTCACGGACCGCCGCCGGCATCCTGGCCGACGGGGCTTTTGTTGTCAGCGATGACCTTTCGGCGCGGCTCGCGGACCGGTTGCTGGCCACCGGGGTGGCCCATCCGCGGCCGGCGCCGGCCGAGCCGGAGCGAATCACTGTCGTCGTACCGGTCAAGGACCGTCCGGCCGGGGTGGATCGGTTGCTGACCCAGGTACGGGCGACGGTGACTCCCGCTCCGGAGCTGGTGGTCGTCGACGACGGGTCACGCGACCAGCTGGCGATTGCCCGGATCGCTCGTACGCATGGCGCCCGGCTGGTCCGGCACCGGACGTCGAAGGGCCCGTCCGCGGCCCGAAATGCCGGGTTTCTGAGCGCGGAGACCAGACTGGTCGCGTTTCTGGACTCTGACTGCGCTCCGCTCGCCGGCTGGCTGGAGCCGCTGCTGGCGCATTTCGCCGACCCGTTGGTCGCGGCGGCGGCGCGCGCATCGTGCCGATGGGCGGCGAGTCGTGGTTGGACCGCTACGAGCGGGTCGCTGGTTCGCTGGATCGCGGCCCGGCCGAGGCGTCGGTCGGTGTTTCCCCGCAGTCGGGTGCCGTACGTCCCGAGTGCTGCCCTGGTGGTACGACGCGATGCCTTCGGCGCCGGCTTCGACGAGACCATGCGGGTCGCCGAGGACGTCGACCTGGTGTGGCGGCTGGTCGAGTCCGGCTGGCGGGTCCGCTACGAGCCGGCCGCGCAGGTCGCGCACGAGCACCGCACCCAGCCGGTCGAGTGGCTGCGCACGCGTGCCTACTACGGCACCGGGGCCGCGCCTTTGGCTCTGCGACACGGATCCGCGGTCGCGCCGCTGGTGATGGACCGCTGGTCAGCGGGCGCGTGGGCGCTGGCCCTGACTGGCGACTGGCGGGCCATGGTGGCCGCGCTCGGCGTCACCGCGGTCGCCGCCAGCAAGTTCGCCGTCCGGCTGCGCGAGGACGTGCCGGCTCTGGAGGACGCCGGCTCCACCGCGTACAGCCTCGTCCGCGGTGGCACCCTCGCCAGCGGCTGGCAGGTGGCCTCGCTGCTCACCCGGCACGCGTGGCCAGTCACGCTGGCCGCCGCCCTGGTGTCGCGCCGGGCCCGGCGGATCGCGCTGGCGGTGGCGGTCGGCGAGGGCGTCGCCGCGTGGATCCGGGACCGCCCACCGCTGGACCCGGTCCGATATGTGCTGGCCCGGCGCCTGGACGATCTCGCATATGGCACCGGGCTGTGGGTAGGGGCCGCGCGGCACCGCACCTTCGCCCCGCTGCGCCCCGACTTCACCAAGGTCACCCGCCCGCCGCGCCGCTAACCCCGACACGCCGATGGTGCGCGAAATTGTCGTAGGTGTCTGTTTTTCTTTCCCCCTCCCTTTGAACGGGCGGGGGGTGGGTCGAGAGGAAAACTGTAATTTTTAGTTGAATATTGGTCCTCGAACCCCCCCCCCACCCGTCACTGGGTGGGGGCAAATCTGCCGGAGGGGTACGACAGTTTCGCGCCGTACCGGTCATGTGGGCGGGGGTGAGCGAGAAAAGTCGAGCCCATTAGGGCAGCCGCCAGTCCACTGGCTCGCTGCCCTGTTCGGCCAGCATGGCGTTCGCGCGGGAGAACGGGCGGGAGCCGAAGAAGCCGCGGTCGGCGGACATCGGGGACGGGTGGGCGGACTCGACGCAGGGCACACCGGGCATCAGTGGGCGCAGGTTGCGGGCGTCGCGGCCCCACAGGATCGCGACCATCGGCCGGCCGCGGCCGGCGAGCGCCCGGATGGCCTGCTCGGTGACTTCTTCCCAGCCTTTGCCGCGGTGCGAGCCGGAGTCGCCGGGTGCGACCGTGAGCGACCGGTTGAGCAGCAGGACGCCGTGGTCGGCCCAGGGAGACAGGTCGCCGTTGGACGGCCGCGGCAGCTCCAGGTCCTCGCCGTATTCGCGGTAGATGTTCTGCAGGCTGCGCGGGATCGGGCGTACGTCCGGGGCCACCGAGAAACTCAGGCCGATGGCGTGGCCGGGGGTCGGGTACGGGTCGGGTCCTGGCCGACGATCAGCACGCGTACGTCGTCGAAGGGCTGCGTGAACGCGCGAAGAACGTGCTTGCCGGCGGGCAGATATTGCCGACCAGCGGCGATCTCGGCGCGCAGGAAGTCGCCCATCGCGGTGATCCGGTCGGCCACCGGGTCCAGCGCCTTGGCCCAGCCCGGGTCCAGAATGTCGCCCAGGTTCTTGCGCGCTGCCTCGTCCATTCCAAGCCTCCGTCTACAGATACAGGCGGGCGTGCTCCCCTGCCCGAGCACCGTACCCACCCCCGAAAAGCGCCGCGTGCACGACCAGCGGGTGAATCTGGTGCAGCGCCAGCCGATCCCGCCAGCCGTCGGCCAGCGGGCGCTGTTCCGCGTACGCGGAAAGGACGCGGTCCAGGTGCGGCGGGCTGAAAAGCGTCAGCATGGCGAGATCGGTTTCGCGGTGGCCGCCGTACGCTGCCGGGTCGATCAGCCAGATGGTGCCGTCCTGTCCACAGTGGACGTTGCCGGCCCACAGGTCGCCGTGGATACGGGCGGGTGGCTCGGCCGGTCCGGCCACCTCGGCCAGTCGGTCGAGCAGTTTCTCCACTGACGCCACGTCCGCCGGGCCGATCCGGTGCCGGTCGACGGCGAGCCGCAGCGCCGGTTGGATCCGCCGCTGCGCATAGAACGTCGGCCAGTCGTCGGCTGGTTCGTTGCTCACCGGCAGCGACCCGACATAACCGGGCCACGGTGCGCCGAAAGAGTCCGCGCCGGCCGCATGCAACTGGGCCAGCTGCCGCCCGAACGTGGCCGCGGACTCGGCCGTGGGACGGCCGGGCGGAATCCATTCAAGTACCAGCAAATCGTCCGCCACCGCGATCACCTCCGGCACCGGTACGGCCCGCGGCTCAGCCAGCCAGCGCAGTCCGGCGGCCTCGGCCGCGAACAGGCCTGGTGGCGCGTTTTCCAGCGTCTTGGCGAAAAGATCCGCTCCGTCATCGAGAGTCAGTCGTTGGGCCACGCAGATATCACCGCCAGGCACCGGAGTCATCCGGATCCGCTGGTGCTCGATCAGCCGGCTCAAGGTGCCGCCGTGTGCCCGTACATACGCGAGATCTATGCCGCCCTCCATCGCATTACTATCGCAGCGGCAGCGGCATCGCCGCGCTCAAGGTCGTACATTAGGGCCGGGCCCAAAACCCCCCCCTGAGGCTCCCCTAGGGATTTGGCCGTAGTACTTAAGACATAGGCCCTTACGCTCAATGTATAGGGTCAGGTCGCGACTAACGGATCACGACAGCGTGGGGTCCGACCGGCCAGGATTCTCGGTATGGCCGTCACCAGCGACTTCAACGACTCGTACGCGCTCAGCAAGGCTGCGCAGCAGAGTGAGTCCGCCGTACGAGCGCCAGTCAGCCCGGCGTTCCCGGTGCTTGCTGGCGTGGCCGCACTCCTGCTGGCGGTCCTGTCGGTGGGCTACCTGCACATGGTGGCGCCGGCGGCGCTCAGCCCGATCCGAGACACCGTCAGCGATTACGTCTACCTACATGGCCCGGGGGTTGTTCAACTTCAGCGCGGTCATGACCGCATTCGGGTCGGTCGGGCTGATGGTCGGGCTGCGATATTCCCGTTTGCGGGTGTCCAAGCTGACGTACGCGCTGATGGGACTGTGGTGTGCGGGCTTGGTCCTGCTTCCCACTTTCCCCACGGACCGGCTGCTGGCCGATCTGACGGTGACCGGCGCGGTTCACCGCTATCTCTCCCTTATTGCCTTCATCAGCCTGCCGCTGGCCGGGCTGGGAGTGGCTTCTGCGTTGGCCAGCAAGGAAAAGCTCCGGCCCCTCGCGCAGCGCTTACGAGTTATGTGCGCGGCTGGCTCGATGAGTGTGCTGGCCCTTCTCCTCACTCATCTGCCGGACCTGTATCCGCAGAAGTTCGGCAACCTGATGATCAGCGGTCTGGTCGAGCGGGTTTTGTTGGTGGTCGACTTCGGTCTGCTGGCCACCATCGCGATCGGCATCCTGGCCACCGGCCGAGCCGCTGTGTCCACAGTGGACGGTGGCCTTAAATGATCGCATTGGCGATCTCGTTCGCCGCGGTGGCCGCGGTTTTCCTCGCGCTGGCGGCGAGACTGCAGCATCGAGGCGTACGAGCGAGCGGCCCGTCCGAACGGGTGGGCCTGGGCACCATCGCGGCGATGCTGCGCAACCGGCAATGGCTGTCCGGCAGCGCGATGCTCGGCGCCGGCACCGGCCTGCACCTGGTCGCGTTGGCGCTGGCCCCGCTCGCGGTGGTCCAGCCGATCGGCGCGCTGGCGCCCGCGCTGACCACCGTCCTCAACGCCAGGGCGACCGGTCGGCGGCCCAGCCGGTCAGCGATCGCCGGCGCTCTCGCGGTTGCCGGTGGCATCGGGATTTTCGTTGTGGTGTCGGCGCAACAGCCGGTCGGCGGTACGACCGTACGGTACGCGGAGAGCATCGCCATCGGCCTGATCGGTTTGCTGGTCGCGGTGGCCGCCACGATCGCCTGGCGGACCAACGGCCGGATCCGGTGCTGTCCAGCGCGGTCGGCGGCGGCATGGCTTTTGGCCTGGTCTCGACACTTGTACGGGCCGGCGCTCAGGAATTCTTCGCCGCGCAACGGATTCCGGTGTTGCTGGGGACCGCTGTCGGGATCGGGGTGGCCGTCACGGTCGGTGCGTATCTGGTCCAGCAGGCATATTCCAGTGGTGCGTCCGATGTGGTGATCGCGGCCGTCACGGTTTTCGACCCACTGGTGTCGATCGGCCTTGGCGCGGCTCTGCTGGGCGAGACGCCAGCACCGACTTCCGGTGTGCTGGCGCTGGAAATCCTGGCCGCGGCGACCGCGGTGGCCGGCATTGTTCTGCTCGCCCGGAACCGGGTCGCGCATCGAACCGGTGTCCGCTCACTACGAACAGGAGACACTTGTGACCGCCGTCCCGCCGCGCGCGCATTCTCATCGGCGCCGACACCTTCCCGCCGGACATCAATGGCGCGGCGAATTTCGGTGCCCGGCTGGCGATGGGGCTGGCCGCTCGTGGTCACGACGTGCACGTAATCTGCCCGCAGACAATTCAGCCGGACGTGCCGCTGCCGGCCTTACCGGGCGTCACCGTACACCGTTTTCCGGCTTATCTCACGCCTATCCACCCGACTCTGAGCACTTGCCTGCCGTGGCAAATCGCCGGCCCAGTGGATGCGCTGATCGACGAGCTGCGGCCGGATGTCATTCACGTTCAGGCGCATTTCGTGATGGGGCGGGTGTTGGCGAAAGTGGCCCGGCGTCGGCAGGTGCCGCTGGTGGCGACCAACCATTTCGTGCCGGACAACGCTTTCGGCTACACCCGGATGCCGAAATGGACCAGGTCATCGCTCAGCAAGCTGGCTTGGAGCGACCTGAATCGCTTCCTACGCAAGGCAAACGCGGTGACCACGCCGACTCCGCGGGCGGCTCAGCTGCTGACCGACCACCACCTGGGTCAGCCGGTCGTCCCGATTTCGTGCGGGATCGATCTCGACCATTTCAAGCCGTCCGGCGGCACCTCCGTCGAGCCAACCATCCTTTTCGTTGGCCGGCTGGACGAAGAGAAGCGGGTGCCCGATCTCTTGCGGGCATTGGCCCGGATGGAGCGTCCGGACGTACGACTGGAGGTAGTGGGAGACGGCGGCTGCCGCTCAGAATGGGAAGCGCTAAGTGACCGGCTCGGCCTCGCCAGCCGAGTGACTTTCCACGGCTTTGTCAGCGATGACGAGCTGACCGCCGCGTACGCTCGATGCGATGTTTTCTGCATGCCCAGCACCGCCGAGTTGCAGAGTCTGGTCACGATGGAAGCAATGGCCGCCGGTAAACCAGTCGTGGCGGCGAACGCGATGGCGTTGCCGCATCTGGTACGTCCCGGGAAAAAACAGGTTGGCTTTTCGAGCCGGGAGACGTCGACGAACTGGCCGCGAGGGTGCGCGAGTTGATTGACGATCCGGCCACCGCGACCCGGATGGGAGCCGCCGCCCGCCGCCGTTGGTCGCGCAACATGGCATCATCGACGAGACAGTGGCTCGGTACGAGCAGGTCTACGAGTCGGTTCAGCCAACGCGGTCCCGCGTCGAGCGGGAAACCCGTCGGCTCGTACGAGCGGCATAACGGTTTCCGGGCGGCCCTTGATTATTGCCGGGTCGCCCGGTTAACCTCGGCCCCGACAACAAAACTGAAGAGCATCGCGGGAGCTCGCGCCGAAGCGGGCTGAGAGGGCGGCTGGAGTCGACAGACCCCGGTGCCGCCGACCGCCCGAACCTGACCGGGTAATGCCGGCGTAGGAAGGATGTGGCGATGACCTCTCTCGACGCACGGGTCAGCCCTGCCGTGACCACCGGGCCGATCATCGGCTCGCATAAGGTCTACTTGGGAGATCTCCAGGTTCCGGTCCGCAGAATCGAGCTCACCGACGGCGATCATCTGGATGTCTACGACACTTCCGGGCCGTACACAGATGATTCGGCGACCATCGATGTCCACAGTGGACTGCGGGAAAAGCGGGCCGACTGGATCGCGAACCGCCGGCCGGTGGGTGGTGCGCTCACTCAGTTGGCTTACGCCAGAGCCGGTGTTCTCACCGAGGAAATGCGTTTCTGCGCGCTGCGCGAAGGCGTCGAACCCGAGCTGGTACGTGAAGAAGTCGCGGCCGGGCGGGCGGTCATTCCGGTCAACCGCCGGCATCCGGAGTCCGAGCCGGCGATCATCGGCAAGAAGTTCCTGGTCAAAATCAACGCGAACATCGGCAACTCGGCGGTGACTTCCTCGATCGCCGAGGAGGTCGACAAGCTGGTGTGGGCGATCCGCTGGGGTGCCGACACGGTGATGGACCTCTCGACCGGAAAGCGCATTCACGAAACCCGGGAATGGTTGCTGCGCAACTCGCCGGTGCCGATCGGAACCGTGCCGATCTACCAGGCGCTGGAAAAAGTCGACGGCGATCCGACCGAGCTGTCCTGGGAGATCTACCGCGACACCGTTCTGGAGCAGTGCGAGCAGGGCGTCGACGACTACATGACCGTGCACGCTGGCGTGCTGCTCAGATATGTTCCGCTGACGGCAAAACGGGTCACCGGGATCGTGTCCCGCGGCGGTTCGATCATGGCCGCCTGGTGCCTCGCCCATCACCGGGAAAGCTTCCTCTACAGGCATTTCGACGAGCTCTGTGACATTTTCCGGTCGTACGACGTGACTTTCTCGCTCGGCGACGGCCTGCGCCCGGGTTCGATCGCGGATGCCAATGACGCGGCCCAGTTCGCCGAGTTGCGGACCTTGGGCGAGCTCACCGCGATCGCCCGGGCAAAAGACGTGCAGGTGATGATCGAAGGCCCTGGACACGTGCCCATGCACAAGATCGTGGAAAACGTACGATTGGAGGAGGAACTCTGCGGCGAGGCGCCGTTCTACACCCTTGGACCGTTGGCGACCGACATCGCGCCGGCGTACGACCACATCACCTCCGCGATTGGTGCGGCTATGATCGCCCAGGCCGGCACCGCGATGTTGTGTTACGTGACGCCGAAAGAACACCTTGGACTGCCGGACCGCGATGACGTGAAGACCGGCGTGATCACGTACAAGATCGCCGCCCATGCAGCTGACCTCGCCAAGCAACACCCGCACGCGCAGCAGCGGGACGACGCGCTTTCCAAGGCCCGCTTCGAATTCCGCTGGATCGACCAGTTCAACCTGGCGCTGGACCCGGATACCGCGCGGTCCTTCCACGACCAGACGCTGCCCGCCGAGCCGGCCAAGACGGCGCATTTCTGTTCCATGTGCGGGCCAAAATTCTGCGCCATGAAAATCACCCAGGACGTACGCCGTTATGCCGACGAACACGGTCTGACGGACGAAGCCGCGATCGCCGCTGGAATGACCGAGAAATCCGTCGAATTCGCCGCCCGGGGCAACCGCGTCTACCTTCCGACCATCCAGCCGTAGCGGTCAGGAGAGCAGCCCCTGGAGTGATACGTCCGGGTTGTTGATCGCCTGGGCGAGTGCGTCGCAGGCGGTGCGGAGCCGGACCTCGCAGCGGTCGCGCAGGTCCGGGTCGGCCATTTCGGCGCGTACGCCGACAATGCTGATCGCGCCGTGACAAGCCTCGTCGGGGGTGACGATCGGGCAGGCCATCGCGGCGAGCAGCGGGTCGACGGTGTCGTCGAAATGCGTGACCTGTGCTCGTACGCTGCTCAACAGCTCAGCGAGCGCCGCCGCCGCGGCTTCCGGCGACTCGGCGGATTTCAGCTCGGTCAGATAGCGACGGCGTTCGGGCTCGACCAGCTGGGAAAGCAGAACAATCCCGGCGACCGTGGAATGTGCCGGCCATCGCTCGCCTTCCCGATCGACCAGCCGGGCATATCGTACGGACCGGATCTCCGCAACGATCCGGGTGTCGAAGTTCTCCAGCACCTGCAGGTTGGCCATCAGCCCGAGCCGATCGGCCAGCCAGCGCAGCGCGACCCGGGACATCGCCGCCAGCGAAGTGGCGTGCAGCGGCGACCGGGCCAGCTTGAGCAGCGCCGGCCCGAGCAGGTAGCGATCCGAGCCGTCCCGGGCCACCCACCCCCCTCAACCAGCTCCGCGACCGTCCGCAGCGCGGTCGGCGGCAGCATCCCGGTGCGTTGGGCCAGGTCAGCGAGTCGGAGCGGCTCGGTGCTGTCGGCCACCACGAGGCACACCGCCAGCGCCTTGGAAATCGGGCTGCGGGTCCGCTGCTTCGCCGGCTCGGTGCTCATTGTGGGGATTGTATGGGGAGGGTTCAGTGCTGAGCGGCTCCTACGGCGGCCACGAAGCGGCCGAGCAGGGAGGGCACGTCGAGGGGGTCGGTGTAGGCCTCGATGACTCGCAAGCCGTTGCCCGCGGCTAGTGCGGTACGGAGCTCTCCGACTGTACGCGCGGGCCTGACCTGCACGTTTGGGCCGCACAAGGCGCGTACGAGTGCGGTGTGGTCCCAGTGCGCGATGTCGTTATAGACCGCGGCCGGCCCGTTGATGGCGCGTTCGATGGTGTAGCCGGCGTTGTTGACCAGCACGACAGTGATGTTCGCGTGCTGTCGGGCCATGGTGCTGAGCTCCTGCGCGGTCAGCTGCAGCGAACCGTCGCCGATCAGCAGCAGCACCCGCCGGTCCGGCGCGGCCACCGCGGCGCCGAGCGCGGCGGGCAGCGAATAGCCGATCGATCCCCACAACGTGCCGGCCAAGTAGCTGACCCCGCTGGGCAGCCGGTGGTCCAGCATCCCGAACGACGGCGTGCCCTGATCGACCACGACGACGTCTCCGGGCTGAATCGCCGCGGCTACCTCTGTCCACAGTGGATCCTGGGTGAGTTTGTCAGTGTCCGCCGCGCGTTCGCGGGTGGTGACGGTCGTTGAGTGCGTACGAGTGCCGAAAAGCTGGGCCAGCGCACGCAAAGCGTCGGCGGCGGCCACCGGACCAAAAGGCTTGCCCGCCACAGTGGCGTTTTCCGGCCGTACGACGATCATCGCCGACTCCGGCAGGACGGCCGAGAACCCGGCCGTCTCGGTGTCCGAGAAAACCACTCCGAGGGCCAGCAGACAGTCCGATTCCTCGACCGCCTCCCGGATGCCGGGACCGCTCGCGGGCCCGAGGTAGGTGCCGATCCAGTCGACCGCCTGCTCGTCGAGTTGCCCCTTGCCGATGGCGGTCACCGCGACCGGCAGCCCAAGCCGTTGGACCTCGTCCGTGAGCCCCAACCGGGCCAGCTCGTGACCGAGCAGGATCACCGGCCGGCGCGCTTTGGCCGCCAGTTTGCCAGCGGCGGTGGCGAAAGCGGCCAGCTCGCCGGGCGAGGAGGTGAGGCCGCGAATCTCGGCCAGCGCGGGCGCGGCGGACGGCAGGGCAGGTCGAGCATCGGCACATCCGACGGGATGCCGATATAGACCGGCCGACGCTCGGTCATCGCGATGTCCAGCGCGCGCGTCAGCTCAACCACCGCGTTGTCCGGCGTGAGGACCGTCTGCGCGGCCGTGACCTCGCCGTACGCGCGAATCACACCCGGCGCCAGTCGGCGTCGCCAAGGCCGTGGTGCACGACCCGGCCGGCGTCCAGGGTGCGCCGCGCGGGCAGGCTGCCGAGCACGACCAGCGGCACCCGTTCGGCGTACGCGCCGGCCACCGCGTTGATCGCGGACAGCTCTCCCACGCCGTACGTGAGAGAGAGCGCCCCGAGCCCGCTGATCCGCGCGTACCCATCCGCGGCGTAGCCGGCGTTCAGCTCATTGCAGTTGCCGACCCACGTGACCTCCGGATGCGCCAGAACCTGGTCGAGGAACGCCAGGCTGTAGTCCCCGGGCACCCCGAACAAATGCCGGACCCCGCGCCCGGCGAGCTCGGCCAACAGGTAATCGCCGATCTTCATCCGCCACCTCCACAACCGTCGTACGTATTACGTTAGCCGCAATACCGGTTGCGTTGAAAGAAACAGATGCATCACATCTTGGGATCGTTACGGCCCGACAAAACAGACGAAAACCGAAAAATCAGTGCAAAATTTCCCTCTAACCCACCCCCCACCCCAGAAAGGGCGGGGGTAATGAGAGCACGCGCGTACGACAAAACAGCGCGGCCTCCGCAGGTTGTCGTACCCGTGGCGGATAATTCCCCCCCCCTCGTCGATGCGGTCAAAACGCGGGGAAAGGCTGGAGCTACTGGGAGGCGTACGAGGTGCCGACGAGTTGGCTGAGGAGGGCGTCCAGCAGTGGTTGGCCGTCGTCGATGGCGTGCTGGAGGTGGCCGTTGACCTCCATCATGATCAGCCCGTAGACGCGCATCCAGTAGTCGAGCAGCGCGGCGGTGGCGGCGACGGACAGGTCGGCCACCGAGATCGGGATGCCAGCTTCGACGGCCCGGGTGACCAGCCGCTCGCGGTAGCCGACCAGGCCGGTACGCAGCTGCGGTGGCAGGGTGTCGTCGGCCGGGACCGGGAAGGGCTGGGTCGCCCACAGCCGCATGACGGCTTCCTCGAACACCCGGGCCAGCCGGGTGGCGGCCGGATACTGGTCGGTCGGCAGCGGGCTCATGCTGGCGAACATCAGGGCGAACTCCGGTCGGTGGCGCAGCGCCCAGGTCCGCAGCTGACGGCAGACGGCGACCACCTGGGCCGCCGGCTGTGCGCCGGACGCTGACTGGGCCTTCAGCAACTCGGCCGTGAGTTCGGCCGCGACCGCCTCGCGAACCAGCCCGAGCAGGCCGTCGCGGCCGTCCGCGTAGCGGTAAAGCGCGGGTGGTGTGACGCCGATCTGACTGGCCACGGCGGCAATCGTCACCGCGCCCGGTCCGTCGGCCACCACGAGGGCACGGGTGGTGGTGACGATGTCGGCCAACATCTCCTGGCGGTGCTGCTGCCGCCGGCCGGTGACCTCGCTCATGGTTCGCTGTTCCGCCTTGACGATCGTCCCGCCCACCTTCGCAGATTCGCGGTTGGGCGGTAGTGATGCTTGCACGGTGGACGCTCTTCGTACAGCGACGACACCGTGTGCCCGGCTGGTCGAGCGGGGGCCGGCATCGCGCCATGGCCGGCCGCGATCCTGGTGGCATCGCGCCAGCTTGGGCACGACCGTACGCGATCGGTGCGACAGCCTGTCACTGGCACCAGGGGAACGGCCCAGTGCAGTGGTTCGGCCGCGATCCCGCGATAAGTCATCGCGGCCGACTTTGCGGCTATCGGGTCAGGTAGATGACGATCAGCTGGTCACCGGCGACCAGCTGGACGGCTTCGGAGAAAGTGAGCGTGGTCTGTCCGTCGGTGGTGCTCAGCCGACCGTCCACCGTGCGCAGCCGCCGACCGTGTCGCAGCACGCTGATCGCTACTGATCCGCAGGTCGACGCCAGCTCGGTGGCGAAGGACCGGAGGGTGAGTTTTCCGTACCTTAGCTCGATGGTGCTGGTTTGCTCGTGCGGCCGGCGAGTCTGCCGATAAAGGCCCCAGCCGGCTGCCGTGGTAAATGCGCCGGCGAAGTTTTCCGGACCGATTTTCGGTGCGAAACCAAGCTTTCCGGCCGCCCGTGATAGCTGTAGCCGCAGGCGGCGAGATAGACGGCGTGGCTGTTCATGGCCCGGGCATAATGATCGGAGCACTCGACTTCGTTGTACGGGTTGCGCTTGGCCGCCGCGTACCGGTCATAAATCGCCCGGGTGACGGTCAAACCTTCGGTGACGTGCCCCTCGGCGATCAGGTGCGCCGCCAACTGGTATTCCTGTCCGGTCCACACCTCGTCCAGGTAGCCGACCAGCCCGGAGACCTCGGTGTCGCCGTACGGCCAGGTGCCCATCAGCGTGCCGGCCTCGCCGGGCATCGTGTAGACGCGCGGGTTTCCGTACAGTCCATGGGTTTTCACCCAGTCCGCTGGGTCGGGCAGGAAGTTGTTCTTGAAGATGTTCTTCAGCGCGATGTCGGTTTTCGCTTTGTCGAAAACCCGCGGAAGGCCGAGCTGCAAGGCATAGTTTTGGCCGTGCAGCTGGTCGATGTAGCACCCTCGGTTGGAGTTGAGGTTGTTCGGGTGAGCTGAATCCACCGGCGAGTAGAAATAGCCGTACTGGTCACTCCACATGTCGGTGCCCAGATGGGTGGTCCCCTGCGCGGCGATGTTCCGGCAGGTGGCGGCGAAAACCGGGTCGGCCATCTCGCTGGCCATCGCCGCGGCGGCCTGCAGCATCGCCACGTAAAGGCCGCTGATCCATGGAATTTTGCCGTACCAGTCCTGGTCGTCGGTGTTGCCCTGGCGGCCTTCCAGCACGCCGTCCGGAGCTGTGCCGTCCTGGCCGATCATGAACTGGATCGCGAGCTTGGTTTTCGGCCAGAGTCGGCGCAGAAAGCCGCTGTCCTCGGACATCTGATGTTCGCGATAGATCCGCAGGATGGTGGCGGCCTGACCGTCGGCGGCCCAGTTCAGATCCTGCTCCTGCCGGAACCCCATCTGCCCGGTGGTGGTGTTGAAACCTGGACCGAGATCGCCCAGCTCGCGGGCCGACCGCTCCAGTTCCGGGAACAACAACGCGCCACACTGTGTGCGTACGCCCAGACGTGCTCGCAGGTCCCGACGCAGCAGTAAATTCCCTCGTCCGCGTAGAACCGGCCGCTGTCGAAATACTGGCAGGTGAGTGTGCCGAGGGTGGAGGCCGGCGCGAACGTACGCTCCAGGAACCAGTGCGGCAGCGTCGAGTCCGCGTACCAGGTCTTCACCCAGTCGTCGGTTTGCTCTATCTGCTGGGAAACCGGCACGCCAGCCACCTGGCGAGCTGATGAGAAGGTGTTTTTTTGTAGTGCTTGCGCAGACTCGAGTACGACTGCACGCCGGCGTAGTTCTGGCTCAACCGTGGGAAGAACCACGACAACACGAAGGTGACCGATTTCGACTGGCCAGGCCGTAGGGTCACCGGCACGCTGACCGCGCCGGTGATGGTCTGGTCGTCGGCCGGCACCTCCGGCGGGCCGGGCTTGCCGGCGAAGATCGCATCCAATGAGGTCGCGCCCGCGATGGACGGCACCACGTGCGCGGCCGGATCCAGTGCGGCCAAAGCGAAAGTGCCACCATCGGGCAGGTCTTCGTACGCGAGCAACGGCTTGTCGGTGAAGGTGATCCGGTCGCAGTTGATATGCGCCCAGCCGCCGGTACGTTGGTCGACGATTTCGATGTGGGCCGTTTTTCCCTGGTGTTTGTGCACATCGGCGGCCTTGACGGTGAGCGGCTCGGCGTTGTTCCCGGTGAAGCTCGCGACGACTTGCCCGTCGACGACCACGTTCACGCAGGTGTCACCGGCCCAGGAGCCGCCGCCGACGTTCACCGTGAGATATCGCCGGGAAATGGTGAAGTCCGGGCTGGTCAGTTTGCCGGTAGCGCGGTCGGCGAGATCGATGTCGCCCTTGGCCGTACGGAAGTCGTGCGAGGTGACGAATCGACTGCCGGTGATATTCAGTGCGCCGAATCGCTTGAAATAGTCCGGGCATTCCGCTTCGGTGACCGGGCCGGGACCAAATGCGGTGCCTTCGGCGTCCATGGCGCGTACGTGTCGCGTTCCCAGTCCTCGAAAACGATGTCGTCCTGGATCGGGCCGCCGTCGCCGCCGTCCGCGCCGGAGAATTCCACCCCGCGCGCCGATCCGGCGGTGAACGCAGCGCTGCGCAGCTTGACCGCCTGCTGCAGCCGCGCGCCCAGGCAGACCGGCGAGTCCAACCAGCCGGCGAGAGTGGCGCTGATCGGATGGTGACCGGTGTTGCGCAGTGTGTAAGTCACGTAGGTGGCTGGAATGCTGGAGTCGGCGACCGAGGTGGGTACGAACGGTGACCGGGCTTGCAGAGTGACCGCGAGGGAACTGCCGGCATCGCGATATTCGACCGTACCGACCGGATATTGCCCGACGAACCCGACCTCGGTGAAACCGCTGGCATCCAACGGGCGAATTTTTTGTTGCCCAGCCTCGGAAACCTGGACAGCGAATCCGTTCCGGAACGGGTTCGTGGCGGTCAGCGGGTGTGCGCGTAATGCGGCCCCGTCGCCGGTCGCGCCACCCGGCCGGTAGTACGACTGGCTGTCCACGTCCCAGAGCCACAGCTGGCCGTCGCCGGCCAGGTAGACCTGGCCCGTGCAGACCCCGCTGACCGGCATCCCGACCTTGGCCATCGCGGCCGGATCGGTCACCCTGGTCGGGACACCCCGGGGGCGGTCAGAGCCGCCACGAACTCGCTCGACAGGTTCTTGTCCGCCGGCACCTCGACCAGGTTCTGCGGGCTGATGTTCAGCGCCGCGGCGGCCCGTTCGGGCAACGACATCGCGCCGACGCCCATCGCACCGAGTGTGAGAAAGACCCGCCGGCTGAGGGCGGCTGGGGCGGCCTGTGGTTCATGGTCGGTGGAGGTCATGGCTGGCTCCTGCCGTACGAACACGAGAAATCGATTTCTCGCGAAGGTAACCGGGACTGACGGCAGGGTCAAGGGCGTACGACCGCTTCTGGTCAGCAGCTGGTGTGCGCGGCGCCGAGGGTCGACAGCAGCAGCGAGAGCTTGCGGGTGTCGTCTTCGCCCAAAACCTCGACGACGTAGCGCCGAAGGCCGTCCGCATGCGCGGCCTGCGCCCGCTCGGCGACATCCCGCCCAGCGGGCGTGAGCTGCGCATATGTCATCCGGCGGTCACTCGGGCAGTCCCTGCGTACGAGCAACCCCGCGTTCTCCAGGCGGTCTGCCAGCTTGGTGAACCCGCCACTGGTGAGCGAAGCCTCGCGGGCCAGCCGGGTCATCGGGAGGCCGCGCTCGTCGTTCGCCCCCAGCAGCCGCATCAGCACCTCGAACCAGCCGGCCGGGAACCCGAACTCCTCGGTGAACTCGGCCATCAGCAGTTGGTGCGTACGCGCGAACCCGTCGATGACCTGACCCCACGCGGCGATGAGATCTCGATCCGAGATGGCCGCCTGGGTGCTCATACGGGCAAGTTTACCGCGCCGGACCGCTCCGAACGTCCGAAAGCGGACCCCTGACCAGTGCTTTCAACCCGTCCGAACGGCCGGTGCCGCCGACCGAGTAGCCGACCAGAAAGCCGGCTAACGGCCAGCCGCCAGCGCGCCGCGCACCCGTCGAGAAAGGCACTCCTGTGTGCCGCGGTCACCGACTCCGCCGGCGACTGGTCGGTGAGCGTCTCGGACGGTTGAGTTATCCCAGGTCGGGGACGGAAAAATCGGCGAAGTCGAAGCCTGGCGAGACCACGCAACTGACCAGCACCTCGTTGGCCGTGCCGTCCTCGATCGGCTCGGCGGACTGCCAGTGACCGGCCGGCACCAGCAGTTGTGGGCGTTGGCCGGCGACCAGCTCACCACCCAGAATGCGGGATTCCGGTTCGGCCGGACGCTCGTCGGTGCCGCCCAGCGTCAATCGCAGCGGCAGGCCCAAATGCCACAGCCACACCTCGTCCGACCGCACCCGGTGCCATGCCGAGAACTCGCCCGGCGCCAGCAGGTAGTAGATCCCGGTGGCGCTGGATCGCGGCCCCGGATAACCGTCCGGCTGGTACGTCGCAGTAGTTCGCCAGGTCTCGCCGTACCAACCGCCTTCGGGGTGAGGCAACAGATCCAGCGCCTCAGCGGTCGCCGACCGCGAGTCCAGCGACACATACGTGCCGGTCACGTCCCGCCGGGCGTAGCGGACCTCGACGACCGCGTCGCGGTCGATGGTTCCGTACACATGCGGGAAAAGCAGCCCGGGAGTGTCGTCGGGGGGGACGGCGGGTCGGCGGCCTCGAGACGTACGTACCGGCGGAGAGATTTTGGCGGTGTCCAGCACCAGCGCGACCATCGGCTCGGCCGCGTCGGCGTAGAAACGGTTCGCCACCTGGAGCATCGTTCGCTCGTCCGGTGAGCAGTGCACGAATCCCTGCGTGGGCAGCGAGTCCGCGGTGATCGGGCCGGCCTGCGACCGATACGTGCGTAACGGGAGAAGGTGGATCACACGATCAGGTGACACTGTCGACGGACCTTCCGGTGGTACGGGTGCCGAGCACTCCGACGTTGATGATCAACAGCACCATAGCAACCGCCACCACGGTGAAAACCCAGCCGGCACCACCGGAGGTCAGCACCGGCAACAAAATGAAGGGCAGCGCGCCAGTGACGATCTTCGACAGCGAGTACGCCGTTCCAGCCGCCGTGCCACGCATGGCGGTCGGGTAGAGCTCGGACAGATATACGTGGTATGCGTTGGAAAAAACGTTGCTCGCCAGCGTGTAGAGGAAACCGAAGGCGACAATCACCGCTGGCTGTCCGGAAAGTCCGAAACCGAGGCCGAAAACGGCCATCAGGGCGGCCGATCCCATCACCAGGTATTTGCGTTCCACCCGCTCGACGATTGGCACCGACAACAGCGAACCGAGCGGATACCCCAAATAAGACAGGGCGGTGTAGCCGATGCTCGCGATAATGCCGTAGCCGCGGGCGGCCAGGATAAGGGGCGCGAGTGTTCCGAAACCGTAATAACCGAAGACCTCGAGCGCGGACAGCGGAGCACCCACCCACAACATCACCGTACGACGCAAATACCGCGGGCTGAAGAGCCGGCTGATGGGTACGGCTTGGGGTTCAGCCGGCCGCAGATCCGGATCGGGCTCGGGCAGTGGGTCGGCTGCCTCGGCTTCCATTCGTGTCACGATTTCCTCGGCTTGCGCCTGGCGGCCAGCGATTTCCAGCCAGCGCGGCGATTCTGTCAGGCGGCGGCGCAAAAAAACACACGACCGCGGAGCCGAGCGCGCCCAGCACGAACAGCCAGCGCCAGCCGGCGATGCCCAGTGGCGCCTGTGGCACCAGCCACACAGAGCCAGAAAACCCACCGCCGGCACTCCGCAGCAGAAGGACACCGTGTAAGCCCACGAAATGAACCGGCCACGCTTGCCGGGCGGCAGCATGTCGGACAAGTACGAGTCGGCCAGCGCGTACTCCGCGCCAATTCCCAACCCGGCGCAGAATCGACTGACAATCAGCCAGGTGGCGTTCGGCGACAGCGCGCCGAGCAGCGAGAATCCGGAGTAGATGGCCAGGTTGATCAGGAAGGCCCGGCGCCGGCCGATCCGGTCGGCCAGCCGGCCGAGCACGATCGCGCCGAGGAACTGGCCGATGAAAGCGGACGCCAGCACCAGCTTCAGCTCGGTGCCGCCGAGCGCGAAGTCCTTCTGCAGCACTTTCGCGATGGTGCCGGCGAGGAAGTTCTCGTACGCGTCGAAGAAAAGTCCGATACCGATCACCGCGGTCAGCACCCGGTGGGTCCGCAGGATCGGCAGCCGATCCAGCCGGGCGGCCACGCTCACACTCGGCCGTACGGGCTCTGAACTGCTCGTATTCGTGCTCACAGCGAACGATCATCGCGCTTGGGAGGCCAGTTACCTCATAGGTCGTGACAAATGTCCGGCCGGGAATAGGCTGGCGGCGATGAACGGATCGGCCGAACGTGTCGACGTTTCGGTGGCGCATGCCGTCTGGCTCGCCGGCGATGCGTTCGTGGACGTACGAACGCCGGATGAATATGCGCATGGCCATGTGCCAGGCGCGCTGAACATCCCGCTGGACGACCTGCCCGTACGGCTGGCGGACCTGCCAGCGGGACAGCTGGTCACCGTTTGCACACTGGGAAACAGGTCCTGGCGGGCCGCGCGACTGCTCGCCGGACAGGGCAGGGACGTGCTGTGCCTGGCCGGCGGCACGAAGGCTTGGGACGCCGCCGGCTACCCCGTTGTTCGCGTTTCGGAGGCCGGCATGCGTACGCAGCCGGGGCATCGCCGCTGGTGGCGGATCCACCGCCAGGGCTGAAAATTCGTCGGTTCCATGGACGTACCTCGGGCGTACGATCAAAGACAGCAGAGGAGCCGGAAATGATCTTCGGAATTCTGATCGGGTTCGGTGTGGCCGTGGTGCTCGGGCTGAGCGCTGCTGCGCGGGTCGTCAAGCAGTACGAGCGGGGTCTGGTGTTCCGTTTCGGGCGGGTGCGACCGGCCGTCCGCGGTCCGGGCCTCGCGCTGATGATCCCGGCAGTGGACCGGCTGCAGAAGGTCAACATGCAGATCATCACCATGCCGGTGCCTGCGCAGGACGGCATCACCAAGGACAACGTGACCGTCAGGGTGGACGCGGTCGTCTACTTCAACGTCATCGATCCGGTGTTGGCCGCGGTGAACGTGCAGGACTACCGGTTCGCGATCCTGCAGGTCGCCCAGACCTCGCTGCGCTCGATCATCGGCAAGAGCGAGCTGGACGATCTGCTCTCGAACCGGGAAAAACTCAACGAGGGCCTGGAAATGATGATCGACAACCCGGCGCTCGCGTGGGGCGTCAACATCGACCGGGTGGAGATCAAGGACGTGGCGCTGCCGGAGTCGATGAAGCGGTCGATGTCCCGGCAGGCCGAGGCGGAGCGGGAGCGGCGGGCCCGGATCATCACCGCGGACGGCGAGTTCCAGGCCTCCGCGAAGCTGTCCGAGGCGGCGAAGGTGATGTCCGCGAACCCGGCCGCCTTGCAGCTGCGGCTGCTGGAAACCGTGGTCGAGGTGGCTGCCGAGAAGAACTCGACGCTGGTGCTGCCTTTCCCAGTCGAGCTGCTGCGGTTCCTGGAGCGAGCCGGCGGCCCGGAAGTGGCGTCCGCCGTCAGGGAAACGATGAAGAGCACCCCGCCGGGAGCGGAGCTGGAGCCGGTCGACCCGAGGCCGATCGTGCTGCCGGACGGCGATCTGCCGCAGCCGCGTACGTCCTAGGACTAGAGGGCTACTTCAGACGCCGTTTGGATCTCGACTCTCATCCGCACAAGAAGCCCTGTAGTCCTAACCGTGGTGGGAGCGGGCCACGATCGCCGCCTGTACGCGACTGCGCAGCCCGAGTTTGGCCAGGATGCGGCTGACGTGCGTTTTGGTGGTCGGCTCGGCCATCGCCAGCTCAACCGAGATGTCCTGGTTGGACAGGCCGCGGCCAATGCAGTCCAGGACCTCCCGTTCGCGGGCCGTCAGCGAGTCCAGGTCGGCCCCGGCGGCCAGCTCGGGGGGGCGGAGACCTGCGCGAACGCCGAGATCAGCCGGCGGGTGACCGAGGGCGCGATCAGCCCGTCGCCGCTGGCCACCAGTCGTACGGCTGAGACCAGCTGGTCCGCGTCGGAGTTCTTCAACAGGAAGCCGGCCGCGCCGGCCCGGAGCGCGCCGAACACGTACTCGTCGATGTCGAAGGTCGTCAGGATGAGGACGTCACAGACGCCGGTCAGCTCCCGGGTCGCCGAGATCCCGTCCAGCCGGGGCATCTGGATGTCCATCACCAGCACGTCCGGCCGCAGCTCACGCCCGAGCGCCACGGCCTGCTCGCCGTCGCTCGCCTGGCCGACCACCTGCAGGCCGGCGGCCGCGTTCAGGATCATCACCAGCCCGGCCCGGACCGCCGGCTGGTCGTCGGCCACCACCACCCGGATCGTCATCGGGTCCCCTCCGGGAGTTCGGCTCGTACGCGCCAGCAGCCGCCGTCCGCGCCGGCGGTGAAGTCCCCGCCCACGGCCGCTGCCCGCTCGGCCATCCCGACCAGCCCGGCCCCGCCGCCCGGCGCCTTCGCGAGCGGGCCGCCCAGCGGGCTTTCGACGGCGATGACCAGCGACTCCGCCCGATAGTCCAGGCGTACGGCCGCCGTCCCGCTGCCGTGCTTGACCGCGTTGGTCAGCGACTCCTGGACGATCCGGTAAGCGGCGAGGTCAATCGCCACCGGCAGCACCCGGCTCTCACCAGTGACCTTCAGAGTCGCCTCGACGCCGGCCGTACGCGCCTGATCCAGCAGTTTCCGCACGTCGTCGATCCGTGGGGTCGGCGCCAAGGAGGCCGCGCTGTCGGAGTCCCGCAGCAGGTAGACCATCTCCTTCATCTCGGCCAGCCCGTCGTTGCTGCTGCGCCGGATCACCCGGAGCACCTCGCGGACCGCCTCGGTGTCCAGGCCCGGCACCGAGAGCGCCGCGGTCGACTGGATGGAAATCGCCGACAGGTGGTTGGCGATCACGTCGTGCAAGCTCGCGGGCCATCCGGGAGCGCTCGGCGGTGATCGCGGCCTGCCGGTCCAGCTCGGCCAGCCGGGCCAGCTCGTGCGACCGGCCCCGCTCGGCGGCCGCGAGGTCCCGGTGCCGGCGAATGTCGAAGCCGGTCAGCACCGGCACCACCAGCACGAGTCCGAGCTGCAGCGGGATCAGCACGGCGGCCGACGGGTCGTGGGTGAACACCAGCGTCACCGCGGCGGCCAACACGGTGAGAGCGCTGACGCCGACGAGCAGGGGACGGCTGAGTTTGCGCGGCCCGTACACGGTCGCCGCGTAGAGCACATCGGTGAAGATCAGCGGCACCGCCAGCGACGGTCCGGCCGCGAGGTCGGCCAGGAAGGCAGCCGTACCCACCGCCAGGCAGAGCACCGGCGCGGATCGCCGGAACAGCTCGGCTATCCCGATGATCGCCAGCGTGACCAGCATGAACTGCACCGGCAGGATCTTCGGGAACTCCGGCGGGGAGCTGTACGCGCGGCAAGGAGAAGAGCACTCCGCCACCGGTCACGCCGGCCACCGCGATCAGCGTGTCGCGGCGGTTGAACAGCGAGGCTACCTGCACGTACCCATCACACCACTGCTGTTGGGAAGCTGCCTCAGGCCGTCGGCCGGGTCGCGGTCCGTCAAAGGATGTACGCCGGGATCGGCAGTCACGCCGACGCGATCGACGGTCCTGGGCGGGACGCTGGAAGCATGATCGTTGCTGCCATCATCGCCGGCGAGGTCGGCTTCTGGGTGTTTCTGCTCGGCGGCCTGGCCGTGCGCTACCTGCTCCGCAAACCCAAGGCCAGTGCGGTCCTGCTGGTCTGTGTCCCGCTCGTCGACCTGGGGCTTCTCGCGGTCACCGTCCTGGACCTGTCACGCGGCACCACCGCCACTCTCGCGCACGGCCTCGCGGCCGCTTACATCGGCTTCTCGGTGGCCTTCGGGCATCGGATGATCCGGTGGACCGACCAGCGGTTCGCGCATCGCTTCTTCGCAGGTGGCCCACCGCCGGTGAAGAACCCGAAATACGGCCGGGAGCGGGTCATTTTCGAATGGCAGGACTTCCGCCGTGCCGCGGTCGCGTGGGCCATCAGCTGCGGCCTGCTCGAGCTGGCCGTTCTGATCATTGGCGCACCCGCTCGTACGGCAGAGCTGTCGGGTTGGATCTCCCGGCTGACCGTCATCACCGCCATCTGGGGGATCTGGACGGTCTGCACCACCCTCTGGCCACCCAAACCCAAGGCCCCAGCCACCGACTGACCGCGGGTCCGGTGTGGCCGGTTGGGGACACCAAGAAACTTTGGTGAAGTCGCGCGCCATTGGCCCGGCATTTTGAGGCTTAACCTGCCGTAATGAGCCTCTTCTCGACTGCTCCGACCGGCATTTTCCGACGTAAGCCCGTGGACGCGATCGAACCGGAGACCGAGGGCGGCCAGCTGGCCCCGGTGCTCGGCCTCTGGCAGCTGGTCGCGTTGGGCATCGGCGCGATCATCATTGGCGCCGGCATCTTCGCGCTGGCCGGCGCGGTCGCCAGTACGACGGCCGGGCCGGGCGTGCTGTTCTCGTTCTTGATCGCCGGGGTGGTGAGCCTCGCCGCCGCGTTGGCCTATGCCGAGTTCACCGCGTTGATCCCGCGAGCGGGCACGGCCTACACGTACGGCTATGCGGTGCTGGGCGAAATCGTCGGCTGGTTTATCGGTTGGGATCTCCTGCTGGAATACACCGCGATCGTGGCGGTGGTGGCGATCGGGGTTTCCGGCTATGTCGGCAATCTGCTCGGTCAGATCGGCGTTCACCTGCCGGCCTGGATGCTGGGCGCGCCGGGCACCGGTCCCGGCCACGCGGTCGACCTGGTCGCGATGATTCTCTGCTTGCTGATCGCTTTTCTGTTGACGCGCGGGGGATCAGGTCCGCAGCCTGGGTGGAAACCGTGCTGGTCTGGATCAAGGTCGCGCTGGTTCTGGTGATTATCGGCGTCGGGGTTTTCTATGTGTGAACACGCACAACTACATCCCTTTCCTGCCGTACGGATGGAGTGGCGTTTTCGCTGGTGCGGCGGTGGTTTTCTTCGCGGTCTTCGGTTATGACGCGCTCAGTTCCGCCGCTGAGGAATCAGCGGATGCCCGTAAACACCTGCCCAAAGCGATGATGATCTCGTTCGCGATTTGCATGGTGCTCTACGTGCTGGTGTGCCTGGTGCTGACCGGAATGGTGTACTACCGGAAAATCGCGCCGCAGGCCGCGTTCGCGCACGCTTTCCAGGACGCTGGTTTGCCAGGCCTGGCCTCGATAATCTCGCTCGGCGCGATCCTGGGCATCGTCACGGTGATGTTCACGTTCATGTTCGCGGTGACCCGGATCTGGTTCGCGATGAGCCGGGACGGCCTGTTGCCGCGCTGGTTCTCCAAGGTCAGTGCGCGCCGACGCGTACCGGTCCGAGTGACCTGGATCGTCGGCGCCGCGGCCGCCCTGATCGCCGGTGTGACCCCCATCAAGGAAGCTGCCGAGCTGACGAATATCGGGATTCTGCTGGCCTTCGTGGTCGTCTGCGCGGCGGTCATCGTGCTGCGCTATCGCCGGCCGGACCTGGAGCGTACGTTCCGCTGCCCGGGAATGCCGGTGGTGCCGGCGATCGGCATCGTCGGTGCGATCTGGCTGACCGTCTACCTCGCGCCGCTCACGTGGTTCCGCTTCATCGGCTGGTTCCTGATCGGGCTGGTCATCTATGCCACCTACAGCTACCGGAAATCCGTGCTGGGCAAGCAACTGCGAACCGCCGCCGAGTCACGGCTCCCCACCAACCCGTAACTCTCAGCGGGGTGAGATGTAACGTGGGGTGAAGGGGCGGGAGCTACTTGGCGGCGGCCTTGCGGGCGGCGCGCTCGCGCATTCGGTCGCGCTGCTCCTCGAACTTCTTCGCCTGACCGTCCAGCGTGGTCATGAACGCCGACAGCTCCTCGCGAGCCTTCGCGCCTTCGCCGGTCAGGTCCTCACGCTCGAAGATCTTCCAGAACCGCAGGATCGGCATCACCACCTCGTCGTGGTGCAGCCGCAGGTCATAAATGCCGGCCTTGGCGATGGCCACTGCCTGGCGGGCGAAGTTGTCCATGGTGGAGCCGGGCATCTCGAAGTTCACGACCTCGTCGCGTACGGCCTGCATGGTTTCGTTGGGCGCCCGGTCGAAGGCGGCCTTGACCAGGTTCCGGTAGAAGACCATGTGCAGGTTCTCGTCGACCGAAATCCGGGACAGCAGCTGGTCGGCGATCGGGCAGCCGGCGGCGCGGCCGGTGTTGCGGTGCGAGACCCGGGTCGCGAGTTCCTGGAAGGAGACGTAAGCGACGGCCTCCAGCATCGTCTTGTCGCCGGAGTCGTAGCCGGCGATCATGTGCGCCATCCGCAGTTCTTCGAGCTTGACCGGGTCGACGCCGCGGGTGACCACCAGGTAGTCGCGTAGCGCGATGCCGTGCCGGCCTTCCTCGGCGGTCCAGCGGCCAACCCACTCGCCCCAGGCGCCGTCCCGGCCGAACCGGGTGGCGATCTCCCGGTGGTACGACGGCAGGTTGTCCTCGGTCAGCAGGTTGACGATCATGGCGGTCTTGGCGGTCTCGTCCAGCGCCGAGTCCTCGGGCTGCCAGTCCTCGCCGCCCAGGAAAGCGAAGTCGCGGCCCTGGCTCCACGGCACGTAGTCGTGCGGGTTCCAGCTCTTGGCAAGCTTCAGGTGGCGTTCGAGGTTCTGTTCGACCACCGGCTCCAGGTCGTACAGCAGATCCGACTGGAGCTTCGGGTCTTTCGCACGGTCAGCCGAGATCGTCACAGTTTCCTCCGGGGTCATGGGGGTGGCCCACTGACGGACAGGATGGCGCTTGCGGGGCGCTAACTTACGGGAACGTAGGTGTAGGTTACGGCACCGTAGGAAAGGCCGGCTAGCTACTGAGGTAGCCATCACTGGGTAATACCGAAGTACGAGGCAATCGGGGCCCGATTGCGGCCAGAAGTCCGGTTCTGGACCCCGATTGCACCCCTCACCAGCATATTCGCGCCGACCGCCGGTCCGGATGGGTCAGCTGACCGGTTCGGCTGGTTCGGTCGCGGACAGGGTGGCCGATCCGCTCGGCCGTTCCATCAACCGGGACAGGATGATCGTGCTCTTGGTCGAGTTCACGAACCTTTCCGCGCGCAGTCCCTCCAGCGCTTCCTCCAGTTGGGAGATGTCACTGACCCGCAGGTGCAGGATGGCGTCGGCGTCGCCGGACACCGTGTAGGCGGCTACCACCTCGGGATGCCGCAGCGCCGCCCGGCGGATCTCGGCCGGGGACGTACGGCCGGCGCAGAACAGCTCGACGAAGGCCTCGGTCGTACCGCCCAGCGCGGCCGGCGCCACCAGTGCGGTGAAGCCGGTGATGACCCCCTCGGCGCGCATCCGGTCGACCCGCCGCTTCACTGCCGGAGCCGAGAGCGACACCATGATGCCGATCTCCGCGTACGAGCGGCGGCGTCCTCGCAGAGCGACGCAAGAATCTTGCGGTCAATGGCATCGATCTGCAACGAACCGCTCCTCCAGGGCAATAACAACGGCTGTCTCGAACGCCGAGGGTAGCCGAAACTGATCATTGTGCAGACACGTCTCTCCGCTCTCCCAGTCGCCGGCCCACGGACCCCGGTGTCGCCAGCGGTCGGCTACCAGCCGGCCGCCGTCCCCGCGCGGGTGGCGACCCCGCGGACGTACCTGATGTGCCGCCCGACGTATTTCACCGTCACGTACGCGATCAACGCCTGGATGGACCCGGCGATCGGGGTCGACACCGAGCTGGCGATCGCCCAGTGGGATCAGTTGCGTCGCACGTACGAGCTGCTCGGGCATACCGTGCACCTGCTGCCGGAGCGGCCTGGCCTGCCGGACATGGTGTTCGCCGCGAACGGCGGGTTCAGCGTCGGTGGCGTCTTCTACGGTGCCCGTTTCACCTTCCCGCAACGCGCCGACGACGAGCGGCCGGCGCACCTGGACTGGTACGAGCGACACGGTTGGCCGGCGGTCCGGCCCGGCACCTTCACCAACGAAGGTGAGGGCGACTTCACGTACCTGCCCGGCCCCGACCTGGTCCTGGCCGGCTACGGGTTTCGTACGGACCGGCGTGCGCACACCGAGGCCGCCGCCGTGCTCGGCCGTGAAGTGGTGTCGTTGGAGTTGGTTGACCCGCGGTTCTATCACCTGGACACCGCGCTTTTCGTGCTGGATGACGAGACAATCTGTTACTACCCGGCCGCGTTCGGGGCACAGTCGCAGGATCTGCTCGCCCGGCGATTCCCGAACGCGCTGGTGGCGACCGAGGCGGACGCGCTGGCTTTTGGCCTGAACGCGGTCAGCGACGGCCGGCACGTCGTCCTTTCGGCCAGTGCCATCGATCTGATCGACCGACTCGCCGGCCTCGGCTATCAGCCCGTACCGGTCGCCGACTCCGAACTGCGCAAGGCCGGCGGCAGTGCGAAATGCTGCACCGCTGAGCTGCGTCGGTAGGCAGGCAAGCGAATTTATCGGACAAAACAACAGAAAAGAACCGGCCATTCGGGGTGAAATTCCGGTTTGTCCGCGCGGTCGCGGCGGAGGGCGATAACGTCATCACGACCGATCCTGTGGACGGTATGCTCCGTCCACACTGGACGTTCCAGGGGATAACCAGCGGCAGTGGCCCGGATCACCGGATGGTCGTACGGGCCTTGGCGGTGGCGATCCCGCCGGGACGAACCTCGGCGAGTGAGTATGCGCAAGCCGGAGAGGCAGATTGTGTCGTGGGCAGGCGCGAGGCAGGCTGGAGGGGTGCTGTCCGACCGCACTACCCCGGTCGCCGGGGCCTCGAAGCTGCTCGAGACCGTCGAGCAGCTCCTACGCGTCGTCACCAGCACCCGGTTCCCGCTTGACCTGCCCGGTGCGCCAGCGGCGCGCAAGGGGCGTACGGCGCTGATCAACCAGGCCGAGGACTACCTGCTGCCGCGGTTGTTGCAGCGAGCCGACGCGCCACTGCTCGCGGTGGTCGGCGGTTCCACCGGGTCCGGCAAGTCGACGCTGGTGAACAGCCTGGCCGGCAAGCAGCTCAGCCCGGCCGGAGTGCTGCGCCCGACCACTCGGTCGCCGGTGCTGGTCTGCCATCCCGACGACGTGCGCTGGTTCTCCGATGACCGGATCCTGCCCCGGCTGCGCCGGATCGCCGACCCGACCCGGCAGGACCGCCAGGAGGTCTCCCAGCTGGCGGTCGTCACGTCCGCCGCGCTGACGCCGGGGATCGCGCTGCTGCTGCTGGACGCGCCCGACCTGGACTCGGTGGTGGACGCCAACCGGGATCTGGCCGGTGAGCTGCTGGCCGCCGCCGACCTGTGGATCTTCGTCACCACCTCCAGTCGGTATGCCGACGCGGTGCCGTGGGACGCGTTGCGTACGGCAGAGTCGCGCGGCACCAGCGTGGCGGTCGTCCTGGACCGGCTGCCGGTCGGCGCCGAGGAGATCGAGCAGCACCTGAGCCAGATGCTCCGCAAGGAAGGCCTCGGCAACGCTCCGCTGCTGGTCGTGCCGCACAGCGCGCGCGCTGGCGGAGCGGCTGCTGCCGGCCGAGGCGGTGGCGCCGGTCAAGGCCTGGCTGGCTGAGCTCGCCTCCGACGGTGAGCAGTGGACGGCGATCTCGACCAAGACCCTGGACGGCGCACTCGCCAGCCTGCGGCCGCGGGCCACTGCGCTGGTCCGGCACGCCGTGGCGCAGGACGCGGCGGCGCAGGACCTGCGAGAAGACATCAACGGCGCGTACGCGCGCGAGTCCGAGCAGCTCTCCCGGACCATTGAGGGCGGCGACATCCTGCACGGCGAGGTGCTGGCCCGCTGGCAGGAGTTCGTCAGCACCGGCGAGCTGGCCCGTACGATCCGGGCCCGCGACGGCCGCTTCCGCAATCAGCTGGCGGCCGCGTTGTCCGGTCGTTCGCTGCCCGGCCAGGGGCTCAGCCGGGCGATCGCCGGCGCACTGACCGCGGCACTGGAACAGGCCGCCGAGCACGCCGCCGAGGCGGCGTCGCAGCGGTGGAGCTCCCGACCCGCCGGTGCCGCGCTGCTGGCCAGCGGCCCGGGCCTGGCCAGGGCGTCCAGTGGGTTCGGCGCGATGGCCCGGCAGGTAGTCACCGAATGGCAGCAGACCGTGCTTGATCAGACCGTGGTGTCTGGCGGCAAGGGTGCGGCCAAGTCCACCGCGTACGCATCCTCAGCCGCTGCCCTGGTGGTGATGACGGCCGCCGTGTTGCCGGTCGGTCAGCTGGTCGACGGGTTGCCGGAATCGCACCGACGCTCGAACGCCTCGGCCTCGCAGGAGCTGGTCTCAGCCGTAAGACGGACTTTCGAAGACGCGGACGCGCGTCGGCTGGCGAGCCGTGCCAGGTCCGCCTTGTTGCAGAGTGTCGGTGCTCTTATGGAGGGCGAGCGGCGCCGGTACGAGGCGCGGCTGACCGAAGCGGGTGTCGGCGAGCGGACCGGCGAGCGGCTGCGGGGCGGCCGCCGGGGTGGACGAGGCGCGGATCGCGGCCGGCGGCCGGGACCGGCCCCGGCCGAGCCGGGCCGCCTCTCGGGACCACTGGTCGCAGCGGCATGCCGCCGCGCCGGCCCGCCGGGAGCCGCCGACGAATCCGCGATCAGTACGGACCCGGACGTGACAGTGACCGAATCGCCCGAGCTGAACGGGGCGCTGGAGCGGGAGTCCGCGCAGCGTCTGGCGACCGTGTCCAACCGGCTGGACGCGCTGCGCCGGCTGCTGGAGTCGGGCGCCGACCGGGTCGACGACACCTTCCTCGCGCCCGGCCACCGGCTGCTGGAGCGTTCCGGTGAGCGGCTCGGGCTGTCCACCATGCACACCGTGGTCGCGTTGGTCGGCGCCACCGGGAGCGGCAAGTCGTCGCTGTTCAACGCGCTGAGCGGGCTGGAGCTGTCGGCCGTCGGCGTGCGCCGGCCGACCACCTCCACCTCGCTGCCGCACGCCTGCATCTGGGGACCCGATGGCGCCAAAGAGCTGCTCGACTGGCTCTCCATCGCGGCGCGCAACCAGGTGGTCCGGGAGTCCGTGCTGGACGGCGACGAGCAGGCCGAGCTGCGCGGGCTGGTGCTGCTTGACCTGCCCGACCACGACTCGACCAACGTGACCCACCGCCTCGAGGTGGACCGGATGATTGGCCTGGTCGACCTGCTGGTCTGGGTGCTGGATCCGCAGAAATACGCCGATGCCGCAATCCACCAGCGTTACCTGCGGGAGATGGCGAACCACGAACAAGCCACCGTCGTGCTGCTGAACCAGGTCGACACGCTGGAGCCGGCGGACGTTGGCGCTTGTCTTCAGGACGTACGCCGGCTGCTGCATGAGGACGGGCTGGGCGAGGTCGCGCTGCTGCCGGTGTCCGCTCGTACCGGCGCTGGCCTGGACGACGTACGCAAGCTCTTCGCCGCTGCGATCGCCGAACGGCGGACCGCGGTGGACCGGATCTCCGCCGACCTGGACCGGGTGTCGGTGGCGCTCGCGTCACTGTCCGGCCCGCCCGTGCCGGAAGAGGTCGACCGGGCGAACCAGAACGCGATCGTGGACGACCTCGCGCAGGCCGCCGGCATCCCGGCACTGGCCGAGGAGGTGCACGGCAGCTACCTGTGGCGGGCCGGCCGCTACACCGGCTGGACCTTCGCCCGGCTGGTCGGCCGGCTCCGGCCGGACCCGCGCTCGGCCGCCGAACGTGAACACGGCAACGGCCGCGCCGGCGCCAGCGGCGGGGTCGTGGTGCCGCGCGCGCGCGCGGCCGGGCCGAGGTCGACGGCGCTCTGCGCGGACTGTCCGACCGGCTGACCGAGACGATGCCACCGGCCTGGCACCCGACCGTTTCGCGCGCCACCCGCGTACACGCCGACGCCGTACAACCCGCCCTGGATCTAGTGCTCAGCGACACCGACCTGGGTCTGGACCAGCGGCCCGGCTGGTGGCGGGCGATGTGGCTGGCCCAGTGGCTGCTCGCGCTGGTCGCGGTGGCCGGCGGTGCCGACCTCATCGTGAACGCCGTCCAGCCGCACCTGCTGGCGGCGGTGCCGGCCATGCTCCGGGTGATCCTGCCGGCCGCGCTGCTCGGCGGTGGTTTGCTGCTCGGCGTGTTGTTGGCACTGATCACCCGCTCGATGGTCCGCAGCGGCGCCCGCCGCGCGCAGGCCCGGGTCGTCCAGCGACTTCGCGAGGGCGTGGTCGCCGCGGTCCGCGAATACGTGGTGGGGCCGATCCGCGGGGAGCTCACCGCTTACGCCACCGCCCAGGACGCGTACCAGGTGCTGACCCGCCGCTAAATCGCCGACCCGGCGGATTCGCTTCCGGCGGCTCGTGAGTGCCACCCAAATGGGTGTCGCTCGCCGAGTGCCACCAAAACCGCTCTACTGAGGTGTCGAATAACGCGATTTCGGTGGCACCCGCCGCACTTTTCGTGCCACTGGACCAACCTGGCTCATCGAGTGAGGCACAATGTCCCGCACTCACCATCGAGTGCGGGACATTGTGCCGCACTCAACACCAGCACCGAACTCCGAGAGCCAACTCGCCTTCGACGGGGCTGCTATCTAGGGTGCGGCGCGAAACTGTCGTACCCCTCCGGCAGATTTGCCCCCACCCAGTGACGGGTGGGGGGTGGGTTTGAGGACCAATGTTCAACTAAAAATTAAGGTCCACCTCTCGACCCACCCCCCGCCCGTTCAAAGGGAGGGGGAAAGAAAAACAGACACGTACGACATTTTCGCGCCGCACCTGGGTTTTGGGGAGTGGCACTGAATCGGTCTCGTTCCGAGAATGACACCGCGTGCCGCGGGGGCGTCGAGTGATCTGATTTCGGTGGCGTTCGGCGACTTCTCCGTCAGCAGGCCCAGCGATTTCCGAAAATGCCGCCCCCGAATTCGAGTCTTCCCGGTGGGGCTGACATTTTCGCGCCGCACTGGGTAAAGCCCGCAAACGTGAATTCGGGTCAGCGCCGGGGGTGTGGGGCGCGCCAGTTGTAGCGCAGGGCGAGCATTCGCAGGGCGAAGGTGACCGCGGCGGCGCCGACGGCGAGGGTGGGAGTGTCGATTCGCGCCCACTGGCCGAGGGCGATGACAGTGGCGCCGAGCAGGGCCGGGATGGCGTACATCTGGCTGTCCTTGCGCAGTACGGTCGGGTCCTGCCGGGCCAGCAGGTCGCGGAGTACGCCACCGCCGACCGCGCTGGTGGCGCCGAGGATCACTGCCGGCAGCCCGGCCAGCCCGAACAGCAGCGCCTTTTGGGTGCCCACCACGCAGAAAAGGCCGACTCCGGCGGCGTCGACCACCAGTACGAACCGTGCGACCCGTTCGAGTCGGCGGTGCCAGACGAAGACCACCGCGGTCGCGACGAGCGGTGTCACGAGGTACGCCGGCTGGGAGAAGGCGGCGGGGGTGGTGCCCAGCAGTACGTCCCGCCCGCAGCACCCCACCGCCCAACGCGGTGGTCTCGGCGAGGACGGCCATCCCGACCAGGTCGAAGTCCCGTTCGACGGCCAGCGACGCGCCGGACAGCGCGAAGGCGAAGATGCCGACCAGTTCCAAGATGAGAGACGCGTTCACGGCGGCAGCGTACGAGCCGCCGCGGGTTACGAGCCGGAGCTGGGTGGGGCGGGCGTGTTGCCGCCGGAATCGCCGGAGCCAGCACCCGAGTCGCCCGAACCAGAAGTGCCGGACGGGCTCGGGTCCGACGAACCTGAGCCGCCCGAGCCACCGGCCGGCGGGGTGCTGGAACCGTTCGGATCGGTGGAGCCACCCGAGGGCGGGCTCGGCGGCGGGTCCGCCGGCGGCGGGGTGGTGGAGCCGGTCCCAGTGGTTGGTGGCGTGCCCCAGGAACCAGTTGGCGGGGTCGGCTGCCCGAAGGAGATCGACGGCGGCTGGTCCGGCGTGCGGTGCCGGCCGTCGACCGGCTTGCGGTGCCGGCCGGCGTACGGATCGGGGCGCCGGTCGGCAGCGGGCCCGACCCAGGCGATCGGACGCCACCGGGCAGCGTCGCGCTCGGTGAACCGGTCGGGGAGCCACTGGGGTCCGGCGTCGGCCCGTCGGAGCCCGGCCGTTGGGCCGGGATGGGCGGCTGGTCGCAGGCGTTGGACGGCAGGACCACCGGATACGGCAACGGCCCAGCCGCCGGGTCAAGCGAAGGATCGACAGCGGGGTCAAGCGACGGGTCCAGTGCCGGCGTCAGCGCCGGGTCGGTGGCGGGCCTGGCCAGTTGCGGACTGGCGTTGGTCGTACGGCTGGCGGGCTGGGCGAACGGCACCGGAATGTGGATCTTGATGAAGCCGAGATCGATGTCGAAGCCGTTGTCACCGGGCGGGACGGGGAAGCTCGGCGACGACGGCCAGTCGCCGGTCGGCACTCCACGGCCGGGCACCTGGGCGACCGGCGGCTGGTTGGCCGGGCCACCGGGTGGCACCGGTCCGGCGCCGGGACCGCCGGGCCGCGGACCGATCGGGTTGATGATGACGATGCCGGTCTGGCCACCGGGCACTCCGGGACGGCCCGGCTGGCTGCCGGTGCCACTGGTCCCGCCCGACCCACCTGGGCCGGTGCCGGGCGGCGCGGCTGGCACCGAGTCGCCGCCGGCGGCGCTCACCCACGGGGGTACTGGAGACGAGCGGGAAGTTCAGCTGCGAAGTGCCGAGGCCGATCAGGACGGCGCTCGCGCCGGTCGCGATCGCCGACAGCCCGGCGATGCCCGCGAGCGGCCCACGTCCGGCCAACGGGCCGCGACGGATGGGGCGCGGCGTCAGCCGATCCGCTGTCCCCGCCACGACATCAGCCCCCTCCAGCCGCGTTCAGCTGCCGTGGGAACGGCAGTCGGCGCGCCTTCGCCTGCATACAAAACTGACCGTACGGACTGTTTCGCGAGTCCGGCACCGCGCGAACGATTCGAACGCACCGTCCGATCGGCCGAGGCCACCTCCCCCGGATGATGACGACTTGTCCCTGCACGGGACGTGTTTCCGGTGTCCTCTACCTCACCAGCCGCAGCTCAGTCTGACATGCTGGGAAACAGGGTAAGCGACAAGGCAGTCACGCGTTGTCGCGGCACGGTAACCCCGGTCGCGACACGCCGAAAACGGTGTTCTCACCCCGAGCGCACCGAAGGGTCCGCACCCGCGTACGGCGATCCCGTGCCGGGCGGTTCATGACGAGGAGAAGGCATGTCAGGCATGTCAGGGGGGGGGCGATCCCCGGCTCGTGCAACTGCTCACCCCGGAGGGTGAGCGAGTCGAGCATCCGGACTATCACCTGCAGCTCACCGACCAGGACTATCGCGACCTCTATCGCGATATGGAACTGATCCGCAGGGTCGACTTCGAAGCCACCGCCTTACAGCGGCAGGGCGAGCTGGGCATCTGGGCCTCGCTGCTGGGCCAGGAGGCCGCCCAGATCGGCTCCGGTCGGGCTCTACGGCCGCAGGACATGGCCTTCCCCGACCTACCGCGAGCACGGCGTGGCGTGGTGCCGCGGCGTCGACCCGGTCCGCATCCTCGGTACGTTCCGGGGCAACGACCAGGGCGGCTGGGATCCGGCCGACCACAACTTCCAGCTGTACACGATCGTGATCGGCGCGCAGACCCTGCACGCGACCGGCTATGCGATGGGCATCGCCAAGGACGGCCGGGTGGGCGGTGACGACCCGGCCAAGGACGAGGCCGCGATCGTCTACTTCGGCGACGGCGCCACCAGTCAGGGCGACGTGAACGAGGCCTTCATCTGGTCGAGTGTCTTCACCGCGCCAGTGGTCTTCTTCTGCCAGAACAACCAGTACGCGATCTCCGAGCCGCTGGAGCGCCAGACCCGGGTGCCGCTCTACCAGCGGGCCAGCGGGTTCGGCTTCCCGGGCGTACGGGTGGACGGCAACGACGTGCTCGCCACGTACGCGGTCACCCAGGACGCACTGAACAAGGCCCGCGGTGGCGAGGGACCGAGCCTGATCGAGGCGTACACGTACCGGATGGGCGCTCACACCACCAACGACGACCCGACCAAATACCGGATCGCGAGCGAGGTGGAGTCCTGGAAGCTGAAGGACCCGATCGCCCGGATGAAGTCGTTCCTGATCCGCCAACAGGTCGCCGACAACGACTACTTCGACTCGGTCAAGGCCGACGCCGACGCGCTCGCCGCCAAGCTGCGCGCGGACTGCCTGTCGATGCCAGAGCCGGCGCCGGACAGCATCTTCGACCACGTCTACCCGCACGGTTCGCCGGAGCTGGACGCGCAGCGCGCCACCTTCACCCGCTACCTGGACAGCTTCGCCGACGCACCGGCTGGAGGACACCGATGACCCGCACGATGACGCTGGGGAAAGCGATAAACGCCGGCCTGCGTACGGCCATGGAAGACGACCCGAAGGTCATCCTGATGGGCGAGGACATCGGCCGTCTCGGTGGCGTCTTCCGGGTCACCGACGGTCTGCAGAAGGACTTCGGTGAGGACCGGGTGATCGACACCCCACTGGCCGAGTCCGGGATTATCGGCACCGCCATCGGCCTGGCGCTGCGCGGCTACCGGCCGGTCTGTGAGATCCAGTTCGACGGCTTCGTCTATCCCGCGTACGACCAGATCGTGTCGCAGCTGGCCAAGATGCACTACCGCTCGGCCGGCCGGCTGACCCTGCCGGTCACCATCCGGCTGCCGTTCGGCGGTGGCATTGGAGCGGTGGAACACCACAGCGAGTCCCCGGAGGCGTATTTCGCGCACACCGCGGGCTTGAAGGTGGTCGCCTGTTCGAGCCCGGCCGAGGCCAACGTGATGATTCGGCAGGCCATCGCGTCCGACGACCCGGTGATCTTCCTGGAGCCCAAGCGGCGCTATCACGAGAAGGGCGAAGTCGACCCGGAAATCTCGGTCGAGGGTGCCTTCCCGTTGCACGCGTCCCGGGTGCTGCGTGAGGGCACCGACTGCACGGTTGTCGCGTACGGGCCGATGGTCCGGGTCGCTATGGACGCCGCTGCGGCCGCAGCCAGCGAGAGTGGTCCGTCGCTGGAGGTCATCGACCTGCGGTCGCTGTCGCCGCTGGACATGGACCCGATCTTCACCTCGGTACGCAAAACCGGCCGGATGGTCGTGGTGCACGAGGCTCCCGGCACGCTCGGCCTCGGTTCCGAGCTGGCCGCCCGCGTACAGGAGGAGTGCTTCTACTCGCTGGAAGCGCCGGTCCTGCGAGCCACCGGCTTCGACACCCCGTACCCGCCGGCCCGGGTCGAAGAGCACTACCTGCCCGACCTGGACCGGGTGCTGGATGCCGTCGACCGCTGCTTGGCGCATTGAGGAGCCTGATTTGTCGAGCGTGAAAGAATTCAAGCTTCCCGACCTGGGCGAAGGCCTGACCGAGGGCGAGATCCTGCAGTGGCTGGTCAAGCCCGGCGAGACGATCGTGCTCAACCAGCCGATCGTCGAGGTGGAGACCGCGAAGGCGGCGGTCGAGATCCCGTCGCCGTATGCGGGCGTGGTCGCCGAGGTGATGTTCGAGCCGGGTACGACGGTGGATGTCGGTTCCACGATCATCCGGATCGAGACCGAGCCCGGCACTGCGTCGGCCGAGGTGTCGGCCGCGCGCGACGGCCGCACCGACGGCCGCTCCGGCCGCGAAGAACGGTGACGACCCGGACGAGGGCAAAACCGCTCTGCTGGTCGGCTATGGGCCGAAGGCGGTCAGCGCCAGCCGCCGGCCGCGCAAGCAAGCGGCACCGCAGGTGCCGGTGGACGGGCCGGAGCTGCCGCTGCTCCCCACCATTCCGGACTCGGTCGCCAAGCCTGTTCGGCACGGCGGGCTGGAGGTCGGCCGGGCCTTCGAACGAGCCGCCGCGGCCGCGAGCGCGCCGGTACGAGCCAAGCCGCCCGTACGACGGCTCGCCCGTGACCTCGGCGTCGACCTCGCCACTATCCGGGCCACCGGACCGCACGGCACGGTGACCAGGGACGACGTACAACGGGCCGCCGAGGTCGCCACCGAGCCGGTTCCCGTACCAGCGCCACCAGCGGCCGTACGGGTCGCGGTCGGGCCGCGGGAGGAGCGGCGGCCAGTCAAGGGCGTCCGTAAGTTGACCGCGGAGGCGATGGTCAGCAGCGCGTTCACCGCCCCACACGTCACCGAGTTCATGGCGGTCGACGTGACCCGCACGATGGAGCTGGTCGAGCGGCTGAAGAAGGCGCGCGAGTTCGACGGGCTGCGGGTCAGCCCGCTGCTGGTGGTCGCCAGGGCGGTGCTCGCGGCGATCCGCCGGCATCCGGACGTCAATGGCGTGTTCGACGCGGCCGCCGGCGAGATCGTCATCAAGCACTACGTGAACCTCGGGATCGCGGCGGCTACTCCGCGCGGGCTGATCGTGCCGAACGTCAAGGACGCCGACGCGATGACACTGCCCGAGCTGTGCGCGGCGCTGAACAGGCTGGTCGCGGTCGCCAAGGAAGGCCGGACACCCGCCGGCGGAGATGGCCGGTGGGTCGATCACGATCAGCAATGTCGGCGTGTTCGGCGTGGACGCTGGTACGCCGATCATCAACCCGGGCGAGGCGGCGATCCTCGCGATCGGCGCGGTCAAGCTGATGCCGTGGGTGCACGACGGCGAGGTGAAGGCGCGGCAGGTCATGCAGCTGTCGCTGTCCTTCGACCACCGGATGATCGACGGCGAGCTCGGGTCGCTCTTCCTGGCCGACATCGCCCGTGTCCTGGACGACCCGCAGACGCTCCTGCTCTGGAGCTAGTGTCCTGCCCGTACGTCCGCAACGCCTCGTTGCTTGTGCTAGCCGCAAGCACCGGGGCGTTGCGTGCTTCAGGAGGACAGATGGTGAACAGATCGTGGGTGAGTGAGCGTACTCACCTTCGAATCGCTGGAAATCTAGGCGGATGAGCGGTGTAATTAGCGGGTAGCCAAAGACGCCTACGAGAGGGTTACACCGTGGAGAGAGCATCGTTCGTAAGTACCGCCGCCAGAACCGGGCTGTCGCCCGTCGCAACCGCGCGATCAACAGCGCCATCGCCTCGGCCACCTCGCCCTCGATGCGCGAGGAACTACTGGCGATCGCCAACCGCGACTTCTCATAAGACCGGGCGTTCCGTCTGTCCCCCGATCGGCGGGACGCCCTCCAGATCGGTGTCATGTACAGCCACCGATCGCACGCGCACCGGCATCTGCCGCCGGTGCGCGTTTCTTTTTGTGATGACCCGGCAGTAGGGACATCGCCAACCGGCCGAGGGCCTGCTTGGGTGACTCGATACCGTTGCCCGTAAGGGCTTGGCCATCATGCCGGTGGACCCGCCCACAGCAGGGAGGAGTCGAGGTGCCCGACGCAGGCGACACCGAATCGCGGCCGTCGGCCGGGACCCCGTCCCGGCCCGGTGATGCGGGCTCGTCGCCGGCCGAGAGCTGGCCGGTGGCGCCGGCCACCGACGCCGCCGCGGCCGAGGGGTCCTTGGGGGAGGCCGACGAGGGCGAGACCCAGGCGATCGACCCGGCACTGCTTCGGGTGGCCCGCAGCGAAGCGGCCCGGGCAGCGGCCAACACCCAAGTCTCTGAGGTTGGTCGTACGCGCGCTGAGCCCGTCGATCCGGCGCGTACGAGCGCTGAACCCACGGCGTTGTCGGAGCCTGCGAGTACGACCAGTGAGCCTGATGGCACGGCTGCCGTGGCGCCGCTAGGGCTGGACAAACCGCCGGCCGGGGCCACTGGCCTGGAGCCGACCGAAAAGCCCGCAGCATCAGCCTCGGCGGCGACGGCCGGTGAAATGCCCACAGCGGAGGCCAAGCCCAAGCGGCTCGGCCCCAAACCGCCGGAATTGCGTGGCAGCCGGGTGCCGGAGCCGAATCTGCCTCCCAACGCCTTGCCGCCTGGTCCGATGCCACCGAGCACCATGCCGCAGACCACGATGTTGCCGCAGCGTGGTGGCTACCGCCCGGCCCCCGGACCGCCGCCTGGTCGTCCGATGCCGCCACCGCCGATGCCCCCGCCTCCGATGCCTGGTGCCCAACCGCCGCACGGCCAGTTACCGTCTGGGCCGGTCCCCCCAGGTCCGATGCCGCCGCCGATGCCCGGCGGTCCCGTACCAGCCGGTCCGCCGCCGTCGCCCTGGGCGCGTCCCGGCGGCCAGGCCGGCCCGCTGACCAAGGCCGGACCGGGGATGGCACCGCACGGCGGCATGTCGCATCCCGGCACCGGGATGACCGGCCAGCAGCCGGCCATCCCAGCGTCCGCCGCCCCCAGCCCGTACTCAGCCGGCGGATACGCAGTGGCTCCCCCGGGCCCTGTCCCACCCGGCATGCCGATGCCCGCTCCGCCGCGGCGAAAGTCCGGGAAACTCTGGTGGATCATCGCGATCGTCGCGGTCGTGCTGGTGGTGCTCGGCGCCTGCGGCGTCGGAGCCGCTTTCCTGATCATTCCGGACATGGCGACCCCACTGATCGAAAAAGGCGACTGCGTCCGGCGTACCGCCAACAGCACCCTGATGCTGGCCCAGTGCAATGCGTCTGGTGCCCTGAAGGTGGAGGACCGTCTGGAGGACACCACCGACTCGGCCAAGTGCCCGAAGGCGACCACGGTCACCGTCTTCACCCACCGCGAAGACGGGGGAACAACTACGTCCTCTGTCTCGGCAAGCCGTAGTTTGCGTCCAGGGTTTGCGAGGGGCTTTGTCCAAGACTGTACGCATGAATGTGATCAGGTCTGTGGCGGAGCAGGTGGCCGCGTTGCCGCACGAAGGTGTGGTGAAGGTCGGCGTCGATGGTGTCGACGGCGCCGGCAAGACAGTCTTCGCCGGAGAACTCGCGGACGCGATTTCCGGGCGGCCGGTCATCCGGGCCGGTGTGGACGGTTTTCACCAACCGCGTTCCGTTCGGTACCGGCGTGGACGGACCAGCCCGGAGGGCTATTTCCGCGATTCGTACGACTATCCGGCTTTGCACGCGGCACTGCTTGATCCGCTGTCCACTGGCGGCGGCGCCCGGAAATATCGACGTGCCATGTTCGACCACGTCGCGGACCGACCTGTCGAGGTACCGGTGGAACAGGCGGCCCCGGACGCTGTGTTGGTGTTCGACGGCATTTTCCTGCATCGCCCGGAACTGGCCGGATACTGGGATTACAGCATCTTCCTCGACGTCCAGTTCGCGGCTTCTTTCGCCCGGATGGCCGGCAGGGACGGCTCGAACCCCCATCCGGACGCCCCCGCCAACCAGCGCTACGTCCGTGGCCAGATGCTCTATCTGGCCACCTGCCGCCCAGCCACTCTCGCGTCCATCGTCATCGACAACAGCGATCTTGATTGTCCGCGTGTTGTCCGGTGTCAGACGTAGAAATAGGGGTCGAGCACGCGCACCTCGGTGATCCGATCGACCGGAATTCCGTTATTGTCGGCCGCTGCTCGGATCGCCTCCGGCGATGGCGCGTCGTAAATACAGAAAGTCGTGGTTTTGTCGGTGGTAACGTACGAATGCACCCAGGTGACATCCTGCTTCGTATTGGTGTCCACGATAGTCCGGCAGGCCTTGGCGCCGTCCGCGGTCATTGGGATGGCGAGGCCGTCCTGGAATGTGCGCTCAACGAGATAACGAGGCATTGTCTTCTCCCTGTATGGACGTGAGCCCGTCGCCCAGGTGGGCGGCGGCTCCTTCTTCCTGCGGTCGGTAAGAAGCGCGTGACACAGGTGTGCCATTGCCTGTTCGGGAAGGCAGCCCTGCCTGAAGCTCCACAAAGGCGACCGTGTCGTGAAGATTTGCCCGGATTTCCAGCGCAGGTCTGCGAATCGCTTGTATTCCTCGGCCGCCCAGCATCCCAGTGCGGCGCGAAACTGTCGTACCGACCCCGAAAAATCGCCCCCACCCAGTGACGGGTGGGGGGTGGGTTTGAGGACCGATGTTCAACTAAAAATTAAGGTCCGCCTCTCGACCCACCCCCCGCCCGTTCAAAGGGAGGGGGAAAAAAAAAAAACAGACACGTACGACAGTTTCGCGCCGCACCCACCCGTACGAAGGGACAAAAAAAACTCGGGCCCCGAGTCCGCAGCGGTGTGCGGGACTCGGGGCCTGAGAGGGAGACGTGATCTAGTGCCGGACGACGGCGCCGGTCTTGGGGTCGAGGATCAGTGGTCGGGTGTTCGGCCACTGGTAGAAGTTGAACATTCCGCCCCAGTTCGCGGCGAGGCTGGTGGCCTTGGCGTCGTAGGAGCCGCCGCCGACGCGGCCGACGTTCCAGTTGTCCTCGACGAACTTCAGGATCGAGGTCTGGTCGGTGAGCCGGTGGTCAACCGCGTTCGTACGGCTGTAGGGCGAGATCACCAGGAGCGGGGTGCGGGGGCCGTAGCCGCAGCGGTCCTGCTGGTCGTTGCCGACCGGCTTGCCCTGGCAGGCGGCCTGGTCCAGGTTCGGGTCCTTGGAGCCGTTCACCAGCGGCGGGGTGACGTGGTCGTACCAACCGTCGGAGTCGTCGTACGCGCGACGACGACGGCGGTGGACTTCCAGTCCGGGGACTTCTGCAGCTGGTTGATCTCCCGTACGACGAAGGCCTGCTCGTCCAGCGGGTCGGAGTAGCCGGCGTGGCCGTCCTGGTATTCGCCGGCCTTCAGGAAGCTCACGGCCGGCAGGTGGCGGGACGCGACAGCCTGGTCGAAGTCGCTCAGGTCGTACTGGTGGTTCGCCTGGTCGGTGCTGCCGATCGCGGCCACCGACGACGGCGGCAGGTGCTGGGGATTCGAGGTCGACTGGTAGTACTGGAACGGCTCGTGGTGCGCGCTGTAGTCGACGACGGAGTTGCCGCCAACGTTGGTGTGGGTGGCGCCGCACACTGAGTAGCCGTTGGCGGTGCCGGTTGGCCGGAAGCCGCCCTGGAACCAGCCCCAGCTGACCTTCTTCTTGTTCAGCAGGTCGCCGACGTTCGGACCGGTCATCACGCCCAGCGCGTTCTTGCTGGTGTGGTTGCTGTCCGAGCAGTTGTCGAAGGCCGGCCGGTCGGGGTCGTTGGTCATGGTGCCGACGCCGTTCGCGTCCGGCGACTGCACCGTGTACGCGTCGCTGACCTTCGCGCCAGTCACCGAGTCCACCGCGTAGATGCCGTGGGTCTGACCGGAGATCAGGTTCACCGCGCCGGGCGAGGACGGGCCGTAGACGCTGTTGAACGAGTTGTCGCTCATCGCATAGTTCTGCGCGTAGTTCCACAGACCGGTGACGGTGTTGCCGTCGTAGTAGTCCATCACCAGGCCCGGCTCACCGAACAGGATCGGCTGGCCGGTGCACTTGTCGGTCTCGGTGTGCTGGACGAACTGGTCGGCCTTGCCGCCGTTGTACGCCTGCTGCTCGTTCTTGTAGTTGTGGTTCTGGTCGCAGGTCATCGCCTGCGACGGCGACAGCCGTTTTTGGGTTGTAGAGGTTCGGGTTGTGGTTGAGCAGCGAACTGCTCAGCCCGTTGACCCGCGGGGTGTCCCACTTGGCGCGGAACGGCGTGCCGTTTTCGTTGGTGGCGTGCGGGTACGTGCCGAAGTAGTGGTCGAACGAGATGTTCTCGTCGAAGATCACCACCACGTGCTTGATAGGCGTCGCGGTCCGCGTCTGGCTGGCCAGCTGTGCCTGGGTGACCGAGCTGCCGGTCACCTGCGCATAGGCCGCCCCGCCGGTGGCCGCGAGCAGCAGCGCCGAGGCGCCGGCCACCGCGATCGCCACCGGGTGGCGTTTTCGTAGCACCTGCATTTTCTTGATCATGTGCGGATTTACCCCTCTGATCGGACCGAGAACATGCTCCGCCCCAGGTAGTCGGTGCTGTCCCGTACGCCTGGCAGCACATAGAAATAGCCGCCGCCGTACGGGGAGATGTAGTCGACCAGCGGCTCGTCGGCGAGCCTGGTCTGTACGGCCTCGAACTGCCGCACCAGATCTTGCTGATAGCAGATGAAAAGCAGCCCCATGTCCAGGTTGCCCACGGAGTCGACACCGTTGTCGTAGTTGTACGGCCGGCGCAGCATGCGGCTGGCGTCGGTTTGCGGGGTCCGCGGATTGGCCCGCCGGATGTGGCTGGTCAGCGGGATCGCCGAGCCGATCGGGTCGGCGGCGAAATTCGGGTTGTCGAGTTCGTGGTTGCCGTCCAGCGGCGCGCCGGTGTCCCGGCGCCGACCGAACATGTTCTCCTGCTCGGAAATCGCCACCCGGTCCCAGAATTCCACCAACATCCGGATCAGCCGGACGACCTGGTAGCTGCCGCCGCTGACCCAGGCTGGCTCGGTGGCGGTTTTTCCGACCCAGACAAGCTTTTTCATCAGCGAAATGTCAGCGGTGCTCGGATTGGCTGTGCCGTCCTTGAAACCCATCAGGTTCCGCGGTGAGCCATCCGGCCGAGATGGTGACATGAATCCGTCGGCGCGCCAGCGGATCTGCATTCCGCCGCGAGTGTGCCGGGCAAGGTCACGCAGGGCGTGTACGACCGTGTCGGCATTGTCGGCGCAGAGCTGGACGGAAATGTCCGTGGCACAGGGCTGGGGTCAGATCGTCGTTGGGAAACATCGTCATCGGCTTCAGTCGAGCCGGTTTCTGGGCGGCGAGACCGTAGCGCTGGTCGAAAAGGGACGACCCGACGCCGACGGTGACGGTCAGCCGGTCCGGCAGTACGTCCGGTCCGAGCACGCCGGAGTCGTTCGGTGGAGCCGAAATCCCGGCGTCGAAGGGCGTTCCGCCGGTGGTCAGGAAACGCGCCCGCTCGGTGATTGTCTTGAAAAGCTCGACCAGGTCGTCTCGACTGTCCACAGTGGAGTCAAAGGAGACGATCGCGCCTTGGCGCTGTTGCGAGGTGACGATGCCGGCCTGGGTGACGCCGTGGAAAGGCACTGACGCGAGGCCGGCTGGCTCAGCGGCCGGTGCGGTCGTACGACTGCCGAAGCCGGCATCCAGTCCGACCGCGGCACCCGCCGCGGCGGCGAGGCCGGCGCCGCCGCGCACACCGGCGATCAGCCGCCGGCGGGGAATCTGTGGGCCGCTCATGAGGTCCTCCGCGAGTCGCAGATGACCGCGATCGGGGCCAGCCGCTCCAGGGCGTCGCCGAGAGCGCCGTTGACGGCCTCCCGCTGTGCCGTGGAGAGGTCGTTGACCGACTTCCATGCCGCTCCCGTACGACCGGCATCCAGCGCCTTCTGCAGCCGGTTAAGGGACGCGTCCAGGGCCGGCAGGTCGGCGTACCGGCCCTGCAGCACCGGCCGCAGCACGCCGAGCACCATCCGGGTGCCGTCCAGGTCGGCGGCCGCGCTGGCCAGCATGCTGGCACTGCCCTCGTCGGTCTTGCCGGTCAGCTCGAACCGCAGCGCGTCCTCCAGGATTTCGTGCGTACGCAGCCCGAGGTCGCGCGGATCGACCTGTGCGTCGGCGAACTGGGACTGCAGGCTCTGGGTGTCCTTCAGCAGCTGGTCGGCGAACGGGGCCAGCGAGGCCATCGGCGCGTTGTGCCACAGCCCGTACTCGATCCGGTGGAAACGGTGAAGCCCGCGTCCGCCACCCCGCCGGCCAGTCCGGCCGTGGTGCCGTTTATCGAGCCGTCCAGGTCACCGAAGGCGTCGTACGCGGCGCCGAGGCGCTGGTACGCGAGGTGGGCCGTCAGCCACCAGGCCTGCGCCGCGTTCCGGTCGCCACTGGCCACCGCCTGTTTGAGGGCGCCAGTATTCTGTACGAGCGTGCCGATGCCGGCCAGGACGAGCCGTTGGTAGTCGCGTACGGGACCGACCAGGTCGTTCTGGGTGACCGGCTTGACGCCCACGCTCGCGGCCTTCGCGGCGCCGGCGATCCTGACTGTCGGGCCGGTGATCGGGTCGTTGTCCTCGACGACACAGCGCAGCGCGTACGCGCCGGCCGGCAGCGACACCCGCAGCGGCCGGGTGGTCGCCGGTCCGAGGCCCTCGGCCTCGGCATAGATCGCGCCGTTGGCGGTGTCCACGATGTCCGCTTCGGCGCTCAGGCTGTCGACGTTGTGTACGGTAGAGTGTCTGGTCGCCGGCTTGCGGAGCGTTCCAGCCCTGCCCGCAGCCGCTCCGGGAGACCGTCAGCACGTTCGAAGGTTGCGCCGGGCCGGACGCGACCGCGCGGGCGACCAGGAAGGCAGCCACGAACACCACCAGGGCGGCCAGCAACGCTACCGGCCAGCCCCAGCGGCGGGCGGTCAGAGCGAACACCGGGTTGGGCAGCGCGCCACCGACGGAACCTCCACGACTTCTTTACCTTTTCATGACGTAAGATTTACCACGATTCGCGTTCCGTCGGATATCTTGACTGGCCGTCGGGTCCGAGGCAAGACACAGGCAGATACACGCGAAGTGAACAGTGCCGAAAGAAAGCAAATAATTCGAGGAGCTAATAGGGGCAAATGTCCCGAGCGTTGTATTTCTGGCGGGAGTGCCTGTCGCGACCACTCTCATTCGCGACTGACTTCGGGCTGGGTGAGCCGAGCTACCGACTGAGCTGTGCGGTCTGCTCGTCGTCGTAATGTTCCCGAGATGCGAGGATGCGGTCGAAATTGGTCTGTGACCAGGTGCTGAGCGCTGTCAAGTATGCGGCGACCTCGGTGCCCATGTCGGTGAGGGCGTACTCGACAGTCGGTGGCGTGGTCGGGTGCACCGTCCGGCTGACGAGTCCGTCCCGTTCCAGCTGACGCAGATTCTGGGTCAGCATCTTCTGGCTGATGCCGTCCACCGCGCGACGCAACTCGCCGAACCGGTGCGAATGACGGGCGAGCGCCCCCAGCATCAACGCCGTCCATTTGTTGGCCACCAGGTCCAGGACGTCACGGCAGGGACAGTTTCGCAGGTAGACGTTCCACGGCCCGCCCTGCTCAACGGTGGTTTCCATCAGGTACCTACTTTACCGAGAAGTGCCTTCTAGCCAAGAGTGACTACCTCTGGCCAGCATAGAGACCTCAGGATGACGGAAGAAGGAGCTTTTGATGCGTATCGTGACTCAGCAGGTCCTCGGTGGACCGGAGGTGCTGCAGGTCAGCGAAGCAGCGCGCCCGGAACCTGGGCCTACCGAGGTCCTGGTGCGGGTGGTGGCCGCTGGAATCAATCCGGTGGACTGGAAAGTACGGGCCGGTGGCGGGTTCCTCGGCACGCCACCGTTCACGGTGGGCTGGGATGTCGCCGGCGTGGTTGAGGAAACCGGGTTCGGTGCCAGCGGGGTCGGCAAAGGTGACGAAGTCCTCGGCATGCCCTGGTTTCCGCGACCGGCCAATGCCTACGCCGAGTACGTCACCGCCCCTTCTCGCCATTTCGTCCGCAAACCGGCAGAACTGTCACACGTCGAAGCAGCCGCACTTCCGCTGGCCGGGCTTACGGCATGGCAGGGGCTGGTCGACATCGGCGCGGTTCAGAGCGAGCAGCGGGTGTTCATCGACGCCGCCGCGGGTGGAGTCGGACACCTCGCGGTGCAGATCGCCAAGGCTCGGGGCGCGTACGTCATCGGCACGGCGAGCGCCGGCAAGCACGTTTCCTCCGCGAACTCGGCGTCGACGAGCCGATCGACTATCACGACAAGACCGCCACAACATCCGACGTAGATGTCTTTTTCGGCTTGGTTGGTGAAGAAAGCGACTTGCGCTGGCTGTCGGCAATCAAGGAAGGCGGTCTGCTGATTGGCGTACCCGGCGGCGTTGCTGAACGCGTTGAAACCGCTGCCGCCGTGCGGGGTGTGCGGACGACGAACATTCTGGTCGAGCCCGACCGCGTCGGTCTCCTCGGCCTTGTCGAGCTTGTCGAGGCGAAGCAGCTGCGGGTGCAAGTCGAGCAGACTTTCCCGCTGGATGACGTTGCCAAGGCCCACGAACTCGGCGAATCCGGGCGGGTCAGTGGCAAGCTCGTCCTGACAATCTGACGCGGACGGGGAAACCCGCCGGCAAGCCGTTGGTCAAAGTCAGCCCTTGAGGCCTGAGGTCTTGATCGACTCCACCAGCCGGCGCTGCAGGAAGAAGAACAGGATCATGGTCGGGCAGCGCGGTCAGCGTCGAGCCGGCCAGCAGGTACGACCAGTTGGCGCCGCCGCCGACGGTGACCTGGTCCTGGAGCAGCTGCAACCCGACCTGCACGGTGAAGTACTTGTCGTCGGCGAGCACGATCAGCGGCCATACGAAGGCGTTCCAGTTGGCCAGGAAGAAGAACACCGTGAGCGCCGCGAGGATGGGCCGGGACAGCGGCAGGATCATGTTCCAGTACACCCGCCAGTAGCCGCAGCCGTCCACGATCGCGGCTTCTTCCAGCTCCTTCGGGATGGTGATGTAGTACTGCCGGAGCAGGAAGATACCGAAGGCGTTGAACAGCGCCGGCACGATCAGGCCGGCGTAGTTGTTCAACATGTGCAGCTCTCGTACGACCACGAACAGCGGCACCAGAATGACCGGCGCGGTCACCAGAAGGGTCGCGAAGACCAGCATGAAGACCGTGTCCCGGCCGCGGAATCGGAGCCTGGCGAGCGCGTACGCGGCCATCGAGTGGAAGAACAGCGCGACCACGGTGACAATCGCCGAGACGAAGAAGCTGTTCAGCAGATAACGCAGGAACGGCACCTGGGTGAAGATGAAGACGAAGTTGTCCAGGGTCGGGTGGGACGGCCAGAAAGCGCCGGTGCTGGCCTCGGTCTGGGTCTTGAACCCGCCGGTGAACAGCCACAGCAACGGGAAAAGCGCGAAGACGGCGACCGCGATCGCGGCGACCAACTGGAACATGGTGGCCGGCCGCATCCGCCGCCGGGCCGGCACGATTCGCTCAGTCGCCATAGCTGAAACGCCCTCCCCGGGTGGTCACGAAGATGGCCGTCGAACAGGCCAGCATGATCAGCACCAGGAAAGTGCCGATAGCGGCCGCGTAGCCGTATTCGCCGTACTGGAAAGCCTGTTGGTAGATATAGAAGATCAGCACGTTCGTGCTGTTCGCCGGGCCACCTTTGGTGAGTACGTAGATCATGTCGAAAGCGCCGGTGAGGGCGGCCACCGTGGAAGTCAGGAGTACGAAGAAACTGGTCGGCTTCAGCAGTGGCCAGGTGATGTGCCGGAAATTCGCCCACGCGCTCGCGCCGTCGATTCGGGCCGCTTCGTAGAACTCGGTGGGAATGTCCTGCAGGCCGCCGAGCAGGATGACCATGTAGTAACCCATCTGCACCCAGATGGTGACCACCACCGCGGTGCCCAGGGCCAGCTGTGGGTTGCCCAGCCAGGACTGCGGCGGGATACCGACCCAGCCGAGCACCTGGTTCACCACGCCGACCTGGTCGTCGAGCATGAAACGCCAGATCAGTGCCACTACGACAATGCTGATCGAGAACGGCAGGAAATAGGCCGTCCGGAAGAAGCCTACGCCGGGCAGTTTCTGTCGAACCAACAACGCCAACAGCAGGCTGGCGACGAAGCCGCCAGGGACCAGGCAGACCACGTAGATGAGGGTCGTACGCAGGCTCGAGTAGAACACCGGGTCGGCGAAAATCCGTTGGTAGTTGGCGAAACCGATGAACGTGTACTGGCCGAAGCCGCTGACCTGGAAAAGGCTCAGGACGAACGACAGCACCATCGGCAGTCCGATGAAGATGGTCAGGCCGATGACATCCGGGGCCAGGAAAAGCGCGGCGGCCCAGCCTTCGCGCTGCCGCCGGTTGAGCTTCGGGCTTTTGGCCGCGGTCGCGGGCAGCTCGCTGGACGCCGTCTTGGAGGCTGTTCTGGCCGAGGTAGGTGCGGTCACAGGATTTTCGCCCCCTCATAGGACTTCAGGTAAGCGTCGATGGACGCGCCGGCGATTTCGGCTTCGTCGGCCGCTTTGTGGCCAGCCAGCATGGTGTTCTGGATCGCGTCGGAGATCGCCTTGTAGATGACCGGTGGATAGCGCGGTTCACCGCGCGTACCAGGATAGATGTCGTCCTTGAACTGTTTCATGATCGGCGTGCTGTAGCCGCCTCGGGCGGTGCCCAGGTCCAGCGCCGACTTTCGCGGCGAGATATCGCTTTTGGCCACCGTGCACCAGTCCGCGACGCGCTTGACCGAGGCCGGGTCCATCGAGCCGACCGCCTCCACGCAGAACTTCGCGGCGGCCTCCGGATTGCGGCCGTTCTTGTTGGCCACGAAGGCCCATCCGCCGGCGATGGTGGCGTACCGGCCACCCGACGGGGTCGGCAACCGGAAGATGCCGTATCTCGTTTTGGGTAGCCGCAAGCGAAAGTCCGCGACATTCCAGATACCGCTCTGCCACATCGCGGCCTGGCCCTTGTCGAGCGCTGCTGGCAGGTCGCCGGCGGCCGGGTTGGTACGCGGCGACACTCCCTTGACGACACCGTCCTGGAACAGCTGCAGGGCCTGGATCGCCCCTTTGGTGTCGAAAGCCGACTTCCCGTCGCCGCCGACCGCGTCCGCGCCGCCCTGCCACATCCACGGATACCAGGTGAAGTTCTGGAAATAACCCTGGCCCGGCTCGAAAACCAGCCCGGCTCGATCCTTGGTTTCCAGTTTCGCGGCCAACTCCAGCATCGCGTCCCAGGTCTTCGGGATGTCCCCTTCGGAGAGGTGGGCGTCCTCCCAGACCTTTTCGCTGTAATAGATGGCCAACGGTTCCTGTTCCATCGGCAGCGCGTAAAACATGGCCGTCGACCGTACGAGTGTCCAGCGCTCCGGGCAGGAAGTCGGCGATCGCTTCCTTGGTCATGTACGGCGTGAGGTCCTGCAACACGCCACCGTTGTAGTAGCGCAGGAAATCGCCGGGGCTCATCAGGAAGATGTCCGGCCCGCTGCCGGCCGCGAACGAGGTCTGCACCTTGTTCGTACCGGTGTAGTTCGGGATGAAAATCGGCTTGACCTGCTGTTTGTTCTTCTTGTTCCAGTCCGCGATGAACGTGTCGAACCAGCCGCCCTGGGCGATGGACGTGGGCGTACGCAACGGGTTCGGCGTGTAGAAGTTCCAGAACTCCAGCGGTTCGGAGCTGCCCGCGGTCGTCGTACGCCCGCAGCCGGCCAGCGCCGCAGCGCCGGCCGTCGCTGCGGCGGCCGTGCCGATTCCCGCCTTCAGCAGGGTGCGGCGGGAGATGCCGTTGGCCATGTGGCCTCCAGAAATGCTAGATGACCTCAATGTGGTCACGGTGCGGGGTAGCCGGGTTGGCGCCGGCCGGCTCCGCCTGATACCAGAACGCGGTGGAGGCGATGTCGTCCTGCAGCGGCAGGTATTTGCCACTCGGGCCGCGCCAGCCCAACGCCTGGATGGTCACCTTGATGTCCTGCGCGAACCGGATCGGGTCCGGAACATGCCAGCGATACATGCCAAAACGCTGTTGGCTCTGATAGAGCCCGTCCGGCTTGATGACCTGGTTCAGCCCGAGGAACGGTGTGGTGAAAACCTGGTAGCCGATTTCCGGGAGCTCGAAATCCCAGGCACCGCCGAAGTAGTCCTCGGTGCCGGTGCCGCAGATGGTCGGGAATTCCTGGTCGCCGTCCAGGTAGAACTTGATCTCGCCCTCGCCCCACCAGCCGTTGTTGTTGACGCCCCAGGCAAGGTACGTCCCGACGTAATGCCCGGCACCTTGGACGCCTTCCAGGATGGTGTGCACTTCGCCGTACGGCAGCGGATTGTTCCGCCGCCACTGGGCGTGGAAATAGCTGGCCTGCTCCGGCACCTCGGTTTCGCTGTAATCGACCTGGTAATAAAGCACCACCTCGTCGTCGCCGACGTTTTCCAGGGTGATCTTGGCGGCCGTCCGGAACGGCATTTCCCAGTAGCTGTTGAAACCGCCGTTCGGGTTGACCGCGATCGGCAGCGAGCTGACCTGGCTGAACTCGCTCCAGCCGTTGCAGAAGAAATCACCCAGTGGCACCTCCACCGCGGGGGTGGCCTCGCCGTCCCAGTAAAACCGCAGAATCGTGCGCCGCCACGCCTTGTAGTGGGTGGTGAGCCACATGTGCTGGATAACGCCCGGACCGGTGATGTCGGCGATGGTGTACGTCTGGCCGGCGGCGATCTTCACGCTCGGCGAGACTTTCCAGCCGCGGCCAAGGTCGGAGGCCGCGTGCGAGCCGGTGCCCTCGGTCGCCATCGCGCCGCGGCCCTTTTCGCCGGTGACGTTCTCGGCGCTGATGGAGCGGGTTCGCGCGGTCGTACGCACCGACAGCTGGCCCAGACCTCCGCCCACGAAACCTGATGTCACGGTCATCCCTTTGTTAACCCGGAGTAAGTAAACCAACGTGAGTAAACGATTTCTCGTGACCCTAGGTCCGCCATGTGACCTACGTCAAGGACTCCCGTCCCAGGCCTCCCGTTATGGCCGGAATGCGGGCCGCAACCGGTCTCCCAGCTTGCGAAACCCGGTCACCCGGTGAGCCCGTACACACGCTGCGCGGTGCCGGCCCGGACCGTGTGTTGTTCGGTTGGCGAGAGGTCTTTGATCAGGTCGTCAGCGGTGGCCAGCACGCGTTCGTACGAGCCGGCCAGCGTGCACACCGGCCAGTCCGAGCCGGCCCATCAGCCGGTCCGGCCCGAAGGCGGCCAGCACCACGTCCGCGTACGGGCGCAGGTCGTCGAGCGTCCAGCGGGCCCAGTCGGCCTCGGTGACCAGCCCGGAGAGCTTGGAGGTGATGTTGGGCCGGCGGGCCAGATCGCGGATGAGCGAAGCCCACGGCTCGATCTCGCCAGTCGCTACCGGTGGCTTCGAACAGTGATCCAGGACGAACCGCACGTCCTCCAGCGCCGTCACCGTCTCGGTGGCGGCCGCCAGCTGCGAAGGCAACGTCAGCAGCTCGTACGCGAGCCCCGCCGCGCCCACCGCGCGCAGGCCCCGGCGTACGTCCTCACGGCAGAGCCACCGGGGGTCGGGCTCGCCCTGCACCTGATGCCGGATCCCCTTGAGGAACTCCCCGCCAGGCAGCTCCCGCAGCTCCGCCAGCCGCTCGGCCACACCGTCCGCGGTGAGGTCCACCCATCCCACCACTGCCGCTAGCAGCAGCGCCTCCTCGGCGGCGATCGCCAACAGCTCAGGTGTCTCTTCCGCCACCGACACGGTCTGGACGACCACCGTCGCATCGACGCCGGCCTTCGCGGCCAGCGGCTTCAGGTCCTGAATCCCGAAACTCCGCCGGATCGGTGCCATCGCCGCGCCGGTGATCCACTCCTGATCCCGTACGTCCAGATCCCACAGATGATGATGCGCGTCGACCACCATCTCAGTTCTGCGACTTCCCACTGGTGAGGCGGGTCAGGATCAGGGCGACCAGGATGATCGCGCCGTTGATGGCCGGATTCCACAGCGGATCGACGCCGGCCAGCAGCAGGATGTTCTGGATCAGTCCGAGGACGATGACCCCACACAGGGCGCCGAACAGGGTGCCCCGCCCACCGTTGAGGCTGATGCCACCGATCACCGCCGCGGCGAACACCGTGAAGATCATCCCGTTGCCCTGGCTGGCGGCCACCGACCCGAGCCGGCCGGCCATCATCACGCCAGCGAGGGCGGGCCAGAAACCACCTATCGCATAGACGCCCCATACTGTGCGGCCGGTACGAATGCCCGCTGCGCGGGCCGCGTCGACGTTGCCGCCGATCGCGTACAGCGCCCGTCCGGCACGGAAATACCGCAGTGTGACGATGCCAATCGCGTACGCCGCGATGCAGACCAGGATGGAGACTGGAATGCCGAACCAGCTCGCCGAGCCCAGGTAAGAAAAAGACGCCGGTTCCTGGAAAAGGCTCTTGCCGGCGCTTGTACCGGTCTGCAGACCGCGCAGCACGATCAGCATGCCGAGCGTGACAATGAACGCGTTCAGCCCGAAACGGACCACCAGGGTTCCGTTGAAGACGCCGATCAGAATGCCGACGCCCAGGCAGATTGGGACCGCCCAGACCGTCGGCAAGCCAAAATACATCGGTACGAGCAGGCCGAGTGCGGGTGCCAGACCAATGGTGGATTCCAGCGAGAGGTCGAAACGGCCGGTGATGAGGATGCACGCCTCGGCCAGGGAGAGCAGCGAAAGCTCGCTCTGTTGCTGAAGGACGTTCATCAGGTTCTCGACACTGAGGAACGTGTCCGGCGCGATGATGAAGCCGACGATCATCAGCACGACGATGACTGGGATCATCGCCATCTCGCGTAACCGGTTGACCCAGATGATCGCGTTGGCGCGACGGGCTATCGGCACCTCATTACTAACGGTCGTCACGCGTACCTTCCATTCCGGCCACGAGGTCGGCGTCCTGCCAGCCCTTGCTCTGTTCCGCGGTCAGCCGGCCGGCGAACATCACCAGCACTCGGTCGCAGCCGCGCAGGTCGTCCAGCTCGTCGGAGACGATCAAAGCGCCCGCGCCGGCCGCGGCCGCGGCGTCAATGGCGGCCAGAAGTGTTTCCTTGGCGCGAATATCCACCCCGGCGGTGGGGCCGATGAGGACCAGGGCGCAGGGTTCACTGGCCAGTGCTCGGGCCATCACGACTTTTTGTTGGTTGCCGCCGGAAAGGCCGTAGAGCGGGGTAGTGATCGACGGCGTCTTGATGTCCAGCGTTCGTACGGCTTCGTTCGCCAGCGCCGCTTTTCGGCGCGGGGAAAGGAAACCGGCCCGGCCGAGCCGCCGGGGCACGGTCATGGTGGCGTTTTCGGCCATCGACAGCTCCGGTACGAAACCGGTGGCGCGGCGATCCTGCGGTACGAAGCCGATGCCGGCCTTCAGCGCGTCCGGCACGCTGCCCGCTCGTACGCGCTGGCCGGCGGCCTCCACGACACCGGACGTGGGCGATCGCATGCCGGCCAGGGTCTCCGCGAGCGCCACCGCGCCGCTGCTGGCCGAGCCGGCGACTCCCACGATTTCCCCTGGGGCGACCGAAAACGACACCGATTCGTACGAGCCGGCCAGTGTCAGCTCGCGTACGGCCAGCGCTGGCGGGCCGGATTTGCGGGTACGGCTGGAAGTCTCGCCCAGCAGGTGGCTGGCGGCCGCCTCCGGGCCGGTCATGGCGGCGACCAGCGCGTCGGTGTCCAGCTCGTCGACCGGCGCGGTGATGATGTGCCGGGCGTCGCGAAGCACGGTGACCCGTTGGCAGAGCTGGTAAATCTCCTCCAGGTGATGCGAGATGTAGCAGAAGGTCACGCCGCGCTCCTGCAGCGCCCGCACTTTGCGGAACAGTCGGGCGATCCCGCCGGCGTCCAGCTGCGCGGTCGGCTCGTCCATGACGACAAACCGGGCGCCGTGGCTGAGCGCCCGGGCGACCTCCACCATCTGCCGCTGCTCGACGGTCAGGTCCCCCGCCAGCTGCTCGGGGTTCACGTCCACCTCGTACGACTCAAGCAGCTCAGCGGCCCGTCTGCGCAGTCCTGGCCAGGAAATCGGGCCGCGCTCGCTTTGCCGGTTGAGAAACAGGTTTTCGGCCACGCTGAGCGTTTTGATGATGGTCGAGTGTTGGTAAACACAGGCCACTCGCTGCCGCCAGCCATCTCGATCCGAGATCGCCGGCGCGGCTTCTCCGTTGAAAAGCACGGTTCCGGAGTCCGCGCCGGTCAGGCCGGTCAGCAGCGACACCAAAGTGGACTTGCCGGCGCCGTTGCGGCCGACCAGCGCGTGGGTCTCGCCGGGCACGATCGACAGCGACACGTCGTCCAGAGCGACCGTCGTACCGAAGCGTTTGGTGACTCCGCGCGCCTGCGCGATCGGGGTTACTGGTTCGCCCACAGGCTCTTGTCCGTCGAGGCGATCGTCTGGTACGAGCCAATTTTCTGCGGAGTCAGGGTGACCAGTGGTGCTGGCAACTGGTCCTCCAAACCGTTCGGCAGCTGGATGATCGTGCTGCCGTGATCGGTCGGACCGGGCTTGAAGGTCCTGCCGGCCAGTGCCGCCTTCGCGTAATAGAGGCCGTAATACGCGTACGTGTCAGCTGGCTGCGACACTGTCGCGTCGATGTCCCCGCTGGCGATGCCGCTCAGCTCCTGCTTGATGCCGTCATTCGACACGATCTGGATATATGCCGGGAGTGCGCCTTCTTCAGCAGACCTTTCTGTTTGAGCAGCGCGATCGTGGGCGCCAGGAACACGCCACCGGCCTGCATGTAGATGCCCTGGATGTTGTTGTTGGTCTGGCTCAGCACGGTCTGCAGGCCCGCCGAGGCCTTGTCCGCCAGCCACTGGGTGGGCACCTCGTGCACCACGATCTTCGGGTAGTTCTGCTTCATGCAGGTGGCGAAGGCTTCGGACCGGTCGCGGCCGTTGATGGACGCGAGGTCGCCCTGGAATTCCACCACGTTTCCGGCGCCGTGCAGGGTTTCGCCAAGGTACGTGCAGGCTTTCTGGCCGTACGCCTTGTTGTCGGCCCGTACGACCATGAAAACCTTGCCAGCGTCTGGCCGGGTGTCCACCGACACCACCGGGATCTTCTTGGTGTCCAGACTGTCCAAAGTGGACTTGATGGCACCGGTGTCCTGTGGCGCCATCACGATCGCCTTGGCGCCCCGGGTCACCAGCGACTGGACGTTCGCGACCAGCTTGCCGATGTCGTTCCCGGAGTTGGTCGGCGGCAGCAGTGAGACGCCGAGGCCGGCTGCCTTCTGCGGCACGAAACTGTTGTAGGAGTTCCAGAAGTCCGAGTCCGAGCGCGGAAAATCGATCCCCACCTTCGCGCCCGCGATGCTGCCGGAGCCGCTGCCGCAGCCGGTCAACAGGCCGGCGCAGGCCACCGCCGCGACGGCGAGAAGGGCGGTAAAGCGTGATCGGTGCATACGAAACCTCGCCAGCTGACCGAAGATCCTATAGGGTGTTTCATCTTCTGGGTCGCGGGCGTGCCTGTCAAGTGAGCGCTCCGGGTTTGTACGCGCTGTCGAGCAATCCAGCATGGACCAGCTCGTCCCACAGCGCGGCCGGCACGTCCCGTTCGAACATGTCGACACCGTCGGCGACCTCGTCGGCACTGCGAGCGCCCAGCAGGACGGTCGCGACCGCCGGATGGGAGGCGGCGAAGGCCAGCGCGGCCGCCTTCAGGGCACCCCGTGCCGCTCGCAGACCTCCTGCATCCGCAGCGCCCTGTCCACCACTGGCCGCGGCGCAACGCCGTAGTCGTACCGCGCCTGTGCCTGCGGATCAGCCAGTACGCCGGAGTTGAAAACACCGCCGATGACCACGCTGACGCCTCGCTCGACGCACGCCGGCAGCAGGTCCGCGGCGCCGCTCTGGTCCAGCAGCGTCCAGCGGCCGGCCAGCAGGACCGCGTCGATGTCGGTTTCCCGGACGAACCTGGTCGGGATCCGCGACTGATTCATGCCGACCCCGATCGCACCGACCACGCCCTGCTCCCGGAGTTCGTGCAGGCGCCCGTACGCGGTGTCCAGGGCGGCCTCTTCGTGGTCGTCCGGGTCGTGGATATACGCGATGTCGACGCGGTCCAGCCCGAGTCTGTCCAGGCTGGCCTCCAAAGATCGGGAAATTCCGGCGGCGCTGAAGTCGAAGACCAGGTCGGCCGGTTCGCCGTCGGCGAAGATGCCGGTCGGTCCGCCTGGCCGCGGGTGCACGAGCCGGCCGACCTTGGTGGACAGCACGTACGAGTCACGGTCCCGGCCAGCGAGCGCACGGCCCAACCGTCGCTCCGACACCCCGTGCCCGTACCCGTACTGCGGCGGCGTGGTGTCGAGATAGCCGATGCCCGAGGACAACGCGGTGGCGATGGTGGCCTGCGCGCCGGACTCGGCGACATGCTGGAAAAGTCCGCCGAGCGCCGCACAGCCCAGCCCCAGCCTGGTGACAGATACTGTGCTGTGGCCCAGAACGCGGCGCTGTTCGGCGAGATGCGTCATGCTGATCTCATTTCCTACATCGAATAGGCTATAAGTCTCGGCACCGGCTCCGGCTGGTGCCAGCGACCGAGAAGGGGGCCGGCTGACATGACATCCGTACCGGCGGACCGCGCGAGCGTACGGCTCCCGCAGCGAAACGTGCTTTCCGACGACGTCTATGAATCCGTGAAAGTGAAAGCGTTGATCATGGACCATATCGTCGAGCCTGGCGCGCGGATGTCCATCGACGGGCTGGCTCGCGACCTGCAGGTGTCGCCGACGCCGCTGCGGGAGGCGCTGGCCCGGCTGGAGTCGGACGGCCTGGTGGTGAAGCAGCCGCTGCGTGGCTATCGGGCCACTCCGTTGCTGACCACCCAGGAGCTGACCGCCTTGTACGACTTCCGGCTGCTGATCGAGCCGTGGGCCGCCGCGCATGCGGCCGAGCGGGTGAACGACGCCGGCGTCGCCGCGTTGGAAGCCGAGATGGACAGCGGCGCGGACGTGCCGGAAAGCGGCGAATACGACACTTTCAAGTCGCTGACCATGCATGACTCTCGTTTCCACGACCTGGTTGCCCAACTGTCGGGCAACGAACCGCTTCGGCTGGCGCTGGAGCGTACCCACTGTCACCTGCACACCTTCCGGCTCTACTACTCCAGCGGCATCGGGTCGCAGGCGGTGGCCGAGCACCGTGCAGTGGTGAAGGCGATTGTCGGCGGCCGGCCGGAAGCGGCCGAGAAGGCCATGCGCCGACACCTGGAAAAGGCGTTGCGCAGGCTGGTTGTCGCCACCAGCACCGACTGACACGTGGCCTCCTCCCGAGTGTGCGCTAGGCCATCAGGGAATTTCCTATAGGAAATCTGGCGAGTTTGCTAGGGTCGTTCGCAAGATGTTCCTGCCTGGACACCAAGGGGTTCTCCTATGCCGCGTATCAGCGCCCTCACCGTTTCGGACGTGCGGTTCCCCACTTCCCGGGAGTTGGACGGGTCGGACGCGATGAACCCGGACCCGGACTACTCCGCCGCGTATTTGACGCTGCACACCGAGGCCGACCCGGTCGCGTACAGCCTGGTCTTCACCATCGGCCGCGGTAACGACGTGGTGGCCGCGGCAGTCGAGTCGCTGTCGCCGTACATCGTCGGCCGGGACGTGGACGAGCTGTGCGACGACCTGGGCGGATTTTTTCCCGCGCTCTGGTTTACGACTCGACTCGCAACTTCGCTGGCTGGGCCCGGAAAAGGGCGTCATGCACATGGCGATCGGGTGCCTGGTCAACGCCGTCTGGGACCTCGCTTGCCGGCGAGCCGGCAAACCGCTATGGAAGTATTTGGCCGATCTCAGCCCCCAAGAGCTGGTCGAGCTGGTCGATTTCCGCTATCTGACCGACGCGTTGACCCCGGATGAGGCAGTTGAGCTGCTACGGGGGAAAAGCTCTGGTCGGGCGGAGCGGGAGGCGTTGCTGCGAACCGAAGGTCACCCGGCGTACACGACGACCCCGGGCTGGCTGGGCTATTCGGACGAGAAGCTGGCCCGCCTCGCTCGGGCCGCGGTGGACGCCGGTTTCGGTCAGATCAAACTGAAAGTTGGCGACAACCTGGACGACGACAAGCGCCGGATGGCGCTCGCCCGTGAGGTGGTCGGGCCGGACATCGGGGTAGCCACCGACGCCAACCAGCGCTGGGATGTGGCCGAGGCGATCACCTGGATGAACGAGCTGCGCGACTTCCGGCCGGCCTGGATCGAGGAACCCACCTCGCCGGACGACATTCTCGGCCACGCGGCGATCCGCCGCGGGGTGGCGCCGATCCCGGTGGCTACCGGTGAGCACGTCCAGAACCGGGTGGTTTTCAAGCAGCTCCTGCAGGCCGAGGCGCTCGATGTCGTACAGATCGACGCCTGCCGGGTCGGTGGCGTGAACGAGAACCTGGCGATCTTGTTGCTGGCAGCCAAGTTCGGCGTCCCAGTGTGTCCCCATGCCGGCGGAGTGGGGCTGTCCGAGCTGGTCCAACATCTGGCCATGTTTGACTATGTGGCGGTGTCCGGCACTCATGACAGCCGGCCGCTGGAGTGGGCGGACCACCTGCACGAGCATTTCCAGGTGCCGGCCCGGGTCAGCGGTGGCCGCTATGTGGCGCCGGACAGTCCGGGGATCGGGGCGCAAATGCATCCGGATTCGGTGGCCCGGTTCAGTTTTCCGGATGGTCCAGAGTGGAGGGCGCAGTGAGCGACGAATTCGACAGCATGATGGCCGGCGCACTGACCGGCGCCGATTTCGCCGGCACGGCCGCGATAGTCACTGGCGGAGCGTCCGGCATCGGGCTGGCCACCGCCGTGCTGTTGGCCAGTCGCGGCGCTCAGGTGGCTTGCCTGGACCTCTCCGACGAGGTGCCCGAACCGTTGCTGGGCCTCAAATGTGACGTACGGGACGACGCTGCCGTACGCGCCGCGGTCGCATTGGCGGTGCAGCGGTTCGGACGCCTGGACGTGGTGGTGGCCAATGCTGGCATCGGTGCCCAGGGCACCGTCGAGGACAACTCCGATGACGAATGGCATCGGGTTTTCGACGTGAACGTGCTCGGCGTGGCGCGTACGGTCCGAGCCGCTTTGCCGGCCCTGCGGGATTCCGATCGAGCGGCTGTCGTGGTGACATCGTCTATTGCCGCGGTGGCTGGGATTCCGCAACGCGCGCTTTACAGCGCTTCCAAAGGTGCGTTGGCGCGCACTGACGTTGGCGATGGCGGCCGACGCGGTGGCCGACGGCGTACGAGTGAACGCCGTCGCGCCTGGAACCGCGGACACTCCCTGGGTGGGCCGGTTGTTGGACTCGGCGGCCGATCCGGCAGCTGAGCGGGCCGCTTTGGCAGCCCGGCAGCCGATGGGACGGTTGGTCTCGGCCGAGGAAGTCGCGCACGCTATTTGCTACTTGGCGTCGCCCCTTTCCGGGTCGACCACCGGAACTCTTCTCAACGTCGACGGCGGAATGTTCGGCCTGCGGTTGCGCCCGAAGGGCTGACGCGCGGTTACTCGACGTGAGGGTTATGTGGCGGGCACTGCGGTTTTCCGGGTGTTCTGAAAGAAAGCAAATCGCCAGCCGGTGTTTGCACGTACGGCCGTGAGGGTCACCACTGAGGTCACGGGTGCGTGGTCCGGCTTGCCGCCGTCGGCAATTACCAAGGCGACATCTGGTGTCAGATAACGGATATCGAGAGCGAGCGAAGCGTCGGCGCCGTCGCTGGGCATCTTGACGCCTTTGAGTGGGCCGTTAAAGAGAAAACTATGGCTGGCCTCAATGGCCGCGCGCCCGCTGTCGCGAGTGCCCAGCCAGCTGATGTAGTCGGCGTTTTCGGCGAACAGGGCGGCGTACGCGGTGGCGTCCCCCTTGTTCCATGCCGCGGTCAGCTGGCGCAGCAGGTCCTGGATCTGGCTGGTGTCGGTCTCGGCGGACATTGAATTTCTCCTTCTAGAGGTGGAATTACCAGGGCAAGCGGTGCCCGTCATCTTGCGGTTCTCCGCAGAACGGATCGCGCCCTGATCGTATGCTGCGATCCGCTATATGGCAAGCTGCCATAACGTCGGGCCTGGAGATGCACCGAAAGGTGGCGGGAGAAACTAGGAGACGAGGAACAGGCTGTCCAGGACGCGTACGACGTCATCCTGGAGATTGCCGGCGGCATCTTCGTGGCCGGCGAGCTGGTGGAGCAGGGCCAGTTGGAAGACGCCGTCGAACATGGCATATGCGGTGCGGGGCGTGACCGTCAAAGGCGTGCTGGCGAGTTCGGCATAGCGGCTGACGATTCGCCAGATCATGTCCTGCAGAACCTGGTCGATTTCCAGCGCGTCCTTGCGAAAACTCTCCTCGAAAAGGCTCTGGTTGCGCAGGTCGTACCAAAGCCGGTGCATGTGCGGTTCTTCGCACAGCGTTTCGGCCATCGCGGCGGCGAAACCGGTGCGCAGCTCGCTGGCTGAGGTGGCGGCGGCGACGAGGTCGTCGTAGCGGGTAGCGCACTCGATTTTGTATTCACGGACGCAAAAGGTGATCAGGTCGACCTTGTCCGTGAAGTAGTAGTGCAGCACCCCGTGCGAGAACTCGGAGTTCTGCGCGATCTCGCGCAGGCTCGTACGGGCATAGCCGAGCTCGGACAGGGTCTTGAGCGCGGACGCGGCGAGCTGGCCGCGGCGCTCGGTGAACTTGTCCACCGGCGGCCGGCCGGCGCGGGGTCTTCGCCCTGCTTGCCTTCGCCACCTGCGTCATCACGAATCTCCCGGTCAGCCCACGTCCATCGCGTCAAGTCTAACCCGGCACCCTACCCGTACGGGCGGAGTCTTGACAGTCGTCCAAGAAAGTCTTGACGAGTGTCAAGATGTTGCCTAGCGTGTGACCCGAGTCACCGGGCGCCGATCGGGTCCGGAACGGCCCCGGACGGGGGCCCGAACCATCTCTGGGAGGCGGAGTCGGATGAGCGTGTACGACCTGACCGGACGCAAGGCGTTGGTGACCGGTGGCGGACGAGGCCTCGGGGCGAGCATGGCGGAGGCGTTGGCGGCGGCGGCGCGGCGCGGGGGGCGGTGGCCGACATCCAGGAGGACACCGGCAAGGAAACCGCTGGCAAACTGCGGGATTCCGGTGCGACGGCGGCTTTCGTGCCGTTGGACGTGACCGACGACGCGAGTTGGGAGTCGGCGATCACCGCGACCATCGGCGAGCTCGGTGGGCTGGACATTGTCATCAACAACGCCGGAGTGGAGATTTCCGGGCTGTTGATCGACATCGACTCCGCGGACGTACGAAAGATGTTGGACGTCAACGTTGTCGGCACCGCGTTGGGTATCAAGCACGCTTTCCGGACCATGAAACCGGGCGGCGCGGCCGGCAACGGCGGCGCGGTGGTGAACATCGCGTCGGTCGCCGCGACCATCGCTTTCCCAGGAATAGCCGGCTATTCCGCCACCAAGTCGGCGGTCGACCGGCTCACCCGGGTGGCCGCGCAGGAGTCCGGCAAGCTCGGCTATGGCGTACGGGTCAACTGTGTTTATCCGGGTCTGGTGCCGACCGTGATGGGCATGCAGCTCGCTCAGGACATGGTGACGCTCGGGCTCTATCCGACCGTCGAGGCGGCGGTCGGCGCGGTGATCGACCTGACTCCGCAGGGTCGGCTCGGCGAGCCGGCGGACATGGCCGACGCGGTGGTCTTCCTTGCCTCGGACGCGGCCGGTTCATCACCGGCGCGGGGCTGCCGGTCGACGGCGGCATGGGCATGTGACCGACTTTTCCTTGAACGTACGAGAAAGGCACTCCCATGACTGACAAACCAGTTGTCGTTTACGGCGCCTCCGGCTACACCGGCCGGCTGGTCTGCGAATACCTGCGCGAGTTGCATGTCCCGTTCGTGGCCGCCGGTCGGGACGCGAAGCGCGTCCAGGAGGTGCTGGACAAGGTTCCGGGCATCGAGGATGTCGAGCACGAGGTGGTCGAGGTCGAGCACGACGTGGACGCGCTGACCGAACTTTTCAGCGGCGCCAAGGTCGTCAGCAACATGGTCGGCCCGTTCATCAAGCATGGCCCGGAAGTCGCGCAGGCCTGCCTGAACGCTGGTACGCATTACCTCGACACCACCGGCGAACAGGACTGGGTGCTCGCCGCCCAGGAGCAGTTCGGTGCTCAGTTCGCCGCGAAAGGCCTGCTGCTTTCCCCTGGCATCGCCCAGATGTACACCACCGGCGAGATCGCGGCGAACATCTGCCTGGAGACGCCAGGCCTGGACACCCTCGACATTCTGGTGCTGTGGAAGGGTTTTCCGACGTACGCGTCGACCCAGACGATCTTCACGATCCTCAAGGCGGACTGGTTCTACCTGGAGAACAACCAGCTGCGGAAATGGGATCCGCGGTCCAAGTTCGAGGTGAACGTGCCCGGCCAGCACGCGACCGCGCTGGCGGTGCCGTGGGGCGGCACGAGTCATCCGGTGTGGTTCAAGAACGACCCGCGAGTGGCGTCCTGCAAGGTCGTCGGCGGGGGGGTTTTCGACCGTGCGGTGATGGAGGGGGTCGTCGCGACGGTGAATCTGGTGGAGGAACAGATCAAAACCCTGCCCGCCGACCAGCAGGACGCGGCCCTGGCCGAGGTCGCCGCTTCCGTCCAGGCGGGCATGCCGCCACGGGAGAACCCGCGGGTCAACACCTCGCTGGACTCGGTGTACGCGTCCGGCCCGCTCGGTCGCGCACATTGCGTGATCCACGGGAACAGCAACTACAAGCAGACCGGTCTTTTGCAGGCGTACGCGGCATATTCGCTGCTGCAGCAGGCGCCTCGGCGGACCGGCCTGGCCTCGGCCTGCCAGGCATTTGGGCACCGGGAGTTGCTCGGAGTGCTGAAGAATTTCGGGTTGGTTCTGGAGCCCGAACTCACTGTCAACTAGCGGACCGGCGGCGGGTTCCCGGCATGGGGAGCCTGCTGCCGGCTGGTAGCCAAAACCGAGGGCGGCGCCGTGCGTTTGACCGACTACCTGGACAAAGGGGCCTCGCTCGGCCCGGATCTACCTTGCCTGACAACCGATAGCCAGACGCTGTCGTACGCGCAAGTGCAGGACCTGTCGTGGGGAATCGCGCGGGCGCTGGACCGGTCCGGGGTGCGACCGGGCGAGAAGGTGGCCATCCTGTCGGCCAACGATCCGCTCGCGTTTTTTCGTGTGTTTTCGGGATTTCTCGGGCCGGCGCGGTGTGGTGCCCGATCAATCCGCGCAACGAGGCCGACGAGAACCGCGAACTGCTGGATTTCTTCGACTGCAGCTGCCTGATCTTCCAGGCGTCCTTCGCGCCACTGGTCGAACGGATTTTCCCGCTACTGCCCCAAGTGAAGACACTGGTCTGTCTCGACCAGGACCTGCCGACGGCGATCCACTTCGACCAGTGGGTGGCCGGGCTGCCGGCCGGGCCATGGCAACGGGAGGCGGTCGACGACACCGCGATGATCGTGGGTACCGGCGGCACCACCGGCAAGCCGAAGGGTGTGATGCTGACCGGGCGGAACATCGAAACGATGACCGCGTTGACGCTCATGAGCTACCCGATAGGGGACCGTCCGGTCTATCTCGCGCTGGCCCCGCTGACGCACGCGGCCGGAGTGCTGTGCTTCCCGATTCTGGCTTCCGGCGGCCAAATCATCATCATGCGAGCTCCGGACCTGAAAGTTTTCCTGGAACTGGTGAAAAAAGTCACTCGGTCACGCACACTTTCCTGCCGCCGACACTGATCTACATGCTTCTCGGGCAACCTGATCTGCCGTACGCGGACCTCAGTTCGTTGCGATGTCTTTGGTACGGCGCGGCGCCCATGTCGGCGGCCCGGCTGGCCGAGGCGCTGGTGCGTGTCGGTCCGGTGATGGGGCAGCTGTTCGGTCAGACCGAGGCGCCGATGATGATTTCCACGATGGCGCCGGCCGACCATTTCCATCCGGACGGCACGCCGGCGACCGAGCGGTTCGCGTCCGCCGGCCGGCCGAGCCCGCTCGTACAGGTGGCGATCGTGAACGACGACGGAAAGCAGTTGGCGGCCGGCCAGCGCGGCGAGATCGTGGTACGGAGTTCACTGGTGATGGCCGGCTACTACAAGAATCCGGAAGCCACCGAGGAAGTCGGCCGGCACGGCTGGCATCACACCGGGGGGATATCGGCTATCTCACCGAGGACAACTACCTTTTCATTGTCGACCGGCCAAGGACATGATCATCACCGGTGGCTTCAACGTCTACTCGGCCGAGGTGGAGCAGACGCTGATGGAGCACCCGGCCGTACGAGACTGCGCGGTTGTCGGCCTGCCGGACGAAAAATGGGGCGAGCGGGTGACCGCGGTGATCCAGTTGCACCCTTGGCAGAGTGTGTCCACCGAGGACGTACGCGCCTTCGTGAAGGCCCGGATCGGCAGCGTGAAAGCCCCCAAACAAGTGGAGATCTGGGCAGACCTGCCCCGCTCGAAAGTGGGCAAGGTGCTGAAGGCAGAAGTCAAGGCACAGCTGAAAGCGTTCTAGGAAAGCAAAAATGGGCCCCTCCGGGTGGAGGGGCCCATTTTTCGTTGCCAGGATTAGTGCTGGAACCCGAGGGTGGCCAGGAATGCCTCGCCGTTCGGGGTGCCCACGCCGGTCACGTCGTCATAACCGGACCGGACCCAGATGCTCGTCTTCACGTTGAACGTACGCAGGACGGTCGAGGTGTGCCCGCGCTCGCGTCGACGCTGTTGTTGTAGTTCACCCGGGCGACCGCCGGGATGGACAGGTTGCCGCGCACGTCGTGCAGCGCGCCAGTGCCGGCCAGCTTGTAGAGCGCCGGGTTCACGAAACCGTGCGGGCGCCCGGAAACCTGGTCGGCAAGCGCCATGATGCCGGCGGTCAGCGGAGCCGAGAGGCTGGTGCCACCGATCCGGTATTCGGCGTACTTCACCGAACCGTCCAGGAAGGTCTGCGTCTCGCCGACCCGGAAACCGGTGTTGGCGTCCGCCACCGCGGCGATGTCCGGAATGGTACGGGCCGGGGTGCTGCTGTATTTCTTCGAGATCGAACCCGGCACCACACCCTGCTGGTACCACGGCTGGGTGAACACCTTGCTGGTGCCGCCGCCGGCCGCGCCGGAGATCGTGCCAGCCAACGGGGTCGCCCACTGACCGTTGGTCAGCGTGGTGGAGAAGGTCGACCAGCCGGTCTCGCCGCCGTAGCCGTTGGACTTGGTGACCGCCAGCGAAGTGCCACCGACCGCCGTCACCAGCGGGTCGGACGCCGGGAAGTTGATCTCCGGCTGGTGGTCGTCGGAGACCGTCGAGTCGTCGCCGTCGTCACCGGTGGAGAAGTAGAAACCAACGCCCTGCAGGGCACCCTGGAAGAAGACCTGCTGGTACGCCTGCAGGAGATCGGGGTCCTCGTTCTCGCCGATGCTGCTCCACGAGTTGGAGACGATGTTGGCGAGCTTCTTGTCGACGATCTTGTTCAGCGCGTCCAGGAAGTCACTGTCGTTGCAGCTCGCGCTGGCCACGAAGTTGACGTTGGCGCCCGGCGCGACCGCGTGCACGGCCTCCACGTCGAGGGTTTTTCCTCGCCGTACCAACCCTGCTCACCGCACTGGTCGCCGTTCACCTTGTCGTCGTAACCGTACGAGAACGAGGGCGGCAGCGTCTGCTTGAACTGGTTCCCGTGGAACGCCGGCTGACCGTGGTCGGTGGCGTATTTGTTGGCGTCGGCGAGGATGGTCGGCGCCGCGTACGCGTCGACGATCGCGACCGTCACACCGCGGCCGTCGAAGCCGTGCTGGACGGACCGGGTCAGCCCGTACGCGCCCTGCAGTTGCGCGGGGGTGTAGCCGCACGTCACGTACGGCGGCACTTGGCCGTAGGCGGTCGGCAGGCCGGTGCCGGGTTTCTGCGCGAAGTAGTCCGAGCAGGGCGGCGCCGGCACGAAGGCGGGCGGCGGCGGTGCGTCCGGGCTGGCCTTGGCCGACCGGGTCGCGGCCCGCTGGGGCTGCGTCGTCGTACCTCCCTCGACCGTGTGGTCGTTCTTCATGGTGTTGCCGACGCTGGCGATGCCGGACACCGCGGTCACCACGCCGGACAGGCTCGCCGGGACGGTGGTCTGGGTGGCGGCGGCCCGGATGGTCTGGCCGTCCTTCTGGTACTGGCGTACGGACGTACCGAAGGCCTTCTGCACGTCCGCGACTGAGCCGGTCGCGCTGATGTAGAGGCGGTTGTCCGGCACCGCGCCGGCGTGCAGGTTGTTCGCGGCGAGGAACTGCCTGACCGCGGCGAGGCTGTTGTCGCTCGGGGCGTACTGCGCCCGGTATTGCTCAGGCGACAGGTAATGGCGATATTGCGGGCTGGCCGGGTCGCTGACCGCGCGGGCCGCGGCGGCGAGGCCGGCCTGGTTCTGACCGGCCAGGTAGAGCTTCACGCTCAACTGCTGGTTCTGGTCGACAGTGCCGGTGGGTGCGGAGTGCTGCACCCAGTCGGGCTGCGAGTCGCTGATGGCAGCTCGCCCGCTGGGAGCCGCCGAGGCCGCCGTGGCGCCGAATGGCACGCACAGCGCCACCGCGGCACCCACCGCCGCGGTGGCGATCAGGTGTTGTTGACGCATCCGGATGTGATTCCTTCCGTCGGGCCCGCATCGGACTCAGATCGCCGCGACGGCTGGTGACCGCGACGGATGTGATTTTGTGACAAAGGGTCGGACAGACTTTCTCCCGTGCCGCCGCCGCTTGCAAGCACAATGCAAATACTTGTCCTTTCGGGTTGCCGGGGTGTCCGACTTGTACCGGCAAATAATGACAAGAAAGGTCCACGAGGTAAAGCTTTGTTGGGCCCCTTTCTCGCGTTTCCGCAGTTCTTTCCGCCCGTTCACGCAGGCTCTCTCGCTGCCCACCCGCGGGAGGCACGGCAGCCATAGACTCTGGGCGTTGACGACGAGGGGGCCTGCGGAATGTATGACTTCGACCTGCTGGTGCTTGGTTCTGGGCCGAGTGGCCAGAAGGCCGCGATCGCCGGCGCGAAGCTGGGTGGCCGGGTGGCCATCGTGGACCGCCGGCACATGGTCGGCGGGGTTTGCATCAACACCGGGACCATCCCGTCCAAGACACTGCGTGAGGCGGTTCTCTATCTCACCGGCCTCAACCAGCGGGAACTGTACGGCCAGAGCTACCGGGTCAAGGACGACATCACGTTCGGCGACCTGGCGGCCCGTACGCAGCACGTGATCAGCCGTGAGATCGACGTGATCCGCAGCCAGCTCTCGCGCAACCGGGTGGCGCTGCTGCCCGGGTCGGCGCGTTTCCTGGACGACCACACGGTGGCCATCCGGCAGGACGACGGGTCGGACGAACGCAAGGTGTCGGCGGAGCGAATTGTCATCGCGGTCGGCACCAAACCGGCTCGACCGTCCACTGTGGACTTCGATGGTCGTACGGTGGTGGACGCCGACCAGATCCTGCGGATCGACCGCATTCCGCGCTCGCTGGTGGTGGTCGGCGCCGGGGTGATCGGCATCGAGTACGCCTCGATGTTCGCCGCTCTGGGCTCGAAGGTCACCGTGGTCGAGTCCCGCGAGCGAATGCTCGACTTCTGCGACCTGGAGGTCGTCGAGGCGCTCAAATACCACTTGCGCGATCTGGCGGTGACCTTCCGGTTCCGCGAGACGGTGGCCGCGGTGGAACGCCATGAGGACATGACGCTCACGCATTTGGAAAGCGGCAAGAAACTGCTCGCCGACACCGTGATGTATTCGGCCGGCCGGCAGGGCGTCACCGACGAGCTCAACCTGGAAGCGGCCGGGTTGGCCGCTGACAAGCGCGGCCGGATCACCGTCAACGAGAACTTCCAGACCGAGGTCGGCCACATTTACGCGGTCGGTGACGTGATTGGTTTCCCGGCTCTCGCGGCCACCAGCATGGAGCAGGGCCGGGTAGCCGCGCACCACGGTTTCGGCGAGCCGGTGGACCACCTTTCGGACCTTTATCCGATCGGCATCTACTCGATCCCGGAGATCAGTTTCGTCGGCAAGACCGAGGATGAGCTGACCGAGTCGTCGATTCCGTTCGAGGTCGGGGTGGCCCGCTACCGGGAGCTCGCGCGTGGCGCGATTATCGGTGACTCGTACGGAATGTTGAAGATCCTGGTCTCCAACGACGACCGCAAGCTGCTCGGCGTGCACGTCTTCGGCACCAACGCCACCGAGTCGTCCACATTGGACAGGCCGTGATGGGGTGCGGTGGCACGGTCGACTATCTGGTGGACGCGGTCTTCAACTACCCGACGTTGGCCGAGTCGTACAAGGTGGCAGCATTGGACGTGCTCAACAAGATGCGTGCGGTTCAAAGGATTTCGGCTGTCCCAGTGAGCCCGAGGATCGGGGAAAAGGCCGTACGCCCCGCCACATCAGCGGCGAAGAAAAAACGACCTCCTAGGAAGCATAACCGCCAAGCGTGGTCCACTGGCCGGTCGTTGGAGCGTTTTGCTGGGCGGTGTAAGCCCAAACCGAGCCGGTGGTCGTACGTACCAGCACGACCATGCGGCCGGGCGTTTGGGTGACGACGGTCGGCGTACAGGCGATGCGCTGCACCGCGAGCCGGGGCGGCACGCCGACCGAGGCCGGCTTTCCGGCTCCTGGCCACACCCAGAGGCCGCCTTCGACGCCGCGGAACCACACCACCGCGGCCGGTTTCTGCGCGCCGCCGCTGTGAGCGGGGTGCCGATCGCGGCGCCGGAGGCGATCTGGTCGCCGAACGGCTGGTGCCAGCCAGCGGACGAGCCGTCCGGGCAGACGGCGGTCACGTACAGCCGGCCGTCCTGAAAGCCGCGAGCGCTCACCGGAACGGCGTTCACGCAGCCAACAGTCGAGACTGGGCCGGCCAGCGGTGCCGAGTACGCATCGAGTCCGGCGATTGTTCTCCAGCTGGGTTTGTGGCTGGGGGTGTCCAGGTCGACTCGCGCGTACGAGACCTGCAGGCCGCTCGTACGGGCGGTGACAAAGAGCTGGTGGCCGCCGGTTCCGACGATCGACGGCGCCGAAGTGGTGGTGCCGCCGAGGGAGACCCACCGCGTCCAGGTGTCGCCGTCCTGCCAGCGCAGGAGGACGTCTCCGGCGTCGCCGCGGGCGGCGATGTAGACCCGGCCGTCCACAGTGGCGGCGGCCGGCGAGGTGCTCACCACGCCGTCCAGCGCGATCCACTGGCCGGAGCCCGCGGGACGTACGTTCACCCGTCCGTCTGACCCGCGGGTGGCGATCAGCACGCCGTCCGGGGTCGGTGCGCCGGCGACCCGCTGCGGCGAGATGTCCCCGAGGACCGCGGCCGCCCGGGCCGGTCCGGCCGGCCCTGGCAACGCTGCCGGCCCAGTGGCCGCCGCGGACGGGTCCGGTCTGGCCGCGATCGGGGCCGGGGTGGGCGCGGAATGGCCGGTCAGCACGGTGGCCGCCGTACCGATGCCGACCACCGCTACCCCGACCACGGCGGCGAGGTTCACGGCCAGCCGGCGACGGCGTACTTGTCGGGTCCCGTCGACCACCGCCTGGCCGATGTCGATCGCCGACGGAACTGATGTTTCCGCGGCCAGCCCCAGCAACCGCCGGGCCTCAGTGGTCTGCAGGTCGTCGTCGCTCATCGGCTTGCTCCAGACGAGGACGCGAGCGGTGCCTCCGGTGGGTTGAGCGCACCCTTGAGTGCCTCCAGCCCGCGCGGTCTGGCTTTTCACATTGCCCACCGAGCAGCCCAACACCTCGGCGGTCTCGTTGACCGAGAGGTCCCCAAAGAACCTCAGAACGAGCACCGCCCGTTGCCCTTTGGGGACTTGCCGGAGGGCCGTACGGACCGCCATCGCGTCGGCCGGATCGCTGGCGGTATAGGCCGACTCCGGCATCGTGTCGAACAGTCGTACGCTCGCCCACTTGCGGCGGCGGTCGTCGATGAACACCCGGTAGAGCATCCGCTGCACGTACCGATCGATATTGTCCGCCCCACTGGCGCGTTTCCACTGCACAAAGAGCTTTGTCAGGGTCTCCTGCACGAGGTCGTCGCCGCGGGCCGGATCGCCGGCCAACAGGGTGGCGATCCGGCGTAGCCGAGGGGAACAGCGGGAGACGTACTCCACGTATGCCTCCCGCTCTGCTCCCCGCACTCTGCCCGTTGTAGTGCATGGGAGCTCAAAGCACACCGGGTTAGTTGCCGTGCTTGCGAGAGATGACCGACATGCCGGAGCTAGACCGCCGATCCGCCCAGGCTCGTCCAGACGCCTCCGGTGACGTTTCCGAAGCCGCCCGGCGGGGTGTAGAGCCAGGCGTGGCCGAGGTTGTCGCGTACCAGCACCGAGTCCGGATCCAGCGAGCTGACGACCCACGGTCGTACGCGGGCTCCGGAGACGGTCGGCGTACAAGCGACCCGGAGGCCGGTGGCTGGTACGCCCACCCTGGTCGTGTTGTTCCATAGCGCGCCGTCGGTGCCGCGATACCAAAAGCCGTTCTGGAAGTCCTGGGCGATGCTGGACGCCGTTCGCCCGACGGTTGGCTGCCACTTCGGTCCGGGCTGGTCGCAGACCGCGCGGTGGATGCCGGTGCCGGTGGCGGACCGCCCGTTGACGAAGGCGACGGTGGGAAAGCCGTCCGGGGCCTGGCAGTTCACCTGCACTCCGAGCATGGGCGCCGACTGCAGCACCTGCTTGTCGAACTCCGTCCACGTCGAGCGATCCCGTACCGCCGTGGTGACAGCGAGCCTGGCTGGAACAGTCGCAGCTGCGCCGTACCGGCGGCGGTCTGGGCGGCCACGGCCACGTACGCGGGTGGGCCGGCTTCGGCAGGGATCGCCTGCAGGGCCGGCGCGCCGTACGTGTTGCCGCCGATGTTGTGCCAGCCCGTCCAGGTCCCGGCCGCTTCGCGCCAGCGGTAGAGAACGTTTCCGTTGCTGGCCCTGGCCGCCACGTAGATCCGACCGTTCTCATCCACGGTGGCCGCCGGCGAGCTGGCCACCGTCGTACCCATCTGCACCCAGCCGCTCTGGTGGCCGTTCGGCGAGATGATCTTCTGGTCGAGGTATCCGTTCGGATTCCGGGCGAAGACATGCAGGCCGTCGCTGGCGTACGCACCGCCCACCCGCTGCGGCGAGATGTCGTACGGCGCCGCCTGAGCGGCCACCGGGGCGGCGAAGACCGCACCCACTCCCAGGGATACTCCGGTGACCGCCAAGCGATTCGCCGGGATGCGGTGGATCTCATCTGCGAACTCTTCCCAGTACCAGCTGGCCGCGAACTGCGACCGTCACATTCAGTGGACGGGGTCGGCCCGTCGATCGGTTGCACAGGTGCGGGGACCACCGTTGGGCAGTCCCCGCACCTGTTCGGAAAGCAAGAAACCGTGGATAGACAGTGGATCAGGTGGCGATGCCGCCCAGGTTCGTCCAGGTGCCGCCAGTGCCGTCCTCTTCCACCGGAACGTAAAGCCAGCTGGTGCCCTGGTCGTCCCGGACCAGCACGGAGCGCGGGTCCGTCGGCGTGCCACCGTTCTTCGGCACCTGGTAGCCGGCGACGGTCGGCGTGCAAGCCACCCGACGCCCGGCAGCCGGAACACCTACCCGGGTCCCGTCCCAGAGCGCTCCGTCGGTGCCTCGGAACCAAACCCCGCCGTGCGAGTCGCTGGCGATACCGGAGCTGGTGCCCTCGGAGTTGAGGAACCAGGTCGCCGGCGCCGGCGACGGCGCGTCACCGCAGACCTCCCGCTGCATGCCGTTTCCGTTGCTGCCTCGTCCGAGCAGGACGACCGCGTTCGGCTGGGCCGAGTCGGGTGCGCCGTCCCGCGGGGTGTCCTGGCATCCTTGGGCGGCGCCGAGCATCGGAGCGGCCTGCAGCACCTGGTCGTCGAGTCCCACCCAGCTGGCCCAGTGTGCGATCGGTGGCGACAGGGTCCCGGGCGTGAAGGCCCGGGCCTGCGGCTGGCCGGCGCTGTTCTGGGCGGCGATCAGAACCTCGGGGTATTGCCCGTTCTGCGCCGGAATGGCCTGCAGGGCCGGCGCGCCGTACGTCGTGCCGCCGATGTTCTTCCAGCCGGTCCAGCTGCCGTTGGGCTCCCGCCACTGATAGAGGACATTGCCGTTTGTTGCCCGTACGGCAAGGTAAACCCGGCCTTCACTGTCCACAGTGGACGCAGGCGAGCTGGCGACCTGGGTGGTGTCGAAAAAACGGTCCAGGAACCCTGCTGCCCGTTCTTGGCGATAACTTTCTGGTACAGATAGCCAGTCGTGCCGCGTACGAACACGTGCAGGCCGTCCGCCGCGTACGAACCGGCCACCCGCTGCGGTGAGATGTCGTACGGTGCCGTCGCGGCCTGCGCTGCCGCCGGAATCGAAGCGATGCCAGCGAAAACCGAAACACCGGCAAGTACGCCCGCGAACGCCCTGGATCGTTTCGTCGTCATTCGAGAGTTCATCAGAAGAAATCCTTCCCCGAATCTTTCGGAGCCGCTCCATGACGACCCCTACACGGGAAGGACGGGACCGGCGGCGAAACCCGTTGCATGGGATTCGCCGGGACTGCCCCAAGGGGCGATACGGTTTCTCGGCACGAAAAAAAACGCAGGTCGCGTGACCTGCGTTTCTTCGCCTTGTGGTGGGGTTGAGGCGGATCCTAGAAAGCCTCTTCCGGAATATCCATCAGGTCGAGGTTGGTGGTTTCCACCACGGTACGGCGGGCGGTGAGCTCCGGCAGAACCGTCTGGGTGTAGAATCGCGCGGCGGCCAGCTTGCCGGTGTAGAAGGCCTCGTCCGCGGGCTTGAGGCCACCCGCGTCCAGTGCGCCGAGTGCGACCTCGGCCTGGCGTACGAGCAGCCAGCCGACCACCAGGTCGACCAGGGACAGCAGCAGTCGGGAGGTGTTCAGCCCGACCTTGTAGACGTTGCGCCGCTCTTCCTGGCTGGACATCAGGAAACCGACCAGCGTGCCGACCATCCCCTGCACGTCGGCGAGCGCCTGCCCGACCGCGGCCCGCTCTTGCTTCAGCCGGCCGTTGCCGCCGTCCGCGGCGACGGTTTCGTTGATCTGAGTCGCCAGCACGGTCAGCGCCTGGCCGTTGTCCTTCACGATCTTGCGGAAGAACAGGTCCATGCCCTGGATCGCGGTGGTGCCCTCGTACAGCGTGTCGATCTTGGAGTCGCGGATGTACTGCTCGATCGGATAGTCCTGCAGGAAGCCCGGAGCCGCCGTACGTCTGCAGGGTCTGCGACCCGAGCAGCTCGTACGAGCGTTCCGAACCGCCGCCCTTGACCAGTGGCAGCAGCAGGTCGTTCAGGTGCTCGGCGGCCTTCTCGGCGGCCGCGTCGCCGGCGAACCGGGCGGCGATCACGTCGTCCTGCACGCTCGCGGTGTACTGCACCAGGGCGCGCAGGCCCTCGGCGTACGACTTCTGCAGCATCAGCGAGCGGCGTACGTCCGGATGGTGGGTGATGGTCACCCGCGGTGCGGCCTTGTCGGTCTGCTGGGTCAGGTCGGCACCCTGGACCCGCGACTTCGCGTAGTCGAGCGCGTTCAGGTAGCCGGTCGACAGGGTGGCGATGGCTTTCGTGCCGACCAGCATCCGGGCGTACTCGATGATCTTGAACATCTGCCGGATGCCGTCGTGCACCTCGCCGACCAGCCAGCCGACCGCCGCCGCACCGCACCGTCGCCGAAGGTCAGTTCGCAGGTGGTGGAGAGGCCTTCAGGCCCATTTTGTGCTCGACGTTCGTCACGTACGCGCCGTTGCGCTCACCCAACTCGCCGGTCTCGTCGTCGAAGTGGAACTTGGGGACCATGAACAGGCTGAGGCCCTTGGTGCCCGGGCCGCCGGCGCCGGCGGTGTCCACCGGCCGGGCCAGCACGTAATGAATGATGTTGTCGGTCATGTCGTGCTCGGCCGAGGTGATGAACCGCTTGACGCCCTCGATGTGCCAGGTGCCGTCGGCCTGCGGGATCGCCTTCGTACGACCGGCGCCCACGTCGGAGCCGGCGTCCGGCTCGGTGAGCACCATGGTGGCGCCCCACTGCTTGTCGACGAAGATCTGCGCCCATTTCTTCTGCTCGTCGGTGCCCAGCCGCCAGAAGGTGGCCGCGAAACCGGGACCGCCGGCATACATGAACGCGGCCGGGTTGGCGCCCAGCACCAACTCGGCGAGCGACCACCAGAGCGCCCGTGGGGCGAGTGTGCCGCCGAGTTCCTCGGGCAGGTCCAGGCTGACGTAACCGGTGCCCATCAAGCGCTGGAAGGACGCCTTGAAGGCGGCCGGCATCGTCACCGAGCGCGTCTTCGGGTCGTAGACCGGCGGGTTGCGGTCGGCGTCCGCGAACTGCTCGGCGAGGTCTTCCCGGACAAACCGGTCGACCTCGGACAGGATGCTGTGCACCGTGTCGGAGTCCAACTCCGCGTACGGACCCTTCGCCAGCCGGTCACCGGTTCCAAAGACCTCAAACAGGTTGAACTCGATGTCCCGGAGGTTGCTCTTGTAGTGCGCCATCGTGATCGCTTCCTCCACTAGCAGCAGGGAGTGCCAGCCTCGATTACTCGTCAGTAACTAAGGATATTACCCGCAGGTAACGGCCGCAAGAGACGTGCTTCACGAAATCCCCCACTCAACCTCCGGCGAGGTCCGCACGTTGACAGGGGGAGACGCTGGACCACCAGCGCAAAGGGTGAAGGTGGGATATATCTGACGGTGTCAATTGCGGTGCGCCGGCCGAAGGCGGAAGCGATGGGAGCTGTGACCGGACAGCCCTATGAGGCTTGCTTCCGTGATCTTTTCGCGATCGCGTACCGCGTCGGCTACCGCATTCTCGGCGACCGCAGTCAGGCCGAGGATGTGGCCGCCGAAGCCTGCGCTCGGGCGTACGCCCGGTGGAAGACGGTCTCCGGCCACTCCGAACCGTGGGTGGCGCGGGTGGCCGGCAACCTGGCGTTGGACGAGGTCCGCCGGCTGACTCGCTGGCGCAGGCGCGAGAGCGCGCTGCACGAACGGGACCTCGGCGGCGATCCGCATCGCGCCGAGCGGCTGGACCTGCAGCAGGCGCTGCAGCGGCTGTCCAAGCGACAGCGCGAGGTGCTGATCATGCGATACGTCGCGGACATGTCCGAGCGGGATGTCGCGGAAACCCTTGGCTGCTCGGTGGGCACGGTGAAATCCACCGCATCCAGGGCGATGGCGTTGGTACGAGCTGGACTGACCGCTGGAGAGGAGGTGCGCAATGATGCCTGACCTGGATTTTCGTCACCTTGACGATGGCGAGCCGCCGTACGCGTCGGAGCCTCGGCTGGACGCCGTACGCACCCGTGGCCGGGCCATTCGGCGCCGCCGCCTCACCATCGCGACCGCCACCGCGGTGACCGCCCTGGTGCTCGCCACCGGCGGTGTCCTCGGCGTGGCCGGCCCGTATTTGCGGCACCACCAGGCGATCTCCGCGGCCGGGCAGGGCGGCAACTTAGCGACCGGGTCCGGCGAGCCGTCGCAGTCACCGGACGCCACGCCGACGTACGCGGGGCACGTGCCGGCCGGGGGCACCAGCGTCTCGGCCACCTTCACCACGACCGGTGTGGACCCGTACTACCTCAACGTCAACGTGCAGGCACTGCTCAAGTCCGGATGGTTGACCCCGGCCAAGAGCGGCGCCGATGTCTGTGTGAAGAACGCGTCCTACCAGGCGGTCGGGCCGCATCAGCCGGGCGACCTGCTGATCAGCGCCGACGCCGCCGGCCGGATCGTGCTCGTCGAGACCAGCAGCCCCGCATATCGCACCCCCAGCGGCATCGCGGTGGGCAGCACCGAGGACCTGTTGGTAAGGACGTACGGCAACCTGTCCTCGATCCCGAACAAGACAGGTGTCATGGCCTACACCGAAACCGTCGGCGGCTATTCGATCGGGTTCGTGGTGAAGAACGCGATCGTCGCGCAGATGTACGCGGGCAATTTCGCCAACGTCAGCGACTTGCTGAACGGCGCCTTGGTGCGGTGCTCCAGCCCTCCCACCGGCCGATAGCCACCCACCGGCCGACCGCGGTCGGTCACTCCTCGACGGCCGCGTCCCACTCCCAGGCCGGGATGGGCTGGCCGGTGGCCGTGCTGCCGGCGCCCGCGTATTCCAGCAACACCAGCGCGATGTCGTCGTCGAGCAGGTTCCGCACCCAGTCGCGCAGGGCGTTTTCCAGCGACATCAGGCCATCCTTGACGGTGCCGTGGCCAAGGATCCGCCAGGACCGCTCGGCCAGCGGGAAGAACTCGCCGTCGCGGCGCGCCTCGGCGATGCCGTCCGTGTAGAGCAGCAGCCGGTCACCAGGCTGCAGCCGTTCGATCCGCGGCCGGGCCACCGGCAGGAAGCCCAGCGGCGGCGCTGGGGCCGGCGGGTCCAGGGGAGTCACCCCGCCGTCGCGTAGCAGCAGGGGTGGTGGGTGACCGCAGTTCAGTACGGTCAGGGTGCCGCCGCGCTCTTCGATGACGGCCGCGGTGACGAAGTCCTCGATGCCGACCGACCGGGCGACCGCCCGGTCCAGGTCCGCGACGACCGCCCGCAGGTCGGCGCGCTCGTGCGCGACATGGCGGAAGGAACCGAGCACGGTGGAGGCGAGCCGGACGGCGTCCAGGCCCTTGCCGCGCACGTCCCCGATCAGCAGCCGGACACCATACGGTGTGTCCAGGGCCTCGTAGAGGTCGCCGCCGATCTCCGCGCCCCGAGTGGCCGAGATATAGCGGTGCGCGACTCTGAGCTGGCCGATCTCCGGGTCGATGTCCCGCAGGATCGCCTGCTGCGCCTCCTTGCCGGCCCGGCCCATCTCGGCGACCGCCTCGCCGTCCCGGCTGCGCAGCGAGGCGAGCAGGCACCCGACGCCGGTGGCCGCGACAACCGCCGCGGTCTGGGTGGCCGAGTCCACCGTGAGCTCGTACGCCTGGATATACGTCCACAACAGGCACAGGCCGGTGCTCAGTGCGCCCACCAGGGCGACCTGCCGGGCCGAGCAGTAGGTCGCGGACAGCAGTGGCGGGCCGACCAACATCGCCACGTACGGCGTGCCGGGGCCCTGTACCCAGTCCAGCACGATGATGAGGAAGGCGGCGGCTATCGCGCCGAGCAGGCAGATGGTCGGGATCGACCCGTTGCGTGCGTCAGATGACCTTGCCACCTGGTCAGCATGCACTCCGCGTGCTCGCGGCGGCACACTAACCCCCTGTTTTCGGGCGGTGGCCGACCGCAGTGACGGTTCCCATCCGCGACCTCCGCTCGGCATCGGTCAGCTGTGTGGCCGGACCGTACCGCGCCGCCGGTCCGCCCTCCTCCAGTTTCGTGCAATCCTCAGCATGTCGCGGACGTGGGTTGAGACCTTTTCCGGACGGGCGGCACTCTCGTACGGCCGGCGCATGAGAGGGTTTCTCCGGTGACCACCGCTTCTTATGAGCAGCTGATCCGAGAGCCGATCGACAACCAGTACAAGGGCTTCCCGCCATCGGAAACCACGTACACGATCGGCACGGTGGCCGCCGCCGGCTGGAACGTGCTGGCCGGCGACCTGCTGTTACCCGCGCTGGTGCTGCACCAGGACGCCCTCGACCACAACCTCGCGCTGATGGCGAAATGGTGCGCCGACCGGAACGTGTCGCTCGCTCCGCATGGCAAGACCCCGATGGCTCCGCAGCTGTTTCTCCGTCAGCTCCAGGCCGGTGCCTGGGGCGTCACCGCGGCCACCGTCAGCCAGGCCCGGATCATGCGTTCCTTCGGCGTACGGCGGATCGTGCTGGCCAACGAGCTGGTCAGCCCAGTGGGCCTGCGCTGGGTCGCGCAGCAGCTCGACGCGGACGAGTCGTTCGAGCTCTTCTGCCTGGTCGACTCCGCGTACACGGCCGACCGGATGGCCTCGATCCTGGCCGCCGCCGGCGCGGTCCGACCTCTCCCGGTGTTGCTGGAGGTCGGCCTGCCGGCCGGCCGTGCGGGCGTACGCGACGACACCGAGGCACTCGCCTTGGCCGAGCACATCGCTGGCCTCCCCCAACTTCGGCTGGCCGGTGTGGAGGCGTTCGAAGGCGTCGCCGGATCCAACCGCGAGCCGGTCACTCTCGCGGCGATCGACGCCGTCCTCGGCCGGATGACAGCCCTGCTCACCGAGATCGACAAGCGCGGTCTCTTCGACGGGGATGAGGTCCTCTTCACCGCCGGCGGCAGCGCGTTCTTCGACCGGGGGTGGTGGTGGCCGCGGAGCAGATCGGCACGCTCAGCCGGCCGGTGCGTACGGTCCTGCGCAGCGGCTGTTACGTCACCCACGACCACGGCTCGTACGAGGTGACCTCCCCGCTCCGGTCCGGCGGTGACGGCCCCGCGCGCTGCGGCCGGCCCTGGAGCTGTGGGCCGAAGTGCTCTCCACCCCCGAGCCCGGCAAACGCCATCGTCGGCTTCGGCAAACGGGACGTCTCGTACGACCAGGAACTCCCGATCCCGCTGACCTGGATCGACGCCGCCGGCACTCGTACCGACGTCACCGGCCGCGCGAAGGTGGGCAAACTCAACGACCAGCACGCCTTCCTTCGATCAGATCTGCCATTGCGACCCGGTGACGTACTGACCTTCGGCATCGCGCACCCGTGCACCGCCTTCGACAAGTGGCGCCTGCTCCCCGTCATCGACACCAACACCACAGTCGTCGACGCCATCCGTACGTTCTTCTGAACCGACCCCCAACTGCGGGCTGTTAGCGAGTCCGGCTATACTCGAACATGTGTTCGAAGAGTGTGGCGGCTGGGTCCGGGGCGGAACGGGTCGCTGTGCTCCTGCCGAGCGATGCGTCGTTATGCCAGTGGCGGCGCCGCGCGACTGTCATCAAAGATGCTGACAGCGTGACGAATTCCAGCCCGATCCCGAGGAGTTGTGGCCACTCTCCGGGATCGGGCTCTTTTCGGTCGTAGGAGGCGGATTACTCGGAGAAGGTGACTTCTGGGGGCGGGCGCCGGAAACCGCGGGTCAGGTAGACCAGGATCACCACTCCGATGACCAACCAGCAAAGGCCGATAAGCAGGGCGTTGCTGTCCAGGTTCGTCAGCAGCCACACGTCGACCGCGGCGCCGATCAGCGGGATCACCAAGTTGAGAATCCATCCAGCCGGGCCCCGTAGGGTCCGCTGCCGCAGCGCGTACGCGATCACGCAGAGATTGACGAACGTGAATGCGGTGAAAGCGCGCGAAGAAGTTGATGAACGATGCCGCCGTGGAGATGTCCAGGAAAATGCCGATCAGCCCGACCGCGCCGGTCAGCAGGATGTTGATCAAAGGGGTGTGGAACCGTTCGTTGACGAACCCGAAAATCTTCTTCGGCAAGACCGAGTCGCGGCCCATCGCGTAGAGCAGCCGGGAGGCGCTGGCCTGCGCGGCGATGCCGGAGGCGAACTGGGTGATCACCAGACCGGCGAGGAAAATCGCGGAGAAAAGCCGGCCGCCAATCACCGCGGCGATCTCGAATGCGGCCGAGTTCGGGTCCTTGATGTGCACGCTGCTCGCCACGAGCTGCGTCGCGTACGAGGCCACCACGAAAATCACGCCGCCGATGATCGTGACCAGCACGATGGCTTTCGGGACCGTACGTTCGGGATCGCGGGTTTCCTCGGTCAGGGTGGTGATGGCGTCGAATCCGAGGAACGAATAGGCGGCGATCGCGGCCGCGGCGGCGATGCCGGAGAGCGTGCTGCCCGGGATGGCCGAACGGGGTGGCGGAGAGGATGCCGGCGGCGCCAGCGGTGGAGGCGGCATGACCGAAAGACAGCACAATGAAGAAAATCAGTACCAAGACCTGCATCGCCATCAGCAGCAGGTTGATGTTCGTCGCCAGTTTCAGGCCGAGGATGTTCAAAATGGTGGTCAGCGCGATAAAAGCGACGATCCACAGCCAGGTCGGTACGCCGGGGAACTCGGCCGAAAGATATGAAGCACCGATCAGCCAGATGACTGTGGGAAGCCAGAAATAGTCCAACAGGACTGCCCAGCCGACGAGGAAACCGACGCGGGAGTCGATGGTTCGGCGGGTGTATGTGTAGGCCGAGCCGGCGACCGGGAAGGCGCGTGCCATTCGGCCGTAACTGATCGCGGTGAAGAGCATCGCCACCAGCGCCAGCAAATAGGCAGTGGGCACGGTGCCATTGGATGCTTTGTCCAGAACGCCAAAAGTGCCGAGCACGATCATCGGTGCCATATACGCGAGGCCGAAAAGGACCAGCGGGCCGAGGGTGAGCGTACGGGTCAACCGTTGCGGGGAATCACTCATGGGGTGCCCTCCTGCTTCGGGGTCCAGGTTCTCGGGTCGATCCGGCCGCCGTAGACGGGCAGCTCGAGCGGCTCGTCGTCGGGCCGGAACTGGTGCCACATCCGGTTCAGCCCAGCCGTGCCATAAGCGCGTACGCGCGCCACCTCGTCGAAGTCGATCACGTCGGTGAGCACCTCCGCGGCCCGGCCGGCGCGCACCCGTACGCGCCCTTCCGGGTCGACGACCAGGCTCTGCCCGACACCGGTCGGCGCGGCCGCGTTGGGGCTCACCACGAAGACCTGGTTGACGATCGCGTTCGCCCTGGTCAGAACCAGTTCCTGGGCCCGGTCGGAGGTGGTGGTCTGGGTGGGATTGATGATCACCTCAGCTCCCATCCAGGCCAACTGCCGGGCCACCTCGGGGAACCACGCGTCGTAACAGATGGACAGCCCCGGCCGAGCCCGGGCAGGTCGATGACGGTGAAGCCGGTGCCTGGACGGTACGGCTCGTACGGCCGCCAGGGGAAGCATTTGCGGTATGTTCCGGCCAGTTGGCCGTCCGGCGAGAACAGCGCGGCGGTGTTGTAGACAGCAGTACTGTCCGCGCGCTCGCAAAGCGTCCCGGGCAGCAGCCAGATGCCCAGCTCGCCGGCCAGCTCGGCCAGATCGCGGGTTCGGCGGCCGCCGATGGGCTCGGCCAGCTCCGGATTGCCAGCCTGGTCACCAAAAAGATGCAGTTCCGGATAAACGACCAACCGGGTTTGTGGAAAGCGATCCAGGGTCGCGCGTACGTCCGCGGCGAAAGCGCCCAGGTCCACGCCGGACGTGCGCACCGGCAGCGGGTCGGACTGCACCAGGGCGATCGGCAACCAGCGAGGCATCAGCTCAGCATGCGGCCGCTCTCGCCGCCGCGCCATCCACGGGACGGTTGTGGTCACCACAACGCTGAAAAAAGAAAAATCGGCGAAGGCGGCATAGATTCGCTAGGGCTGTGGCGTCTGAGTGTGGGTAAGACCGAGAAGGGGTGGAGTGGACAGCGAGGCGAAGCGGCAGTTCGGGGAGTTTGTGGCGGCACGGACCCCGGCGCTGATGCGCCTTGCGTACCTGCTCGCCGGGGACCAGCACCGGGCCGAGGACCTGCTGCAGACCGCGCTCACCAAAACCCTGGTGAGATGGCGGACCCTGCGGCACGAGGATCCCGAGGCGTACGTGCGCAAGGTTCTCTACCACGAGCAGGTCAGTTGGTGGAGGTGGGCGGCCCGCCGCCGGGAGACCACCGTCCAGCAACTGCCGGAAACCCCGACTGCCGATCCGAGCCAGCAGACCGACCTGCGGCTGCAGGTCCGGCAGGCGCTGATGCGCCTGACCGGGAAGCAGCGCACGGTGTTGGTCCTGCGGTATTTCGAGGATCTCTCCGAGACGCAGGTCGCGGAAATCCTCGGTTGCTCGGTCGGGCACTGTCCGAAGCCAGACCCACAAGGCCGTCGCACGGCTACGCGTACTAGCGCCCGAGCTCGCCCGCCGCACCGAAATCCTGGAGGCCAGGTCTTGAGCAGCCAGTTGGAGGACGTGCTTCGGGACACGCTGCGCGATATCTCCCAGGAGGCAGTTCCCTTGAATCTCACCGACCAGGTCGTCCGCCGCAGGGTCCGTCGACGGATCGCGCTGACCACCGCCGGGGTGGCGGTGCTCGGCGCCATCGGCCTCGGCGCGGCTCCGTTTGCCTTCGCCGCCAGTTCGACTCCGAAACCGGCGCCGGTGGCTCCGCTGCCGGTCAAGCCGCCCTGTGCGGTGCCGGCCCCGCTGCCGGTGAAGCCGCCGGTCAAACGCAGCGGCGCGCCGACGGCGGTGAAACCGGACGTACCGCCCATGCCCGCGTGCACGACGCAGCCGCGGCCGCCGCGGCTGGGCACCCCACCCGTGTCGCCGCCGCGTGCGGTGCCTGCCAAGCCGGGAGCGGCGCCAGCGCAGCCGGCGAATCCGCCGCACGCCGCGCCCGCGCCGGTCCGGCCCCCGCACACAGTGCCCGCGCCGGCCCAGCCGCCGCGCATCGCGCCCGCGCCAGCGCGTCACCGCTGACGTACAAACAAAAAAAAAAGTGCGGCGACCCCGAGCGGGTCGCCGCACTTTTCGTTGTCAGATCCTAGAAAGCCCGACCGGGCAGGTCGTTGCTGAGCCCGGGCGCAGCCTTGGCCTGGCTCTTCGCAGCGGCCGCCGTCGGCGTCGGATGCGGGTCGCCAACGCAGGTCACGTCGGTCTTGGGCAGCTTGCCAGTGAGCAGGTAGTCATTCCCGTACCCGAGGGTGCAGGTGTTCTTGCTCTGGTAGAGGTACTGGCCGTGGTTGAACTGGCCGGTCACCGTCACCAGCTTGGATCCGCGCAGCGCCTTGTGCATGTTCAGCGCCCCGTCGTACGGCGTGGCCGGGGTCACCGGTCGCGTTGAACAGGAGGATGTGTTCGGCACGTTGGTGCTGCCGACCCTGGTGGCCTGCCGGGCACCGTACGGCCAGAAGGCGCACGGCATGTTGAACCACAGGTTGCCGTAAACCAGGAACGGATACTTCTGGTATTGCTTCGCCGCGTCCCCGTACCACTTCTGCAGGTTGTGCGGCCACACCTGGTCGTTGCAGCTGACCACGGTGTAAATGGTGTTGCCGTTCTCGCCGGCGAGGTCCGTCGGGCCGTACTGCGCCAGGATCCCGGCGTCGTCGTGCTTGTTGACGTAGTCGCTGACCGCCTGCGCCAGGGCCGGCCAGGTCGAGTCGGAATACATGTCGCCGGAGCCCGCGTTGTCGAACTCCGCCGCGCCGACGACTCCGCCGGCCGGGTTCTTCTTCAGCGCGGCACGCATGCCGTACCAGGCCTTGGAGACCTTCGCCTCGGTGGTGCCCAGGTGGAACACCGCGTCGTTGCTGGCGATCCACCGGAGGAACTCGTGGAAGGACTTGTCGAAGGCGACGTTCTGGCCGAGGTTGTCGTCGTACCAGACACCGGTCGGGTCGACGTTGCTATCCAGGATGAACCGGCGTGCGTGGGTCGGGAACAGCGTCGCGTAGACCGAGCCGAGATAGGTGCCGTACGAGTAGCCCAGGTAGTTGATCTTCTGCTCACCGAGTGCGGCCCGGATCACGTCCATGTCCCGCGCGGTGTTCGGCGTGTGTTGTAGAACTGCACGTCCGAGCCGTTCTTGGACAGGCAACCGGCGGCGTACTGAGCGGACCGCCCGGTGTTGATCGCGATGTCGCGGCGGGAGGTTGGGATCGGGTCCGGCACCGGCGCCTGGTAGAAGGTGGCGGGGGGGTCGACGCAGTAGATCGGGTGCGACAGGCCGACGCCACGCGGGTCGAACCCGATGATGTCGTACGCCTGCTTTAACGAGGTGGGCAGCCGGTTCTGCACGCTTTGCGCGTACGCGACACCGGTGCCGCCAGGCCCGCCACGGTTCACGAACAGCACGCCCTGACGCTGCGCCGCGGTGCCGGTGGCTTTCGCCCGGCTGATCACGATGTTGATCTTTTTGCCGTACGGGTGCGCGTAATCCAGCGGGACCGACACGGTCGAACACTGAATCGTGGCCGGATATCCGGCGGGGCAGGCGCCCCACACCACCGACGAGGTCGTCGTGGTCGGCGGCGAGTTTGCCTGTGGTGCCGCTGAAACCGCTACCGGGCTGGTCAGGATCCCCATTCCGACAGCAGCCACCGCACCGACCGCCATGAGTCTCTTCATAGAGCCTTCCCTCCTGCCGGCCGCACCGGTCTGGTGAAGCCGCAGGTCAGGATGCTTCCAGAGATTTCCGGGCGGCGAAGCCGGTCCGGTAAAGACGCTATGGGAATTCCCCGATACCTGTGCCGATGGGTGTTTTTCCTGACCGCGAGGGCAACCCCGAATCGATGATGTGACGTACTGCATTGACGCGTTTGTCGGCAAGGTCAAGGTCAACTGTGGCATCCATGGGAAACCGGGACGCCTGGGACGACAACGGTGAGGACCTCCCCGCCGAGTTGGTCCAAGTGCGCCAGTTGGTCGCGGCCGAAATCCACCGGCAACTGGCCATGCGGCACGACCTCATCCAACTCCCGGACGTCACCGAGGTCGCGTACGCGGTGGCCGAACGGCTCGGGCAGGCCTTCCGGATCGAATGGGCCCCCGTCTGGGAACAGGACCGCAGCGACGACGACGAGTCGCTCGGTCCGGACGGTGCCGCCTTCTACGGGTCGCGGCTCGCCCAGTCCGATCGCTACCCGATCTTCGACCACGACTGGCCAGCTCGCCAGTAGCCACTCTTTGCGCAGGTAACCGGCAAAACCGATCCGCACGGTGAATCTCCCCCGGCGAGACGGCAGAATGGGACCTTATGAGCGAAGAACGGCGAGATAACTGGTTGGCGAAGGCCTACCGAGAGGCGTCCGCCGCCGGCGACGCCGCCCGGCCACGGCCGAGAGGCATCTGCTGGAGCTCGTCGAGCTGCACCCGGAATCGGCCTGGCTCTGGTTCAACCTCGGACTTTTCGCCAAGCGTCGCCGGGACTGGGCGCAATGCGCCCGGCTGAACGAGCGCTCGCTGGAAATCGCGACCGAAGCGGAGGATCCGGCGGCCTGGAACCTGGGCATCGCCGCCACCGCGATGGGCGACTGGCCGGTCGCGCGGCGGGCGGGCGTGGTCGACGTACGGCGTCACGATGCCGGACGGTGACGGCGAACCGGTGATGGACTTCGGTCTGGTGCCGATCCGGCTCAACCCGGAGCCGCGGCACATCGGCGAGACCCGGCTCCAGATCGACGGACAGTTGCACGACACCGAGGTGGTCTGGTGCCGCCGCATCGATCCGGCCCGGGCGATCATCCAGAACGTGCCGACCCCGGAATCCGGGCACCGGTTCGGCGATCTGGTCCTGCACGATGGCGAACCGGTCGGATCCCGGAAGATCGATGGCCAGGAACGCGGAGTTTTCCAGGAAATCGCCCTGTTGCGTCCTTCCGAGAAGCCGACGCTGCGGTCGGTGGTCTTCTGCCCGTCCGAGGCCGACGCCCAGCAGCTGCAATCGGCCTTCGAAGCGGCTGACCTGGGCGCCGAGGACTGGACGCAGAGCGTCCGGATGCTGTGTAAATCGTGCAGCGAGGGCAATCCCGACCCGAGCCACGACCATGGACCGGTGGAGTGGGATCCCGAGCGCGACTACGGCATCGGTGCCACCTTTGGCGAGGCCGACCAGGTGCTGCGCCAGTGGGCACTCAGCGGGTCTGACCGCTCGTACAGCAGCCCGGAGCGGGCCTTCTGACCTCACATTCGCGAACTCTTTGGACTAAAGTGCCGGAATCGATTGGCCGTCGCGCTCGTCGTCCCAGGCCATCGAGCTCATCTTCCAGCCGTCCGGGGTCCGGACGAACTGGGTGGAGATGACTCCGCGTCCCTGGGTCGCGACGCCGTCCAGCACCCCGGTTTTCGCGTACGTGCAGAGATGGTGAGCGACCTGCCCAAAAGTGTCGATCCGGTGCTCGATTTCGGTCTCTTCGAAGGAAGTCAGCCGCCCAACGTCCACCAGCGCCTGCCGGGGGGCGATGAACTCCGCGACGGTCATGATCTCCGGCTTGGACTCGGAGTTCTTGATCAGCAGCCCACCCTCGATGAACAGGTCGTAGATCTGGTCGTACCGAGGCTTTCCGGCTGTCTCGAACGAGACCGCGCGGAAGAATTCGGCCGTACGCGCGGTGAGTTCCTTCTCCACCAGGTCCAGTGACTCCATTTCACCAGCCTGGCTTACCCCACTCGGATTCTTCAAGCCGTGGACCCGGAGTCTGCCCGTTCGGCTCCCGTGATCGACGGTGGTCGTGGTTGGCTGGAGGTTCGCTTGTGAAGGGCGGATGTGTGAGGGGATGCGTGGCGGCGGCATGGGCGCCCAACCATGCGCCGGCGCGTACGCCCAGGTCATCCATCCCGGCGCGATCCGCCTTGGTGACCCGTACAACTGGCGTGACTAACGTTGGGGACCAGTCGAAGGTTGCCTCAAGTTGGGGGACTACACATTGAATGGAATTCGTATAAGTTTCTGACAAGCTGGGACGCATGCATTTATTGCTTGTTCCTCTTGTCTTGCTGTCCGGCCTGACGGCCCCTGATTCCCTGCCGGCGTATTCCGCGACCACCAAAACGGTGACGGCCGCCGACCTCGGTGCCACCTGGCATTCGGGCTGCCCGGTCGGACCGGCTCAGCTGCGAATGATCAGCCTCACTTATTATGGAATGGACCAAAAAGCGCACGCCGGACAGTTGGTGGTCAACACCGACCGGGTCGACCAGACGATCAAGATCTTCGGTGAGCTCTACCGGATGCGTTATCCCATCGCGAAAATGGTGACACCGGACCATTACCCCAACGCCGACGACGAATTGTCCATGGAAGACAACAACACTTCGGCGTACGACTGCCGGGACATTCCCACCAGTGGCGCCTTGTTGTCGTACCACGCGTACGGCCGCGCGATCGACATCAACACCCTCATTAACCCTTACCACGACTCGCAAGGCGTGCAGCCCAAGAACGGCGGTCCCTACCTCGACCGTACGAGAAAAGACCCCGGCATGCTGCACGATGGTGACAAAGCCGTACGGGCCTTCACCGGCAACGGCTGGACCTGGGGCGGCGACTGGCACACCCTCAAGGACTACCAGCACTTCGAGCTGGCGTAACCGCTTCCGCGCCTGACGACGCGACCGTCGGGCCCCGCCTTCTGCTCCCACCGCGGCGCCAACCACGGTGACGTCACTGAGAAAGCGCAGCGCCGAGAGCGGCTCGGCTAATGGCCCATTGATGGCCTGCTCCCCGAGCATCCACCGAGCCACGAGTGATGACGGCGCATGCCCAGCTTCGTCCCGGGGTAGGTGCGCACGGTGAGGGTGACGATCCGGCCGCCGCCATTGCCGATTTGCGGATCGCGGTCGCGGTCTGATCGGAGTCCGGGGCGCTACAGGAGCTCACAATGACATTGCATGTCGCCAAAGTGGAGCGGATGACGGGAATCGAACCCGCACTCTCAGCTTGGGAAGCTGAAGTTCTACCATTGAACTACATCCGCAGAGCGCTTCGAACACTCTAGCAACCCGGCCCCGCGACCGAGGCAAGGGCTGCCGCCAGTACGCTCGCGGACGTGCTGCTCTCTCGATCGTGACCTGCTGAAGGCCATTGACGAAGGCCGGTTGGGCCTGGATCCGTGGGAGCCTGAGCTCATTCAGCCTTCCAGCATCGACGTACGGCTGGACCGCTGGTTCCGGGTCTTCAACAACTTGAAATACACCCACATCGACCCCTCCCGGCAGCAGGACGACCTGACTTCGCTGGTGGAGACCGATCCGGACCAGCCGTTTGTGCTGCACCCGGGCGAGTTCGTGCTCGGGTCGACGCTGGAAGTGGTCAGCCTGATGGATGACCTCGCGGCCCGCTTGGAGGGCAAGTCGAGTCTTGGGCGGCTGGGGTTGGTGACGCATTCGACGGCCGGTTTTATCGACCCTGGGTTCTCCGGGCACGTGACATTGGAGCTGTCGAACCTCGCCAACCTGCCGATCCAGTTGTGGCCGGGGATGAAGATCGGCCAGATCTGTGTGTTCGAGCTGTCGTCGCCGGCGGAGCATCCGTACGGAAGCGACAAGTATGGCTCGCGTTATCAGGGCCAGCGCGGTCCGACCCCGAGCCGCTCGTTCCAGTCCTGGCGCACCTGGCCTACCAGGTAAAACGGCCTACCAGGTAAAACGCTCGATCAGCGGGCGCTGACGGGGACGCCGCCGACGACTGCGGCGAGCACGTCGTCCAGGGTTAGTACGCCGAGAGAACGACCGCTGTCGGAGACCAGGACGAGGTGCGATCGGGTCCGGCGCATGATCAGCAGCACCTCACCCAACGAGGTGGCTGGCGCGACCACGGTCAGCGGTCTCACGGCGTCTTCCGGCAGCGCCGACCGGCGGGCGGTGCCGGAAACGCCGAGCGCCTCCTTGACGTGTACGAAGCCCAGGACCGCGCGGGTACGCCGGTCGACCACCGGAAAGCGGGACAGGTTGGTGGCGACCGACAGTGCTTCCAGGGAGGCCGGGGTGACCTCGGCGGTGACCGTACGCACCTGGGACCACGGCGACATGAAGTCGGCGGCCGTACGGGAAGTCAACGTCAGCGCGCCAGTGATTCGGCGGTGGTCGTCGGCGTCCAGCAGGCCCTCGGTACGCGACTCGGCGACCAGACTGGCGAGCTCCTCAGCCGTATAGACGGTCTTGACCTCGCTGGGTGTCTCGATCCGTACCAACCGCAGCAGGCTGTCCGAAATCCACCGCAGCGCGAGCAGCACCGGTCGGGTGGCGACGCAGAAGGCCAGCATTGGTGGCCCAAACCAGAGCACCAGCCGTTCCGGCCCGGACAGCGCGATGTTCTTCGGCACCATTTCGCCCACCACGGTGTGGCCGTACGTGACGATGGCCAACGCGAGCACGAACGAGATCGGGTGCAGCAGCTCGGCGGGCATACCGACCGCCTGGAACGGGCCTTCGAGCAGGTGCGAGAACAGCGGCTCGGCGATGGCGCCGAGGCCCAGTGAGCAGATCTGGATGCCCAGCTGCGCGCCGGCGATCATCAGCGGCACCTGGGCCATCGCCCGCAGTGCGGCGCTGGCCCGCCGGGAGCCGGCGGCCGCGAGGGGTTCGATCTGGGTGCGCCGGGCCGAGAGGATGGCGAACTCGGAACCGACGAAGAAACCGTTCCCAAGGAGCAAAAGGATGGTCGCCGCGATCTGCAGGCCGCTCATGAGCCGTTGCCGTTCTCGGGTTCGTCGGACTCTTCCGGCGGCTGCACGCGGACCTGTTCGACCCGGTGCCGTTCCACCGAAGTGACGGTGAATTCCCAGCCTCGCTCGGTGACAGTCTCGCCCTCGGTCGGGATGTGCCCGAGCCGGGCCATCAGGAAACCGGCCAGCGTCTCGAACGGGCCGTCCGGCAGTCGAAAGCCGGTGTGCTCAGCCAGCTCGTCCTCCCGCAGCAGGCCGTTGACCAGCACGGACTGGTCGGTCAGCGGCGAGGTGACGGTCGCGGACTGGGTGGTGAGCGCGGTCGCGGTGACTGGTACCGCGTCTACTTCGGGTTCGTCGAACTCGTCGTCGATCTCGCCGACCAGTTCCTCGGCGAGGTCCTCGACGGTGACGATCCCGTCGGTGCCGCCGTACTCGTCGACCACCACCGCCATCTGGATGCCGCTCTCCTGCAGCCGGGACAGGGTGGTGTCCAGCTCCAAGGTCTCCGGTACGAGCAGGGGTTCGCGAGCGATTTCTCGTACGCCCGTGCTGGCCCGCCGATCCGGTGGCACCTGCAGCGCGTCGATCACCGCGGCCACTCCTATAACGGTGTCCAGCGTGCCGTCGTAGACCGGGAAGCGGGTGTGACCTGACTCCAACGCCAGCGTCAGCAGCTCCTCGGCGGTCGAGGAGGCCGGCAGCCCGACCACGTCGACCCGCGGGGGTCATCGCCTCCGCGGCTCGCTTGTCGCCGAAGCGGATCGTGCGTTGCAGCAGGGTGGCGGTCTCGCTCGGCAGCGCACCGGCGCGGGCCGAAATGGCCGCCAGCAGGCCGAGCTCTTCCGGTGACCGGGCCGAGGCGAGCTCCTCCTGCGGCTCGATGCCGAGCAGCCGTACGACAGCGTTGGCGGTGCCGTTGAGCAGCGCGATCACCGGGCGTAGGACGGCCGAGAAGATCCGCAGGACCGGCGCCGACCAGCGGGCCAGCGGCATCGGGATCGACAGTGCCGCGTTCTTAGGCACCAGCTCGCCGAAAAGCACGGTGAAAAGGGTGGCGAAGATCAGCGCCACAGCGGTCGCGATGCCGTCCGCGACCGGCGCGGACACGCCGACCGACTGCAAGCTGGGCTCGATCAGGTGGGCGACCGCGGGCCGGGCCAGATAACCGGTCAGCAGCGCGGTCAGGGTGATGCCCAGCTGAGCGCCGGACAGCTGGAAGGACAGCGATCGTACGGCCTTGGCGACCTGCTTGGCCCGGCCGTCGCCAGCCGCGGCCTGCTCCTGGACGAGCGCACGGTCGACGGTGACCAGCGAATACTCGGCGATGACGAAAAAGGCGTTTCCCGCGGTCAGGAGAAAGAACGCCACCAGCGCCAGGACGTCGATTGTCGGCTCCCCATCTTTACCTGGCTTTCGATCGTACGGCGCGGGTATCCGCAGCTAGGGAGTGACCCGCCCGCGGGAGGTCAGGCCGGCCTCGGCGACCTCGCGGGCAGCGCCGCCGTCGAGCCGGAAGATCCGGGCCGTCTGGGTGCCGTGGCCCTGCTGCACCTTGAAGGTGCCGGCGGCCTTGCAGCCGCTCATCGGGAAGGGCGTGCCCTCGATGCTGGCGTCGGTCTCGTTGCCCCGGTCGGTGCCGGCGATGTGCGGCTGCCCGGCCTTGTCGACGGTCAGCTTGGTGACACACCGACGGTCAGCTGATAGCGGCCGACCGGGCCGGTGGCCGTCCAGCTGATCGGATAGCCGGTCGGCTGGTCGGCGGAGCGCAGGGTCAGGGTCGTGTGCTGGCAGTTGCCGGGCGGCAGCTCGCTGTTCGGGTTGGCCACGATGAAGCCGGCGCCGAGCGCCACGAAAGCCACCAGGGCGACGATCAACCATTTCGTCGGCAGCCTGGGAATCCGGCCGAACGGCAGGCCAACGTGCGGTTCGAGGCTCTGCAGCGACGGCTCCTCAAGCCGCCGGCGCGCGTCCGACCGGTCGTACGCGCCCTCGTACTGATCGCCCTTCACGCTCCTGAAGGTAGCGGGTCAGTCTGTGGCCTTGGCCTTCGCCGGCTGGATCGTCCGCAGCAACACCTGGGAAACGTCCAGAACCTCGACGCCCTGGCCTTCGCCGCTGGCCTGCTTCTCGGAGACGCCGTCGGAGATCATCGTCAGACAGAACGGGCAGCCGATGGCGATCACGTCGGCTTAAGAGACAGAGCTTCCTCGGTGCGGTTCACGTTGACCCGCTGCCCGATCTTCTCCTCCATCCACATCCTGGCCCCGCCGGCGCCGCAGCAGAACGACCGCTCGGCGAACCGCGGCATTTCCTTGTACGTCGTACCCGGCAGGCCCTGTAGGACCTCGCGCGGCGGCGTGAAAACGCGGTTGTGCCGGCCGAGATAGCACGGGTCGTGGTACGTCAGCGTCGTCTCCAGAGGCGTGACCGGCGTCAGTTTCCCGTCGGACACCAACTGGGACAGCAGCTGCGTGTGGTGGACCACGTCGTAGTCGCCGCCGAGTTGCCCGTACTCGTTGCCGAGGGTGTTGAAGCAGTGCGCGCAGGTCGCCACGATCTTGCGTTTTTCCACCGGACGCTCGCCAAACGCCTCGTTCAGCGTCTCGACATTCTGCTGCCCGAGCATCTGGAAGATGAACTCGTTGCCCATTCGGCGGGCCGGGTCACCCGTACACGTCTCGCCGTTGCCCAGGATCGCGAACTCGACGCCAGCCGTGTGCAGCAGCTCGGCGACCGCGCGGGTGACCTTCTTCGCGCGGTCGTCCAGCGCGCCGGCGCACCCGACCCAGAACAGGTATTCCACCTCATCCGGGATGGTGCCTTCGACTCGACGCACCTCGAAGTCCAGACCCTTGGTCCAGTCTTCCCGTTCGTGCGGGTTCTGGCCCCACGGATTTCCCTTGTTTTCCAGGTTTTTCAGCATCACGCCGGCCTCGGACGGGAAGGCCGACTCGATCAGCACCTGATAGCGGCGCATGTCCACGATGTGGTCGACGTGCTCGATGTCGACCGGGCACTGCTCGACGCACGCGCCGCAGGTCGTACAACTCCAGAGCACGTCCGGGTCGATGACCCCGCCCTCTTCGACCTTGCCGACCAGCGACCGCTCAACCTCTTTGCGGACGTTTTCCGGCAGTGCGGCCAATTTCTCGTCGGACAGCTTCTCGTCACCGGTCGCGCTACGCCGCCGCCGGCGAGCAGATAGGGCGCCTTGGCGAAAAGGTGGTCGCGCTGGTCGGTGATCAGCAGCTTCGGGGACAGCGGCTTGCCGGTGTTCCAGGCCGGGCACTGGCTCTGACAGCGGCCGCACTCGGTGCAGGTGGCGAAGTCGAGCATGCCCTTCCAGGTGGTGTGCTCGATCGCGCCGCGGCCGAAAAGGTCGTCTTCGCCCGGGTCCTCGAAGTCGATCGCCTTGCCGTTGGAATACATCGGCAGCAGCGCGCCCAGCGCCCGCGGCCGGCGCGAGAACAGGATGTTCGGCGGCGCCAGCGCGATGTGCATGTGCTTGGAATAGACCACAAAAAAACGCCGAAGCCGAGCACCACGCCGAGCTGCAGCAGCAGGCCTACGGTCTCCAGAACCTCGTTGACCGCCAGTCCGAGCGGGTGCAGCAGGGCACCCACCGCGTACGACGCGAAGGCCCCGCTCTTGTACGGGAAAACGCCGGTGTTGACCTGCGCGGCGCATCAGCAGCAGCGTCCAGACCACGTTGAAGATCATGAACAACACGAACCAGGCGGCGCCCGTGTGGGACTTGTAGAACCGCGAGGCGCGGCCCAGGTTTTTGGGCTGCTGCTGGAAACGGAGCAACGTGAAGGTGGCCAGCGCGAGCACGATCGCGACCGCGAAGAAGTCCTCAAGGAAGCCGACCACCGGCCAGGTGCCGATCAGCGGAATGGCGAAGTCCTTCTTGAAGAGCCCGCCATAGGCCTCGATGATCGTCAGCAACAGGACGATGAAACCCCAGAAAGTGACGAAGTGCGCGATGCCGGGGATCGACCATTTCAGCAGCTTGCGCTGGCCGAAGACCTCGGTGACCTGGGCACCGAGTCGGCGCGGCCAGTCGTTCGTACGCCCGACCGCCGGCTGGCCGGCGCGGAACAGACGAAACAGCCACCACAGTCGCTGGCCGGCGACGGCGGCCGCGACAACGGTCATGAGCAGGCCGAGGACGAGCCGGACAACCATCGCGTTCCCTCCACAGGTGTCTTGCCTGGAGCAGGACTGGCCGTCAGCGTACGACCGTGCCGGTTTCCCGGCATCACGCAGCCGACCCTTACGCTACCGACAAGTAACTTACCGGCTCGGCGGCCGCGTCGGTGGTGAGACATGCCACGTACGTGCCGGCGGAGATGCCCGATCGGCCGCCCTTGGTCTTGGCTGTCCAGGGGCCTGCGGCGTTCTCCGGAGGTAGGTTAGGTGGGGTTGAGTCATCAGTCAGGTAGGGAGTGCGAGCGTGGGAGCCGGCCAGCCTGTGCGGGTGCTCGGCATCGGCGGCTCGACCCGGCCCGACTCGACGTCTGAGCGCGCGCTGCGGATCGCTATGGCGGCCGCCGAGGAAGCCGGCCTGACCACCGAGTTCATCACCGGCCGAGCGCTCATACTGCCGATCTACGACACCGAGGTGAACGTACGGTCCGGTGAGGCCGCCGCCTTCGTGGCGGCCGTCCGCCGAGCCGACGCCTTGATCGTCGCTTCGCCGGGCTATCACGGCACGCTGTCCGGGCTGATGAAGAACGCACTCGACTACGTCGAGGACACCCGGCTCGACCCGCGGCCATATCTGGACGGCCTACCGGTCGGCTGCATCGCCGTCGCGCACGGCTGGCAGGCGACCGTGTCGACGCTGACCAGCGTTCGTACGGTCGTGCACGCCCTGCGCGGCTGGCCGAGCCCGTTGGGTGCCACCGTCAACGCGGCCGCCGGGGTTTTCGACAAGACTGGCGAACTGATCGACGACACTGTCCGCTTTCAGCTGGAAACCGTTGGCGTACAGGTCGCCGAATTCGCCCTCGCCCGGCGGCTGGCCGCACAGGCCCGCGGCGAGTCTTTCCGGGAACGCCCCGACCGCGCCTCCTGACCCGAATTCTGGTCAGAAATATTCCGGGCGCTGTCGGTGGTCCGCGAAATTGTCGTACCAGCCTGGAAGGCTCGACTTCGGGGCGACATTTCGTCGCGCGGCGTTTTCCGGTACGGGTGATCAAGGACTTTCCCGCTATTACTTGGATTTTGTGCACCCCGAGCCCTTGATCACCCAGCCGGGGCCGTATGGTCAAAGGCAAACGGGCGGGCCACATCGTCGTAACGGCCGCAAAACCTCTGCTCATCCTGGACGGCCCGCGTGATCGAGGTGATGGCACGGCTGCATCGGCGTAGCAGCGCCAAAATCCTCGGTCATCGCCTGACAAATGTGGGTCTTTCAAGCCCACCTACCCACCCTCTGATCCAGGGTGGGGCGCTCATTCTGTCACGGAAATTGCCCTGGACAAAGGTTTTCCGAGAGTGATTTTCGCGCTGACTATCGATACCGCGCGCGCCATCGCGGCCGTGGTGGCGGCAAGCCGGGCGCGCAGTTCGGGTGGGTCGAGGACCTCGGCGTTTTCGCCCATCCGCAGGATCGCGCCGGCGAGGACGTCGTACGACTCGGTGGGGATGGTCATCTCGACCCACCCGTCGGCGTCCCTCGGGCCCGGCCGACGCGATCGCCTCGGTCGCGGCGGCCGGGTCCAGGGCGATTCGGAGCAGCCGGTACGCGGATGTGCGGATCCGGCAGCGGGCCCGCAGGCGCAACATCGAGCGGGCGAAGTCGTCCATCGACGCGGCCCAGTGAGCGGCCAGGTCGAAGTCGCCCGCCCGCTCGAAGCGCTCCGGCCGTGGGTCGGCCGAGACGATCCGGCTGACCCGGTACGACCGGATGTCGGCGCCTTGGCGAGCGACCAAATACCACGTACCGGCCTTCATCACCAGGCCGAGCGGGTCGACCCGGCGGGCCACCACCTGGTCGGAGCGCTGGTACGACACGTCCAGCTGGTGGTCGCTCCACAGCGCGTCGGCGATCGCGGCCAGTGCGGGCGTGTCCTCCGGCTGTCGAAACCACCCGGGCGCGTCCAGATGGAACCGCTCGGCCACTCGGCGGGCGGGCCGCGCAGCTCTGGTGGCAGCGCGGCCAGCATCTTCAGCTGAGCGGCCGCGAGGACCGTGCCGAGTCCCAGGTCAGCGGCCGGTCCGGGCAGGCCGGCCAGCAGCACCGCGTCGGCCTCGTCGGTGGTCAGGCCGGTCAGCCGGGTCCGGTAGCCGTCCACCAGCCGAGCGCCACCGGCCCGGCCTGGCTCGCTGTAGACGGGTACGCCGGCTGCTGACAGTGCTTCGAGGTCCCTATAGACCGTGCGTACGGAGACCTGGAGCTCACTCGCCAGCTCCGGAGCGGTCAGCTGGCCGCGGGTCTGCAACAGCAGCAACACCTGCACCAGTCGGCTCGCCCGCATCGGTCCAGCGTACGGATAAACCTTGACACTCGTTGACAAGGTTTGGCGATAGCGTCGTAGTCATGACGACCTGGAAAGAGTTCGCTCAAGCCGCTCCGCGCATCGCCGAGATCTTTCTCCGGCGACATGCCGCCACCGGCAACCTCTGCATGCTCGGCACCCTTCGTTCGGACGGGTTTCCGCGGATCAGCCCAGTCGAGCCACGGATCTTCGAAGGCCAGTTGGCGGTTGTCGGCATGCCGGACACCACCAAGTTCAACGACCTGGCCCGCGATCCACGGTTCTGCCTGCACACCGCCACCGTCGACACGCACGTCAAGGACGGCGACGCGCAAGCTCTTCGGCACAGTCACCAACCTGCAGGACACCGAGCTGCACCAACGATTCGCGCGCAGCAGCTGTACGACGACACCGGTTTCGACCTGCGCGGCCGGGAGTTCGACCAGTTCTACGTGGCCGACATCACGGTCGGATCGGCGGTCGAGGTGGGCGACGGGCATCTGGACGTGACGATCTGGAAGCCCGGAGAGGCAGAGCGCGTGGTCCGTAAGCACTGACCCCTCAACCAGCGGGAATGCACTCCGGTAGGCTGGCGTTCGACTCAACGAGAAAGTTGCGGCGAGCGGGCTCAAGTCTGGTTTGACGATTGAGCGAGAGCGTGTGCAAACTTGAGTCCGAAGCGCTCAACTCGGGACAGCCTATGGAGGATGTAATGGCACGTGCGGTCGGTATCGACCTCGGTACGACGAACTCGGTCGTCTCTGTCCTGGAGGGCGGTGAGCCGACCGTAATCGCCAACGCCGAGGGCTCTCGGACCACACCGTCGATCGTCGCGTTCGCCAAGAACGGCGAGGTGCTCGTCGGTGAGGTCGCCAAGCGCCAGGCAGTGACCAACGTCGATCGCACAGTCCGGTCGGTCAAGCGCCACATGGGCACCGACTGGAAGATCGACATTGACGGCAAGAACTACACCCCGCAGGAGATTTCCGCGCGGGTGCTGCAGAAACTCAAGCGTGACGCCGAGTCTTATTTGGGCGAGCCGGTCACCGACGCGGTGATCACACCGTCCCGGCGTATTTCGAGGACGCGCAGCGTCAGGCCACCAAGGAAGCCGGCGAGATCGCCGGCCTGAACGTGCTGCGGATCGTCAACGAGCCGACCGCGGCGGCCCTCGCGTACGGCTTGGACAAGGGTGAGAAAGAGCAGACCATCCTGGTCTTCGACCTCGGTGGCGGCACCTTCGACGTGTCCCTGCTGGAGATCGGCGACGGCGTCATCGAGGTGAAGGCCACCAACGGAGACAACCACCTCGGTGGCGATGACTGGGACCAGCGGGTCGTCGACCACCTGGTGAAGACGTTCAACGCGCAGAACGGCATCGACCTGTCCAAGGACAAGATGGCGATGCAGCGGCTCCGTGAGGGCGCCGAGAAGGCGAAGATCGAGCTGTCCGGTTCGCAGTCCTCGACCATCAACCTGCCGTACATCACGGCCGGCGCCGACGGTCCGCTGCACCTGGACACCACGATCAGCCGGGCCGAGTTCCAGCGGATGACCCAGGATCTGCTGGAGCGCTGCCGGAACCCGTTCCAGCAGGCCATCAAGGACGCTGGCATCCCGACCAGCGACATCGACCACGTCGTGCTCGTCGGCGGTTCCACCCGGATGCCCGCGGTCACCGAGCTGGTCAAGGACTGACCGGTGGCAAGGAGCCGAACAAGGGCGTCAACCCCGACGAGGTCGTCGCGGTCGGCGCGGTCCTGCAGGCCGGTGTGCTGCGCGGCGAGGTCAAGGACGTGCTGCTGCTCGATGTCACCCCGCTGTCGCTGGGCATCGAGACCAAGGGCGGCCTGATGACCAAGCTGATCGAGCGCAACACCACGATCCCGACGAAGAAGTCCGAGGTCTTCACCACCGCTGACGACAACCAGCCCAGCGTGCAGATCCAGGTCTATCAGGGCGAGCGGGAAAATGGCGGCGTACAACAAGAAGCTCGGCATGTTCGAGCTGACCGGGCTGCCGCCGGCACCGCGTGGAGTGCCGCAGATCGAGGTCACCTTCGACATTGACGCCAACGGCCTTGTGCACGTCAACGCCAAGGATCTGGGTACGGGCCGCGAGCAGTCGATGACGATCACCGGCGGCTCCGCGCTGCCCAAGGACGACATCGAGCGGATGATGCGGGACGCCGAGGCGCACGCCGAGGAGGACAAGAAGCGGCGCGATGACGCGGAAACCCGCAACCTCGCCGAGTCTTTGCAGTATCAGACCGAGAAGTTCCTGGCCGAGAACGGCGACAAGATCCCTGAGGACAAGAAGACCGAGATCGGCGAGGCGCTCGGCGACCTGCGGTCCGCGCTCGGTGGTTCGGACCTGGACGTTATCAAGGCCGCGCAGGAAAAAAAAAACTGGCCAAGGCCAGCCAGGAGGCCGGGGCGGCGATGTATGCCAACACCCAGGCTTCGGCTGGCTCCGCGGACGCCGGCGCTGGTGACTCCAGCTCGCAGTCGGCGACCGGTCAGGGTGGCGGCACCGCGCAGTCCGCGGATGACGTGGTGGACGCCGAGATCGTGGATGAGGACGACAAGAAGTCATGACGCCACAGCAGGGGCGCGATCCCGACCAGGAGGAACCCCGCGTCGTGATCCGAGACCGCCGGCGGATCGATCCGGAAACGGGTCAACCCCGCCGGCCCTCGCCCGGCCCCCAGGCTGCGGCGGAGCCGGCGCCAGCCGAGGAATCACCGGCTGGCGGTGCGGTCGAGGACGTGGTGAGTTCGGCCGAGGTGGAGGCAGTGCAAAAGCAGTTGGATGAGCGTACGACCGACTTGCAGCGGGTGACCGCTGAGTATGCGAACTATCGCCGCCGGGTGGACCGGGACAAGTCGGTGGCCGCCGAGTTGGCGACCGCGGCGCTGATCACCGCGCTGTTGCCGGTGATCGACGACATTGACCGGGCCCGCGAGCACGGCGACCTGTCCGGCGCTTTCGCCGCTGTCGCGGAGAAACTCCAGGGCACCCTGGGCAAGGTCGGGCTCACCGCGTTTGGTGAGAAGGGTGATGCCTTTGATCCGAACCGGCACGAGGCGGTCATGCACGCGGAGCCGAGCGACGTTTCCGAGCCGACCTGCGTCAGGGTGTTCCAGCCGGGCTATTTGCTCGGTGAGCGGCTGATCCGGCCGGCGATGGTGGCGGTTTTGGACCCCGCTGGGCCGGCCGCCGCACCAACTGACCCGGTCGCCGGGCCACCGCCGGCCGAAGAGCCGGTTGCCGCGCCGACCGACAGCGCGAGTAGAGACGAAAACATGGAGAGGAGGGGCGCCCGGTGAGTGCGAGGGACTGGCTGGAAAAGGACTTCTACAAGGCGCTGGGCGTCTCGAAAAAAGCTAGCCAGGACGAGATCAAAAAGGCATACCGTACGCTCGCCCGCGACCTGCACCCGGACAAGAACCCCGGCAACGCCGAGGCCGAGCGCAAGTTCAAAGAGGTCTCCGAGGCGAATGGTGTGCTCTCCGATGTCGCCAAACGCAAGGAATACGACGAGGCGCGGTCGCTTTTCGGTGCCGGTGCTTTCCGCCGACAGGCCGGCGACACCGGTGCTGGCGGCGTGCCTTTCGACCTCTCTGACCTGTTGCGCGGTGCCGGCCAGAGTCCCGGTCCGAGCACCGGGCCGGCCGGTGGCCTCGGTGACCTCTTCGGTTCGGTTTTTGGTGGTGGGGGCCGGGCATCTGGCCCCAACCGGGGCGGTGACATCGAGGCCGAGGCCACGTTGAATTTCGACGAGGCCGCGCATGGCGTCACTTTGCCGCTGACGCTGAACTCCCCGGGCACCTGCGACACCTGCCACGGATCGGGCTCGAAACCGGGCACCGCGCCGCGGACGTGTCCGGTCTGTCACGGCAGTGGCCTGGTCAGTCGTGATCAGGGCTCGTTCAGTTTTTCTGAGCCATGCCGCGAATGTCAGGGCGCCGGCACGGTGGTGGACGAGAAATGCCCCTCCTGCCGGGGAACCGGTGGCGTCACCAAGACGCGGACTCTGAACGTACGCATCCCGCCGGGTGTCACCGATGGGCAGCGGATCCGGATCCGCGGCAAGGGCATGCCCGGCCGCCGCGGCGGTCCTCCTGGCGACCTTTTCGTCATCGCACACGTCCGCAAGCACGAGCTTTTTGGGCGTAACGGTGACGATCTGACGCTGCGCGTGCCGGTCACCTTTCCGGAGGCAGCGGTCGGCACCTCCATCCGGGTGCCGACCCTGGATGGCGCGGTCACCGTCAAGGTGCCCGCCGGCACCCCCAGCGGCCGGACCTTGCGGGTGCGTGGCCGTGGAGTTTCCAAGCCCAAAGGCGGCATTGGCGACCTGCTGATCACGATCGACGTGGTCGTACCGAAAAACCTCTCCGAGGACGCGCAGACCGCGCTGAAGGCGTATGCCGAGCTGGTCGACGAGAACCCACGCGCCGACCTGGAGCGAGAGGTGGGTCGCCATGGTTGATGATGTCATCGGCGTACCGGAAGACGCCAAGGTCTTCGTGATCTCGGTGGCCGCCCAGTTGTCCGGTATGCACCCGCAGACCCTCCGCCAGTACGACCGACTTGGGCTCGTGCAGCCCGGCCGGACGGCTGGCGGAGGCCGCCGCTACAGCACCCGCGATGTGGCGCTGTTGCGGTCGATTTCGCGGCTGTCACAGGAAGACGGCGTCAACCTCGCCGGCATCAAGCGGATCATCGACCTGGAGAACCAGGTCGTCGCACTGCAGGAACGAGTGCATGAGCTTGTCGCCGACCTGGAAGCCGCGCACCGCCACGTCGCCGAGGTCCAGGCCGCGGTGCACGCGTCGTACCGTCGCGACCTCGTCCCGATGAGCCAGAACGCGCTGGTCGTCTGGAAACCGAAGAAACGCGGCCGGTGAAGGTGACCACTGCCAGCGTTTTCGTTTGCCACACGTATGCTGGAACCATGACCAGCAGGGAAAAATTGTTGAACCTTGTCCAGGGACTGAACGACGCGCAGGTGGATGAGCTGCTGATCGTGGCCACCAACCGATTCCCCATCCCGAATGCGCACGGCGTGGTCGCCGACACCGGTCGTCACGATGCCTCGTGGCGTGCTGAGGAGCTCTTCCAGGACGGTTCTCGCTAACCGCCTTCCGCAAAGTAAAAGTCCGGCTGCTCAGCGGGTCGGGCGGTGTGGTCTCGGCGGGTAGCGTGGGTGGGGTGCGGGTGTTGGTGGGCGCGCGATGGCCGCGGGGGTTGAGGCGTACGTTTTGTCGCGGGTGTGGACCGCGTGTTGGTAGAGCTCTTCGAGGTTTGCGTGGGTCTGTAGTCCCTCGAGTTGTTCTGGTTGTGCCGGTGCTGTGGGGAATGTCATGTAGTCGTCGGCTTGCCGGTCGGTGAGCGGCCCGGTGAATGCGTTCAGTGGCTGGGATTTCTGTCCCGCGGCCGCTTCGGCGGCGGTGAGCGGTGCGTGGGTGAATCCGGCGTACGTGATGTCGTCACGGGTCGTGTGGCCGTTGCCCAGCGCGGCCGGTCGTTCGTTTTCGAACCAGGTCTGCCGCTCGTACGGCGCCGTATTGATCACCGCCACCGGTCCACCGGCCTCCCGCGCATACTGCGCCGAAAGCCCCTCCTTCCACACCAACGCCGCGAATTTCTTCAAGTCGGCCCGGCCATGAGCGCCGCGAATTCGCTCGGGCCAACTCTGGTCGCGATGCTGCCATGGAGTCCAGATAGGGCTGCAGCGGCTTGGTCAACTTGGTGTCCCATAAATTCAGCCGGTCGATAGTTGCCGCGTCGCCAAGGCGCTCCAACGTTGTTGCCGGGTATTCCTGGGCCTGCAGATGATCGACAGCCCGTTCTGCGATCGCTCGTGAGGGAACCAGGCGTTCTGTGCTACCTGGCTGCTGCGGGGGTCGCATACGAAACCACCGTAGAAAAATCGCATTCCCGTTGCGGCGAATGGTAGCCAGCTGCCGTCATCGGTACGGTAGGAAGCCAAGTCGAAACCTGGCTGCCCTTCTTGGACGGTGGCCACGCAGTGCGCCAGGTATCCCAGCAGCTCCGGCACATTCCGTACGTGAATGCCTCGAGCCTGCAGCTCCGCGATTGCCTGTGCCAGTCTTTGTGGGACTGGTGGCTCGACCGTTTGTTGATTTTCAACTGCTAGAACTTCATCGCGGAGCTGCTGAAGGCTGGGGATTGTCGCTCTTGGTCTTGCGGGGTCAGCCACGGCGATCACCAGGTCGCACATCCAAGCCGATCGAAAAATATGCGTCTTCGTCAGCGAACAGCGGGCCGTACTGGCCGGCGACGAGCCTGATGATCCCGTTCGTTCGCTGCCAACCTGCTATGGCACCGGGAAAATCCACATCCAGAGGTTGCTCGGTTTCGTTACCTGACACGGCGACAGGACCAATTTCTGGCGCACCCAGCAGTGCCGCGATTCGGTGGGCGTACTCATTCGTCGCGGCGATCGCCAGCGAGCGGGCTGCGTCAACTGCGTCCGTCGTCACGCCTGCCGCTTCAATCCGCAGGGACCACAGCGGGTCGGGCCGCTTCACGCTGACGACGGTCGCCTCGGCATCGACGCAGCCACCACAAGGGAGTTGGAATTCAACGGACGTGGTTCCGTTTGGCATTTCGGAGTTGGGTAGGTGGGGAGTCCAGCCGGTGGCCGTACGGACGCGTTCGGCGTAGTCGCGGCCGAGGAATGACGAATTGACCGGGTGCCAGAAAACCGACCAGTCGTCGATCGCGGCCAAGTCTCGTACGACGGCGTCCAAAAGGTCGAAGTCCTTGATCACCGGTGTCGGCACGCTCATCTCGTCTCCCCGTCAGTCACTCTGCGTCCATCATGCCCGTAGTCCACGGTGCGAAACAGGTCTTTGGCCCCACTCACGAGTACAACGGAATAGCCCCGCCACTATCAGGGGTTCGCGAGGTTGTGTTGGTGGGCGTAGCGGGTGGCTTCGGTGCGGTTGCGGGCGCCGATCTTGGCAAAGGCGTTGTTGATGTGCGTTTTCACCGTGGTTTGACTGATAAAAAGCGTGCTGGCGATGTCGGCGTTGCTGAGGCCTTGGCCGATCAAGCCGAGGACCTGCGCCTCCCGTTCGGTGAGACCGTCCGGAGGCGTACGGCGGGGCGGCGGTGTGTCCGTACGGGTCAAGGCGGCCACGAGGCGGCGGGAGACGGCTGGGGAAGGTGGACTGGCCGGCGGCGGCGGAGTGCAGGGCGGCGGCGATTTCCACTCGGCCGGCGTCTTTTGTGAGATAGCCGCGGGCGCCGGCCTGCAGGGCGGATGCGATGGAGGTGTCGTCGTCGTACGTGGTGAGGATGAGGACGGCGGTCTCCGGGTGCCGGGCGGTGATGATGGGCGGGTAGCTGCCACACCGTCGAGTACGGGCATACGCAGGTCCATAAGGACGACGTCGGCGGTGGTTTCGGCCAACAGGTCGAGGGCCGCCTGGCCGTCGCCCGCGTCGCCGACCACGTGTACGTCGTCGAGCAGTCCGAGGAGCGCGACCAAACCGTCGCGCATGATCTGTTGATCGTCCACCACCAAGACGCGGATCACGTTGCTGGCACTTCCGCGACGACCAGCCATGAGCCGTCGTCGCGGCCGGCGGACAGGGTGCCGCCGACCAGCGCGACTCGCTCTCGCATGCCGGCCAGTCCAAAGCCGTTGACCGTGGTTGGGCGGCACGGCAGCGGCGATATTTCGTACGCTCAAACGAATACTCTCCTCGGTGTAGTCCAGGGCCATCGACACCGGCGAACCGGGAGCGTGCTTGGCCGCGTTGGTCAGGGCCTCTCGGGCCGTACGCAGCAGTGACACCTCAGCGGCCGGGGACAGTGCCCGGTGCGGGCCGGTGACCTGGAAGGTCGCCTCGACATCATGGTCGCGCTGGTACGCGTCGGTCAGCTCGGTGAGCGCGTCGCGCAGCGGCGGGATGTCGGCGCGGAGGGCGGCCACCGCGGCCCGAGCCTCGGCGAGGCCTTCAACGGCGAGTCGGCGGGATCGGCGTACGCGGGCCAGGGCGCCCTCGACATCGCGCTTCTCGCTCAGCAGCCCTTCGGCGACATCGAGCTGCACGCTGAGCGCGCCGAGCGAGTGCGCCAGCACGTCATGCATCTCGCGAGCGATCCGGGCCCGCTCGTCCAACGCCGCCGCCCGGGCCTGCTCGCGTTGCGCGAGCCTGGTCTGTTCCAGCAGCAGCTCACGGGTCTGTTCGGCGCGCAGCCGGTAGCGCCGGCGGGCCAGCCCGAAAGCGGTCAGGATCAACAGCACCACGAAGTCGCTGACGATCTCGACCGGGCCGCGGTGGTACGTGAGCAGGCTGGCGCAGCCAATCGCGGCCATCAGCACTGCGACCGCGATGACCAGTGCGACCCGGACCCGCAGGTGGGCGGCGAAGACCGCGAAAGGGATGAAGACCGCGAGGGATGCGGTGCTGTCCGGGCTCGGGCCGAGCAGGACGGTCGGCAGCGCCGCCGACAGGGCCAGCGCGACCACTGACTGCCAGCCCAGTCGCCCATCCAGGAGTGCGGCGAACACCCAGGCCAGAAACCCGACGATCAGCACCGTCCAGCCGACCACGGCAGGCTCGCCGGGGCGGGCCAGGATCAGGTTGGCGATCAGCAGCGCGGTGCCGAGCAACCGGATGGCCCAACCGGTTTCCGGGTCGGAGCTGGAGAGCAGCTGGGTCCAGCCGTACGACGAAACCCCTGGTCACCCGAACCCCGTTACTTGACGAACTTCTTGTAGATGATGGCCAGCACGAACAGCAACACGATGATGCCGACGAAAATACCGGCTCCGACGACAACGCGCTCAAGCAGCAGCTCCATCAGGATGTTCATGACCGGTCACCGTTCTTCTGGTTGACCGGCAGCTGCTTCTCGATGAGCGCCGAGACCCCGCCGCGATTTTTCAGCTGCTGCCGTACGAACGGCTCGGCCAGCTCGCGAGTGCGATGCCAGAGCCCGAGCTTCTTCAGGATCACCATCGCGACGAATACCAGGATGATGAGGCCGACCGCGATCGCGCCGAGATAGATCATCCGGTAAAGCATGAAGTCCAGCAGTGCTGCCATTTGTCCCACCTGCTTTTTCGTTGGCTTGTTTGACAAACCAGACGTTAGGCGGCGAGGTGGGTGGATAAGGACCTCCCGCTGGTGGAGATCAGGGTGGAGATGGCAGGTGGAGACCGCTCACCCGCAGTGAGGTCCTTCCTCCGGCAAGAGGAGCGGCTACGAAGGGTTAGCCCTTGCTGAGCATGACCACTACGCCGATGACGATGGCGGCGGCGTAGGCGAGGAAGCAGAGGGCCGCGAGGGCCAGCCAGGCGATGCCACCGCTGGCCGGCTCGGTGGACTCGGTCTTGCCGTCCGTACGAGCGCGCAGCGGCGCTTTGCTGACAGCCACGATTCCGAGCGCGTACAAGGTCACGATGAGGACGCCGCGATCAGCGCAGCGCGGTGACGATGACCTGGGCAAGGGCGCTGACGTTGATCAGACTGTTCATGTTCAGGCTCCTACCCCGGTGGCGACGGCGACCGGCTGCGGCGGGTTCACCGAGTCGTTCACGTTGTTGGCGCTGACCGAGTTCCGCCGGGACAGCAGGTAGATGCCGAAGCCGAACGCGGCGACCACCACGGCCATGATCCAGATGCCGGGTGCGCCCAGCAGGCTCGCGCCCTGGCCAACCAGCGCCCCGACGATCGCGGCGGCCGGCAGGGTGAGCAGCCAGGCCACCGCCATCTTGCCGGCGACGCCCCAGTGCACCCGGGCGAGCCGCTTGCCGACCCCGGCGCCGATGATCCCGCCGGAGCAGACATGCGTGGTGGACAGCGGGAAACCGGCGTGTGAGGAAGCCAGGATGACGACCGCGGAGGCGGTCTCGGCGGCGAAGCCCTGCGGGCTCTCGATCTCGGTGAGGCCCTTGCCCAGCGTACGGATGACTCGCCAGCCGCCGATGTACGTGCCGGCCGCGATGGACAGGCCGGCGGCGAGGATGACCCAGACCGGCGGCGCCGAGTTGGCTGGTAGCAGGCCCGCGGTGATCATCGCGAGGGTGATCACGCCCATCGTCTTCTGCGCGTCGTTTGTGCCGTGTGCCAACGAAACCAGCGAGGCGGACGCGATCTGGCCGATCCGGAACCCGGTCTTGACCGTGGACTGGCGCTGTTTGTCGGTGAGTTTGTACGCCACGTACGTCGCGATCCCGGCCACCAAACCGGCCAGCAGTGGGGAAATCACCGCCGGAACCAGCACTTTGGAGATGATGCCGGCGAATTTCACCGCGTTCGGTCCGACCGCCACCAGGGTCGCGCCCACCACGCCGCCGATCAGCGCGTGCGAGGAGGAGGACGGCAGCCCGAGATACCAGGTGACGAGGTTCCAGGCGATGGCACCGACCAGGCCGGCGAAGACGACCTGCGGGGTGACGACTTTCGCGTCCACCACGCCCGAGGCGATGGTCGCCGCCACCGAGATGGACAGGAACGCGCCCACCAGATTGAGGACCGCGGAGACCAGCACCGCGATCCGGGGTTTCAGGGCGCCGGTGGCGATCGAGGTCGCCATCGCGTTCGCCGTGTCATGGAATCCGTTGGTGAAGTCGAACGCCAGCGCGGTGACGACGACAACGATGATCAGCCCTGTAGTCACCCCCTTATGGAGCGGCAGCGAGGGACTCCGGAGCAACCGCCGACAGCAGAGTTCACCTGGAGGTCGCCAACAGGTCACATATGTTCCGACATTCCGGACTGGGCACGGGCGTCGACACCGAGTCATACGATGACGCCGGGGAGCAGGCAGACCGGAGTGGCATTTTGGGACCTGACGAGGTGTCGGTGGTACGGCTGGAGGTGCTCGGTCCGCTCCGGGCATTCCGGCGGGCCGCGGCCGCCGAGGTGGAGATCCCCCTCGGCGGGCCCAAACCGCGGGCCGTGTTGGCGTTGCTGGCGCTCGCGGCCGGCCGCCCGGTGTCCCGCGACGCCCTTGTCGAGTTCATCTGGTCCGAAGCGCCGCCACCGAGCGCGGTGGCCGCCTTGCAGAACTATGTCGCCGCACTCCGGCAGGCGCTGGAACCAGACCGGTCAAGCCCGGTGAAGCACCGCCTGATCAGGTCATCTTCCGGTGGCTACCTGCTGGACACGGCGGCGGTCGAGGTGGATCTGGAGCGCTTTCGCCAGCTGGTGAACGCGGCCCGGATGGCGGACCGCAGCGATCAGGCGGCCGGGTTGCTGCGCGCGGCGATTGGCCTTCGACGCGGTCGTACGCTCGACGACCTCGGCGGTCTGCAGGGCATGCAACCAGCGGTGACAGCCGTCGAGCAGGAATATCTCGGGGCCGCGTTGGACTGCGCCGATGCCCAGTTGCGCGCTGGCCAGCAGGGCGACCTACAGACGTGGCTGCCGCCGCTGGCCGGCACCGAACCGCTCAACGAACCGTTGCAGGCCCGGGTTGTCCGGCTCTACCAGGCGCTCGGCCAGCGGGCGAACGCGTTGACGACGTACGAGCGGACTCGGCGAGGCCTGCGTGCGGAGCTGGGCGTCAGCCCTGGTCCGGAGCTTCGCGAAGCGCATCTGGCGGTGCTCCGGGAGGACGAGCCGGAGCTGGAGCCCGGACCCGAGCCACTGCGCCGCAGCTGGATCGGCCGTGGTCCGGAGCCGCAGCCGCTGATCGGCCGCGACCAGCTGCTCGCCGACCTGGCTCGCTCGACCGCCGACCACACCGGGTGGTGACGCTGGTCGGCCCGGGCGGCGCCGGCAAGACCGCGCTCGCGCTGGCCGCCGCCGAGCTGGTCGCGCCGGATCACGCGTACGGCGTGGTGGTGATCGAATGCGGCCGGCTGCCGGCCGAGACTGCGGCCCCGGACGGCCCGAACCTGGTCGCCGAGGCGCTGCGGTCCGCGTTGGACGCCCCGATCGGCCGCGAATCACCGCTGGCCGCCACCGCTCAAATACTGCAGGGGCAGCAGCGGCTCATCGTCTTCGACAACGCCGAACACGTACGACGTAGCTGCGCCCGCCTGGTCGACCATCTCAGCCGGTCATGCCCGCGCGTACGCCATCTGGTCACGTCCCGGCATCAGCTGGGCCTGCCGGCCGAGACTGTCTGGGAGGTCGAGCCGCTGCCGGTGCCCGCCGCGGAGACCTGGCAGTCCGACCAGATCGCCGCCAGCCCGGCGGTCCAGCTCTTCACCCGGTTGGCCCGGCAGATCCGACCCCGGCTGGACGTGGCCAGCCAGCTGACCGCGGTGGCCGGCATCTGCCGGGACCTCGGTGGCCTTCCGCTGGCTATCGAGTTGGCAACGGCTCGGCTCCGCGCGATGTCCATAAGTGACCTCGCAGACCGGCTGACGGCCAATCAGGCCGTACTCACCGCCACCGCCGACCACCGGTTGCCTCACCAACACACGCTGCAGAGCACTTTCGAGTGGAGCGAACAGCTCCTGCCGCCGGCCGAACGCCTGTTGCTGGCCCGGCTGGCGGTTTTCCCGGCCACCTTCGACCTTGCCGCGGCGGAACAGGTGTGTGGGCATGACCCGCTCCCGGTCGCTGACATCGCGCCGCTGGTCACCAGCCTGGTTGACCACTCGATGATGCAGACCGTCGACAGCGGCACCGAGCTGCATTACCGACTGCTCCCACCGATCCGCGAATTCGCGCCACCCACCGGGCCGATCCGGCCGAGTCCCAAGCCGCCAGACGCGGCCATCTGCGCTGGTGCGGCGCCCTTTTGCAAGCGGTCGAGGACGCCCCGCGAGACGAGCCGGCGGCGGTCGCGGCGGCCGCCGCGCACCTCGACGACATCCACACCGCCCTGGTGTGGGCGCTTGACTCGGACGATCCAGCACTGTGGGCCGCGAGTGCCGAGATGCTGGCCGCTGGGCGACCGGTTTTCGAGCAACCAAGGGTAAATCTCGATATCGTACGAAGGCTCACCCAGCGTGCTCTCGCGCGCGGCGACGACCTGCCGGTGCCGTTGCGTGCCCATCTCTCGCACTGGGCCGGGCGGCTCGCATATCTGCATGGCCGCCCGCGGGAGGTATCGACGCACCTCACCACGGCGTTGACGCTGATCGACGAGGATGATCCGGCCGAGGCCGGTCGCCGGGTGGACATCGGGATCGGTCTGGTCGCGTCCAGCGAGATGCTGGCCGATCCAGCTGCGTCGAGCAGGCCGGCGGGTTGGGTACGAGCGGCCGAAGCGACGACCGCGGATCCCGTCACCCTGGTGATCACCCTGACGGACATGGCCAACATCTCTGGCGAGTGGGGCCATTATGGGAAGGCCGGAGAGCTGTTGGGCCGCGCCACCGCGATCGCGGACCTGATCGAGGAAAATGCCGCGATCCGATATCGGATCGGCTATCGGGGGGCAAGTGTGGCGCTCTGGAGTGGGCATCCCGACGAAGCGCTCCGGCAGGCCGAGGCACTGCTCGCGGCCCGGGCGCCGTTGCGGCTGAACTGGCTGATCGAGACGTTGGCGTACTGCGGTTGGGCGTACGCGCGGCTGGGCCAGTTCGAGCGTGGCCGGCAGCGCCTGACCGAGAGCCTGGAGCTCAGCGGCGCCAACCACCGGACGAAACTGCGAGGGGTGGGCCTGCTCGCGTACGCCGACCTGGAACGGCTGGACCACCATCCCCACACCGCCCGCCGGCACCTTCGGGACCTGCCTCACCGCTTGCCTGTCGGTATCGGATCTGCGGACGACTACCCGTGCGGTCTGGCTCGCCGCGTTGCTGTGCGAGCCGCCAGAGGCCGACCGGCTGCGTGAGCTGTCGGTCCGCGCCCGTGAACTCACCAAGCTTCCCAGTTGGCCGTTGGACGACAAGACATTCGTTGCCTGGTCAGAGAAATTTTCCTCGAAGAAGTGCGACGAGCAGGTCGGCGAAGACCGCCAAAGCCTGCTCGTCGCGGCGGCCGAAACCGCACTCGTCTGCCTGAGATCCGGACTGGCACCGGCCAGCTTTCTCAGACCTGCCTGACAAACGATCACCAGCACGAGGGGTGGCGACGGATCCGCGGGTCGAAGGTAGCCTCAGTTGGACGGGCACCGGACGACGAGCAGGAGCCACATGACAGGGTCGAGAATCGCGGCAGCGCCGATTTCGTGGGGGGTGTCCGAGGTGCCCGGCTGGGGCTATCAGCTGCCGCCCCGCCGGGTGTTGGCGGAGATGCGCGAGCTGGGTCTCGCGGCCACCGAAGCCGGTCCGGACGGATTCCTGCCAGCGGCCGGGCCGGCCCTGCGCGAGGCGTTGGAAGCCGAGTCGCTGACGCTGGTCGGCGGGTTCACCCCGCTGGTGCTGCACGACGCCAGCCGCGACTGGCGGACCCCGCTCGCCGAGTGCATCGAGCGCTTCAAGAGCGCCGGCGGCGATTCGGTGGTGCTGGCCGCTGCCACTGGGTTGGACGGCTATGACGTACGACCGGAGTTGACGACCGCCGAGTGGGACCAGCTGCTGGCCACCGCGGACGCCGCCGTCGCGGTGTGCGCCGAAGCCGGGCTGGCCGCGGTCCTGCACCCGCATGTCGGGACGGTTGTTGAGCAGCCGGCCGAGATCCAGCGTGTCCTGGACGGCTGCGGCATCCCGCTCTGCCTGGACACCGGGCACGTGGCTTGCGGCGGCGGAGATCCGGTCGCGCTGGCCACCAGGCATCCGGAGCGAGTCGGTCACGTACATATGAAAGACGTCGACGAGGAAAAGGCGGCTCTCGTAGCCGGCGGCAAGCTTGCTTTCAGCGATGCCGTCACCGACGGTGTCTTCCGGCCTCTTGGCGCCGGCGATATAGACATCGCGGCGGTCGTACGAGCGTTGAGCGGTGCCGGTTATCAGGGCTGGTACGTCCTCGAGCAGGACATCAAACTGGCCGGTGCGCCCACCGGTGACGGGCCCAAGGCCGATGTGGCGGCCAGCGCCGCCTATTTGCGCTCCCTGCTCTGAGATTTTCCGGGACGGGTCCCGGCGCTGCGCTCCTATTCTGCCGGAATGACGTCCTCTGGTTGACCGGCCGGCAGTCACCGCCGGATATGTCAATGACAGCGCTAAAACACTGCCGACCGGCGGCACTCTCACGGCGGCCGCGATCGGTGGGCGGTCACGCCCTGGGCCCGATGCCCGGCACCTGTTCCGTCACGATGGAATGCGACATTCATCCGAATTTCATGGCCGCCATCACACCGCCGAACGGTGTACGCGCAACGGTCGCCACGGACATCGACTGCAGCGTGCACGATCCTGACTATCCGTGCTGACCTGTTCTTCCCATTCGGCCTCCGACGGAATTAGTTGTCCCTATCATGACCACCATGAACGACTCTGGGTGGAAACGCCCTGACGGGGAAGAGTCGACCGGCGAAGAGCCTGTCGCAGTAGTGCCAGAAAAGGCGGACGCTGCGGCGCCGCCGGATCAGGTTTCGCCGGCTGCCAGTCCCCCGGCCGACACCCCCGCGCCGGATGTGCCGTTGGCGCCAAACCCGCCTGACATCCCTTTGCCGGTGAGTGGTCCGGCCGTCGTGCCGGCGCCGATGCCGTCGTTCGCAAAGTCGGGGAGCCGCCCGCCGTACGTGCTGCTGGCGCTCACCCTGACGGCGTGGGTGGTGGTGTTGGTGCTGGCCATCGGCGCATTCCCGGCCATCTCGTTCTACCGAGCCACTCACGACGGCACGGTTCCGTTGGTGACCAGCTTCCTGGACGCGTTGCGTCGCAAGGATGTGGCCGGCGCATTGCGGATCGCCCGGCCGACCACCCAACCGGATCTGAAACGGGAACAGTTTCTGGACAAGGGCTTCCTGCGTACGGACTGGAAAGTGACCTCGGCGGTCGAGGCTGGCGATCCTTTTCCGCAGAACCAGACGGTGGAGCGGCTGGTACGAATCAAGATCACCGCCGCCGACGGCACTTCCTCCACCGGCAGCATTTATCTGGTCGCGGATCCGCATCCGCCAGTCGGACAGCCGGGTTGGCGCATTCCAGTCCCGTACGCACAGGTCACTCTGGACTCGCCGCAGGCGTTCGAATATCTCACTCTCAATGGGAAAAGGGCGACCTCGGTGCCCGGGCCGACGCTTTTCCAGGTTTTCCCGGGCAGTTATGTGCCGCAGTCGCTGGAGCCTTCGATGGTGACCTCCGCTGATCCGCCATTGATTGTGGCCACCGCAGGATATTCCGGTGCCGGAGTGGCCACCCTGCCGATGGAAGCCACCCTCACGCCGGCAGCCAGCCACCTCTACGAGCAGCAGATCCGCACTCAGCTCAATATCTGCGTACGCTCGAGCGCGCTGGCTCCGCAGCCGAACTGCCCGTTCCGACTGAATGATCCGACCACCTTCCGCGATGGCACGCTGATCGGCCACTTCAGTGCCCTGCGGTGGAAAATCAACTCTTTCCCGGCCCTGGGCGATCCGGTGCACGCGCCGGACGGCTCCTTCATCGTTGACACGACGACGCCGGGTGAGGCACAGGTAGACGGTCAAGGAGTCGGGGTCAATAACGGCGACCAATATGGGATTACCGTGCCGTGCGAGATCACGGCGCGCTATCTCGTGATGCCAGCCCCGCCGAATGCGTTGACCGTCACACTGGAACAGGAAAATCCGGCGCCTGCTTGCTGACGTCAGCCGGCCGCATACATTCCACGGCTGGCCGCGTGCAAGTAGACCGGGTCGGGCGACTTCTGGTGTTCTCGCAGGCATGCCTCGGCGAGTTTGATGGCATGCGCGTCACCGCTCGCGACCGCGGCGGCCACCGAGACAGCGGGCTGCTGGCCGGCTCCGGTGGGCGGCTCGTCCTGCGGTTTTCCCTGACCAAAGGCGGTGAAGAGGGTCGCGCCGACGTGCCAGAGCGCGTCGTGGCTGGGCCGCCAGAGAGCTGCCGGCAAAAACGGCAGGATGGATCGTACCGCCGTCGGGGCGGTCACCGCGTGCACCAGGCCAATCGGGCTGTTCCGTCCATAGTGGACGTACACGTCGGCGAAAGTCCTTGTCAGGGTGCCAAAAGCGGCATCGATCGCGGCCGGGGGGCGAAGCTCGCCGACCGCTTCTTGGAATGCCGGCGAGGTCACCACCGGCGCGACCTGCCCGGTGATCAGCTCGGCGTCGGCCACTTCGACAGCGGGCATCGCCGCCAGCGCCTGCGCCGGCGACCGCGAACCGGACCCGAGTTTTCCGCGCCGGGCAGCTCGAAATACCGAGCCGCCCAGTAGGCCAGGCCGGTCGCCAGTTCGGTCCGTCGGTATGGACTGGCCGCGTCGTCGGCGAGGCCGCGGATCGCTTGTGACGTACGGATAACGCCGTGTGTCGCGCCGGCGATCATGCCAGGCAGCAGTCGGGGCCACCACTGCGCCACCACGTCCCGCCACGGCGCGGAGGTGAGTTGGTCGACGAAATACGCCTGCCAGTCGCCGACCCGGCGGTAGTCGCCCAGCGCGTCCCGCCAACCCTCCTCGGTGATCCGGGCGGCCGGTCGCGGTCGCTCGTCGAGTTGGGGCAGATAGCCGTCGACCCAGTGCTCCACGTCATCGTCGCAGCCGAGCCGTACCAACGCCTCCACCACCATCGGGCCGTGGTTGCTCAGCCCGCCGCGGAACTCCGGGCCAGTTGCGGACAGCCGGTCGAGCGCTTCGTCCAGCACAACGTTCATAGCGCCTCTCCTATATTGAGAATCAGCTATATAGGGATATGGCGTTAAGCTAGCACCGTGCTCGACGAAGTGGAAGTCCTCAAGGCGCTGGCGCACCCGGTCCGGCTCGGCATCGTCCGCCGGCTGGCGCGCGAGCCGGACACCTGTGCCTGCGATTTCACCGACTATTTCGACGTCGCCCAGCCGACCATTTCGGCGCACCTGAAGGTGCTCCGGTCTGCTGGAGTGGTCACCACCCGCCGAGAGGGCACTACTATCTGTTACTCACTCGTACCCACCGCGGTCGAGTTGGTGGCGGGGATCTTCGAGGCGGTGCTGGCGGACGTACGAGCCGACAAACCGGTGCCAAACCACACCTGAGCGGCCCCAGTTGCCGGGAGTGATCCGGGCAACTAGCGTGCCCGGAGCCTGCCCGTGTCGTACGGACTCCGGAGGTCTGAATGGGACTGCGCGTCAGTCGTACGCTGGCGGTCACCGTCGTCGCGGTCTTGGCTCTGTCCGGGTGCACCACACAGCGCTACTGGGGTGGCACCAGCACCGCGGGGCACGGCGGGCCGGCCAAGATCGGGTTGGTGACCAAGACCGAGACCAACCCGTACTTTGTCGTGCTGCGCCAGGCCGCGAAGGCCGAGGCAGCCAGTAAAGGTGCTTCCTTTGTTGCCTTGGCTGGAAAGTTTGATGGCGACAACGACGGTCAGGTGACCGCGATCGAAAACCTCATCCAGCAGGGCGTCACCACCATCCTGATCACGCCGAACACCGCGAGCGGGGTGCTCGGCGCGATCGCACAGGCCCGGGCGCGCGGCATTCTGGTCATCGCGCTGGACACCGCCACCGAGCCGGCCAGCGCGGTGGATGCCACCTATGCCACCGACAACCAGGCCGCTGGCCGCCAGCAGGGTGCCTATCTCAAGGCTGCCCTGAAAGGCGCGCAACCGCACGTGCTGATGATCGACGGCACGGCCGGCGCCACCGTGGACACCCAGCGCCATAACGGATTCCTGCAGGGCATCGGCCTGACCAACAGCTCTCGCCGGCGATCCTGGGGCACCAGTCCGCCAATGGTGACCAGAACAAAGCCCAGCAGGCGATGGAAAACCTGCTGCAGCGCAACCCCAACGTCAACGTCGTCTATTCGATGAACGAGCCGAGCGGCCGCGGTGCGTACGCCGCGATCAAGTCGCGTGGACTGGCGTCGAATATCACCATGGGCTCGATTGACGGCGGTTGTGAAGGCGTTCGAGATGTGGCCGCCGGCCAGTTCGCCGTCACGGTCATGCAGTTCCCGCGCAAGATGGCGATCGAGGGCGTCGACGCGGGCGTCGCGTACGCCGCTACCGGTGCCAAGCCGAGCGGTTTCCACAACACCGGTTCAGCGGTCATCACGGACCGTCCATTGGCCGGTATCGAGAGCCAGAACACCACTTGGGGCCTGAAAAAACTGCTGGGGATAAGGAGCGTGCAATGACGGCTGCGCTTTCCAGGCGTACCAGCCTCGGTGAGCTCTTGCGCCGAGCGCCGGCGATCGGGCCGGCCCTCGCGCTGGTCGTCGCGGTCATCGTCTTTTCGTTGACCACCAAGACCTTCTTCGACCTGGACAACATGTCCCTGGTGTTGGAGCAGTCGCTGGTGGTGGGCACTTTGGCGCTCGGCCAGACACTGATCATCCTGACCGCTGGCATCGACCTCGCGAACGGCTCGATCGCCGTGCTGGCCACGCTTTTGATGGCGAGTTGGGTAGCCGCGGGAATGCCCGCGGTCCTGGCGCTGCTGGTCGGCCTGGCCGTCGCGACCGCGCTCGGCGGGGTCACCGGCGGGCTGGTCACCAGCATCCGGCTGCCACCTTTCATCGTGACACTGGGAATGTTCAGCATCATCACCGCGCTCAGCCTGATTTATGCCGGCGGCCAGAGCATCCAGGTCCACAGTGGACTGTTGAGCTATCTGGGCACCCGGCGGTATTTGTTCGGCGGCATCGAAGTCACGTACGGGATGACGCTCGGGCTGATCATGGTCCTTTTCCTCTGGTACGTGTTGACTCGTACGGCATGGGGAAAACACGTCTACGCGATCGGCAGCGACCCGGAGGCGTCCCGGCTGTCCGGCATTCACGTTCGGCGAACCCTGCTCAGCGTCTACCTGATCGCCGGCCTGGTGTACGGGATCGCCGCCTGGCAGGCGCTCGGCCGGGTGCCCAACGCCGACCCGAATGCGTACCAGAACGCCAATCTTGAGTCGATCACCGCGGTCGTCCTCGGCGGTACGAGTCTTTTTGGTGGCCGGGGCGGAATCTGGGGCACCCTGCTGGGCGCATTGGTGGTGTCGGTGTTGCGGTCGGGGCTGACGCAGGCCGGCATCGACGACCTCTACCAGGACGTTGCCACCGGCGTACTCGTGATCGCCGCGGTGGCGTTGGACCGGCTGGCCAGGAGGCAGCAGCGATGACCGAACCCGTGCTCACCGGCCGGGGCCTGGTCAAGCGCTATGGCCATGTGGTCGCGATGGACAACACCGACTTCGACCTGAACGCGCGAGGTGCTCGCCGTCGTCGGCGACAACGGCGCCGGCAAGTCCACGCTGATCAAAACCCTTGCCGGCGCGGTGATCCCGGACGCGGGCGACATTCGACTGGACGGCAAGGTGGTCCGATTCCACGGCCCGTTGGACGCACGCCAGCACGGCATCGAGACCGTCTATCAAGACCTCGCCCTCGCGCCCTCGCAGGATATCGCGACGAATCTCTTTCTTGGCAGGGAAAAACGCCGCCCAGGTGTGCTGGGCAGCATTTTTCGAATGCTGGACGCAAAATCCATGCGTACCGAAGCGTCGAAGATCATGGCCGAGCTCGGCATCGGCATCACTTCGGCGCAGCAGACCGTGGAAACTCTCTCCGGTGGCCAGCGGCAGGGGGTCGCGGTGGCCCGCGCGCGCGCTTTCGGCACCCGGGTGGTGATCATGGACGAGCCGACCGCCGCGCTCGGGGTAGCCGAGTCCGCGAAAAGTGCTGGAACTGATCGGAAAGATCCGCGACCGCGGCCTCGCGGTCGTACTGATCAGCCATAACATGCCGCATGTTTTCGAGATCGCGGACCGTATACATGTGCACCGCCTTGGCCGGCGGGTGGCGCTCGTGTCACCCAAGACACACGGGATGACACAGGTCGTGGGGCTGCTGACGGGCGCGTTGGAAATCGACGCCGACGGCAACGTGGTCGAGGTCAGCGAGGCGGTCACCACCGGCCTGTCGTGACCGGTGGTCACTCACGGGGTGGTGTGGAGCTCCCCGAGTTTCTCCTCGGCCATGCTCGACCAGAACTTCGGCCGCATCCGGATCAGCAGCGTGGGCCTGGCCAGGTTGCTCGTGACGAACTCCCGCGCCTCCTCCGGCCACAGGTAGCGGGCCGCCATCGCGGTCGCCACCTCGGTCGGCACCGGCTCTTCCCACCCGGTCACCGGACCCTCGGCGGTGACATAGCGGTACGGCCGATTGGTCCGCTGCACCGAGAGACTGAACCGGCCGGCGGCCTTGATCAGGCCGACCTTGACCATGCTCGGCTCAGTCCAGACCAGCACCTCACCGCCGGGTGTGTAGTCGTACCAGATCGGGATGGTCAGTGGGGCGCGTCCGGGGCGCTCGACTCCGAGAACTCCGACATACGGCTCGGCGAGAAACTGCTCGCGTTCGGTCACGGTCAGTGATGTGATGGACATGGACGGCTCGCTTTCCAACGACGGGTAACTGATTCCAGTCAACCGAGCCGATGCGAGACGAGCTATGTCTGGAAGTCTCCTTTTGATGTCTGCGCGTCTAGCATGTCAGCGTGGATGCCCTCACAGACCTGCTTAGCTCGGCGCGCGCGGAGGGCGCGTTGTTCGGCCAGACCTACCTCGCCCCGCCCTGGTCGCTGCGGTTCGCGGTCGAGGCGCCGCTGACGCTGGTGACGATGGCGCGCGGTACGGGTTGGCTGGTGCCGCCGAACGGCGAGCCGGTACGACTGGCGGCCGGCGACATCGCGATCGTGAACAGCACCGAACCATTCACCGTCGCCGACCCGCCTGGCTGGCACGCCGACGCAGGTGGTGGTCCACCCGGACGACCGCTGTACCAACCCGGACGGAACCGGCATGGACGAGCTGCTGCACCTGGGTCCGCGTACCTGCGGCCTCACCGCGGACGGCCCGTCCGTACTGGTCACTGGCACGTACCAGGTCTCGGGTGCGGTCAGCCGGCGACTGCTGGATGGACTTCCGTCGGCACTGGTCGTACCTGCCGTGGACATCCGCTGCCGAGTCGCGGAGGTGGCGCTGTTCGAGATCGGCGTCGAGGAGCCCGGCCAGCAGGTCATTCTGGACCGGCTGCTGGACGTGATGCTGGTGTCGGCGCTGCGTGCCTGGTTCACTCGCCCCGGAGCCAACGATCCTGGCTGGTATCGGGCGCTCGCCGATCCGGTCGTCGGACCGGCTTTGGGCCTGTTGCACGAAGATCCGGCATATCCGTGGACGGTCGGACTGCTGGCGGAGAAGGTCGGTAGTAGCTCCCGGGCGGCCTTCGCGCGGCGGTTTCGTACGACCGTCGGCGAGGGACCGATGAGCTACCTCACCAGTTGGCGGATCTGTCTCGCGGCGGATCGGCTGCGGGACACCACCGACACGGTGGATGCGGTCGCCCGGCGAGTGGGTTACGCGAACGCGTTCGCGCTGAGTGTCGCCTTCAAACGCGAATGCGGCGTCAATCCGACGGCCTTTCGGCGCGGATGAACGAGATTCCGGGTGGATACGGCGCATCCACCCGGAATTCGGTCGAGCTTATCTTGGGTCGAGTTTCTTGACCCGGGGTCTGGAACGGCGGCCTTGGCCTAGGCCTGGGAGTCGCCGTCCAGGTTGGCGAGGGCCTCCTGGGCGGCGGCGAGCTCGGCCTGGAGCTGTTCCACCCGGGTGCGGTGCTGTTCGCGGGCGGTTTCCAGGATGCCGTCGATCGCCTCGGCGATGTCTGGGTGCAGGTCCTTGGCGGCCGCCACCACGGCGGCGGCGGAGACGGACAGCTGGGGCACCACCCGGGTGGTGCCGTGGACGACCTCGGCCTGCCAGTCGGCGCCGTCCTGGGACCCGGTCACGGTCAGGGTCAGGGCGACCTGCCGGGTCTTGCGTGCCGCGGTCTTGCGGGGGCGGCCGCGGGTCGGTTTCTCGGCGGCGTCGTCCTCGGCCGCCTCGGCGGGCATGTCCGCATCTCCAGCAGCGGTGACCTGCGCCGGGGCCGAAGTCTCAGCGGCCGCGGCGGCGGCGGCCACCGGCGTGTCCTCGGAACGCTCGGTCGGGCTCTGCTCGGCCATGTTTTCCCTTCCATGACGGGTGATGTGACTCGTGTCGCCGTCCGCAACACACACTCGGCGACGGGGCTGGAGTCGTCGACGTCCGATCGACTCCAGCGCGGCACAGAATACGCTGTCATTAGTACGAGTGTTCGATAAGGGTGGGTCCGGCGTGTCGCGACCGAGCGATCAGGCGAGTCCGAGGTCCTCGCGCGAGAAGGCGTACCGATAGTCCAGGCCAGCGGCTCGTACGGCGGCGCCGGCACCGCGGTCGACCACGACGGCCACGCCGCAGACGGTCGCCTCGGCTTCCTTCAGCGCCGCCACGGCGGCCAGCACGCTGGAGCCGGTGGTGGAGGTGTCCTCGACCGCCAGCACCTGCCGGCCGGCCACGTCCGGGCCCTCGATCCGGCGCTGCAGGCCGTGCGCCTTGCCTTCCTTGCGGACCACGTAGGCGTCCAGCTTCCGGCCGGCCGCCGAAGCCGCGTGCAGCATGGCGGTCGCCACCGGGTCGGCGCCGAGGGTGAGCCCGCCGACCGCGTCGTACGCCCAACCGCCGGTCACCTCGAGCATCACCCGGCCGATCAGCGGCGCGGCCGCGTGATGCAGGGTCACCCGGCGCAGGTCAACGTAGTAGTCGGCCACCGCCCCGGACGACAGGGTGACCCGGCCGTGCACCACGGCGAGGTCGCGGATCAGGGCCAGCAGCTCATCGCGATCAGACACCCTGGCAGCCTATCGGCCGGGGAGAGGGTGTTATTTCGCTGGTTTGTTGCGGAGCCAGCGACCGGTTGCTGGTAGGAGCAGCAGCACGGCGGCCGCCGCGGTCAGCAGGATGAGGATGCCGCTGAGGGCGCTGTTGAGGGTGTGTAGTACGCGGCCGAGCCCTGCAGTCCGCCGGTGGCCAGGAAGGCGATCTGCGCGACCAGCCACAGCCAGGCGAGGATCTCCGCGATCAGCCGGGCCTTGCGCTTGCGGCGCATCACGAACAGCGCCACGATCGCGACGACCAGCGCGTACACACTGGAGACGCCGCCGAGCACGTAGATCAGGATCTGCACGAGCTGCCCTACTCCGGAGGGCTCGAAGCCGGCGAACGTCGGCGACTTCACCGTCTCCGCGACGATGCTGTCCTGGTTGAGCAGCATCAGGCCGAAGCTCAGCAACGCGACGGCCAGCCCGGCGAGCAGGCAGATGACGGCGGTGTTCACCGTGCCCGGCCGGACGTTCGAAGGCGCGGCGGGCGGCACCGAAGCGGGCATCGCCGGCATGCCGGCGGGCGGCCGGCGATGCCGGCGCCCACGGAGCCGCCGGGACGGCAGCGGGCTGGCCGGCAGCCGGCGCGGCACCGGGCTGGCCAGGCACGTCGAAGCCGAGGTCGCCGGTGTACTGCGCGGAATACTCGGCTGGGTCGTAGTCCTCGCCATAGCCGTCGTACGGCACTCCGCCGGAGCCCTGCTCCGGATACTGCTGTGCGTAACCGGCTTGGTACGGCACATCTCCGGTGGTCTGCCCGGTGTAAGACGGCTGGCCCTGCTGGTACGGCGTCTCGCCGGTGGATTCCACCGGCGCCGGTTGGTACGGCGGTGGGGGCGGCGGGGTCCCCGGATCCACCGCGCCGTCGCCGGTCGGCGGAATTTGACGCGTCGGGCCGGCGCCCTGGTCCTTGTTGTACGACACCGAAGATTCCCTTTCACAGCGCGGCGTGTCGAGCAAGCCGGTCCGGGTCGACGCAGTGGGATGAAAGTTGCGTTTCGTTGGCCATCCGGATGATGAACGGTCGTGGCGGGACCCATCCCGGCTGGTGCGGATACTAGCCTAAGCAGCGGCTGCGTACCCTGGCGCCAAAGTTGCCCGGGCTGGCCGGGACGTTGCCCGAAAGCGCACCTGACGGCCAGATAGGGAGGAAGCGAGTGGATCTGTCCGACACCGCCGACGAGGCGGCCTTCCGGGACGATCTGCGCGGCTGGCTGGCCGCGAACCTGCCGGCCGACTGGGGGCAACGCGCGCCGCAGGCCGGACGCTGGGACGAGGACTTCTCCCGGACGTGGAGCAACAAGCTCTTCGGCGCTGGTTATGCCGGCCTGACTTGGCCGGAAGCCTTCGGCGGTGGTGGGAAGCCGCCGGCCTACCAGGCGATTTACCTGGAGGAGACGGCGCGGGTCGGGGCGCCGGACCACATTGGCGTGATCGGCCTCGGGATGGCCGGCCCGACCGACGATCATCGCGCACGGCACCGACAAGCAGAAATCCCAGCACCTTAAGGCGATCCTGTCCGCCGAGCAGATCTTCTGCCAGGGCTTCTCGGAGCCCTCCAGCGGCTCGGACCTGGCCAGCCTGAAGACCCGCGCGGTCCGCGACGGCGACCATTTCGTGGTCAACGGTCAGAAGGTCTGGTCGTCGTACGCGCACATCGCCGACTACTGCATCCTGCTGACCCGGACCGACCCGGACGGGGAAAACCACCGGGCGTTGACGTACTTCCTGCTCGACATGCGCACCGAAGGTGTGACCGTACGACCGTTGCGGCAGCTCACCGGCGACCCGGAGTTCAACGAGATCTTCCTGGAAGACGTGCGGATTCCGGCGGAGTGCGTGGTCGGCCAGGTCGGCGCCGGCTGGCGGGTGGCCATGACGACCCTGCTGCACGAGCGCGGCACGCTCGGGTTCGCGCTGACGGCCCGGCTGGACGTGTCGCTGCAGAACCTGATGGCCACCGCGCGGCGGACCGGTGCGGACGCCGACCCGCTCACTCGGGACCGGATCGCCAGCCTGTGGATCGAGATGCAGGGGCTGCGCTACACGGCTTATCGCTCGCTGGCGGCGCTGGCCCGTACGGGAGTGCCCGGCCCGGAGGCGTCGATTACCAAGCTCCGCTGGTCGGAGACCAACCAGCGACTGACCAAGCTGGCGCTGGAGTTGCTCGGCCCGGACGCCCAGATCGACGGCGAGGACGGTTTTTGGTCCGGCTACTGGCAGTATCAGCAGCTGCGCAGCCGGGGGAACACCATCGAGGCCGGCACGTCGGAGGTGCTGCGTAGCATCGTCGCCGAACGCGTGCTCGGGCTGCCCCGGTCACGCTGAGCCAGGCCAAAGGAGCGTCCACAGTGGATTTCGCCTTCTCCGACGAACAGGAGACGTTGCGTACCACCGCGCACGACTGGCTGGCCAAGCGCTGGCCGGTCGAGCGGGTGATCGCCTGGACCGGTGAGAAGGCTGCCGCCGAACCAGCGCAAAAGCCGACGGAACCAGCGGAAAAGCCGGTTGAGAAGGCAGTGCAGAAGCCGGTTGAGAAGGCCGCGCGGAAACCGGCGGAGAAGGTGGTGGAGAAGCCGGCTGCGAAGGTTGAGGAGAAAGCGCCCAAGGCGGCCGCTCCTGACACGCCGGACAAAGCCTGGGATGAGCTGAGCCAACTGGGCTGGCTGGACGACGAGCTGACCGTTTTTGGATCTCGCGGTGATCGCTGAGGAGGCCGGCTATGGCCTGTTGCCGGTGCCGTGGCTGATGCACGTGTCGATGGCCGCTCCGGTGCTCGGCGGCGGCGCGGCGGCAAGACCTCGACGATGGCCTGGGCCGATCATGGCGCGTTGACGCTGGCCGCCGCGGCGACCGCGGTGGACTGCCGCGCCGAGGAGGCCGGCGACGGTTGGCGGCTGTCCGGCGTCAAGACCCGGGTGCCGGCCGCGTCGACCGCGCATTACGTCGTGGTGGGTCGCCCAGGCCGAGGCTGGCGTCGGACTTTTCGTCACCCGCCCGGATCCGCGCCGGCTCCGCCAGCTCTCCACAGTGGACACCACCAGGCCATATTCGGAGCTGACCCTGGACGGCACCCCAGCGGAGGTGGTCGTTGCGCCCGGCCGGGCCCGCCCGGTTCTGACGGCCGTACGCCAACAGACCGCGGCGTTGCTGGCCTGCGAAGGCGTCGGCGTGATGCAGCGCGCCCTGGACACGGCCGTCGCGTACGCGAAGCAGCGGGAGCAGTTCGGCAAGCCGATCGGCTCGTACCAGGGCGTGTCGTACCAGCTGGCCGATGTCTACACGGACCTGCAACTGGCGCGGTCGCTCGCCTACCGGGCCGCTTGGGCCGTACACACCGGCGCCGAAGAAAAAACCGAGGAGGCCGTTGCGGCCGCCTCGGCATGCGTTTCCGAGGTCGCCCCCAGTGGCTGCGAGCGGGCCATCCAAGCCCTTGGCGGCATCGGCTTCACCTGGGAGAACGCCCTACAACGCTGGTACAAGCGAGCCCAGTGGATCGCGTCCTGGGAAGGCTCGGCAACCAACTGGCGGGAAGAACTGGCCTCCTGGCTCCTGGACGCCTGACATTTCCGGCCGCCGAAACCCCGGTGCGGCTCAAAACTGTCGTACCGATGCTGTTTACTAGCCCCCTCCCTTAAACGGGCGGGGGGTGGGTTTGAGGACCGACGTCCAACTTAAAATTCAGCCCTTGCCTCTCGACCCACCCCCCGCCCCTCTGAAAGGGAGGGGGCTAGAAAACCAGGTGGGTACGACAATTTCGCGCCGCACCTAGGGGTTTGGCTCGGTGAGCTTTGAGGTTTTTCGCGGCCACCTTGCGGGTGCGACGGCGTTACTTGACCGCGTCGATGACGTGCGCCATCTTCTCGGCCAGGTGTTGGTGGACGGAAATGTACGAAAAGCCGTAGCGGTCCCGCCGCTCATGCAGTTGGTCGACGATTTGCTGGACTGTCCCGACCAGCACCATCGGCGTCCGCAGGATCTCCTCGGCGGGCATCCCCTCGAGCGTGTCGGCGGCCAGTCTGGCGACGGCCGCGTCTCGGTCGTCGGTGATTTCCACGGCTTGTACGAGCACGTTCAGCTCGATCTGGTCGAACCGGTCGCCGGCCCGCTCCCGGATGAAACCGATCCGCTCGTCCGTCTCGGCCGCGGTGGCCAGCCGGAACGTGCCCGGCGGCTGCCCTTTCTGCTGCCACAGGCCGCCGTAGCCGAAGATGTCCGCGTGCTCGGCGGCCACCTCCAGCATGCCGTCGCCGGTGCCGGCCAGCAGCAGCGGCGGTCGGGGCCGTTGCACGACGGCCGGCCGGTGGTCGAGGTCGGTGAGCAGCCGGTCCAGCTCGATGATGGTGTCCCGCAGCCGGTCCGTACGCTTGCCGACCGGCTCCCACTCGATCCCGGCCTGGTCAAACTCGGACTTCATGTGGCCGGCGCCAAGGCCCAGCTCCAGCCGACCTCCGGACAGCCGGTCGACGCTGGCCACCTCGCGGGCCAGCAGGGCCGGGTTCCAGAAGCCGATGTTGAGCACCAACGTCCCCACCCGGAGCCGCTCGGTCGCGTCGGCGGCGGCCATCATCACCGGGAACGGCGAGGGGGCCTGTAGGTGGTCGGGTAGGTGCAGCGTGTCGAACCCGCTCCGCTCGGCCCACCGACAGCGCTCGACGAACCGCTCCCGGTCGTCGATTTCCCGGGTGTTGAGGCCGAACCGGAAAGCGCGCTGCGTCATCCGCCCAGCCTAAGAGGCGTCGGGAAACTGTGGCGGCCGATAGCCGAGCCCAAACGCACTCTAAGGTGGCCAGTCACTTCCGGACCCGGGTGGAGCGGATCATCGCCGCGTTGATGACCGGCCGCGGCAAATGCCGCAGCAGCCCGGCGATCGCCTTGTAACGTACGGTCGGAACGCTGACCGTACGACCGCGGCGCAGGTCGTCCAACGCGGTCGCGACCAGCGCGTCGGCGTCCAGCCACATCGCGCCACGCCGGTCGCCCACGTCCAGGCCGGCTCGTTCGTGGAACTCCGTTCGCACCAGACCTGGACACAATGCCATCACTCGTACGCCGGAATTTCGCACCGACAACTGGACCGATTCGCTGAACGCCGTGACCCAGGATTTCGTTGCACCATAAGTAGATCCAGGCGCGGTCGTACCAAATCCAGCCACCGAAGAAACATTAATGACTGATCCGTTGCCGCGCGCCACCATCGGTGGCAACGCTGCATGAGTGAGCCGGAGCACCGCCCGTACGTTCAGGTCCAATTGGCGCAACTCGTCGTCGAGGCTGTTCTTCAGGAACGCCCGGGCCAGCCCGATGCCGGCATTGTTGACCAGCAGCCCGATCGGATTGTCCACATCGGACAGTCGCTGCTCGACCGCGGCGCAGCCGGTGTCCTGGGTGAGGTCGGCCGGCAAGACCGACGCCGTGCTGCCGTACGCACCGCGCAGGTCTGTGGCCAGCTTTTCCAGCCGCATCCGGTCGCGGGCCACCAGCACCAGGTCGTGCCCGCGCGCCGCCAATGCGCGGGCGAAGGCCGCGCCGATGCCGGCCGTTGCGCCGGTGACCAGAGCCGTTTGCGTCATGCCAACGACGGTAGCCGGCCGGTACGTTTGGGTGATCGCAGCCTGGGGAACTCTGCCCAGAAGCGCGAATTCCGGCCTGGGAGAGAAAATCATGAGCATTGTCCGCAGAGTCGCCCGACCACTGCTTGCCGCCGTTTTCATCAAGGAAGGCGTCGTCGCGTTGCGGGACAAGGACGCGGCCGCGGAGCTCGCGGAGGGTTTCGGTGCCCGCATCGCGCGGCCGCTCGGCTTGGAGGAGACGCGTACGGACGTGGTCGTACGGGCTAACGCGGGCGTTCAGATTGGTGCCGGTGTGCTGCTGGCCACCGGCCGCTTCCCGCGGTTGGCGGCGGTCGCGCTGGCCGGCTCGCTGGTCGCCACCACTATCGCCCGTGACTCCTTCTGGTCGGCATCAGTCGCAGGACCGGCCAGCCAAGCAGGCCCGTTTCGTCACGGACCTCGGACTGCTCGGCGGCGTACTCCTGGCCGCCGTCGACACCGTCGGCCGCCCGTCCGTCGGCTGGCAGGCCCGCCGGGCCGCCAAGCAGGCGAAGAAGGTCGCCGCTCATGCCCGGGACGCGGTGGCTGACCGGGTCAGCGACCTCTCCAGTTAGAAAACCGCAGGTCACGGCCAGTCATTCGACTATAAGCACATTGACAATTTTTCTTGTCTTGACAAATTTGACTTTCCTTGCGAGAGTCTGCTCATCCAGCTGAAAGGACCACTGAGATGAGCAGCACCGCAGTACGGACCACCGGCACCCACCGCCGCGGGCTCAACGTCACCCTGTGGGTGCTCCAGGGGGTGATCGCCCTGTTCTTCCTGGTCGCGGCCGCCGGGCCGAAACTGCTCGGCAACCAGTACGCGATCGACATGTTCACCCAGATGGGCGCCGGCCAGTGGTTCCGGTCGGTACGCGATTGGACTGCTGGAGTTGGCTGGCGCGATCGGGCTGCTGATTCCGCGGCTGTCCGGCCTCGCCTCGCTCGGCCTGGTCGGGCTGATGATCGGCGCGGTCGCCACCCAGGTCTTCGTCCTACGCGCCCCGGCGATGGTCGTCACGCCAGCGCTACTGGGCGTCATCGCCGCGCTGATCGCCTGGGGCCGCTGGTCGCAGACCAAGCGGCTCGCGGCCATGGTCAAGCGGTAGAGCGCAACACCCCCCCAAAGCCCGCTCGCCCACCGCGAACGGGGCTTGACTTTCGGCAGTGTCGGGCCGCCCTGCCGCGCGGGTACGTTCAGCGGCATGGACGGCGTAAGGGAGCTCTATGCCGGCCGCTCGGGCCGGCGCCGGCTGCTGGTCGACGGCTTGCTGCTGGCCGTCGTCACCGCCGCCGCCATCATCGAGGACCGGTCAGCGCTGCTTTGGTGGGTGATTGCGGCGAGCACCGTGGTGACGGCGGCGATCCTGGTCGTCGGCCGGATGCACCCGCTGGTCGCGATGTCCGCGTCGGCGGCGTTCAGCCTCGCGTACGCGCTGTGGCAGGCCGTTCACCACGGTCCGTTCCTCCAGTCGTATTTGCTGATCACTGTTGTGACGAGCTGCCTGGCCGGGCGCCGGTTGGCCGCGACGGGCCCGGCGCTGCGGTCCTTCGCGGCGATCACGGTCGCCGCCGTGGCGCTCACTGTCGTCGTGGGCGTCGCGACCGGCGCGCCCACGATGGTCACCACTGGTGGCCTGCCGGGCTGGGTGTCGGCGCTGACGATCGTGGCTTTCTTGCTGGTAGTGCCCTGGCTGGCCGGTCGATATCGGCGGCTGCAAACGGAATTGGCGACGGCTGGTTGGGAGCGGGCCCGGCAGTTGGAGCTCCAGCAGTGGATGATCGCCGACCGGGAGCGACTCGCTGAGCGCACCCGGATCGCCGATGACGTTCACGACTCGCTCGGTCACGAGCTCAGCCTGATCGCGCTCCGGGCCGCCGCATTAGAAGTGGCGGACTTACCCGAACATCATCGCGCCGCGGCCACGCAGCTGCGTACAGCGGCGGCTAGCGCGACCGAACAGCTGCGCACCGTCATCGGCATGCTCCGCGAAAAAACGCCGACCACGCACCTCTCCAACCGGTTCGCGAAAGCATTGCCGAGCCGGTGGAACGAGCGCGTTCGGCCGGCATGGACATCCAGCTGGAGCTGGTCGGCCAAGCCCCGGGAATCGCGCCGTTGACCGGCATCGCCATCGGCCGCGTCGTGCAGGAAGCGTTGACCAACGCGGCGAAGCACGCGCCAGGAACAACCGTGGTCGTTCGAGTTGAGCACACGTCCGCCGAAACTTTGGTCACTGTCCATAACAACCTGTCGACGGGCGAGCCGGCGGTTTGGCAACGGACGTGGGCTGATCGGGTTGGCGGAGCGGGTACGACTAGCCGGCGGGATGCTGCGGGCCGGGCCACTGGGGCCCGTTTTCGAAGTGTCGGCGCGATTGCCGTACGAGCCGGGGAAAGTCTCCGCTTTGGCCCATGAGCCGCCGCCACCAACCGAGGTCACTCGCCTGCAGATGCGCCAGCAGCTGGTCAGGACCGTCGGCACCTCGGTCGCGATCACCGCGGCCGCGGTGATCCTCGTGCTCGGCGGCTATTTGGTGATTTCCTACGATAGTGTGCTTCCGTCCGAGCGCTATGCCCAGCTCGCGGTCGGGCAGAGCCAGCGTACGGCGACGGATTCGTTGCCCTGGATGCAAATGGTCGACTGGCCGGTCAAGGGTCCACCGTTCGACCACCCTGGCTGGGACTGTCGTTATTACCGTACGAGTTTCGAGCTCGCGGCCGTACACACCGCCTATCGTCTGTGTTTCGACCGAGACCGGCTGGTGGGCAAGGGCGTTGTTTCCCGTACGACTGGAAAAGAGAGCACCGCCAAGTGATCCGACTGCTGCTTGCCGACGACGAACCGATGATTCGGGCCGGCATAAGGGCGATTCTCTCCGCTGACGCCGATATCGAGATCGTCGCGGAGGCGGCCGACGGCCGCGCCGCCGTCCAGTTGACCCAGCGACACCGCCCGGATGTCGCGCTGCTCGACATCCGGATGCCCCAGCTGGACGGGTTGGCCGCGACGATGGAGATCCGCCGTACGACACCCAACACTGGGGTGATCGTTCTGACGACTTTTGGCGAGGACAGCTATATCGCCGACGCACTCGGCAATGGAGCCAGCGGCTTCCTGCTCAAGTCCGGAGACCCGCGCGAGTTGTTGGCCGGCATCCATGCCGTCGCGGCTGGCGCAGCCTATCTTTCCCCAGAGGTGGCCAAAAAAATCATTGCTGAGCTGAATTCCTCCGGCGCTGCGGCGAGAAAGACCCGGATCGCGACGGCCCAGCAGCGGGTGGAGCAGCTCACCAACCGCGAGCGCGAGGTTCTTTCGCTGGTGGGCTCCGGTCTGTCCAACGCCGAGATCGCCGGCCGGATACATGTGGTCGAAGCACGGTCAAGACGTATGTGAGTGCGATTTTGTCGCGTCTGGCGGTAAAGAATCGAGTTCAGGCGGCGATTGTCGCCTACCAGGCCGGGCTGACCGACGACTGATCAGAACCAGGACGAGCAGAGCGACGAGACACAGCCAGGCGAAAAGGTCGCCGAACAACCGGTAGATCGTTGCCGCACTCCTGGTCGGAACATCGGCCACCAGAGTTTGCGAAGCGTTGGTGGAATAGTCGCTGTAGGCGATGGTCCGCCCCTGGAAGTCGGTCACCGTGGCGACGCCGTTGCTCGCCTCTCGTACGATCGACGTGCCATCCTCAATCGCGCGGATGGTGGCCAGCTGTGCGTGCAAATCTGCGAATCCACTCCAGTCATTCGCCGGCACGAGCAGAATGTCGGCATTCGCTTTTCCCGCGAGGGCAGGGAAATCCAGGTCATAGCAGATAAGAGTCCCGATTCGACCGTACGGTGTCATGAGTGTTGGCGCTGGCTCGCCGCCGT
>NZ_WOTO01000078.1 GCF_010993775.1 Fodinicola feengrottensis | reverse complement strand
ACAGCGAGACCCAGGAGAGGCCCACTGGAGATCGTCAAGGTCGACCAGCATCGGTACGCCGACCAGTACGCGGGGGCCGTCCGCTTTCTCTGAGACGTTTTTTTCCGCATCGGCCACCCGGGTGTTACCGTCGGCTACGAGTGAACCCTGGCCAGCGGAAGGAGCGCAGCACCAGCGATGCCGGTCGACCCAAGCCAGAGCTCCGAGCTGGATCCGAGCGAGCACCCCGGCAGCCGCACGCAGCGCCGTCGTCGGCGTCGCCAGGTCACCCGGCTGACCATCGTCGCGGTGGCCGCCGCCCTGGTCGTGGGGCTGCTGCTGGCCCCGGTCGTGCGCAACCTGGTCTGGGGCAGCGGCGGGTCCGCGAACACCCCGGTCGCGATGTCGAGCAGCCAGGCGGCCAGCCTGTTCGCCGGCACGCCGGCGGCTTCCTTCGCGATTGGTGACGCCGGCATCCAGCTGCCGGCGGCACAGCAGCAGGGCTCGTACTCGGCCGCCGACGTGGGTACGGCCACCCAGCTCACCAAGCAGACACTGGTCGCCGCCCGGCTGGATCCGGCGATGCTGCAGCGCGGCGACCTGAGCGGATATCTGGCCAAGCTGGCGCCCAGCCTGCAGCCGATGGTGACCAGCGCCGTGCAGAAGGGCGGCGGGGCGCTCAGCTATGTGACCCGGCTGGCCCCGACCGCGAAGCTCGCCGTCGACGAGATCCGGGTCTCCGGCACTATGTCGGTGTCCGTCGGGTCCGATGGGCAGCTGGTGATCAGCGCCAACTACACCTGGGTCTATCCGCTGGACCGGGCCGGCGGGAAGCCCAAGGGCAGCCCGCCGCTGGGCAGCAACCTGGTGATCGTGCACACAGTCGAGACGTACGAGTGGTATCAGCAGGCGAAGGTCGCGGCCACCGAGCGCGGCCTGCGAACCGGCGGCGGCAACAGCTACGCGTACAACAAAGACTGCAACCAGTTCGGCCGCGGCTACCTCGCGCTGGCGCCGCTCGCGGCCGACGGTCACGCGGACGCGCCGGCCGCCAAGGCGTACGACCCCAAAACCGACCCCAACACGCTGCCGGGGCCCTGTTAACCAGACACTGCCTAGCCTGAGTTTCCTCGCTAGTTGATCTTGGGTGGTGTTTTGCCTGGTCAGGTGGGTTCTGGATGGTGGCTGGGTGTATTACCTAAGTCGTGTCAGCGGGTGGGTGCGTAGTGGTGGATGTTGAACAGGTCGGCGAGTTTTTGTTGGGTCCAGGTCATGTCTGTGAGCATGCGTTTGGCGCGAGGGCGTCCTTTGTTGCCGTCGTGGTAGAGCAGGACGGTTTCCTGGATTCCTGATAGTTCGTTTAGCAGTTCGCGGACGGACATGTGTATATCGGCGTGTTCGGCTTCGCGGCGCATGAGGTGGGCGATGGTTAGGGCCAGGACGCAGTAGAACACGTGGACGCGGATTTTCTGGTCGGTCCAGTGGTGCATGGGGCTGAAGGAGACCACGTGAGTGTCTTTGAGTTGACGGAATCCGGCTTCTACGTCGGATTGGGAGCGGTAGCCGGCGACAATGTCGGTGACGGGCCAGTCGTCGTGGCCGGTGAACAGGATCCGTTTGCCGAAGATCCGGTTCTCCAGGCGGGTGCGGGCACGCCGGTCGGTGCGCCAGGTCAGCCGCAGCTCAGCCGGTTTGTCGCCGGTCAGCGTGGTGGTGATGATGTCGCTGACCCAGCGGTGTCGGCAGATCGTGGCGATCTCGGTCTGGACTGCGGCACGGGATTTGCGGGTGCGCCCGCGCGCCAGGCGGCCCTGCAAAGCGGTGAGCTTGCCAGTCACGGTGGCGAGCGTCTGGTCCAGGCCACGAACCTGTTTGGCGTGCAGCGTCGTCGAATGCGTGAGCACGGCGCGGCGTGTCACGCCCAGCGCGGTGACGGTGGTGTCGACATGGGTCAGGCCGCGATAGCGGCCGGCGTCACCGTCGGCGTCGACCGGCCGGTACCGGGATTTCGGTATCGCCAGCAACGCCGGATGGTCGCTCGGTGGCAGTGAGCCGATGAACCCGATCCCGGTATCCTCCACCAGTTCGTGGTTGTCGGCGGAATTCTGCCCGGCGTCGTAGACGATCGTCAGCGACTCCACGGAGGTAGTCAGCTGCCGGTACCGGGCGACCAGTTCGTCGATCATCGCGCTGAACTGGGTGACATCCGGCCGGTCTCCCGGATAGGTATGGGACAGCACCGGAACCCCGCCGTCGCGGGTGACCACCAGGCCCAGCCCAACCAGCCGCAGGTCCACCCGCTTCTGCTTCGCCCTGCCCCGCTGCGCGATCGGCGCCTTCTCGTTGCCGGAGTCGATGAAGGTGGCGAAGTTGGTCATGTCCAGCACCAAACCGGTCAGGTCCAGCCCGAACTCGGTGACGATCCGCCGCCCTAACTTGGTTTCGATCGCTCGCAGGTCGGCTACCGACAACCGATCCATCGCGTTCCAGAACCGGCGATGGTCGGTCGCGCCGCGCGGTAGCCGCAGCCACCGCGCGCGCGCCGTGGAGGCCCACCAATCGGCGAACGCCAGCTTTGAGCACGGCGCCACGATCCGGTTCGCCGTCGCCAACGCGATATACGTGCCCACCGAGGCCAGCGCGTCCGCCCGGCGCGACACCACACCATCGACCGTCCCCACCACGTCCAGTCGCTCCAGCATCGACCACACCGCGGCCAGATCCCCGAACGCCTTGTGTTCGCTACGCACCGGTTCACCGGCCGCCGCGTCGGTCAGCTTGGCCACCACCTCCTCCGCGCTGCCCAGATACTGCTGCGACACGATCCGCGGCTTGCCCTGCACCCGCGCGGACTCGACCAGGTAGTAGTACGTCTTCCCCGCCTGGCGCTTCCCTACGATCGACGGCATATATAGGTAATACACCATCGACGCCTACAACCCAAACACCACAACACAAAACACGCCGAACGATCAGCTAGCAGGGAAACTCAGGCTAGGGCGTGTCGATCTGGTACGAGTCGAGCCTGGTCGGGATTTTGTTGAGCTTGACGGTGCCGTTCGATGTGATGCTGTCGACGCCGAAGTCGTTGTCATTGATCAACGTCAGCAGTGATTTGCCGCCGTCCGGGGTAAGAGCCAGGTCCTCGATCTTGCCGTTGCCGAGTTTGGCTTTCTTGGCGTCGAAAACCAGCGTCTTCTTGCCCGACACCACGCCGTTGTCGGCGAGGTCGGACGGGCCGAGCTGTTCCAGCGTCGGAGTGTCGCTGGTGTCCCAGTGGGTGCCGAGAATGTTCGTCGCGTGGCCGAAATCCACCGCATAGAGCAACGTGTGGACAGTCGGTTGTTCGGCGTCGCGCTCCTCGATCAACAGCCGGTCCGGCGACAGCCACACCATCGCCGAGGTCTTCCAGTCGCCGTCGTCGGAGTTGTCCTTGTCCCGTACGTTCACGAATTCTCCGGTGACGCTCGGCTTTTTGGTGTCCAGCCGATAGATCCGCAGATTCCGGGATTTCTTGCTGACACTGGTGGTCGGGTTGTTCAGCGGACTTTGCTGTGCCACATAGAGAGTGTTGCCGTCGGCGGAAATCGCCAGGCCCTCCAAACCCCGGTTCGGCTTCTGGGTGCTGACGATCGCCGGCAGGATCGGTAGCACGGTCACGCCCGGCGCCTGGTAAGTCGTCTGGTTCGACGGTACGAGGCGGGACAGCACCGTGCCGTCGGCGTCGACGTGCAGCACGCTCGACCGGTTTTCCTCGGAAATCCAGAAAGTGCCGTTCGGTGCTCGTACCAACCCCTCGGTGTCGACGCCGTACGGGTCCAGCGGCAGCGCCTTGCCGTGCACGTCGACCGGCGCGTCGTCGGTCGGCGGCAGGTTCGGCAGGCCGGTGATCAGCCGGGTCTTGGTCACCGGGTCGGTGTAGCCGTCGGGCGTACGCAGCGGGATCTGCTGCTGGATCGTCAGTTTCGACCCGTCTCGGGAAACCAGCAGGATCTCCGGGGTGAAGGTCGGGTCGACGAAGATCGGGTTGTCGCCGTCGGAGTTGTTCGGTCCCCGATCGGTGATCGCCCAGAACGTCTTTCCGCTGGTGCCCGCCGGATAGATGTCGCTGAAGCCACCGAGCACGCCACCGCCGGGCAGCGTGGGCGGATTCTGGTACGTGGCGGTGGCCTCAAGGACCGGCGAGCTGGCCGCGGCGGCCGGCACCGCGCAAGCGGTCAGGACAGTGGCTCCCAGCAGGGCGAGACGACGAATCATGCCGCAGACGCTTGCCGGTAGGGATGCGAAAAGGGTGGAATCAGCATGGACGTACGGTAGCTACCGCGCGAACCCTTGTAGCGGGATTTTGCCGTAATCATTCCGGCTGATGTGCGCGCGGCGGCAGCCGGTTAGGTTTTCCCCATGACCGCACCATCCTCGGATGCCCGGCTGTTCCTGCGCGAGTTCGTCCGTTCGCCGCTCACCACCGCCGCGCGTGCTGCCCAGTTCGCCGGCCCTCGCGGCGGCGATGACCGCGCCGATCGCGGCAATGGCCGAGTCCGTAGTGCCTGTGGTGGTCGAGCTTGGGCCGGGAACCGGCGCTTTCACCGGCGCGATCCGGCGGCAGTTGGCCGGTCGCGGACGGCATCTCGCGATCGAGCTCAGCGACGTGATGGCCGACGTGCTGACTGCGCGCTATCCGGAGGTCGACGTCGTCCGTACGGATGCCAACGACCTGTGCCAAGTGCTGGCCGACCGGGACCTGCCGGCGGCGGACGCGGTGGTCAGCGGACTGCCCTGGGCCGCCTACAGCGGTCCGCTGATCCGTACGATCGCCGGCTCGTTGGCTCCGAACGGCACGTTCACCCAGTTCGCGTACACGTGGAGCCGGTGGGCGCCGCCGGCTCGCCGGTTGCTGGCGGGCCTGCGGGCCGCCTTCGACGAGGTCGAGGTGTCCCGTACGGTCTGGCGCAATGTGCCGCCCGCGGTCGTCTACCTCGCGCGGGGGGTCCGAAGTCTTGACCATCGCCGGCCTGCTCTCCGGTCTGCTCGAGGTGCTGCCCGCACCGGTCGTGTTGCTGCTCGCCGCCGGTTGGCTGACAGCCGAGTCCGGCCTGCTCATCGGCGTCGTGCTGCCCGGCGCGAGCGTGGCGATGGCGCTCGGGCTTTTCGCCCGGGGCGGCGCTTTTTTTTCCGCTTCCGATCGCGATCGTCACCGCGGTGGTCGCGACTGCGGTCGGTAGCCAGTACGGGTATTGGCGCGGCTGGCGGGCGACCACTGCCGGACCCGGGCGGCTGACCAGGATCATCGATCGCAAGGTCGGTGCCGAGCGCGAACAGCGGCTGCTGGCCGGCCTTCGCGAGCGGGCCCGGTGGGCCGTGGGCACCGCGCACTGCGTCGCCGTCGTACGTACGTTGGTGCCCCGACTTGCCGGCCGCGCCGGCGTCCCGTACCGGCGGTTCGCCGGGTACGACGTGACGGGTGCGGTGGTATGGGGGACCGGCGTGACCACGATTGGCTATGTGGCCGGTGCCGCGTACGAGAGCGCGCAGCGGCTGTTGGGGCTGCTCGGCCTGCCGTTGATCATCCTGATCCTCGTCGCCGTCCTGGCCTGGCGATTGATTCGCGCCCGGCGCGCTCGTACGCCCGAGCGACGGCCGGATCGGGCCACTACTGGGTTGAGGTGAGGCCGTACACCCGCTCCCAGGCATCGGTGTAAATGACGTTGCCTGTTTTAGGGAGTGTGGATGCGAGCACGGAAGAGATACGCGGTCACCGCGGCCACCGTTTTAGCGTTATTGGCGACCAGCGGGGGAGCGGCGGCGACCGCCGCTCCTGCACGAACTTCCCAGCCGGCCCAGACAATCACGTTGATCACCGGCGACAAGGTGCAGCTGAGCGGCAGCACGGTGACCGGCGTACGTCCGGCCAAAGGCCGGGAGAAGATCCCGATGTTCCGTCAGGTGGAACGCAAACACCATTACGTCATTCCGGCTGACGCGGCTGGGTTGGTGACGGCTGGAAAACTCGACCGGGAACTGTTTGACGTCGACGCGTTGGTGTCGTACAGATATGACGACGCCCACAGCGCGACGCTGCCGGTAATTGTGCAGCACGACCAGAAAGTCCAGCCGAAATTGGTCGGTGCCCAGCTGCGGCGGCGGAATGTGCCGGAGATTGGTGTGACGGCGGTACGCGAACAGAAGTCCGCTGCCACCGCATTCTGGAACAGCGCGAAGTCGGCTGGAAAGATCTGGTTGGACAGCAAGCTGAAACTGAACGACGTCAGCGACAACCTCAACCAGATCGGTGCCCCCACGGCCTGGAAAGCCGGATATAGCGGGACCGGCGTGACAGTCGCGGTGCTGGATGGCGGCATCGACGCCACTCATCCTGACTTCGCCGGGAAAATCACCGCGCAACAGAACTTCACCGACGCGGCGAGCGCCGACGACACCTTCGGCCACGGCACCCACGTGGCCTCGATCGCGGCTGGTTCGGGGGCCGCGTCTGGCGGCAAATATTCCGGGGTGGCCCCTGGCGCGAAAATCGCCGTCGGGAAGGTGTGTGACGGCGACTCCTGCGACACGTCTGCGATTCTGGCCGGCATGGTGTGGGCGGCTCGTACGGTCAAGGCCAAGGTCGTCAACCTGAGCCTCGGCGGCGACCGGCCTCGGGACGGGGCGATCCGCTGGTCAGTACGCTGAACCAGCTGAGCTCGCAGAACGGCACGCTTTTCGTGGTGGCGGCTGGAAACGACGGGTTCGCCGGCTCGGTCAACTCACCTGGGTCGGCTGACCAGGCGCTGACCGTGGGTGCCGTGGACGGGAAGGACCAGCTGGCGCCCTTCTCCAGCCAGGGCCCGCGCCAGCTCGACGAGGCGCTGAAGCCGGACATCGTCGCGCCGGGCGTCGGTATCGTTGCCGCCAAAGCGAAAAACGGCGTGATTGGCAATCCGAGTGACAATCCCGCATATGTGGCGCTGGACGGCACGTCGATGGCTACCCCGCACGTGGCCGGTGCCGCCGCGGTGCTGGCCGGCGAGCATCCGGACTGGACCGGCCAGCAGCTGAAGGCGGCCTTGATGGCGTCCGCGAAAACCCTGCCGAAGGTGAGTGTTTTCGCGCAGGGCGCGGGACGCCTGGACATCGGCCGCGCGGTCGGTCAGCAGTTGGTGGCCAACCCGCCGAGCGTTTCGGTGCCGACGCAGGTGTGGCCGCATAACGACGACAAGCCGGCCGCACAGTCCGTTTCTTACCACAACTACGGAAAAACACCGCTGACGCTGGCGTTGTCCACGGACGTACGCGGGCCGGATGGCAAGTCAGCGCCAGCCGCGATGTTCGCGGTGACCCCGAAAACGCTGACCGTGCCGGCCGGAGCTGACGCCGCCGCGACCTTCACCACGAACACCGCGGTGGCTGGGAAGGACGGCGAATACACCGGCGGAATCATCGCCAACACGACTGACGGGCAGTCTGTCCGTACGCCGATCGCCGTCAACCGCGAGGTCGAGAGCTACAACCTGACGATCAAGACGATTGGCCGGGACGGCGGGCCACCGCCGGCGGACTACTTACTCGGATTCGTGGCGTACGGCGAGGATGTCACCCGTTTCCCCTCCGACGGCGATCAGGATGGCACCGCGAGTGTCCGGTTGCCCAAGGGCCAGTATGCGGCCGAGGTCTTGACGTTCGAGTCCGATAGCAGCTCTGTTGACCTGATAGCGCCTTACCTCACCGTCAACCACGACCTGACGGTGGTGATGGACACGCGCAAGGCCAAGCCAGCCGACGTCACGGTGGACCAAGCCGGTGCGCAGAGCATGAGCATCGGGACCAATGGCACGTTCTATACGTCCAGTGGGTCGGTGGCCGGCACCGGACTCGGTGCCGAGGATCCTGCTCACCTGCTGACCGGCACGATCGGGGCAGCTGCCCCGGCCGCGCTTTACAGCCAGGTGGTGACCAGTGACTGGGCGGATCCCGGCCCGGCCGGCGATTTCGTCGACTCGGCGTACGCGTACCACTTGGCGCAACTGACCGCGGGCCGGATGCCGACCGGGGTTCTGTTGCATGCCAAGAAAGCCGGGCTTTCCCGAGTGCGACAGAAGGTGCTGCCGACGATGTTCTCCGGCCAGGCGCTGCGGGCCGCGGTCTTCTCGCTGCCGGATGGGGTCGTTCCGTTCCAGTTCCCGACCGGGGCCGCGTCCACGAAACCGGGCGTGCAGACCGAATACCTGAGTCCAGGGGCGCAGCGCTGGACTCTGCTGGCCCAGCTCAACACACCCGACGGGCAGCCGGTCGCGTCGTTCCTGCGCGAACCGGGTCCGGTCGTGGCCGGTGACTTCACCGACGTGGCCAACGCGCCAGCTCTCGGACCGGGTTTCTTCGCGGACGGGCCGGATGCGCCGCTGCGCAGTGGGCAGCTCGCGGACGACCTGGTTTCCCAACCGCCGATGTTCTCCGGGGGCGACCAACGTTATCGCGGGATTCTCTTCACAGGTGGCGCAAGCGCCGTTCTCTACAAGGACGGAGTGAAAGTCGCCGACGGGCCTGGATATATCGATTATCACGCGCCTTCGGCCGACGCTTCGTACCGGATGGTCGTGACGCAGAGCCAGTCGCTTGGCGCACTGTCCACTTCGGTCAGCGGCGAATTGACTTTCCGGTCGAAGAAGGTCACTGGTTCGAACGGGTACACGCTGCCGCTGCTCGCGCCGCGGTTCGCCCCGAAAACCGATGACCACGGGACCGCGCCGGCAGGTGCCGGATTCAGTATTCCGATCGTGGTGGACCAGCAGGTGACGGCGAATTCCGTCACCGGTGTGACCGTTGAGTTTTCCACCGATGACGGGAAAACGTGGCAGTCGGCGGCGGTGAATGCGAACGGCCCGAAAGCCTGGGCCGCAACCGTTGCCAACCCGGGCAGCGGATTCGTGTCGTTGCGGGCGACCGCCACCGACAGTGCCGGGAACACCGGCAAGGTGACGATCATCCGGGCGTACGCGATCAGCTAACGCCGGGTGAACCTTCTGGCCGGCCTGCCAGATCCTCGACAGCGGTGCTGTCGGCGGGCGGGTCGGCCAGTTGGATCTCCTCGCCCAACCAGCTGTATTCGTGTTCGGGCCGGCCGGTGGCGCCGTACCGCAGGCCGATGCGCCGATGCGGGCCTCGCCGCTTTCCGCGAGAGCGCCCAGATAGCGCTGTGCGGTGGCCCGGGCAATGCCCAGCTCGGTGGCGATCTCGATCGCCGACCGCGGCCGGCCGGCCCGCCGCAACGCGTCGGTAACCAGTCGGGCGGTGACCGGCGACTGGCCTTTCGCGGTGCTGGACCGGTCGTTGTCGTGGAGCGCCCGCACGGCCCGGTCAATGTCGTTTTGCCGCAGGGTTTGGCTGCCCTGTAGGAGGGCCTGATAACGCGCGTAGGCGGTGAGGCGGGTGCCGAGCTGGGCGGCGGTGAATGGTTTCAAAAGGTAATTCAGAGCTCCCGCCCGCAATGCCGCCCGGACGGTCGTGGACTCGGCCGCCGCGGTCAGCACCATGGTGTCGATCTCGATCTCGGCCAGCAGCCGCAGCGCGGAATCGTCGGGCAGGTGCAGATCCAGCAGCAGCAGATCCGGTGTCAGCTCGGCGATCCGGCCACGCGCCTCGGTCGCGGAATGCGCGGTGCCGAGCACGCTGAACCCGGGCACGGCGTCGACGAAGCCGGCGTGCAGGGAAGCGACAAGAACATCGAGATCGACCACCAGCACCCGGATCACTGACCACCACCGGTCCGGAATTCGCGCACGCCTGTCTCCCGGGGGTTCACAACCCACCGGGAGAGTTGGGTGTGCCGGCCAGGCCGGGCGGAATGCGGTGGCATGACGGACAGACCGTACTCCAGGGGAGATCACCAGTCTGCAACAGGTTCCCTGAAAAGACACCGAAACCTTGCGAGCAAAAAGAGCAAAATAAGGGAATTCAGTGGCTCCCCAAACTGGTCTCCTGGTTTTGCTTGTCTGTCCCGGAATTTTGCGCGCGCATCGTACGCAACGGGGAAAGGAGCAGCGGCAGGATCGACAACGCGACGCCGATCCCGTCCACCGTGAGCGTCGCCCGCAGCCCGAAGACGCTCGCCAGCGCGCCACCCAGCAGGCTGCCCAGCGGCAGCATGCCCCATCACCATCGTCATGATCGAGCTGGCCCTGGCTTGCAGGCCGGCCGGGCAGAGCCGCTGTCGGCAGCTCGTCTGCACGATGTTCGCGGTGATGATGGCGAAACTCGCGAGCAGGTTGGCGGCCACGAACCAGCCCAGCGCCCAGCCGGGAGCGGTCAGCGGATAGAGCAGGAATCCGGCACCCACGGCCGCCGCCGCGACCAGCATCGTGCCGGCCTCGCCGAGCCGGGCCGCGAGGCGACCGGTGGTGGCGGCGGCCACCAACCAACGCGCCGAGTAACCCGACCGTGCTGAGCACGCCAATGACGCCGGCGCCGAGATGGACCTCGCGGACCAGGAAAACGATCATGATGCCGCTGTTCGCGCCTTGGAACAGGACCAGCAGCGCGGTGCTCAGCGCCATCGCCCGCAGCACCGGATGCCCGGCGACGAACCGCAGCCCTTCGCCGATCTCCCCATGCAGCGCGGCGCCCGCCCCGGCGATCGCCGCTGGACAGGCTCGACGGCCTTGATACGCCCCAGTCCGGCCGCCGACAGCAGATAGCTGGCCGCGTCCACCGCGATCGCCACCGGCGCGCTTAGCACCTGAATCACGAAACCGCCCAGTGCCGCGCCGGCCAGCGCCGCGACCGAGGCGTTGGTGGCGAGTTTGGTATTGCCCTCGACGAGGTCCTTGTAGTTGACCAGGCGTGGCAGGTACGCCGGCTGGCCGACGTTGAAGAAGACGGTGAGCACGCTGCTGGCGAGGGCGACCACGTACAGCTGGGTCAACGTCAGGGCGCCGAGCAGGCTCGCCGCCGGGATCGACAGCAACAGGGCCGTACGAGCGAGGTCGGCGACGATCAGGACGGGCCTGGCTCGTACGCGATCCAGCCAGGCGCCGGCGTGCAGCCCGAAGAGCAGCGAGCCGGCCGTACCAGCCGCGGTCAGCAGCGACGCCTGGAACGTGGAGGCGTGCAAGGTGACGACGGCCAGGAACGGGACGGCCAGCAATGCCGTCCGGCTGCCGAGCTGACTGACCAGGTCAGCCACCCATAGCTGCCGGAAATCGTGGTCCCGCAGCAAGCCCAGCCGCCGGGTGATCAAAGAAGGCATGCGCTGACTCTAGATGATCACGCAGTAAAGCTGAGCCTCTATCGCTCAACTAAATTAGTTGCGGAGACGAAGGCCGCTGGGAGTGGGACGGAAACCGGCTTGTTCGAGAAGATCAGCCAGCGGGGAGTCGGTGACCGCGGCGCCGTTGGCGCGCTGGACCGTGAGGGAGCCGAGCAAGCCGTCCCGCACCGCTTCGGCCAGTGCGGCAGTCGCCCTTGTCAGAGTGTCCGAGTCGGCGGTGAAGGACAGCAGCGTCCGGCCGCCTCGCTCGACGTAGAGCGCCAATGCGCCGTCGACCAGCACGACCAGCGCGCCGGCCTTGCGGCCGGGTCGGTGGGTGGTGCCGCCGAGGGACTCCGCCGTCCGGTCTGGCCAGCTCAGCGACGCACCATACGGGTTGGCGGGGTCGGTGGCGGCGAGAGGACGGTCGAGCTGGGCGCGAGGTCCGGCCGGTGGCTGTCCGGGCTCAGGTCGCGGCGGATCTCCTGGCGGCGCTGCAGGTCGGTGGCCAGCGATCGGAGCCGGTCGACCGCGCCGGGCAGCGCGAACTGGGCACCGCCGAGGCCGTCCACGAAGTAGCCCCGGCGCACCCGGCCAGCGTCTTCCAGCGCCGACAGCACCGAGTAGATCCGAGCGAAGCCGCCGGCCACCCCCTCGCTGGTCACCGATCCCCTGGTGAGCACGCCATATCGCTCCAACAGCGCGTCCGCGGCCGCATGCGCGCGCAAGGTCGGGTCGGGTTCGCGGTCGGGCAGCAGGCTCCACCGGCCGCCAACCGTCGGCGGGCCGGCCCGGGTGGGCAGCCGAGGCCGGCGTTGGGCTCGCCGAAAACCCGCCCGGGCGGTGCCGGTGGACGGTCGGTGGCTCGTACGGCCGGCGCCGAGCAGGGTGCGCAGCGGGCCGAGCGTGTCGTTGCTGAGGCGGCCCCCGCCCAGACCAGCTCCCAGATCGCCGCCACCAGGTCGTCGTCGGCGACCGGCGAACCAAGCGCGGTGCCCACCCGGTCGGAGATGTCCCGGAAGAACAGCGCCTGCCCGCCGGCCAGGCACTCGATGACCGCGGCCGGCACCGGGCCTTCGGCCAGGGCCAGCGGCTCGGGGAGCAGCAGCGGCGCGGTATCGGCGAAGCTGAGCGCCACCCAGCCGTCGTTGCCGGGCAGGGATCCGTTGCCAGCCCACAGAACTTCGCCGGACGCGCACAGCTCGTCCAGCAGCGCGGGGGGTAGTAGTAGTGCGGCACCCGGGCCGGCAAGATCAGCTGCTCCAGCGCACTCGCCGGCAGCGGCACGCCCTGCAGGCCGCCGATCGCGTCGGCCAGCGTGTCGACCCCGCCGCTGCTCGGCCGGTGCGGGCCGATGCGCTGCCAGGCTGGCAAAAAACGTCCCCAGCGCGGCCGCCGGCACCGGCTCCACCTCGGCCCGCAGCACCGCGAGTGAGCGGCGCCGGAGCGTACGCAGGACTTCGGTGTCACACCACTCCGCGCCGGATCCGCCTGGGGTGAACTCACCGGCCACCACCCGGCCGGCGGACGCCAGCCGGTGCAGCGCGGAGGCGGCGATCGCGATGCCGATCCCGAACCGCTCGGCCACGTGGTGGGACGAGAACGGCCCATGCGTACGGGCGAAACGGGACACCAGGTCCCCCAGCGGGTCGGCCACCGGCTCGGTGAAAACGTCCGGCACGCCGACCGGAAGCGCGGCACCGAGTGCGTCCCGAACCCGGCCGGCGTCCTCGATGGCGATCCACCGGTGCTCGCCGCCGATCCGGACCTGGATCGCCCGTCGGGTTTTCTCCAGCTCCGCCAACCATTCCAGGCGGCCGCCACGTTCCTGGATCTCGGCCTCGGTGAGCCCGCCGAGCAACCGCAGCAGGTCGGCCACCCCGTCCACAGTGGACACTCGGCGCTCGTCGTCGTGGTCAGATATTGGAGCTGTTGAAGGGTTTCCACCAGCACGTTCGGGTCGAGCAGCTCGCGCAGCTCGGCTCGGCGCGGCGAGTAGCTCGGCGAGCAAGGTGGTGTCCAGTGCGAGGGCCTGGGCGCGCTGCTCGGCCAGCGGCGCGTCGCCCTCGTACATGAAAGCGCCGACATAACCGAAAAGCAGTGACCGCGCGAAAGGCGACGGCTGCGCGGTGGCGGCCTCCACGACTCTGGTCTCTCGGTTGCCCATCTCGCGCATCAACCCGGTCAGGCCAGGAAGGTCGAAAACGTCGTTGAGGCATTCCCGCATCGCCTCCAGCACAACCGGGAATTCGCCGTATTCGCCGGCGACCGCGAGCAGCTGCGCGGATCGTTGGCGCTGCTGCCATAACGGCGCCCGGCGCCCGGCCGGCGCCGCGGGAGCAGCAGGGACCGGGCCGCGCATTCGCGGAACCGGGAGGCGAAGACCGCCGAGCCGCCGAGCTCCGCGGTGACGACCTCCTCGATTTCCTCTGGACTGAAAACGACCACTTCGGCCGGCGGCGGAGTTTCCATGTCGGGGAGCCGAAGAACGATGCCGTCGTCGGACGCGACGGCGTGCCCATCCACCCCATATCGCTCGCGCAGCCGGGCCGTCAGCGCCAGCGCCCAGGGCGAGTTCACCGGCGCGCCGAACGGCGAGTGGACACACATTCGCCAGTCGCCCAACTCGTCGGTGAAACGCTCGACGACGATGGTGTGTGTCGTCGGGCAAGGTGCCGGCCGCTTCGCGTTGATCGGCCAGATAACTCAGCAGGTTGGTCGCGGCCCAGTCGTCCAGGCCCGCGTTTTTGGCCCTGGCGATGGCCTTGGGCTCTTTGGCGGTGGTCATTTCGCGTACGAACGCGCCGACCGCGCGACCCAGCTCCAACGGCCGGCCGGGAGTGTCGCCCTTCCAGAACGGCATCCGGCCGGGCTGCCCAGGCGCCGGCGTGACGATCACCTTGTCCGGGGTGATCCTGGATCTGCCAGGAGGTGGAGCCGAGCAGGAAAACGTCGCCGACCCGCGACTCGTACACCATCTCCTCGTCCAGCTCGCCGACCCGGGATCCCTTCTCGCCGGCCAGGAAGACGCCGAACAGCCCGCGGTCGGGGATGGTCCCGCCGCTGGTCACCGCGAGCCGCTGGGCGCCCGGCCGGGCGGTCAGCGCCCCGGTGATCCGGTCCCAGGTCAGCCGCGGCCGCAGCTCGGCGAACGCGTCGCTGGGATAGCGGCCGGCCAGCATGTCCAGCGTCGCTTCGAGGGCGGACCTGGGCAGCTCGGCGTAGGGGGCGGCTCGGCGTACCAGCGCGTCGATCTCGTCCACGGTTTGTTCGTCCATCGCCACCATCGCGACGATTTGCTGGGCCAGCACGTCCAGCGGGTTGCGTGGGCAGTGCAGCTCCTCGATCGCGGCAGCGGACATCCGCTCGGCGACCACCGCGCAGGACACCAGATCGCCACGGTATTTCGGCAGAATCACCCCGGTCGACACCGCGCCGACCTGATGGCCGGCCCGGCCGACCCGCTGCAGGCCGCTGGCCACCGAGGGGGGCGCCTCCACCTGCACGACCAGGTCGACCGCGCCCATGTCGATGCCCAGCTCCAGGCTGCTGGTGGCGACCACCGCCGGCAGCCGGCCGGCCTTCAGGTCCTCCTCGACGATCCGGCGCTGTTCCTTGGAAACCGAGCCGTGGTGCGCCTTCGCGATCACCGGTGGCGCGCCCTTGCCCGTACCGGACTGGCCCACCGCCATCGCCGGGAAATGGGTGAGGGGGGATGGGTTCTCTTCGGCCAGGTCGTTGAGGCGGGACGTGAGGCGCTCGGCGGCCCGGCGGCCGTTGGTGAAGACGATCGTGCTTCGGTGCGCCCGAATCAGCTCGTACACCCGCTCCTCGATCGCCGGCCAGATCGACTTGGACCCGACCTCCTCGTCGGCGTTGCCAGGCTGCGCGGTGGACATGTCTGACATGTCTTCGACGGGCACGACGACCTGAAGCGACACCGTCTTGTGTGACGGCGGCTGGACCACGGTGACCGGCTGGCTGCCGCCCAGGAACCTCGCGACATCCTGGACCGGTCGTACGGTCGCGGACAGTCCGATCCGCTGCGCCGGCCGCTCCAGCAGGGCGTCGAGTCGCTCCAGCGAGAGCGCGAGATGAACCCCTCGCTTGCCCCCGGCCATCGCGTGCACCTCGTCCACGATCACCGTGTCCACCGCCCAGTGCAGTGCGTCCCGCGCCTGGCTGGTGAGCAGCAGAAACAGCGACTCGGGTGTGGTGATCAGGATGTCCGCGCCGTGCTTGGTGAACGCGCGGCGTTCGTTGGGCGGGGTGTCGCCGCTGCGCATGGCGATCGTGATGTCCGGCTCTGGCAGACCCAGCCTCGCGGCTGCTCTGGAGATCCCCACCAGTGGGGTTCGCAGGTTCCTCTGCACGTCCACGGCAAGGGCCTTGAGAGGGCTGATGTAGACGACTCTGCAGCGCGGCTTGTCCTCATCTCGTGGCGTCGACGCGAGCCGGTCGACGGAGGCGAGGAACGCGGCGAGCGTCTTGCCCGACCCGGTAGGGGCGACGGTGAGGACGTTGTCACCGCGACCGACCGCCTCCCAGGTTCCCAGCTGCGCCGGGGTAGGTGCGGTGAACGCGTCACCGAACCACGCTCGGGTCGATTCCGAGAAGGCGGCGGCCACGTCGTTCATGGGCCCATCCTCCCTCGCGGGGGTACGACATCTTGTGCACGAGTCGCGACGGGCACTGTCCGAAATCTCACGCCAGCAAGGGGTGCGGCAGGTGTGACGATAAGCCCAGAGGTGAAGGAGGGCCTGTGCTGCCGCTTGAGGGGATCACGGTTGTCGGCATTGAGCAGGCAGTGGCCGCGCCGCTGGCGACCAGGCACTGCGCGGACCTTGGTGCGCGGGTGGTCAAGGTGGAGCGAGTGGACGGCGGGGACTTCGCGCGTGGGTACGACGATGATGCGGTGACGGGCTGGCGGCGCATTTCTTTTGGCTCAATAGAGGAAAAGAGTCGCTTGCCGTCGACCTGAAGTCCGAAAAGGGACAGAAAATCGTCGAGGACCTGATTCTGGATGCGGATGTCTTCGTCCAGAACTTGGCTCCCGGGGCAGCGGCCAGGCTGGGGTTTTCGGCGGAGAAACTGAGAAAAGCCAAGCCGGAGCTGATCGTGGTGGACATGTCCGGCTACGGGACGGGTGGCCCGTACAGTGGAAAACCGGGCTATGACCTGCTGTTGCAGGGCGAAGGCGGGCTCGCCTCGGTGACCGGTACGGACGACACGCCGGTGAAGACGGGGATCCCGACGGTGGATATCGGCGCCGGGATGTACGCGTTCACGGCGATTCTTTCGGCGCTGTTCCGGCGAGAGACGTGGTGGTGGGGGAGCCAGCGTCGAGGTGTCGATGTTGGACGCGATCGCGGAATGGATGGGACATTCGCTCTACTACACGAAAGGGACCGGGCGGTTGCCGAAGCGGTCGGCGCTCGGGCATCCCTCGGTGGTGCCGTACACGGGATATCCGACGGCGGACGGTAAGCAGGTGCTGATCAGCATCCAGAATGACCGGGAGTGGGTACGGTTCGTTACCGATGTGCTGGAGCGGGTGGAGCTGGCGCGGGATCCCGACTACGCGACGAACATCGCTCGTACCCGCAACCGCGCCGCCGTCGACGCGGCGATTGCCCAGAAAACCTCGAAACTGGACGCGAAAGACCTGGTCGCGAAACTGGACGCGGCGGCAATCGGGAATGCGCGGCTCAACGATGTGCACGGCTTGATCGAGCATCCGCAGCTCGCGGCGCGGGACCGGTGGCGGCCGGTACGTACGCCGGTGGGGACGTTCGACGCGATCCTGCCGCCGTTCACGTACGCGGACGCCGAGGCGACGATGGGCGCGGTGCCGGCGCTGGGGGAGCACACCGACGCGGTGCTGGTGGGCCTCGGGCGGACGGCCGACGAGATCGCCGGATTGCGTACCGACCGTACGGTCGGCTGAACCGATTAGGTAGGCTCTTCTCGTATCTGCCCCGGTCGACCCCACACAGGAGCAGTTGGTGCGAGACATCGCCATCTTCAGTGGCAGTGCCCACCCGCAGTTGGCAGCGGAGATTTGTTCGCATCTAGAGCAGCCACTGCATCCAGTGCGAGTGGAGCGGTTCGCCACCGACTGCCTGGAAGTCCAGTTGCAGGCCAACTGCCGGGAACGGGACGTTTTCCTGGTGCAGCCGCTGGTTCGCCCGGTTCAGGAGAATTTGGTGGAGTTGCTGCTGATGCTGGACGCCGCCCGGGGCGCGTCGGCGGGGCGTACGACCGTGGTGATGCCCTATTACGCCTATGCGCGGTCCGACAAGAAGGACGCGCCGCGCATTTCCATCGGCGCCCGGTTGGTCGCCGATCTGCTGGTGTCCGCCGGCGCCGACCGGGTGCTGGCGATGACGCTGCATTCCCCGCAGGTGCACGGATTTTTCAGTGTCCCAGTCGACCACCTGCACGCATTGCGGGAGCTTGCCGCGCATTTCGCCGGCTATGACCTGACAAACACCACCGTGGTGTCGCCGGATCTGGGCAATGCCAAGGAAGCCGCCGCGTTCGCCCGGATGCTCGGTGTCCCGGTCGCGGCCGGCGCCAAACAGCGGTTCGCCGACGACCGGGTCAGCATCAGCTCGGTCATCGGGGACGTGACCGGCCGGGACGTGATCGTGCTGGACGACGAGATCGCCAAGGGCAGCACGGTGATCGAGCTGTTGGACCGGCTCCGCGACCTGAACGTACGAACGATCCGCGTCGCTTGTACGCACGGGCTTTTCGCCAGCGGAGCTTTGAAACGCATCAGTGACCAGCCCGATGTGCTGGAAATCGTCTGTACGAACACGGTGCCGATTCCGCAGAGCGAGCGGGTGCCGAAGCTGACCGTGCTGTCGATCGCGCCGGCATTGGCCGAGGCGATGCGCCGGATCCACAACGGCGAGTCAGTCAGCGCCCTGTTCGACGCCCCCTAGCTTGACCCGGATCTCGAGGGCAGCTGGCAGATCAAGCTCGGTGTAGAGGGCCAGCGCGGCTTCCCAGTGCTGCCGTGCCTCGGGTTCGTCCGCGTACAACCGGGCCAGTCCGACTTGCGCACGCGCGCGCGCGTACCGGTCGCCCGTCTCGTCCGCGCGAGCGAGCGCCTCGTCGTACTGCTGCTGCTGCGCCTCGGCGCGCCGACCGACCTGCCGGAGCGTGTCGCCAAGGCCGACCAGCGCGCGCGTTTGTACGTCCAGCTCGCCGAGCTCCTGGGACAGCGCCACCGCCCGCCGGAGGTGGTCGAGCGCCTGGTCATGCTGGCCGAAACGCAGGTAGAACAGGCCGTACGCGCAGAGCGAGTCGACATCGCCGATCCGGTAGCCGGCAGCCGCGTAGATGGGCACCGCTGCGCGAAGGTGCGCGAGCGCCGCGTCGTATTCGCCGAGCCGGGTGTAGGCGCCGCCCAGGTTGGTGTGCGCCACGGCCACCCCGAGCTGGTTGCCGAGCTGCCTGTTCAGTGCCTGTGACCTGCGGAAATGGTCCAATGCATCGGGGAGCCGGCCGAGCCGTTCGTACGCGTTGCCGAGGTTGTTGAGCGTCCGGCTCTCGCCGAGCAGGTTGCCGGTCTCGCGATGGAGTTCCAGTGCCCGGAGGTGATGGTCCACGGCCTCGCGATAGAGACCCAGCTGTAGATGTACGGTCCCGAGTCCGTAGAGCACGGTGCCTTGCATAACGCGGTCCCCGGCGACAGTGAAAAGCTCGTAGGCCTGCTCCAGTCGCTCGCGTGCCGTGAGGTAGTGCCCGAGCCGCCACGCCAGGATGCCCAGCCCGTGCAGCGCGGCCGCTTGACCTGCCTGGTCTCCGGCGGCTTTGTGCAGCTCAAGGGCACTTTGGTGGTGCTCGGTCGCGGCGCCGTAGTCGCCGAGGCGGCGGCGTACGACCCCGAGTAGGTTGAGCGCTGTCGCCTCGTCGTGTGGATCGCCGGCCGCCTCCTTTAGAGCCAGTGTGTGGAGTGTGACGCCGTCGGCGTAGTGGCCGGCCGTGTCGAGGTAGCCGGCCAACACCTGGGACAGCTGACCGGCCCGACCCGGCGCGATCGCCAGCAGGTGCGGGCGCTCCCGGTCCAGCCAGTCGCGGGCCCGCTCGCCCAAAGCGGTGTTCACCGCGACCTGGGCGGCTTGGGTGTAGTAGTCGGCGAGCCGGGTCAGCGCGGCGGGCAGGTCTGGCAGCTCGGTGGCTTTCTCCGCCGCGTACGCCCGGAGCAGGTCGTGCATCCCGAACCGGCCAGCGGTGTCCTCCTCGACCAGGTGGCCGCGGCAGAGCGGATCCAGCAGTCGGCGGGCGCCGACCCGGTCGGTGCCGGCGAGCGCGCGGCACCGCGTGGTCGTCCAGGGTCCGGCACGGGTGGGCGCCGAGCAGCCGGAACAGCTGGTCCTCGGCGGGCTGGAGGTTCCTGCAGGACCACGAAAAGACGGTGCGTACGGCGGTGTATTCATCGTCGCCGGCGGCCAGCAGGTCCAGCCGCCGGGACTCGTCGCCGAGCTCGGCGACCAGGTCGGCCAGCCGGGTCCGCGGCCGGGTCAGCGCCAGCTCGGCGGCGATCCGCAGCCCCAGCGGCAGCCGGGCACACGCGAGTGCGAGCGCGACCGCGGGCTCCGGCTCGTCGTCGACCCGAGTGCCCAGGAGCTTGCGCAACAGGCCGACCGCTTCGTCGAGAGAGAGCAGATCGAGGTTCACCCGTACGGCCCCATGCCGCACCACCAGGCCAGGCAGCGTGTCCCGGCTGGTCACCAGCACCACGCACGTACCGGTGCCGGGCAGCAGGTCGCGGACCTGGGCGCCGGATTGCGCGTTGTCCAGCACGATCAGCATCCGCCGGTCGGTGACCAGGGTGCGAAAGCGAGCCGCCCGCTCGGCCAGCCCCGGCGGGATGGCCGCGTCGTCCGGCTGGAGTGCGCGCAGGAATCCCTCCAATGCCTCGGTCGCGCGCCCATCGGTCGTTCCGGGTCGTATCCGCGCAGATTCACGTAAAGCTGGCCGTCCGGGAACAGCCCGGCGATCCGGTGCGCCCAGTGCACGGCGAGCGCGGTCTTGCCGACGCCGGCGGTGCCGGAGACCGCCGAGATGACTACAGGAGCGGTCGCGTCGGCCGGCTCGGCGACCAGCCGGTCGAGGTCGGCCAACTGGTCCTGCCGGCCGGTGAAGCCGGCGATGTCGGCGGGCAGCTGCCGCGGGCGTACGGGCGCGCTTTGTGGCTGTGCCAATGGTTGTGCCAGTGGTTGCGCCACGACGGCCGGCGCGTTGGCACTGGTAGCCAGCCACAGCTGGTGGAACCGCTCCACGTCTCCGTGCAGCGTCTCGACGATCAGCTCCAGCAGACCCCAGCGCGGCACCCGCGGGCCGGCGAACGCGCCGGACACCGTCGTGTGGCTGCAACCGACCTCACGCGCCATGTCCCGCAGGCTCGGCCAGCCGGCCTGGTGGTGCAGGTCGTGCAGTGCGTCAAAAAGGGTCTTTGCCGGACCATCCGGTAACCGCGGCTTCGGCAGCGCTCCCACCAGCACCTCCAGGCTCCGGGCAGGGTCCAGGCTGCCCTGCTCGGCGGCCCGGTGTAAAGGGCCTTTTACGCCCGTCCAGTTTCGTCAGCATTCGTCAACCGGCCCCGGCCGGCTCGCAAGCTTGCCGTGTCATCACCGCCGCACGGGAGGCGCGCACCATGGGTACGACTATCGAAGAGGCCACCAGGATTGGCCAGTCCGTGCAGGACTACCTGACCGATGCCGACACGTACGACCCGGAGGCGACCGACGATCGCACCGAGATCCTGCTGAAACGGCTGGCCTCGCTGCGCGGTGTCGGGCTGGTGACCGAGACGCAGCTGATGGTCCTGCACGACGCGCTCATCTCCGGCGGGATCGTCGAGGATCCCAAGGCCGACCCGTACACGGTCGGCGGTGTGATGATCCACGGCCCGGCGTTTTCCTTACTATGGCGGGAGTCTGCCGGCTGGGCTGCTCTTCGTGGCGGAGGCGGCAGTGGCCGGCGCGGACCACGGCGGCCCGGTCGGCGCGCTGACCTGCGCTTCGCTCGCTTCCGTGCGGGTGCTTTACGCGCATGTCGAAGATGCGCCGCAGGATGACGGGCCCGGGGAGATTTTTTCCCGTCATGACTGAGAAACCCACCCGTACCATCCCGGTGATGGTGCTGCGGTACGTGTGGGAGACCGGCTGGTCCGGCGGCCGTGCCCTGCGGCCGTGGCCGGACCGGGTGTTCGCCGAGATTTTCCAGCAGCCGAACGGTTGGAGCCTGCGTGACTACTGGCTGCGCTGCACTTTTGGCCATCTGGACCTGAAATTCGACATCGGCCCATGGTCGGTGCTGTCCGGCGCCGCACACCAGGACCTGCGGTCCGACCGGCGGGCGATCCTCGCCGCGTGTCGCGCACAGGCCGTGATGGACGGGGTGTGCACTGGGCCGCTACGGCCACGTGGTCGCCTTCGTCCACGAGCCGCCGTGCGACACCGGCGGGTCCTGTCCGGACGTGGTGCTGGACCAAAACCCGGCCACCTTGGAGTTCTACCAGCGCGCGATGGGCGCGATGCTGGGCTTTTCGGCCGGGTCCGGCCCGTACTGCGTGATGGGCGCCGACCAGATCGCAGACTACCCGATCGCCCGGCCGGCCGCGTTCGCTGGCCTGCCGCTGCTGCCCGGGACGGACCTTTTCCGTACCGCGCGGCGAGTTTCGGCGGCCACGCTCTATCGGCATCTGCCGGCGTACCGAGCCACCGTCCCTCTGTCCACTGTGGACGAAGAGGTCACGGTGGTGGCACTTGGCGAGTCCAGCGACGGAAAGTCGACAGTGGCGGTGTGCCCGGTGGCCGGTGGCGAGGTCACGGTCGAATACCGGACAGCCAACGGCGACGACCTCGGCGTGGTGCCCGCGGTGGTGGTGCATTCGCTCGGCGTACGACCCTGCGCGGGTGCCTGTTTCGAGGCGGCGCTGCCCCCGATCGTCGGCGCCGAGGCCGTGGTGGCCGGCGTACGCGTGCAGGTCCTCGCGGTGCCCGGTCCAGACCGGATCACCATCTGTTTCACACGCTAGTGTCCTGCGCCCGAAGTTCATTACTTTCTCCGGCGCCCAGACGGCGACTGAGAGCACCGGAGAACCGCCCACATACCACCAGTATGAGGACGATCCTCCGGCGCACTCAGATCACCGTCTGGATCACCGAATAAAGCAACGAACTTCAGACGCAGGACACTAGAAAGCGTGCCAGAGGGCGGTGGTGTCGCCGGCTCGGAGACCGCGAACGCGGGTCGCGAACTCCGCCTGAGCGGTCGGGTTTCCGGGCGTCCGCTGAGCTACCCAGGCGGCGCTCGCGGTTTCCCTTGCCGCCATCAACAATTCGGCGCCAGACCAGTCGGTTACGTCCCAGCCGTACGAACGGGTGAAGGCGGCGTAGTCGTCCGGTCCAGCCCGTAGCGGCGGCGGGCGAGTGCGAGCACGGTCAGGTCGTGTTCGCGAAAGTCGTCGGCGAAGGTTTCCAGGTCGAGCAGCATCGGGCCGCGCTCGGTGACCCGCACGTTCCGGGGCAGCGCGTCGCCGTGGATGACGCCGGGCTCCAGCTGTGCGGTCAGGCACGCGACGGCGGCGGTCAGCTCTTCGGCCCGGCTGCGCAGAAAAGCCGCGTCGGCGGCGGAGATGCCAGCGCCGCCGGCGGCCAGCCAGCGCGGCACGTTCGCCAGCAGATCGCGGCGCGGCAGCTGGAAAGGCGGCGCCGGCAGGGCGTGCAACATCCGTAGCAACAGGCCCAAATCAAAGGCGCGGGCCGGGCGTACCGGTTCGGGCAGTGGCTCCCAGAAACTCACCGGATGCCCGTCCACGACCACCACCTCCGGCGCGATGCCGGCGGCCGGGCGCACCGCCGGCAGGCCCTGCTCGGCGAGCCAGCCGGCCACCTTCAGGGACAGCTGGGCCCGCGCCGCGACGGCTGGCTCGCGGCCGATTTTCGCCACCACCGGCACGTCCGTGAGCGCGACCACCGCGTTTTCGGAAAGCCACAGCACGGCGGGGGAGTCCACAGTGGACGGCACGCCGGCCAGCTCGCACGCCTGCCGCAGGACAGGCGTGAGCAGCGATTCGTCCAGCTGCGCGACCTCGCCCATGGCGCCGAGCTTAAACGGTCAATGCGGTTTAGTGATCATTTTTCGCCGCGATCGGTGAGCCGCCGGCGCACTTCGGGCCAGTCGTCGTCGGTCATCGCGAACTGCGCGGTGGTCCGCCAGGTGCCGTCTTTGCGCAGTTTGTGTTTGCGCAGCAGGCCTTCCGGCTGCGCGCCGAGACGGGCGATCGCCGCTCGTGAACGGGCGTTGAACTCGTCGGTGTGCCACACCACGCGTACCGCCCCGAGCTCGTCGAAGGCGCGGGTGAGCATCAGCAGTTTCGACTCGGTGTTCAGCGGCGTACGCCAGAACCGGCGGCCCAACCAGGTGTAGCCAATCGCGACCGTACGAGTGGTGGCGTTGATCTCGTAGAAAGAGGTCATGCCGGCGACGACTTCGGCGCCATCGCGCAGATCGACCTGCACGTACGGCACCCGGGTGCCGCGGTCCCACTGCGCCAGGATGTCGGTGATCTGCTCGGTCATCTCGTGCCGGCTGGTCGGTCGCGGCACCGACAGCCATTGGAACACCTCGTCGTGGTCCGCCGCGGCCAGCAAACCGTCGGCGTGCGCCGGCGACAACGCCTCTAGCCGTACGTGCTGGCCGGTCAGCGTTGGCGCGCTGACCCAGTCCGCGGCGGTCAGCTGCTCGGTGGTCGTCATCGGGTCGGCCTCCAGGTCAGGACGTGGTCAGGCACCGGCGCATCGGTCAGTTCCGGGGCGGGTTTGGGCTGGCCAGCGGTGGTTTTCAGGGGAATCACGCCGGCCCAGTGCGGCAGGCCCATGTCCTCGGGATCGTCGAAATCGGTCTTGTCCGCGCGTACCTTCGCCGCTGCCTCGGCCAGCGACAGCTCCAGCACCGCTGTCTTCGCGAGTTCCTGCGGGTTGGCGGGGCGGGAATGGTCGGCGCGGTGCGGTGCGGGACGAGTTGGTTGATGAAGGCGTCCAGCGCGGCTTTCTCGCGCTCCACATCGGTGACCAGGCGAGCCCGGCCGTGCACGACGACCGAACGGAAGTTCACCGAGTGGTTGAAGGCCGAGCGAGCCAGCACGACGCCGTCGATCAGCGTCACCGCCACGCAAACCGACAGGCCTTCTTGGCCCGCTTCACGGCCCAGCAGACCGAGCCGACTGCCGGACGAGCCGTGCAGCAGCAGCGTGTCGCCGTCGCGAGCGTGCAGCGTGGGCAGGATCCGCGGCTCACCATCCAGCACGTACGAGACGTGACAGACCAGGGCCTCGTCGAGGATCGCGTAGACGGCCAGTTGCTCGTCAGTCATCCGTTCGCGGTAGCGCAGCGGAACCGTCCGCGTCGTCGTCTCCACCCTACCTCCATTGTACTAGTACAGTTTGCTTTATGTGCCACTACGATAACTGCCGGCCGTCTCGGTTGTCGACCGGGTTGTGAGGAACCTCCGCCGGTAGGCCATTGGTGAGACGCCCAGCGCCGTACGGAAGTGCAGCCGGAAGGAGGACGCCGCGCCGAACCCGGTCTGGTCGGCGACCTGATCCACCGCGAGGTCGCTGGTTTCCAGCAGTTGCCGCGCCCGCTCGATCCGCTGGGTGGTCAGCCAGTGCCCCGGCGTCACGCCCACCTCGTCGCGGAACCGGCGAGTGAACGTACGCACACTCATCCGGGCCCGGCTTGCCAAGGTGGACAGCGGCAGTGGCCGGTGAAGATTTTCCAACGCCCAGGCCCTTGCCGGCGCGGTGCTCGCGGTCGAGGGCGCTGGCATCGGCAGCTCGACGTACTGCGCCTGGCCACCGTCCCGCCACGGTGGCACCACACAGTTGCGGGCCGCCCCCGGTTCGCCACCGCGCCGCCGTGGTCCTGGCGGACGAGGTGCAGGCAGAGATCCACCCCGGCGGCGCCGCCAGCCGAGGTCAGCACGTCTCCATTGTCCACGTAGAGCGCCGCCGGCTCCACCTTGACCAGCGGAAACATCGCCTGGAAGTGGTCGGCCTCGGCCCAGTGCGTGGTTGCCTCCCGGCCGTCCAGCAGGCCCGCGGCGGCCAGCACATATGCGGCCGTACAGATCGACACGATCCGGGTTCCCGGCGCGATGCTGGCCAACGCGGCCGCGAGACGTGGCTGGTTGGTCCTGCTTGGCGGGGTGTGAAAGGGCGCGATAATAACGGTGTTCGCGCTGGTCAGGGCGGTTGCGTCCAGATCGGTGCCGATGGTGTAGCCAGCGTCGCTGGTCACCGGCTGGCCATCCAGAGTGCAGGTCACCACCTCGTAAAGCGGTTCGCCGCCAGGACCGGTGGCGGCGCCGAAAATGCGCGATGGGATGCCGAGCTCGAACGGGATCACGGCCTCAAGGGCCAGGACGGCGACGCGATGCATGGCCTGATCTTGTCACATACTGACTATCTGGCCACTGTTCCTGGTCGCTCGTCTGCCGGGAAGATCGGTGAATGCAAACGACAACGATGATGCGGGCGGTCCGGTGCAAGGGCGTGGGGCGGCCCCGACGTGCTGGAGCTGATCGAAACCGCACGGCCCGAGCCGGGCCTGGCCGAGGTGCTCGTACGGGTGCATGCCACCAGCGTCAACCCGACCGACTGGAAGTCCCGGATGGCCGGAGGCGGCATTACCGGCGAGCCGCCCATCCTCGGTTACGACGTGTCCGGAGTAGTCGAGGTCGCCGGGCCGGGCGTGACGCTTTTCCAGCCGGGGGACGAAATTTTCGGCATGCCAAGGTTCCCGCAGCAGGCCAGCACGTACGCTGAATATGTCACCGCGCCGGCCCGTCATTTCACCCGCAAACCCGCCAGCCTCGATCATTTACACGCCGCCGCGCTGCGCTCGCGCTGGCCTGACCGCGTGGCAGGCGTTGACCGAGACGGCGGACGTACGTCCCGGCCAACGAGTGCTGATCCATGCCGCCGCCGGCGGCGTCGGTCATCTGGCCGTACAGATCGCCAAAGCCCGCGGCGCCTATGTCATCGGCACGGCCAGTGAAGCCAAGCACGCATTTCTGCGCGGGCTTGGCGCGGACGAGCTGATCGACTATCGCCAGCAGGATTTCGCTGAGGCCGTCAAGGAAATCGACGTCGTCTTGGACACCATCGGTGGCGACTATTTCGACCGCTCCCTGAAAGTGTTGCGCCCAGGCGGTTTCCTGATCTCGCTGACGGAATTGATCGAGCCGGACCGGATCGCGGCAGCGGCCTCGCTAGGGATAAGCGCAGGTTTCACCCTCGTCGAAGCTGACTACGCCGGCATGAAAGCGCTCGCGGGGCTCGTGGACGCCGGCCAGTTGCGGGTCGAGATTGACTCGGTGTTCCCGCTCGCGGAAGCCGCCGCCGCTCACCGCCACGGCGAAACCGGCCGCACCACCGGCAAAATCGTGCTCGCTGTCTAGAACGGTGGTTCGGCTGGCCAGCTTGTTGGTTTTTCGGGTGGGGCGGCCCTGATATACCTGTTCGAATGACCGAATTTCGTTGGGGTAGCTAACTAAAACAGCCCCACCGGCGGCACCTGGGGGCCGGTGCTGGGTCGGCCGGGGCGAGCGCCGCTGAATTGCGACACCCGCCGAACGACACCAGCACCGGGTGAATCAACCGGTCACGATGAGAATGCAGGTGCTGGAGACGCCGCCGGTAGTAAGGGTGATGGTGGCGGTTCCGGGTCGGTGTGCGGTGACTTGGCCGGTACGTCGGTCGATGGTGGCCACTCGGGGATCTGAGGTGGTCCAGGAGCGGGAAACTGGATCCGCGATCGGTACGGACAATGCGGCGGCGTCGTTTCCGGTGACAGTTGTTCCGGTGCCGGACAGTGTCTCACTTTCGCCCCGCGTAAGCGATGTTTTGGGAGCGATCATCGAAACACTTGCCAACACAGGCTGGACGGCGAACTGTACGGTGCCGTCGGAGAGAATGTGGAAAAGGCCGTAGTGATAGAAGCCACCCTGGTCCGTGGACGCGTACGGGGGAGAGCCGGCGTCGGCGACCACGAAGTTCGGTAGGCCGTCGGCGACGTTGTTGCCGGCGGCGTCGAAGAGGTTTTCGGCGAATCCGCGGGAATGCCCGAAGAACAGGATTGTGTGAACTCCCGGATGCGTCTTTTGGTAGCGGATCAGCAGTTCCTCGTACATTCGCGCTTCCCAGCGGTCACTGAACTGGCTGTCGGCGCGGGGATGCGGATCGTACGCGGGCGCGTGTGTCGCGACGATCGCGACTTTCGAGCGGTTGGCGGTCAACTGATCGACCAGCCACTGGTATTGCGACTCGTCGGTGTCGACGTTCTGGTACGGGTCAGAACCGAGAATACCGATGTGGCTGGAATCGGTGACGATGACCGTTCGCGGGTCCCACTGGGTACGAGTAGTGGGTGGCGCCGAAAACGCTGGCGAAGTTGCCGTTCTCCGGGTTCGCGCCCTGGGTGATCTCGTGGTTTCCCGGTGCGTCACGGTAAGGCGTATTGAGGCCAGCCAACAGGGAGTTCGCATAGTTCAGGTTCTCTGGCGTGCCACTGTCGGGCATGTCGCCGAGCGCTTGGACCTGCTGCGGTCTGGCATTCGCTGGCAGCGAACCAAAAGCGCTGCCGATGTTCCGCATGACCGTTGGGCCGGTCGCGTTCGGGGAGGCGGCTGTCACGTGGGCGTCGTCCATCGCGGCGACGGTTGTCCCGCCGCGCCGGAAGGAATCGACGTCGGTGAACTGCAGCCAACTCGGGTTCTTCGGGATCGCGGTGTATTGCACTGGCTTGGGCGGTCGCGGTGAGTAGAGTGCCTGCAGGCCAGAGAACCACACGTCACCGGTGAGGTTCGGCCCCGGTTTGATGACGACCAGCGCCAGGTAGTAGTTGATCCGCAGGGGAAACTGCAGGCCCTGCGGAAGAGTGGCGACGACATATTGCCAGCCGTCGAAGGTGACGCCTGTCGGGTAGAAGCTGGTCGGTTGGTTGCTGGCCTGCCAGATGCCGACGTTGAGGCTGACAATGCCCGGATCCAGCGCTTTTCCGGGGCGGCTGGCCAAATCGCTGTTGCCCTTGACCCAGACGCCCAACCCGATCGGTGCCTGCGAGCCGTTCAGCAGTGCGACCTGCTCGCTTTCTGGATCGTTGAGATACATGTCCAGGTCGAAGGTCTTGCTCACGTTCGGGTAGTTGTAATGCACTTTCATCGCGCCGGCGTCGGACGGGGTCCGTTTCGCTGTCGGGTCAAACGAAAGCGAACCATCCGATGTGGACGTGCCACCAGGGCTGGGTACGTGCCGGGGATAGACGTTCATGTACGCGTCGCTGACCGACCATTTCGAGGCATCGGTGAGCGGGTCGACCGGGACCGAGGTCTGTCCGACCCGCGACGCTCACGGTCGCGGTCTGGGTGCCGGCCCGCGCGGTGACGGTGGCCAGCCCGCCGCCGGAGGCGGCGGCGGTGAAGGTGCCGTCGGCGGCGACGGTTCCCAGCGCGGGCGGCGACACGGTCCACGAGACAGCGGAATCGGGGAGGGCCGCGGGTTTACCGCGCGCGGTGCCGGAAATGGTGAGTTTCTGGGTCTGCCCATTGCCGAGATCGACCTGTGTGGGCGTGGCGGACAGCGTGCTGAGCTTGTCGACCACTTCGAACGGTACGACGGAAAGGGCGCGGCCGGCGCGCACGGTCACGACGCCGCTGCCGGTGTGTCCAGCCGTGACGATCTTGTCACCTCGTACGGATCCCAGCGAGGGTGGGAAAACTGCCAGCTGTACAGGCTCGCGGGCCGGATTGTCGGCGGAGTCCGTGGCGTACGCGGGCACGTCCAACGTCGAATGAGTCAGCGCTGTCAACGGTTTGCCGCCATTGACCACGGTGTGTGTGTCGCAGGGCCGGGCTGTTTGCTCGTACTGTAAAGGAAAAGTCCGTTGGCCACCGGCCGTTCGTGGCCGTCGGAAGGTACGTTCAGTACGGAGGTTGTGGTTTGTCCGGGCAGCCGGCCCACCATCTGGGTGGAGCCGCCGGAGTCGAAGAGAATCGCGTTGTACGCGCCATGCTGGATCAGCCAGCCGGCAAGCTGAGGCTCGGTGAGTCCCTGCGCGACCCCTTCGGCCTGGTGTCCGTCAAAAGCAGCGAAAATCGCTTTCTTGCCGTCCTTCGTGACGCCGACCGCGGTGACCGGGTTGTTGATGTTGTTTTCGCCCGGGCCCTGCAACGGCACCGCCCGCTCGCCGTCCTTGACCAGGATCGCGCCGCCGCTGACGGCCTGCCGGAGATCGTTGTCCGGCCCGACTTTCTCAGCGATGGCCAGCCGATCGCCGAGGTGCGCGTTGGCGGTCAGCCAGGTGCCTGCGTCGCCGGTGCCGACCAGTTCCTCGGTGCCGGCCGGAAGTTGGGCCAGGTCGGTCACCTTCGGGGTGATCGAGGTGATGACCAGCGCGGCGCCCTCACGCTTGCCGCTGACCACAGTGGACGATGGGATCGGCGAGGGCGTACCAAGATAGGACGTGACTCGTACGAGCGCACCGGTGGTGGAAAGATCGTTGACAGTGTTGACAGAAGTGATCGGATGACTGGCCGCGCCGGCGGTGACGGTGCCGGCGTAGGTGGCCGGCCCGATCCCGATCGAGCCGTTGTCGCGGACCATCAGGTTCCATGGCCGGCTGGCGTTCGGGCTTTTCACCAGTTGGCCGTCGATGACGACCATTCCCTCCGGCCGGCCGGAACCGTAGATCTCGAAAAAGTCGCTGTTGACGCCGGCGATCGCGCCGGTCCGGTCGGCCATCGAGGTGGGCACCTCGTCGGCGGTGTCGGTGAGGTGGTCGTGCGACTCGACCACGCCGAGCCGGAGGTTCGGGTCGGTGAGGTCCACATCCATCACCTGTGCGCGCTGGGCGCCGCCGGCCGTGTCGAGGTGGTCCGACCACTGCTGGACCCCGCGCGTGAGCGTCTGCTTAGCGCTGGTCTGCTCGTCGACCACCAGCGGCCAAGTCGCCGGTGTGGGCGGCAGCCACCTGGCTAGACCTGGGCTGGCGGACGCTCCGGGCGTACCAACCAAACCCGCGATGACCAGCGAACATGCCACGAAACCCGCTCCCAGAGCGGTCAGCCGACCTGCCACCGAACTGCCTTCTTTCGCGTAAACGCTTTACGACACGTGTCGAGTCGACGAAATCATCCTTCGATGACGGCCCGGAGACAACCCCGCGAACGGCCGATGACCAGCCTGGTGTCCGGATGTGGCAGCGCGATGTAGAGAACCGCCGGCTCGCGCCGATCCCTTTGTGTACCTACTCCCACGAACCGAGGAGAGAAACGATGAGCCTGCCGGAGATCGTGTCGCGCGAAGAGTGGCTGGTCGCTCGCCGAGAGTTGCTGGCGAAGGAAAGGAGGTCACCCGCATCCGCGACGAGCTGAGCGCGGAGCGTCGCCGGATGCCGATGGTAAGGGTCGACAAGCCGTACGTTTTCCAGAGCCGAAAGGGACCGGTCAGCCTGCTCGACTTGTTCGAGGGCCGGGGTCAGCTGATTCTGCACCATTTCATGTGGAATTTCGCAGTGGATGAGGACGGCAACGAGACTCCGCGGGACGTGGGCTGCCCCAGTTGTTCGGGCGCGGCCGACAACATCGGCAACCTGACTCATCTGCATGCCCGTGATGTCACGCTGGCCGCGGTCTCGCGCGGGCCGCTGGCGAAAATCGTCCCGTTCCATGACCGAATGGGCTGGGCGTTTCCTTGGTATTCCTCGGAAGGCAGCGACTTCAACTACGACTTCCAGGCCACTGTCGACGACCGGGTCGGGCCAGTGCTGCTGAACTTTCGTGACGAGGACGAGCTCGCGGCGGCCGGCTATCCCTGGTCGCCGCCGCGGCGAGGAGACTACCCGGGCCTGAGTGTCTTCCTTCGTGACGAAGAGAAAATCTTCCATACGTACTCTACTTTCGCTCGTGGCCTCGAACAACCCGGCGGTACGCACTACTATCTCGACCTGACCGCGCTCGGGCGCCAGGAAGCGTGGGAAAAGCCGGAAGGCCGGGCCACCGCGCTCGGAGCCAAGGCGGGCAGCGCCGAGGTGCGCTTTCACGACGAATACTGATCAGCGGTTGACGACGTGACAGGCGACCGGATGATCGGCGGCTTTCGCGAGCAGTTCCGGTTCGTCCGTACGACAGCGATCTTCGACGAGCGGGCAGCGCGGATGGAAACGGCAGCCCGATGGCACCGCGGTCGGATCCGGTACGTCACCGGCCAGCACCTTCGCGGGTCGGCGGCTGGTTGGATCCGGCTGCGGGATGGCCGCGCGAAGGCATTGCGCGTACGGGTGCGCCGGCGCGTCGGACACCTGCTGCCAGCCGCCGATTTCCACGATCTGGCCGAGATCATCACCGCGATCCGGTCGCAGAGGTGCCGGACCATCCCGAGATCGTGCGAAATGAAGACGTACGTGAGACCGAGATCGGTACGCAGCCGGGAAAGCAGGTTCATCACCTCGGCTCGTACGGACACGTCCAGCGCCGAGACCGGTTCGTCCAGCACGAGAATTTCGGGATTTACCGCCAAAGCGCGGGCGATGCCTACTCGTTGTCGCTGTCCGCCGGATAGCTCGGGTGGGTAGCGGCCGGCCAGCCCGGCCGCGAGGCCGACCGTCTCCAACAGCTCGCCGACCGGAGTTTTCATGCCGTGCACGGAAAGAACCTCGGCCAGCGCGCTGCCGACGGTCAGTCGCGGGTTGAGAGACGAGTACGGATCCTGGAAAACCAGCTGGATCCGTCGCCGGACTTGACGCAGCGCACGGCCACCCAGGGTGGTGACGTCCTCGCCGCCGAGCCGGACCGTGCCGGCGGTCGGGTTCTCCAGTCGCACGAGCAACCGCGCGGTGGTCGACTTTCCGCACCCTGACTCGCCCACCAGGCCGAGCGCCTCACCTTTGCCGACCTGGAACGAAATGCCGTCCACCGCGCGTACGGGCGCACCGCGGCCGCGGTAGTGCTTGACCAGACCTTCGACTTCGATCATGACCACCGCTCCGGGAGAACCAGGCAGGCCGCTTCGTGAGCGGCCGCAACGGAATCCAGCGGCGGGTCGACGACCGAACAACGGTCCTCGGCGTGCTCGCAGCGCGGCTGGAAAGGGCAGCCGGCGGGCAGTGCGGCCAGATCTGGGGGAACGCCGCCAATCTGTGGCAGGGGTGGACGCTCGATGCCGGTAGCAGGCGGGATCGAGGCCAGCAGGGCGGCCGTGTACGGGTGCCGTGGCGACTCGAAGAGGTCCACAGTGGACGCCGACTCGACGATCCGGCCGGCGTACATCACCAACACCCGATCGGCGAGTTGGGCCAGCACCGCGAGATCGTGGGTGATCCACAGCACCCCCAGCGAATGGGTTCGGCGCAGATCGTCGACCAACGCGAGAATCTGTTGCTGGACGGTGACATCCAGCGCGGTCGTCGGTTCGTCGGCGATGAGCACGGCCGGTCGCATCGCGAGTGCACCGGCGATCATCATCCGCTGGCGCTGGCCGCCGGAGAGCTGATGCGGATATCGCCGGGCCATCACGGCGGGCTGCGGCAGCCGCACTTCGGCGATCGCCTCGAGCGTACGTTCACGTGCTTGCGTACGGGAAACTCCGTGCGCGCGCAGGCCTTCGGAAATCTGCGCTCCGACGGTCATCAGCGGGTTCAGCGCGGTCATCGGATCCTGGTAGATCATCGCGATCCCGGCTCCGCGAGCGGCCCGCCGACGCCGCTCGGACAGCTCCAGCAGGTTTTCGTTGCCCAGGAACACCTTCCCGCCAGTGACCTCGGCGGCGGCCGGCAGCAGGCCGGCGACGGACAGTGCGGTGAGCGTCTTGCCGGAGCCGCTTTCGCCGACCAGGCCAACGATTTCGCCGGGTTCGACGGTGAACGACACGTCTCGTACGACGGCGGTGCCGGTCTTCAGCACGGTCCGCAGTTCCTCGACCCGCAGCCCGGTCATCGGCTCGCTCCGCGCAGGCCGTCGGCGAGCAGGTTCAAGCCGACCACGGCGACCACGATCGCGGCCGCTGGGAAGGCGAGCGTCCACCACGCCTCGGTGAGCAGGTTGCGGGCGTCGTTGACCATCAGACCCAGAGACGGGTCCGGAGGTTGTGCGCCGAGGCCCAGGAAAGACAGCGCCGACTCGGTGAGGATTCCCCACGACAGCGCCAAGGCCGTTTGTACGCCCAAAGGCGCGCTGACGTTTGGGAGGATGTGCCGGAACAGGATGCGAGCGGGGGAGAAGCCGAGTGCTCGCGCTGCCTGCACATAGTCCGATTCCCGGACGGCCAGCACTGGACCGCGGGCCACTCGGACGAAAATCGGGACGTAGACGACCGAAATCGCGATCGCGGTGTTCGTCCAGCCGTGTCCGAGCGCGGCCACCAGGGCCAGCGCCAGCAGAATCGCCGGGAAAGCGAAGAGAATGTCGGTCAGCCGGCCGATGATCGCGTCCAGCAGGCCACCGGCGAAACCGGCCAGGATGCCCAGAAAGCCGCCCACGACGGCGGCGATCGCCACCGCCAGCACCGAAACTCGCAACGACGCGAAGATGCCGCCGAAGGTCCGGGCCGCGATGTCCCGGCCGAACTGGTCGGTGCCGAACCAGTGGGCCGCGGACGGCGGCCGCAGGCGTGCCGCCGACTGGGCGATCGGATCGTACGGCAGCAGCCCGAAAGCGGCCGCCAGCCCGACCAACAGCACCAGCCCGACCAGCACACAGCCGATCCGGCCACTGCGGTCCGTCCACAGTCGACGCACGATCAGCTGGCCGGACGAGCGGACCGCGGTGGTGACCAGCGCGGCCGTCATGAGGTGCCCAGTCGGGTACGTGGATCGAGCAGCCGATAGGCGAGGTCGACGCGCCGAAGTTGACCAGCACGAATGCCGTCGCTACCAGCAAAGTCGTGCCCTGTACGATCGCGTAGTCCTGTTGCAGAATGCCGTTCAACAGCAGCCTTCCCAGGCCTGGTAAGGCAAAGATCTGCTCGACGATCACGGTCCCGCCAAGCAGATAGCCGAACTGGATGCCGACCATGGTGACGATCGGGATGCCGGCGTTGGGCAGGATGTGTCGGAACCGAATCCGCTGGCCGGCGAGCCCTTTTCCCTTTGCCGTACCGTACGCACAAAGTCCGCGCCGGCCGCTTCCAGGTAGGCCGACCGGGTGGTTCGCATGATGTTCGCGGCCAGCCCGACCGCGAGCACGAGCGCCGGATAGAGCAGTTGGCTGAGGTTGCCGCCGATGGAGGTGGTCAACGGGACATATGTGCCGGGATCCGGGAAGTACGCGAAAACCGCGGCCAGCGCGGCGACACACAGCGAGGCCAGCACGAACTCCGGCAGCGCGAGCCCGAGCAGTCCGCGCCCTGCACCGAAAGATCGCGAAGCCGGCCGGGCCGGCCGGCGGCCAGCATTCCGGCCAACACGCCGATCGGGGTGGCGATCAGCATCGCCAGGACGGCCAGCTCGACGGTGACCGGCAGCGCGCCAGCGACCAAGGTGGACACTGGCGTGCCGGTGTCCAGCGAGACGCCCAGGTTTCCGGTCAGGACACCGCCGAGCCAGCTGAAGAACTGCAGCGGCAGCGGCCGGTCCAGACCGTAGAAATGCCGCAACGCGGCCAGCTGGCCAGCGTCCAGGTTAGCTGACTCGGTGCCCAGCTTCGCCGTGATGGTGTCCCCGGGCAATGCCCGGAGCACCACGAAAACCACCACCGCGACACCCAGCAGGGTGACGACCGTACCGAGCAGCCGCCCACCCAAATAACGCAAACTCATGCCTTGGTATCCCTCAAATACAGCAGAGACTCCGTCGGCAGCGGCTTGAAACCAGTGACGCCCTTGGTGGTCAGGTAATAGACCTGGTTGCGCAGCAGCCAGACCCATGGTGAGTCGGTCAGCAGGGTTTGCTGCAACTGACCGAAAATCTGCTTGCGAGCCGCCAGGTCGGTGGCCGCGTTGCCTTGGGTGAGCAACTGGTCGAGCTTGGCATCGGTCAGCCCGGCCGGCACTTTCAGGCTGCCGTCGGTGGTGAAATACCGTCCATATTGCAGGTACGGATCGACGCTGCCGCCATTGAGCGCGACCGCCGCGTCAAAGTTCGCCTTGGTCCAGTTCGGTACGTAGACGTTCGTCTGCTGCCGGTCGATGTCGAGCTTGACCCCGATCGCGCCGAGCTGCGACTGCAGCACCTGCGCGATGTTCGTCGAGGTCGAGTATTCGCCGGTTTCCACGATGGTGTGCAGGGTGAAGCCGTTCGGGTTTCCGGATGCGGCCAGCAGTTGTTTGGCCGCGTTCACATCGCCCGGCTTGCAGGGCAAGCCGGCGGTCGCGTCGTACGGGTAGGCCGGGCTGGTGATCGGGCCGGTCACCGTGGCGTGTCCAAAGTAGACGGACGCGGCCAGCTGTGGGCGGTCGACCGCACACGCGATCGCCTGCCGTGCCTTGACATTCGCGAGTGGTCCGCGCCGGCCGTTGAGCTGCAGGACGTGGTACGACAAAGTCGGTTCGTTGACGACCGTGACATTCCCGCCGGTGCTGACCTGGCGGGCCACCGCCGGGTCGGAAACCAGGCCGAAGTCGAAACTGTGCGCCTTCATACCGGAGACGATGGACGCCTCGTCCGGGATCACCCGGAATTCCAGGCCGCCGTTTTTCGGCTTCCCGCCCCAGTAAGCGGAGTTCGCGGTGAGGTCCAACCGCTGGTTCTGCTGCCATTTCCCCCACGCGTACGGGCCAGTGCCGTTCGGTTTGCGCGCGACCGTACCGGCCTTGATGTCTTTCTCCGCGAGGATGGACGCACCGACATAGGTCAGCGCTGTCAGCAGCGAGGTGTCCGGATGCTGAAGCGTCAGCACGACAGAAGTGGAGCTGGGCGCGGCGACGGAGGTGATGACCTTCAGGTACGACCGGACCACCGAGCTGGTCTTGGGGTCGAGGTCGCGTTCCAGCGTGGCCTTCACGTCGCTCGCGGTGAACGGCGTGCCGTCATGAAATTTCACCCCGGACCGCAGGGCGAAGGTGACCGTGGCACCTTTCTCCTGCCAACTGGTCGCCAGGCCTGGGGCGAGGTTGCCGGTGTCGTCGCTGGTCAGCAGTGTGTCGTAGACCAGTCCGAGGGTCTGTACGGTCTGGAAGGCGGTGGCCCGGGCGGGGTCGAGTTGGTCGATGTCGCCGGTCCGGGCGATCGTCAGCATGCCCTGGCTGGTCGCGTCGCCGCTGGGATTGGGGCTGCAGGCGGCCAGCCCACCGGTCGCCACCACGGTAGCCGCGAGGGCCGCCAGCCAAGTCCGGGAAAGTCGCACGTGCCGCCTCCTGTAGATCGTTGCCGCTGTGCACGACGGTAAGTCTTGTCAGACCAAGAACC
>NZ_WOTO01000081.1 GCF_010993775.1 Fodinicola feengrottensis | reverse complement strand
TCAACATGGTTGAGGACGACAAACCCGCCAAGATCGCCGCGGAGTAGAAACGCTTGTTCCGGGACCGCTGGTCCCGAACGGGCCCCGCTCCGGCGAAGAAGACCGCCACCAAGGCGGCGCCCGCCCAAGCCGCGAAGGCAGGTCCGGCGAAGACAGCTCTAGCCAAAACGGCGCCAGCCAAGACCTCAACATGGTTGAGGACGACAAACCCGCCGGCGGCGACCTCATGACCATTCCGATGCCCAAGCCCGGCCCGCCGCCCGGCTATCGACCGCCGGTGCCCGGCCCAGCGAAGAAGACCGCCACCAAGGCGGCGCCAGGTCCGATGCCGGCCCCGCCGGTGCCCGGTCCGCTCGTACCAGACCCGATCCCCACTCCGCAGCCACCAGCACCCGCTCCGCCGTCGCCGGTCCCTGGCCCAACGCCCGATCCGCCGATGCCGTCCTCGCCGGTTTCCACCGCGGAGGTGCCCGGTGGCACGGACCCGGCGCCATTGCCGTCGGTGCCGGCTGCGGCGAGTGCCAGCCCACCCGCCGCAGGGCCCTCGGTCGTACGAGCGGAAGATTCGCCGATCGACGCGGCCATGAAGCGGCTGGAAGGCATCGAGCAACTGCCGATCAGCGAGCACATCACCCGCTACGAGGCGGCCCACAAGTCACTACAGGACGCGCTCTCCACCATCGACCAGACCTGAGCCGGTGGCGGCTCGGCTGGACGTGGAGCTGGTACGCCGTGGCCTCGCCCGCTCCCGTGAGCAGGCCGCGGCGCTGATCGCCCAGGGAGCGGTGCTGGTCGACGGCCGCGCGGCCGGCAAGCCGGCGACCAAGGTCGACGAGCACACCGCCGTTGTCGTACGGGCGGAAGGCCCCGACTACGTGTCCCGTGGCGCCCACAAGCTGGCCGGCGCGCTCGCCGCCTTCGAGGTTGACGTGACCGGCCGCCGATGCCTGGACGCCGGCGCCAGCACGGGCGGCTTCACCGACGTACTGCTGCGCGCGGGCGCGGCTGAGGTGGTTGGTGTCGACGTCGGGTACGGGCAAGTGGCCGACGTGATCCGCGCGGACCCTCGGGTCCGGACCTTCGAGCGTACGAACATTCGCGACCTGACGCCGGAGACGATTGGCGGGCCGGTCGACCTGACTGTCGCCGACCTCTCCTTCATCTCGTTGAGCCTGGTCCTGCCGGTTTTGACGGCGTGTACGAGACCGGACGGCGACCTTGTTCCGATGGTGAAGCCGCAGTTCGAGGTGGGCCGCGAGCGGCTCGGATCCGGCGGTGTGGTGCGCGATCCGGCGCTGCGCGCCGAAGTCGTGCTGGCAATCGCGCGAGAGGCTGCCACCATGGGGTGGGGCACCCGCGGCGTCATCCGCAGTCCGCTGCCGGGTCCGTCGGGAAATGTCGAGTTCTTCCTCTGGTTGAGGTGCGGCGCTCCCGGCCCAGATCCGGATCAGATCGCTGCCGTGGTGGAGGAATCCTGAGCATGCCGGCCCGCAACGCGCTGCTGGTGGCACACACCGGGCGCCAGGAGAATCTCGCCTGCGCGAAGCAGGTCGTCGGCCAACTGGTCGAAGCCGGCTTCGAGGTGCGGGTGCTCACCGACGAGGCCAGCGAACTGCACGTCACGTCAAGGCCGACCGAGTGGAGCACGGTCCGGACGCGGCGGCCAGCAGCGAGATCGTCTTCGCGCTCGGCGGCGACGGCACCCTGCTGCGGGCCGCCGAACTGGCTCGGCACGCCGGGGTGCCGCTGATCGGCGTCAACCTCGGGCATGTCGGGTTTCTGGCCGAGGCCGAGCTGCACGACCTGGACGAGGCCGTCGGGGCGGTGATCGACCGGAAGTACACCGTCGACGAGCGGCTGGCGATCGATGTCGTGCTGCTGCGCGACGGGCAGGTGCTCGCCCGCGACTGGGCGCTGAACGAGGCCAGCGTGGAGAAGTCGGCCCGTGAGCGGATGCTGGACGTGCTGGTCAGCGTCGACTACCACCCGCTGTCCCGGTGGGGCTGCGACGGTGTCGTGCTCGCGACGCCGACCGGGTCGACCGCCTACGCTTTTTCGGCCGGCGGCCCGGTGGTGTCGCCGGACGTGGCCGCCCTCCTGCTCGTACCGATCAGCGCCCACGCGCTCTTCAACCGGCCGCTGGTCGCCGCTCCCGATTCGGTGCTGACCGTCGAGGTGCTGGCCAAGAGCCGGGCGTCGGCGGTGCTGTGTTGCGACGGCCGCCGGACGTACGACGTGCTGCCCGGCGACGTGGTGGAGGTGCGGCGATCGGCGAAGCCGGTCCGGGTCGTACGCCTGGAGCAGCGCACCTTCACCGACCGGCTGGTGGCCAAGTTCGCGCTGCCGGTCAACGGCTGGCGCCGCGCGGACTGAGGGTTGGCTAGTGTCCTGCGGCAGGACACTAGATCAGGGTGTCGGCGCCGTCGCGCTCGAAGTCAAGCAGGAAGCGCTTGCGTTCGATGCCGCCGCCGTAGCCGGTCAGGTCGCCTTTCGAGCCGACCACCCGGTGGCACGGCACGATGATGCCGATGGGGTTCTTGCCGTTCGCGAGGCCGACCGCGCGGGACGCGGTCGGTTTGCCGATCCGCTCGGCCAGCTCGCCATAAGAGACCGTCTCGCCGTACGGGATGTCTCGCAGCGCCGTCCAGACAGTGTGCTGGAAGTCCGTGCCAGCGAAGGCGATCGGCAGGTCGAAGTCGGTACGATCGCCGGCGAAATACTCTTTCAGCTGCTGGATCACCTCGGTAAAACTGTCGGGATCAGGCACCCCGAAAGTCTCCTGCGAGGGCAGGTGCCGCTGCTTTTTCCATATAGAGCCCGGCCAGCGTGCCGTCCTCAGCGACCAGAGTCAGCGGACCGACGGGACTGTCCACGACAGTGTGTGTACGCACTTGCTTAGTGTCCTTTCGTCAGGCGGGAAGCCGGTTGATGGGGTGGTCACCAGTCGCCCACAAATACTGCACGGCGTAGGCGCGCCACGGTCGCCAGCCCGCCGCCCGGGCGGTCAGCGCGGCCGGCGTGGTGGGCAGGCCGAGTTCGCCGGCCGCGAGTTTGACGCCGAGGTCGGTCGGGATGAAGGCGTCCGGGTCGCCGAGCGCGCGCGCGCATCGCGATGGTCTCGACGGTCCAAGGGCCGATGCCCGGCAGCGCGGTCAGCTCGGCGCGGGCCTCGTCCCAGTCGCTGCCGGTACCCAACTCCACCCGGCCGTCGGCCAGCGCGGCCGCCAGCCCGGTGACAGAGTTTCGCCTGGTCTGCGGCATCGCGAGGGTCGCCGGGTCGGCGTCGGCCAGTGCCGCGGGCTCCGGGAAAAGGTGCGTGAGGCCGCCGATGGGATCGTCGATCGGGTCGCCATACGCGGTGACCAGCCGGGCCGTGTGCGTACGAGCCGCCTGCGTCGAAACCTGCTGGCCGAGCACCGCCCGGATGGCGAACTCGGCACCGTCGACCGTACGCGGCACCCGCCGGCCAGGATTCTTGTCGACCAGCGGCGCGAGGTCCGGGTCCGTACGCAGCTGTTCGTCGACGGCGATCGGGTCGGCGTCCAGGTCCAGCAGCCGCCGGCAGCGGCTGATGGCGGTCGACAGATCCCGTAGGTCGGTGAGGGTGAGCTGGCAGGCGATGTGGTCGGGACACGGCCGCAGCTCCGCGATGGCGTGCCCATGCGGGAGCCGCAGGGTGCGCCGGTACGCGCCGTCCAGCCACTCTTCGACGCCCGGCACCCCGGTCGCGGCGAGGTGCCCGAACAGGTTGTCCGGGCACAGTGGCGCACGGAACGGCAGCCGCAGCGAGAGTGATCCCTGCGTCGGCGCCGCGTTTCGCCGGCTGGAGCGGACCCGCAGCTCGGTCGGGGTGAGCGCGAAGATTTCCCTTACCGTGTCGTTGAAAGCCCGTACGCTCGCGAACCCGGCCGCGAAGGCGACATCGCACATCGGCAGCTGGCTGGTCTCGATCAGCAGCCGTGCGGTCTGCGCCCGCTGGGCCCGGGCCAGCGCCAACGGCCCGGCGCCCAGCTCGGCGAGCAGCTGCCGCTGGATCTGCCGCACGCTGTAGCCGAGCTGGGCGGCCAGCCCCGGGACGCCGTCACGGTCAACCACGCCGTCGGCCACCAGCCGCATCGCACGGGCCACCAGATCGGCCCGCTCGTTCCACTGCGGTGAGCCCGGGCTGGCGTCCGGGCGGCAGCGTTTGCAGGCCCGGAAACCGGCTTGCTGAGCCGCCGCCGCGCTCGGGTAGAAGCGCATGTTCTGGACCTTGGGCGGCACCACCGGGCAACTCGGCCGGCAGTAGATCCCGGTGGTGAGCACCGCGGTGAAGAACCAGCCGTCGAACCGTGCGTCCTTCGACTGCACCGCCCGTACGCACCGCTCCACGTCCTCGTACATGTCTCTAGGATCGCTCGCGGTAGAGGCCCTGGCTGGCGGAAATACGACATGGCCCTCAGGCGTCCTGGCGGACTGGTTCCTCGGGCTGGGGCGCGGTCGCGAAGCGGCGGGGAAGCAGGAAGGTGGCGGCCAGCGCCAGGGCGAGCATGCCGATGCCGAGCCAGAGGGTGGTGGCGAGTGCGCTGCCGTACGCGCGGGCCTGATCGACGCTACGCGGGTTGACCTGAGTGAAGAAGAACGTGCCCACCACCGCCACTCCGACAGCGGCCGCCAGTTGGTTGGCGGTGTTGTAGAGCCCTGAGCTGGATCCGGCGTCGCTCACCGGCACGTCGTTGAGCGTCAGCGTGAGCAGCGGCGCGATCACCAGGCCCATCCCGGCACCGCCCACCAATGCGCCGACGATGAAATCGGTCCAGGTGGTGTGGGCGGTGGCGCTGGCTGAAACGTACGCGATCACCACAAACCCGAATGCCATCACGACCAGGCCAAGTTGCACGGCCAGCCGGCCGATCCGGGGCAGCAGGACGCCAGCGGAAAGGCCGGCAGTCACCGCCACCGCGAGCGACCAGACCACCATGGTCAGCCCCGCGTGCAGCGGACTCATTCCCACGCCGGTCTGCAGGAAAATCATGAAGGTGACGAAAAATCCCACAGTGGGAGCGAAAAACAGCAGCAGCGTCAGCAGGCCGCCGCGCAGCGAACGAAATCGGAACAGCGCGGTCTCCAGCAGCGGCGAAGCGATTTTTCGCTCGTACGCGACGAAACAGCCGAGCACCGCGAGACCTGCGGCGATGCACACGTACGTCCACACCGACCGGCCGCCGGCGTTCGCGATGTCGATGAGCGGACAGAGCACCAGCACCAGGCCGGCACTGGACAGCGCGAGACCGGGCAGGTCGAGACGGATGCGGCCGGTGTCCGGCGAACGGCTGTCCGGCAGCAGTGCGAAACACGCGATGAGTGCGAGAGCGGCGATCGGGACATTCACCCAGAAGGTCAGCCGCCAGGTCGAACCCCAGGCCAGCAGCAGCGGGCCGAGGATGGGGCCGCCGGCCGCGGCCAGCGAGGTGATGGTGGTGAAGGCGGCCATCGGGCCGCCGCGTTCGGCCGGCTCGTACATGACCTGGAGCTGCGAGATCACCTGCGGGATCATCGCGGCGGCGGCGAGCCCCTGCAGCACCCGCCCGGCGATCAGCAGGTTCGGGGTGGTCGCGAGGGCGCAGATGGCCGACGTGATCCCGAAACCGGCCATTCCGGCGGCGAACACCCGCTTGTGACCGAGCAGGTCGCCAAGCCGCGCGCCGGGGATCATGCCCAGCGCCAACGCGAGGGTGTAGCCGGCGACGATCCACTGCAGCTGAGCTGGGCTCGCGGTCAGGTCCTGCCGGATCGCCGGCAGCACTACCTGCAGGACGGTGGCGCCGACGAGGTCCACGAAGGTGGCGAGCAGCAGGACGAGCAGGGCGAGGGTCCGGTGGGACGGAGGTGGCACGACGTTGTCTCCCTGAAGGCGGCGAGTGCGATAATACGTCTGCGCCGCGCATTGACTGTGTGGCGCAGCAACTGCGTGACACAGTAAAAGGGGAGTGGGTCGATGTCAAACCAGGCGCGCCGGGAGGCGTTGGTGACCGAGCTGGTCGCCGCGTTGCCGGGCTGGCAGGTGCCGCTCGCCCAGCTGAACGGGCTGATCGCGGACCGGATGGGGGTCACCACGTCGGATCTGCAGTGCCTCTACGCGCTTGCGCACGACGGTCCGGCGACCGCCAGCGTGCTGGCCAAACGGGTGAACCTGACCTCTGGCTCCGCGTCCCGAATGGTCGACCGGCTGGAGGCCGCCGGCTACCTCCGGCGGGTCCCGGACCCGACCGACCGGCGGCGGATTCTCATCGAGCCGGATCAGGACAGCATCAACCGGGTCGGCGCGTACTACGACCCGCTCAACCAGCGGCACCGGGACGACCTCGGCGACTTCGACGAGGAGCAGCTGAGCCTGCTGCTGCGATTCGTCAAGGCCGCCGAGGCCAGCACCGAGTCGGTCGTACGCGAGTTCAGCCGAACCAGCGAGTGAGGTCGGGTGAGTCGCTGAGCGACGCGATGTAGCCGTCCGGTCGTACCAGCACGGCTGGCGCGTCCAGGCCCTCATGCGGTTTGGCGACGACGTGTCGTACCCGCTCGGAGCCGGGCGGCTCGAGAGTGCCGGTGAAGTCGACGAGGACTCCACGGCCGTCGTGGGTGAGGTCGCTGAACCAGCGCGTGCCGTCGGCGGTTTCCAGCTCGAGGTCGGGCATCCGCGTCCCGACCAGCGGGTTCGCGTCGCCCAGCTGGTAGTGGATGTCCAGGCCGCTGATCATGGCGGCGACCTTCTTGTTCAGCTCAGGGACCGCTAGCCACTCGGTGATCAGGTCCCGCAGGGCGATGGTGACCGGTTCGGAGGCGGCCATCAGCGCGCCCTGCGCCCGGGTGTTCTGCAAGACGCGCGCGCCGACCTGGTGACGCTCGACGTGGTACGTGTCGAGCAGCCCGTCCGGTGCGTCGCCGCGGACCGTCGCGGCCAGCTTCCAGCCCAGGTTGAAGGCGTCCTGGATGCCGAGGTTGAGGCCCTGGCCGCCGGTCGGCAGGTGGATGTGCGCCGCGTCGCCGGCGATCAGCACACGCGACCTTCCCGATAGCGCTCGGCCTGCCGCGACGCGTCGCTGAAACGCGACGCCGCCCGGACCTCCAGCAGCCGTACTCCCGGTCCATAAGCGCCGTCCAGCACCTCCTGGATCTCTTCTTCTGTGACCGGCGCGGTGCGGTCCTTGTCCAGCTGCGCGTCGCCACCGAACATCAGTCGGTAGAGGCCGCCAGGCAGCGGTGACAGGATCGCGACGTGGTCGCCGCGCCTGGTGATGTGGTCGGAGAAGTGGCCGCGCCGCGAGGGCAGCGTGACGCCCTCCAGTCGTATGTCCGACAGCACCATCGATGCCTTGCCGGCCAGCCCGGTGAAGGGGATTCCGAGCATTTTGCGGACCGCGCTGCGGGCGCCGTCGCAGCCGACCAGGAACTTGGCCGTCAGCTCGTACGTGCCGTCCGGGCCAGCCACCTGCGCGCGTACGCCAGTGTCGTCCTGGTCGACCGAGCCAAGCTCGTGCCCGCGCCGAACAGTCGTCCCGAAGCCGGCCAGCTCGGTCTCCAGGATGTCTTCCACGTCGAGCTGCAGCGTCGCCACGATGTACGGGCTGTGGGTGTCCAGCGCGCGGCGAAATCGAGCGGCGTCGCCAGCCCGGCGAAGTGGCCGCCGACCGGCGCCCGGTCCTGCGCGCGGGCCTGCATCTGGTCCATCAGCCCGCGCAGCCGGAACACCTCGGTCGTACGGCTGTGCAGGCCGCCGGCCTTGGACTGGATCGCTCGCGCGGCCAGCTGCTCAAGCACCTCTACCCGTACGCCGGCCAGCCGCAGCTCACGGGCCAGCATGAGGCCGGTCGGCCCGGCCCCCACCACGATCACATCAGTGTCAGGCATGTCATCTCCTCAAGACTTCATTAGATTAACTCAGTTAAGAAACTAACACAACCAAGTATTTGTCTGGGTAGCGCTATGATGACCGTCATGACCTCGGACCTCGGCTTGCGTGAACGTAAGAAGCAGCGCACCAGGCAGGCGATCTCGGACGCCGCCATCCAGTTGTTCCTCGCGCGGGGGTACGACGCCGTCTCGGTCGCCGACGTGGCGGCGGCCGCTGAGGTGTCCAAGCCGACGCTGTTCAAGTACTTCCGGAGCAAGGATGAGTTGATCCTGGACCGGATCGACGATCACCGGGCCGAGCCGGCGCAGGTGGTCCGCGGCCGTTCCGCGGGGGAGTCACCGCTGGACGCGTTGCACCGGCACCAGCTGCGGTTGCTGGCCGACCGGGATCCGGTCACCGGCATCAGCGACCGGCCGCAGGTGATCGCCTTCCAGCGGTTGCTCTACAACACCGAGAGCCTGGCCAACGCGCTGCTGGCGTACTCGATCGAGGGCGTGGAGCTGTTGCGGGACGCCCTCGTGGAGGCCTGCGGTCCTGGTCCGCATCGGGTGACTGCTGGCCTGGTCGCGAACCAGATCCTGATCACCACCCGCCGGCTCGGCCTCGACAACTGGGCGCAGGTCGCCGGTGGTCGTACGACCGAGGATCTCTATCCCGAGGCAGTGGCCGCGGTCAACCACGCTTACGCGCTGCTCCGCGGCGGTGTCGGCGACTACTGCGGGTAGTCGTACATCTGTACGGACAGTGGCGGTTGGGCGTGGCGACGGGGATGGGCGCGAAATGGTGAGAGCGAGCCGCTAACCTCGGGCTTGTGCTGGAGGAAGTCCGCATCAGCGGGCTCGGGGTGATCGACGACGCCGAGCTCCACCTGTCCGACGGTCTGACCGTGGTGACCGGCGAGACCGGTGCTGGGAAAAACCATGGTCGTCACCGCCCTTGACCTGCTCTTCGGCGGTCGCGCCGACGCGGGTCGGGTGCGCCGAGGCGCCGAGCGCGCGCGCTGGTCGAGGGCCGGCTGAGCCTGAGCAAGAAGTCCGCGAAGGCGCGGGCCATCTTGTCCCGCGCCGAGGACGCTGGCGCCGAGGCTGACGACGATGGCACTCTCGTGCTGTCCCGTTCGGTGTCACCGGAGGGCCGTTCGCGGGCGCACCTGGGCGGCCGGTCGGTGCCGGCCGGAGTGCTCGCGGACATTGGCGAGCTGGCCGTCACCGTGCACGGCCAGATGGATCAGGTGCGGTTGCTGCGACCGACCGAGCAACGGGCCGCCCTCGACGCGTACGGCGGCGCCGAGGTCAGCGACCTTGCCGAGGTGCACCGCGAGGCGTACAAGCGCTGGCGGGAAGCCGCCGCCGACCTTGCCGACCGGACCGCGCGGGCCGGCGAGCTGGCCGAGAAAGCAGAGTATTTGCGGGTCGGCCTGACCGCGATCGAGCAGTTGGACCCGCAGCCCGGCGAGGATGCGCAGCTGCGCGCCGAAGCGCTTCGGCTGGAGCACGCCGACGGTCTGCGTACGGCCGCGATGACCGCCCACCAGGCATTGGCCGGGGACCCTTCCTCGACGGCCATGGACGCCGTCGACGTGACCGGCCTGCTGGACGCGGCCCGGCGAGCGTTGGCGACCGCCGCCGGCGACGACCCGGAGCTGGCCGCGCTGGCCGGCCGCGGCGACGAGCTGGCCGCGCTGGTCGGCGAGTTGAGCACGGACCTCGCCACGTATGCGGACGGCATCGAAGGCGACCCGGCCCGCCTGGAGTGGGTGCAGGAGCGCCGTGCCCGGCTGGCCACCGTCGCCCGCCGCTATGTGAGCGAGCCTGACGAGCTGCCCGGCTGGGCCGACCGGGCCCGCGAGCAGCTCGACGGCCTGGATTCCTCCGACGAGGCGCTCGCCGCGCTCGGCACCGAGGTGGCCAAACTGCACGACGAGGTGGCCAGCAGCGCGATCAAGCTGTCCGCCGCTCGGCTGTCCGCCGCCGCCGACTTCGGCACCGCGGTCACCGCCGAGCTCGCCGGCCTCGCGATGCCACACGCCCGGGTGACGGCCTCCGTCTCGTACGTTGACGCCCGCCCTGACGGCCCGTCCGTCGTCGTCGACGACCGCGAGGTCTCGGTCGGTTCGGACGGCATCGACGAGATCGAGATCTCCCTCCAACCGCACCCCGGCTCGCCGCCCCTTCCGCTGCAGCGCGGCGCCTCCGGCGGTGAGCTGTCCCGAGTCATGCTCGCCGTGGAGGTGTGTTGGCCGGCGCCGGCAGCACGTCGACGCTGGTCTTCGACGAGGTCGACGCCGGCGTCGGCGGCAAGGCCGCCGTCGAGGTCGGCGCCCGCCTCGCCCGACTGGCCCGCTCGCACCAGGTTCTCGTCGTCACCCACCTTCCCCAGGTGGCCGCCTTCGCGGACCGGCATCTGGTGGTGGACAAGGACTCCGACGGATCAGTGACCACCTCGTCCGTACGCTGGCTGGACGACGACGGCCGCGCCCGCGCGCTGGCTCGGATGCTGGCCGGCATGGAAGACAGCATGCTCGGGATGGCTCATGCCACCGAGCTGCTCGAGAAGGCCCAGGCCACGAAGGATGCCGGCTTCAAGAAGCCCCGCAAGCGGGCCGCGAAGAAATAGGGGTTTGCGGTTGTAAGCCCCAGTGCGGCCTCTATGGATTTTCGTCGAGTGCGGGACTTTATCCCGCACTCGACGTTGAGTGTGGGGTTTTGTCCCGCGCTCGGCAACGGACCTGTTGTCGGTGGGGCGACCAGTGTGTCGTACGACCGAAATGACCGATGCCGGTGTCATGATGGCGAGCGACTGGGTGGGGAGGAGGGGTGCCGATGCGGATGGCCGCCCTGCGCAGGAAACACGGGTTGCAGTCCGGTGTCACCGGCATCGCGCGGCTTGATCGGCGGACGAAGCGGTTGATTCCGCGGTTGGCTCGCGGTGATGTGGCGATTATCGACCATGTCGACCTGGATCAGGTGGCCGCCGAGGCGATCGTGGCCGCGGGGGTGTTCGCGGTGGTCAATGTGGCGCCGAGTATTTCCGGGCGATATCCCAATCTTGGGCCGCGGGTGATCGTGAACGCCGGCATCCCGCTGCTTGACCAGGTGGGCGAAGAGGTCTTCGAGCGGCTGCGGGACGGCCAGGCCGTCCGGGTCGACGGGTCTCAGGTGTGGCTGGGCGACGAGGTGATCGCCAGCGGCCAGGTGCAGGACCTGGAGACGGTGGCCGCGGCGATGCTGGCGCCCGCGACGGGCTTTCGGTGCAGCTGGAGGCATTCGCCGCCAACGCCACCGAGTATTTGCGCTCTGAGCAGGAGTTGCTGCTGGACGGGGTGGGCATTCCCCTGGTCCGTACGCCGATCGAGGGCCGGCACTGCCTGGTGGTCGTACGCGGCTACCGGTATCGCGAGGACCTGGCGGCCCTCGGGCCGTACATCCGGGAGCGCAAGCCGGTGCTGATTGGCGTCGACAGTGGCGCCGACGCCCTCATCGAGGCCGGGTACGCGCCGGACCTGATCGTCGGCGATATGGACGCGGTCGGGGACGAGGCGCTGCGATGTGGCGCGGAAGTCGTCGTACAGGCGTATCCGGACGGGCGCGCTCCGGGCCTGTCGCGAGCGCAGGATCTTGGCATCGACGCGGTGACCTTCCCGGCCGCCGCCACCAGCGAGGACATCGCGTTGTTGCTCGCGGACGAGCGGGGCGCGTCGCTGATCGTCACGGTCGGCATGCAGTCCAACCTGGGGGAGTTCCTCGACCAGGGCCGCTCCGGGATGGCGTCCGGTTTCCTGACCCGGCTGCGGGTCGGCACCAAAATGGTGGACGCCAAGGGAGTCGCGCAGCTTTACCGGCAGACAATCTCCGGCCGCTCGATCGCGTTGCTCGCGGTGCTCACCGTGCTCGCGATGGCCGGCGCGGTCGCCGTCTCGACGGTCGGCCAGGGATGGCTGCAACTGCTCGCCGAAAACTGGGAGAACGTCGTCTTCGCCCTGCAAAGGCTGATCTCGTGATCAATTTCCGCTATCACATCGTCTCGGTCATGTCCGTGCTGCTCGCGGTCGCCGCCGGGTTGCTGCTGGGTACGTTCGCGTTGAACGGCTCGTGGGCCGGCAACGCCCAGGGCGCCAACCTGCGGCAGAGCAACCAGGGCCTTCGGTCCCAGGTCGGTGAGCTGCAGCAACAGGCCAGCGGGCGGGACAAGTTCGTCCAGCAGATCGCGCCAACACTGGTCGGCAAGAAGCTGACCGGCCACAGCGTGTTGGTGGTCGGCGCGCCCGGCGCCACCGCCGCCGACCGGGCCGCGGTGGCCAAGATGCTGACCGCCGCCGGCGCGACCGTGTCCGGGGACATCGCCTTCACCGACGCGTTCGTCGACCCGACCCGCAACAACGACGAGGTGGACCTCGCCCAGCGGTTGCTGCCACTGACCGTGAAGGGCCTGCCGAACAACTCCAACGGCGCGGAGACCTCGGCGGCTCTGATCGCGCGGGTTTTCGCTGACGGCAAGGAAAACGTCAACGACGCTAACCGGACCGCGATCCTTGCCGGCTACGGCCAGTTGAAGTTGCTGACCGCCGACGCGGCCGCGGTGAACGCGGCGCAGGCCGTGGTGATCGTGGCCGGCAAGCCGGCCGAGGGTCAGGACGCGACGAAGAAGAACGCTGCTGTGCGTGCTGACGCTCGTACGGCAGTTCCGGTCGGCGTTCGGCGCGGCCGTACTCGCCGGCACCCACCACCGTCGGCACCGGCAATGTCGTGGCGGCCGTACGAGCCGACAAAGCCCTCGCGGCCACCCTGTCGACTGTCGACGGTGTGAGTACGGCCGAGAGCCAGGTCGCCACCGCGCTGGCCGTCGCCGAGCAGTTCAACCACAAGACCGGCCACTACGGCACCGCTCCCGGTGCCACCTCCGCCCTCCCCGCCTGATGCCGAATGTAACGAAACGGCGCGCAAAACGGACAAATCCGCGCTGTTTCGTTACATTCGGCGAGCGAGAGAGCGACACGCCAGGGTGTCTCGGGGCACTCTGGCAAGCGCCGGTAGCCAGCCGGGTGTTACGGTGAACTCCCGTGGACGTGCGGGTCATCGGACCCGCCCTCGATCACGGGGAGCCTCACGTGGCCCTGTCCTCTTGGACAAAAGATCAACCGACCAAACACGTTTTCGTGACCGGTGGGGTCGCATCCTCGCTGGGTAAGGGTCTCACCGCCTCCAGTCTGGGCAATCTGCTCACCGCCCGCGGTCTGCGCGTGGTGATGCAGAAACTCGACCCGTACCTGAACGTCGACCCCGGCACGATGAACCCGTTCCAGCATGGCGAGGTCTTCGTCACCGAGGACGGCGCCGAGACCGACCTGGACATCGGGCATTACGAGCGGTTCCTGGACACCAACCTGCACGGCTCGGCCAACGTCACCACCGGCCAGGTCTACAGCCAGGTGATCGCGAAGGAGCGCCGCGGCGAATACCTGGGCGACACGGTCCAGGTCATCCCGCACATCACCAACGAGATCAAGGAGCGGGTCCGGGCGATGGCCACCCGCGACCCCGAGCGCCCGGACGTGGTGATCACCGAGGTCGGCGGCACGGTCGGCGACATCGAGTCGCTGCCGTTCCTGGAGTCGATCCGGCAGGTACGCCACGATGTCGGCCGGGACAACGTCTTCTTCCTGCATGTCTCGCTGCTGCCGTATCTGGCGCCCAGCGGGGAGCTGAAGACCAAGCCGACGCAGCACTCGGGTGGCGGCGCTGCGCAGCATCGGCATCCAGCCGGACGCGATCGTGTGCCGCTCGGACCGGGAGATCCCCAACTCCCTGAAGCGCAAGATCTCGCTGATGTGTGACGTGGACGCGGACGCGGTGGTGTCCGCGCCGGACGCCCCGAGCATCTACGACATCCCCAAGGTGCTGCACGCCGAAGGCCTCGACGCGTACGTCGTACGCCGGCTCGGCCTGCCCTTTCGTGATGTCGACTGGACCCGCTGGGATGACTTGCTGCAACGGGTCCATAAGCCCCAGCAGACGGTGACGGTGGCGCTGGTCGGGAAGTATGTCGACCTGCCGGACGCCTACCTGTCAGTGACCGAGGCGCTCCGGGCCGGCGGCTTCGCCAACCACGCGCGGGTGGACATCCGCTGGGTCGGTTCCGATGACTGCCAGAGCGCGTCCGGCGCGGCTGCCGCGCTCGCCGGCGTGGACGGCGTACTGATCCCCGGCGGTTTCGGCGTCCGGGGCATCGAAGGCAAGGTGGGTGCGATCGCGCACGCCCGGCGGGCCAACATCCCGGTGCTCGGGTTGTGTCTTGGCCTGCAGTGCATGGTGATCGAGGTGGCCCGCGGCCTCGCCGGCCTGGACGGCGCCAACTCGGCCGAGTTCGACCCGACCGCGGCGCACCCGGTGATCGCCACCATGGCCGACCAGGAAGACGTCGTCGCGGGCGAGCGGGACATGGGCGGCACGATGCGTCTCGGCGCGTACCCGGCCGAGCTGCTGCCCGGCAGCATCACGGCGCAGGCGTACGAGACGACGACCGTCTCCGAGCGACATCGGCACCGGTACGAGGTCAACAACGCCTACCGCGACCGGCTGACCGCGGCCGGGATGGTGTTCTCCGGGCTGTCGCCGGACGGCCGACTGGTCGAGTTCGGCGAGCTGCCCAGGGACGTACACCCGTTCTTCGTGGGCACCCAGGCGCACCCGGAGTTCAAGTCCCGGCCGACCCGGTCGCATCCGCTGTTCCGGGCGTTCGTCGCGGCCGCGGTGGATTACTCGGAGGCGGCCCGGTTGCCGGTCGAGTTAGTCGACCCGCCGGCCAAGCCCGAGTCGGACCTGCGCACCCGCAACCACTCGCACGCCGGCTCGGTGAGCTGACGTGGCGGACGTTTTCTCGGTCGTCTCCAGCCAGGAGCAGTTCCGCGGCCCGATCATGACGGTGGTCAGTGACGAGGTGGTGATGCCGGCCGGCGACACCCACCGGCGCGACTACATGGTCCACCTGGGTGCCGTCGGTGCGGTCGCCGTCGACGAGCAGGACCGGGTCGTGCTGGTCCGGCAATATCGCCATCCCGTACGCCAGGACCTCTGGGAGCTGCCCGCCGGCCTGCTGGACGTCGACGGCGAGCCAGCCGTCCAGACCGCTGCCCGCGAGTTGGCCGAGGAGGCTGACCTCAAAGCCGGCCGCTGGGACGTACTGGCCGACGTGCTCACCACGCCCGGCTGCAGCAACGAGGCGATCCGGCTTTTCCTGGCCCGAGATTTGGCGGCCACCGGTGAGAAATTCGACCGGGTTGGCGAGGAAGCCCTGATGACGGTTCAGCGAGTGCCGCTGGACGAGGCTGTTTCCTGGGTTTTCTCAGGAGAAGTACGCAACGCCGCCGCCTGCATCGGCATCCTCGCCGCGGCCCGCGCCCCGCGACACCGGCTACTCGGGCCTGCGTCCCGCCGACGCTCCCTGGTCGGACCGGCCTGGCCGCTGATCCAGCGTTTCGCCTCGTTCGTCCTCAACTAATACCGAAAGGGCTGGCCTCGCCACGCTTTCGCGTACGGCGGGCCAGCCTCAGCTCTAGGCGGCGACGGTAAACGTGGTCGCGGCAACGGTTGGGGGAAAGTCAGGCTGCGGGCATCAGCAGCGCGCCGACCGCCGTTGGTTCAGGAATGGGATCGCCGTCCTCGCGCATGCCGTCCAAATGGATGGCGATGGCTTCGCCCATCAGCCGTACGCACTCTTCGTCGTAGTCACGGGATGCGGCGACGCAGCCGAGCAGATCCGGGCTCCAAGCGCCGTAGCCACCGGCGTCGTCGCGTAGCACAATGACGACATATCCGCTCATCAAAGCCTCCTTTTCAAGCCTGCTTGACATAGGATGCTCCTCTCGACGTCCGGGTGCAATGTGTCACTCGGTTTCCCCGCGATGGTCGTGCAGCCGGCCTTGTCCGCGTGTCTGAACTGCCGGTGACTTCCTTTTGTTCTGGCCAGATACCAGCCGTCGGCTTCGATCAGCTTGATCATCTCACGGACCTTCCTGGGCACTGTGCCACCTGCCCTTCGGGACGGGCAGGATCTTCGGGACGCGCGGTGTTGTTCGCATGCCGAGGACGCTAGGAAGGGCCACCGACAAAAATGAGCCTCACCGACTGTCGGGTCGCCGACAGCCGGTGAGGCGTGAGAATTTCGCGGGGTTAGTGGAAAGAGCCGAGCCAGGCGATGTGGTCGTTCGGTCGGTGGCTCGGCACCACCGGGTGGAAGTTGGCGGCGCTGTTGATGTCGCCGTCGCCGTTGTACTGCGTTTCCACTGGGTAGTTGTAGATCGGCCTTGTGCGTACGACCGTGTTGCCGTTGCGCATGGTCGCGGTCACCTCGGTCGGGGCGACGCCGTGCTCGACCCACGAGACGATCGGGTCGACCAGGTTGATTGCGTCCGGGGCGTCGCCGCCACCGCAGTGGGCGACCTGCGGAAGCATGAACAGTCGGGAAAATCGTTGCACGGCAGCGTATCCGCCCATCCGGTCCTCGACCGCCTGCCGGTACGCGAGGGTGCCCTGCGGCGGGATCGCCGAGTCGGCCCAGCCGTGCCACACGATGAGTTTGCCGCCGGCGTTACGGAAAGCCGACAGGTCGGGACTCTGGGCCGCGTAAATCTGGTTCAACGGCTGCTGTGCGGTGAATGACCGGTCGTCGAAAGTGGTGTCCTTCAACGTAAAAGAGGCTGGTGGGTTCTTCAGGTATGCCATGTATTTCAGGTAGTTCTCGCCGAACTGGTACGCCAGCGCCGGGTCGATGACACCTGGCACCGCGACTTCCCAGCCGAGCCACGCGAGCTCGGAGCCGGGCTCCAGGGCGCCGGGGTAGAGCCGGACACCGCGCGGGTCACGTACCCCGTCGTAGAACTTCGTGACCGTGCTGACCTGCGCTGGGGTGAGGCAGTCGACCCGATCGACGCCGGTCGGGCAGGCCACCGTGGCCGGGTGGAAGTGGCAGTCGCGAGGGTCGCTGATCTGGCCGTCGACCAGCCCGTCGAGCGCGTCGCAGGCGGCCAGCACCGCCTTGTGCAGCGGCGCCAGTTTCTCCTGTCCGAGGATCTGCTTGCCATTGGCGTCCCGGTTGGCGAGCGCCACGTACGGCGCGGCCTCGCCGACCAGGCCCGACCAGATGTTCGCCGGGGCGCCGGCGATGATGCCGTTGAAGTCGTACGGGAACCGCTGTGCCTCCACCAGGGCCTGCCGGCCACCGTTGGAGCAGCTGTCGAAGTACGAGTATTTTGGCCCCTGGCCGTAGAAAGTTTTGATGACTCGCTTGGCCACCACGGACATCACATGCTCGGACCGGAAGCCGAAGTCGATCTTGGCCTGCGGGTTGTTGGCGGCCCAACTGCCGTCCGTGTTGGTGACGCCGGTGTGTCCGGTGTCGTCGGAGGCCATCACGTACTCACCGTTGTTGACCGGCGCGCAGCCGTCCGCGGCGATGACCCCGATGCCGACCGCGCCGCACAGGCCGCCGCACCCGGTCTGCATATACCGCTGCGTCCAGGTCTTGGTCGGCAGCTGGATCTCGAAGGTGATGTGCGGCGCGATCACGCCCCTCACGTCGCAGTATTCGTACCCCTGCGCCGCGGTGGCCACCACCGCGGACGACACCGTGGTCGCCGCGCGCCGGGAGGTGCCGGAAGTCGACGCCGGGCAGTGCGCCGCAGGCGATTTTCGGTGAAACGGCTGACGATCCGGCCGGCGCGAGGGCGCCGCTGGCTGGCGCGGCGCTGATCGCCACCGTGGTCACCAGGCCGACGGCGAGCGCGACCACCCGGCGCCAGCCCACATCCTGCAGTCTTCCCCGCACCGCGGCCTCCTCTGGGCAGTTGACTGGATCGGAGATCACCCTATGCCCAGAAGTTGGGTGTTCAAGCGCGGAGATGGGCCTCGTTTTGTCGGGCGTACGGGGAGAGTCGTACCGGGTCGCTATGCTGCCGGTCAGGTCGGGGGACATCAGGAGTCGGAGGGGTGGCATGACCCCAGCGGCGGCGGCGGTCACGGACGCCGAGCGGGCCGTGCGCGGCTATCTCGACCATCTGGCGGTCGAGCGGGGCCTCGCCGCGAACACCCTCAGTTCGTACCGGCGCGATCTCGGCCGCTACCTCCAAGCCCTGGAAGCGGCGGGGGGGTCTCGTCGCTGGCGGACGTCAGTGGCGGGCATGTCAGCGAGTTCCTGGCCCAGCTCCGGGAAGGCGACGACGAAGAGCATCAGCCGCTGTCGTCGGCGTCGGCGGCGCGCGGGCGGTGATCGCGGTGCGGGGACTGCATCGGTTCGCGCATCGGGAGGGTCTGACCGCCGACGATCCGGCCCGGGACGTACACCCGCCGGCGCCGCCGCGGCGGCTGCCCAAGGCGATCCCGCTGTCCGATGTGGAGCTGCTGCTCGCGGCTTCCAGCAGTGGCGATCATCCGCGGTCGATCCGGGATCGAGCGCTGCTGGAGGTCTTGTACGGGACCGGCGCGCGGATTTCCGAGGCGGTGGGGCTCGCGATCGATGACCTGGTGGTGGAGCCGGCGACGCAGGGGCAGCCGCGCAGCGGGTCGGTGGTGTTGCATGGCAAGGGCGGCAAGACGCGGATCGTGCCGGTCGGGTCGTATGCGCTGCGGGCCGTCGACGACTACCTCGTACGAGCGCGGCCCGCCCTCGCGCAGGCCGGCCGCGGCACCCCCCAAGCTTTTCCTGAACGGGCGCGGCGGGCCGCTGTCCCGGCAGAGCGCGTGGACGATCCTGCGGGCGGCCGCCCAGAAGGCGCAGCTGGACGTACCGGTGTCGCCGCACACCCTCCGGCACTCGTTCGCCACCCACCTGCTGGACGGCGGCGCGGACGTACGAGTGGTGCAGGAGCTGTTGGGACACGCGTCGGTGACGACAACGCAGGTCTACACCTTGATAACGGTGGACAGATTGCGTGAGGTGTATGCCACAGCCCATCCCAGAGCGCGGGATTAACGAGGTTGTCTGTCACAGTTTTTCGTGATAAATGGCCTGTTTACGACCCGACGTCCGATTGTCCGTCCACATGTTCGAAGGCCGTTCCCGACACGCCGCGAGCCATCCCCGGCCGGCGGTGCTGGCGGCCTTAGAGTCGACATGTCGCCGCACTTCCCCCGACTTCGTCGCGGTGAACGCCAGAATGTAGGCCTTAACGGGACGCGTCTTGTGAAGGACGGCGGGTCATGTCAAGACATGCTTTCCCAGATCCATCGATGGGGATGGAGCCTCCGCAGCGGCCGGATGCGTCGGACTCACCCGAGACCGAACAGCCGCTGTATGGGCGCAACGCCAAGGTGGGTCCGACCGGTCGGCCGGTCCGGGTGATCCCGGAGCCGCCGCCGCTCGTACGGCACGGTCCTGCCCGGATCATCGCGCTGTGCAACCAGAAGGGTGGCGTCGGCAAAACCACGACGACCATCAACATGGGCGCCGCGCTGGCCGAGTACGGCCGCAAGGTGCTGCTGGTCGACTTCGACCCGCAGGGCGCCCTGTCGGTCGGGCTCGGTGTCAGCACCCACGACATGGAGCTGACCGTCTACAACCTGCTGATGCAGCGCGAGGTCAGCCTCGACGACGTGAAGGTCAAGACCAGTGTGGACGGTCTGGACCTGGTGCCTAGCAACATCGACCTGTCGGCCGGCGAGGTACAGCTGGTCGGCGAGGTCGCCCGGGAGATGACGCTCGCGCGGGTGCTGCGGTCGGCCGTCGAGGACTACGACTACATCCTCATCGACTGCCAGCCTTCGCTCGGTCTGCTCACGATCAACGCGCTGACCGCGGCGCACGGCGTGCTGATCCCGCTGGAATGCGAGTTCTTCAGCCTGCGCGGGGTCGCACTGCTGATCGACACCATCGAGAAGGTCAAGGACCGGCTGAACCCGGCGCTCGAACTGGACGGAATCCTGGCGACCATGTATGACGCGCGGACAGTGCACGCGCGCCAGGTGCTGGGTCGGGTGGTAGAAGCATTTGGAGAGAAGGTGTACGACACAGTGATCTCGCGAACAGTGCGGTTCCCGGAGACCACGGTGGCGGGCGAGCCGATCACCTCGTTCGCACCAAGTTCCACGGGGGCACGGGCATACCGTGCTTTAGCCCGCGAAGTGATCGCCCGATGAGCCGCCGGGCCAGCCTGCCCGGCGCCGCGGAGCTGTTCCGCAGCACGCAGCAGCGGCCGGCTTTCCCCGATTCCGACGAGAAACCCGACAACGTCTCGCCGTTGCCGACCCGGCGGCAAGCCCGCCGCGGCACTGGCCGGGAACGGCACGACGAGAAGATCACCGTGTACGTGTCAGCGGAGGAACTGCTCGCGCTGGAGTCGGCCCGGCTGACGCTGCGCCGAGAGCACGGCCTCGCCGTCGATCGCGGTCGGATCGTACGACACGCCATCGCGCTGGCGCTGACCTCGCTGGACGAGTTCGGCGACGACTCACCGCTCGTCCAACGCCTCCTCAACGAGGACTGACCTCTCCACGCTCCGTGTCCTGCTTCGCAGCTCTACTTTGGCTGCTCTGCTTTTGGCTGCTCTGCTTTGGCCGCGACGCGCCAGCCCTGGTTTCCACCGATACCCGCTACGGCGCGAAACTGTCGTACCCCCCCTGTATAAATTGGCCCCCACCCAGATCGGGTGGGGGGTGGGTTTGAGGACGCGCGTAGACGATTTTTTTTTGCGTTTCTTGAGGTTTCTGGGGCTGTTGGGGCTGTACGTGCTGGAGTGGCTCGTTGCTGGCTGGTGTTGATCTTGGAAGCTGGTCCTGGTCGTTGAGTGCGGCACAATGTCCCGCACTCGATGAGACATGGGGTTGCCCAGTGGCACCAAGAGTGTGGCGTTCGGCGAGTGCCACAGAAAGCGCATCACTCGGCGTCCAGTTGAACGGTTTTGCTGTCACTGAGGCACCGCGGCCAATGGGCTACTTCTTGGTGAGGGGCGCCGGGGTGGACGCGTAGCGGTCGACGTATTCCTGGCCGGAGAGGGCTCGGATCGCGTCGACGACTTCGTCGGTGATGGCGCGGATGACGTGGCGGTTGGACGGCATGTCCTGGTATTTGCTGAAGTCCAGCGGTTCACCGAATTTGATGGTGACCTTCACCGGCCGCAGCCGGAGCGGTTTGTCCTTGTCTGGCTGGACTTTGTTCGTGTCCACGACACAGGCGGGGATGACTGGTACGCCGGTCTGCAACGCGAGATGCGCGACGCCGCCGTCCGTCCTTTGTAGAGCCGACCGTCCGGTGACCGGGTGCCCTCGGGGTAGATGCCGAAGAGTTCGCCGTCCTTGAGTACGTCCAGGCCGGCGTTCAGCGCGGCGATCGCGGCCCGGCCGCCGGCTCGGTCCACCGGAATCGCACCGACACCGGTGAAGAAGCCGGCCATCGCCCGTCCTTTGATGCCTTTGCCGTTGAAATACTCCGCCTTGGCCAGGAAGTGGATCGCTCGCGGCGAAACCAGCGGCAGGAAGAAGGAGTCGAGGAAGGCGAGATGGTTGCTGGCGATGATCGCCGCACCGGTGGTCGGGATGTTCTCCTTGCCCTGCACCTGTGGCCGGAACGCAGCACGCATCCCGGTGCCCAGGCTGTAGCGCAGAGCCGGGAACACGAGGTCGGTGATGCGCAGGGGATCCTCCCAAGTCGTCGCGGCGGCATGACGACCGTACAGCGCGGGACGGGTGTGATGGGTGGTGAAGTGAGCAACACATTTGCGGTCCGGACCGACTGGCGTCCCGAGCGGGGGAGTGTTCCGCTGCGCTTGGCGCACGCTGCGCTACCGTCGTAGGAATGTCCAGCTCAGTACCGGGCGCCGAGCTCGCCGCCACCGCCGCGGCCGCTGCCGGGCACCCGGCGGAGGCCGCCGAGGCGAGCGCTGAGTCGGATGCCGTTGAGGCAAGTGCGGCTTCGGTGGACGCGTCCGAGGCGGGTACGGCCGATGGCTCCGGCGACACTGAGGGCGGCGGTTTCCAGGTCCACCTGGACAACTTCACCGGTCCGTTCGACTTGCTGCTCCAGCTGATCGGCAAGCATCAGATGGACGTGACAGAGGTGGCGCTGTCCCGGGTCACCGACGAGTTCATCGCGCACATCCGGGCGCTGGGTACGGCCTGGGAGCTGGAGGAAGCCACCGAGTTTCTGGTGATCGCGGCGACTCTGCTGGACCTGAAGGCGGCCCGGCTGCTGCCGGCCGCCGAGGTCGAGGACGAGGAGGACCTCGCGCTGTTGGAGGCGCGGGACCTGCTTTTCGCGCGATTGCTGCAGTACAAGGCGTACAAGGAGGTCGCTGCGCTGTTCGGCCGGCTGGAGGCGGCCGGCCACCGGCGGTGGGGCCGGGGCGGTGAAGCTGGAACCGCGGTTCGCCGAGATGATGCCGGAGGTGCTGCTGGCGATCGGACCGGAGGCGTTCGCGCTGCTGGCGGCCAAAGCTCTCACCCCGAAACCGACGCCGATGGTGTCGACCGAGCACATCCACTCCCAGCGGGTCAGCGTCCGCGAGCACGCCGCGATCGTGTCCGACCGGCTCCGCCGGGTCGGCAGCTCGACCTTCCGGAACCTGTGCTCGGACTGCGAGACCACGCTGGAGGTGATCGCCAGGTTCCTCGCGCTGCTGGAGCTCTATCGGGAGGGCGCGGTCGCCTTCGACCAGGTGCAGGCACTCGGCGAGCTGCACGTACGGTGGACCGCCGGCGACGAGGACATCGCCGTCGAGGTGGACGAGAGTACGCCGGCACGCCCGCCGAGGAGACGGTGGCGGAGCTGCCTGTCGAGGGATCGGTCGCTGAGCCGGGCGTCGCGGACGGGACAGCTGAGCAGTCCGCTGCGGAGACGACAGCTGAGCCGTCTTCCGCGGAGGCGACGGCCGCGCTGGGCGTTGCGGAGGCGACGGCTGAGCCGGGGCCTGACGTACCGGCCTCCATAGGTCAAGCTGCGCCAGAGCCGATGGCCGAGACAACCGCGGACCAGGATTCGCTCGTACCAACCGCAAACCCGGGCGCGCGGGCCGGCGTGTCCACAACAGAGTCAGCAACAGAGTCCGCAACAGAGTTCGCCGCAGAGGAAGAGCAGCCGTGACCCAGCCACCGGAACCGACCGGGAATCCAGCGGACGCCGCCAAAACGGCCGCCGAGCCACCAGTGTCCACTGTGGATGGTGGTACGCCCGAAGTTCCCACTGGGCAAGCCGAGCCGGTTGACGACGTAGCCGACTTCGTCCAAGCCGAGCGGTCGACGACGTACCTGACTCCGTCGAGGCCGAGGCGGTTGACGACGTGCCTGCCGTAGCGGACGGCGAGCTGCCGGATGGTGAGCAGGCGGCAACCAAGCCTGGCGAGGTCACCGAGGTGATGGTGTCGGCGCCGGGTGCGCCGTTGAAGTCGGCGCTGGAGGCGGTCCTGCTGGTCGTCGACGAGCCGGTCAGTGAGCTGATCCTGGCGCAGATCGTCGAATGCCCCACCGAGCAGGTGGCGGCCGCGCTGACCGAGCTGTCGGCCGAATACACCGAGCAGGGCCGCGGATTCGACCTGCGTCGGGCCGCCGGTGGCTGGCGTCTCTACACGCGCGAGGAATACGCCGCGTACGTCGAACGGTTCATTACCGATGGACAGCAGGCGCGGCTCACCCAGGCGGCGCTGGAGACGTTGGCGGTCGTCGCGTACAAACAGCCGGTCAGCCGGTCACGCATCTCGGCGATCCGGGGTGTGGGGGTCGACAGCGTGTGATGCGTACGCTGGTGGCCCGTGGGCTGGTACAAGAGGCCGGCGAGGAGCCCGAGAGCGGCGCTCACCTCTACGTGACGACTCCACTGTTCCTGGAAAAGCTGGGCCTGAACGGCTTGGACGAACTGCCTGCACTGGCGCCTCTGCTGCCGGACATGGCCGATTTAGATGAGGTGTTTGGTGCCGACTCCGCAACAGCCTGATGTTCCCGACGAGCGCGGGGACCGGCTGCAGAAGGTGCTGGCCGCGGCCGGTGTCGGCTCCCGGCGGGCCTGCGAGGACCTGATCGCGGACGGCAGGGTGAAGGTGGACGGCAAGGTGGTCAGCCGGCTCGGTTCCCGCGTCGACCCGCAGAAGGTCACCATCCACGTGGACGACAAGCGGGTCATGCTGGACGACAAGGTCGTGCACCTCGCGCTGAACAAACCGCGGGGCGTGCTGTCGACGATGTCCGACGACCGGAACCGCCCGACGGTGTACGACTACGTCGCCGAGCGGCCGGGCGGCTCTTCCACGTCGGCCGGCTGGACGCCGACAGCGAGGGCCTGCTGCTGATGATGAACGACGGTGAGCTCGCGCACCGGCTGACGCACCCGTCGTACGAGGTGGAAAAGACCTATATGGCCGAGGTGCCCGGCCCGGTGAAGCCGGCCACGCTACGCCGACTGATGTCCGGGGTGGAGCTCGAAGACGGCCCGGTGAAGGTCCATAAGGTGCGGATCACCGACACGCTCGGCGCCCGGGCGGTGTTGGAGATCGTGCTGCACGAGGGCCGCAAACACGTCGTCAGGCGGCTGCTGGAAGAGGTCGGGCATCCGGTGAGCCGGCTGGTCCGTACGCAGTACGGCGCGGTCCGGCTCGGCCATCAGCGGCCCGGCACGGTGCGCCGCCTCACGTCGAGCGAGGTCGCCGAGCTTTACAAGGTCGTCGATCTTTAGGCTGGGTTTTTCCACGGGAGAGGGAGATCAGGTGGCGGTACGGGCAGTGCGTGGCGCGATCCAGGTGGACGCCAACGAGCGTCAGCAGATCCTGGACGGCACCACCGAGCTGATCGAAGCGGTGATGGGCCGCAACGAGCTGACCACCGACGACCTCATCAGCGTGATCTTCACGGCGACCACCGACCTGGACGCCGAGTTCCCCGCGTACGCGGCACGGCAGCTCGGCTTCCACGACGTGCCCCTGTTGTGCACCACCGAAATCCCGGTGCCCGGGTCGATGCCGCGGGTGCTGCGGCTGATGGCGCACATCGAGTCGGCGAAACCGCGAGCCGAGCTGCATCACGTCTATCTGCGCGGAGCCGCGGCCCTGCGACGGGATTTGCCACAATGACCGAGACTCACGTCATGCCGGTTCACCCCGTGGACGGGCACAATAGGGTCGTGTCGACATCCGAAGGTTTCGTCCCGTTCACCGGTGTGGTCGCGGTCGACGGTCCTTCGGGCTCCGGTAAGTCGACTGTGTCGCGCCGGCTGGCCGCCGCCCTGGGCGCGCGCTACCTGGACACCGGTGCCATGTACAGGGCCGTCACGCTGGCCGTTCTCCGTGCCGGAGTGGATCCCAGCGACACCGACGGGGTCCTCTCTGTGCTTTATGGGGTGGATCTTCAGATGGGTACTGATCCGGCGCAGCCCGGCGTAAGGCTGAACGGCGAGTCGGTCGACCGACAGATCCGCACCGAGCAGGTCACTGGCGCGGTCAGCGCGGTGAGCTCGGTCCCTGGCGTGCGGACCGTCATGATCGCCCAGCAGCGCGCGATCGCGGCCACCGGCGGCATCGTGATCGAAGGCCGGGACATCACCACCGTGGTCGCGCCGGACGCGGACGTACGGGTGCTGCTCACCGCGAGCGCGGCGGCGCGGGCCGCCCGGCGCGGCGGCGAGACCGGCACCAACGCGCGGCGAGCAGCAGCGCGCGATGCGTCGCCGCGCGACGAGTTGGACTCGCGTACGAGCAGCTTCCTGTCCGCCGCCGACGAGGGCGTTTTGGTGCTGGACAGCAACCGAGCTGGGCATCGACGAGGTCGTCGACCAGTTGGTGCATGCCGTCCATGTGGGGGCGTTCGGCCCGGTGTCCAGGTGAAGGTCGAGGCCGAAGGCGCTGGCCTCGAGCATCCCCGGTTCGTGGCCGCCGTGCGTACGGTCGGCCGGCGGGCCTTGCTGCCAGGCTATTTGCGGCTGCGAGTAGCCGGCGACGAGAACGTACCGGCCGAAGGTGGCCTGCTGTTGGCCGCCAACCACACTTCCTTCCTGGACGGGCCGGTGCTGTTCGGAGTGTCGCCGCGGCCGGTGACCTTCCTGATCAAGGCCGAGATGTTCGACGGCGTGATCGGTTGGGCGCTGCGCCAGCTCGGCCAGGTGCCGGTCAAGCGCGGGACCCCTGACCGTACGGCCCTGCTGACGGCCTTGAACGCGCTGCATTCCGGTCAGGTCGTGGGAATCTTCCCGGAGGGCAGCCGGGGCCGCCAAGGCGGCGGCTTCGCCGAGTTCGAGCGCGGCATCGCGTGGCTCGCGTTGCGATCGGGCGCTCCGGTCGTACCAGTCGCGATCGCCGGCGCCGAGCAGGCCTGGCCGAGGGATGCCAAACTGCCCAAGCCGCGCCGGCCGGTCACGGTCTATTTCGGTGCGCCGCTGCGCCCGGTGGACGCGCCGGCCGCGGCCACCCGCAAACGCGTCGCCGCGGTGTCTGACACCATTCGGCAGGCACTCATAGAACACCTCGAACGGGCTCAGGAGATCCAGGGACAATGATGAGCTCGACCGAGAACGAAGGATTCCTGGACGAGGTCGGCGCGCTGCCGGCCGACGAGCCCGAGTGGGTCGACGACGTCACCACGCAACCCGTGCTGGCTGTCGTTGGCCGACCGAACGTCGGCAAGTCGACGCTGGTCAACCGCATCATCGGCCGCCGCGAGGCGGTCGTGGAGGATGTGCCCGGGGTGACCCGGGACAGGGTCGCGTACGACGCTCTGTGGAACGGTCGACGCTTCACCGTGCTCGACACCGGCGGCTGGGAAGTGGACGCCACCGGCCGGGCCGCCCAGATTGCCGCCCAGGCCGAGGTCGCCGCGCAGACCGCCGACGCGGTGGCCCTCGTCGTGGACGCCCGGGTGGGCGCCACGGTGGAAGACCGGGCCGTGGCCAAGGTGCTGCAGCGTTCCGGCAAGCCGGTTCTGGTGATCGCGAACAAGGTCGACGACGAGCGCGTCGAGGCGGACGCGATGGAGCTGTGGTCGCTCGGCCTCGGCCAGCCTTATCCGGTGTCCGCCCTGCACGGCCGCGGCTCCGGCGACCTGCTGGACGCCGTGCTGGCGATCCTGCCGGAGGCGCCGGCGGACCGTGACCCGATCGGCGGCCCGCGCCGGGTCGCGCTGGTCGGCCGCCCGAATGTCGGCAAGTCGAGCCTGCTCAACCGGCTCACCGGCGAGACCCGCTCGGTGGTCGACTCGGTCGCCGGCACCACCGTGGACCCGGTCGACAGCATGGTCGAGTTGGGCGGCGAGTCGTGGCGGTTCATCGACACGGCGGGCCTGCGCCGCCGTGTCTCGCACGCGAGCGGCACCGAGTATTACGCCAGCCTTCGTACGGCATCGGCGCTGGACGCGGCCGAAGTGGCGGTCGTCCTGATCGACGCCACCGAGTCAATCGCCGAGCAGGACCAGCGGGTCATCACCATGGTGATCGAGGCTGGCCGGGCGTGTGTGCTGGTGGTCTTCAACAAGTGGGACCTGCTCGACGAGGATCGCCGGCTGAAGCTGGAAAAGGAAATCGACTGGGAGCTGCGCCGGATCAAATGGGCGCTGCGGGTCAACGTGTCCGCGCTGACCGGCCGATCCGTCGACAAACTGGCACCGGCGCTGCGGACCGCACTGGAAGGCTGGGAGCAACGAGTCCCCACCGGCCGGCTGAACCAGTGGCTCGGCGAACTCGTGGCCGCCACCCCGCCACCGGTCCGCGGTGGCCGCCAGCCCAAGATCCTCTTCGCCACCCAGGCCGGCACCCGCCCACCGCGGTTCGTGGTCTTCAGCACCGGCTTCCTGGAGGCCGGCTACCGCCGCTTCATCGAGCGCCGGCTCCGCGAGGACTTCGGCTTCACCGGCAGCCCAGTCGGCGTTTCGGTCCGCGTACGCGAAAAGCGCTCCCGCAAGAAATAGCCTTCTGGCCGGCTCGCGGTGTCACGGCCGGCTGGCCGATAGCGGCCGTCCGCTGCGGTCTTTGTGCAGGTCAGGACGACATGCCCGATGCCGGCCAAAGAGGGTGCGCATCCTGGCGGCCATTCAGCGCGTCCCTGTCTGTGAAAGGTCACCTCCGAGGTGAGGAACCACAGGCGGGGAGGCGTCATTTTGAGAACAAAGCGAGTTGCGACATTCGCTGCCGCGGCAGTGATAATGGCCAGTCTGGCCGGAGCGCCGCCGGCGGTCGCGGCCACCGGGACGGCCCCGGCCACCGGCAGCACTATTTTGTTGCCGACCGGGGACCAGTTGCACACCAGGCCGGGCGGCCGATCGGGTTCGGTCACGCCAGCGGCCGCTCCAGGTCTGGGGCAGATGCTGGTTTCGATGGCACTGGGCGGAAAATCGTACGAACTGCCGGCGGTGGCTCTGCCGTATTTGGGTCGAGGGCTGGACCTGAGTCTGTTCGACATCGATGCGTTGCACAAGGCGGAAACCGATGCGCGAGTGCCGGTGACAGTCGACTACCAGGGCAGTCGGCCGGTTTGTTCCGGGCGTCACCATGACCGATGCGCACACCGGCTACCTGACAGCCGCGTCGGCGAAGGATTTTGGTGCGGCGCTGGTCAAGGAGTTTGTGGCCGACCGGGCCGCCGGCGGCCGGGCGACCGGTGTCTTCGGCAGTGCAGTACGGATTTCGTTGGCCGGAACGAAAACCGCGCCGATCGTACGGCCGCATTTCCCGATGAAGACGCTGTCGTTCACCGGGACGGATGCGTCCGGCAAGCCGGACAATATGGATCCGGTCGTCGTCTACAACCTCGACGACAGTGTCCGGATCGGTGCTGACCAGGACGCGATCAACTACTTCTCCGGCGGCTCGGTGAAATTCAGCGTGCCGGCCGGAAACTACCTGGCGGTGGCCTATTTCCTGGACACCGACGCGGACGGCAACGTGACCGGAATGCGGGTGGTGGCTCGGCCGCAGTTCACCGTCTCGGACAACACCTCGATGGCGTTCGCGGCCAGCGAGGCGACCAGCAAGGTCACCATGATCACGCCCCGACCGGCCGATCCGCAGGACGGTGGCTTCGTCCTGCACCGCACCAGCCAGGCCGGGCCGGATCTCTTCCTCGACGTCGGTGTCACGCCCGGAGGGCCGATTTACGTCGCTCCCACCAAAACCCCGGTCACCCTTGGGAAGCTGGACACCTACCCGTACCGGCGGTTCGGTGCCGCGACGGGTGGTCCTTATCAGTACCACCTGCAGTATCTGGCCAGCGGGGTGATCCCGCGTCAGTTCTACGTGGCCACTCCGGCGAACACGGCGACACTCGACTCGTATTTCTATTCGGACGTGGACAGCCTCGGCGCTCAGTCCGAGGTTGGTGCCTACCCGTTCGCGAAGGATTTCCCGGAATTTCCGCCGGACCACAAACAACCTGTGCCGGCTCACCAACTGATCTACGTCTCCACCGGTCCTGGTCTGGAATGGGGTGGCGGAGTGGCGAAAAGCACCCATGATTTCGCGGGTATTGACATCTGGGAATCCTTCCAGGGCGGCGCGCCCCGGCAATACTCGCCTGGTCAGTGGGTGCGGGAGAACTGGAACACCTATCCGCTGCATCCGGCCGCTCCGGAGCGATTCACGCCGGCCGCCAATGACGCGGAGGTGCAGCCGGGCGTGGTGCGGGCCGGTGACACCTTCACCTTCAACCTGTATCCGTTCAGTGACAACGAATCTGGTCACGTCGGCAGCGGCATCTATCCCGGCAAAGTCGGCACTGGTTCCGGGACGTACGAACTCGACCAGGACGGCACGAAGGTCGCCAGCGGTGATCTCGCCGAGTATATGGCCGTGCCACCGATAACGGTCGGGCCGGCGGCCTCGACGATCCGGCTGGTGATGGACGCCAGTCGCGTTGGGCCGCTGTACAAGCTTTCCACCCAAAGTCACACCGAGTGGACCTGGCACAGCCAACACCAGACGGGCGACGGAGTGCCCGACGGATACATGTGCCTGCCCTATTACCCGGTGACTCACGATTGTTCGACCGAACCGTTGATGACCACCGCGACCACGATTCCCGGTCTCAGCCTGCACGGTACGGTGCCCGGCGGGCGGCAGACGATCGGCTTGCAGTTCGGGCATCTGCAGCTCACGCCGCGGTCCGCGGTCACCAGCGCCAAGGTCGACTATTCCATCGATGACGGCAAAACCTGGCTGCCGGCGAAGGTGACAAAGCTCGGCGATGGGAAGTATTCGGCCTCGTACTCAGCAGTTGTAGTAGTGGCACTTTCGTGACGTTGCGGGTGTCCGCCACGGACGCGGCCGGCGGCTCGATATCCGAAGTCACCACTCGCTCGTACCAACTGGCTTGACGGATCCGCGTGACCACTCTTCAGAGGTGACCAGTAGCGGTCATTCGACCGGTCTTTGCCCTGGTCACCGCGTACATCCAGAATCACCCGTTTCGGCGTCCCAACCACGTGCCCACCACACACGTCATTTCTTCGGGTACCGATCCCAACGGGAGGAAATGTGCTGAATATGTCCAGAGTCGCCGCGTGCGCGGCGATTGCGGTGATGGCTGCCGGGCTGGCCGGCATGCCAGCCGCGGCGGACCAGAAGGCGGCACCGGCGCTGGCCGGAACCGTCCTGCTGCCCACAGGTGACCAAATTAATGACATATCTCCATCATCTGGACATCGAGCGGGGGCGGTCACTCCTGCCGCCTCCAGTGGGCTGGGGCGGATGCTGGTTTCGCTGACACTGGGCGGAAAATCGTACGAAATCCCGGCGGCGGCAATGCCGTATCTGGGGGCCGCGGGCTGGATCTGAGCCTTTTCGACGTGGACGCGTTGCGGGCGGCTGAGTCCGACCAGCGGGTGCCGGTTCAGGTGGACTATGCGGGCAGCCAGCCGGCGGTTCCGGGCATCACGATGACCGGCGCCCACACCGGATATCTGACTGGTTCGTCGGGCAAGACATTCGGAGCCGCGCTGGTGAAACAGTTCCTCGCGGATCGGGCCGCCGGAGGACATGCCAGCGGCTCCGGCCTTTTCGGTGGTGGGGGGGCGGCGGCGATTTCGTTGGCCGGCGCCAAGACGGCTCCGGTCGTACGGCCGCATTTCCCGATGAAGACGGTGACTTTCACCGCCACCGACGCGGTCGGCAAGCCGGACAACCTCGACCCGATGGTGCTTGTCAACCTCGATGACAGCATCCGGATCGGTGCCGACCAGGATGCTATCAGCAGCTTCTACAACGGTTCGGCCAAATACAGCGTGCCAGCGGGCAACTACGCGGCGATTGCGTATTTCTTCGACACCGACGCGGCCGGCAACGCGACGGCTATGCGAGTGGTTACCCGTCCGCAGTTCAGTATCTCGGACAACACCACCGTCGCCCTCGCGGCCAGCGAGGCGACCAGCAAAGTCACCATGGTCACGCCGCGGCCGGCCGACCCCCAGGAGGGTGGTTTCGTCTTTCGGCGGGCGCCGCTCACACCGGCTCGGATCTGTATTTGGACGTGAGTGTCGCGCCGGGCGGTCCGATCTGGGTGGCGCCGACGAAAACGCCGGTCAGCATTGGCACGTTGGACACTTTCCCCTATCGGCGGCTGACTTCGCCGAAGGGGAGTGGTGTCCCGTACGCGTACGCGCTGCAATATCCCACCAGTGGGGTGATTCCGTCGCAGACATACGTGGCCTCCCGGGCGAACATGGCGACCCTGGACGCGTACTACTACAACGACGTCGACTCGGTTGGCGTCATGCAGCAGACCGGGATGTTTCCGTTCGAGGCTAACGACTTCGTGCTGAGGCCAGATCATCAGTTGTCTTACCCGACCCATCAGACCGAATATGTCTCGGCCGGGCACGGGCTCGGATGGTTTGGCGGAATGGCGAAATACACCCACGACGAGGGCGGATTCCAGGCCTGGTACGGCGGGCAGTATGACGATTTCAAGGTCTATTCGCCCGGTCAGTCCGTACGGGAGAACTGGAACGCCTTCCCGTTGCACCCGGCTGGGCCGGTCCGGGTGAGCAAGACCGGCGGCTGGGATGTGCAGCCCCCAGCCGAGCGTTCCGGCGACACTGTGGCCTTCAACCTTCTTCCCTTCAGTGACAACGAACCCGGACACACCGGAATGGGCATTTACGGGGAACCAACCGACACGGTCTTCGGGACGTACCAAATTGACCAGAACGGCATGAAAATCGCCGAGGGTGCGGCAGGGGACAGGCCAACGGTGCCATCGGCGACGCTGAGCCCGGAGCCGTCGACGATCCGGATGGTCCTTGACGCGACCCGCGAGGGGCCGGCGTACAAGCTGTCCACCCAGAGCCACACCGAATGGACCTGGCGCAGCCAGCACCAGACCGGCCCGACGTTGCCGGCCGGCTATCGCTGTGCGCTTGGTGACCAGCCACCAGACAACAACTGCGCCGTCGAGCCGCTGATGACTGTACAGACCACGATCGGCGGTATGAGTGTGCACGGAACTGTCGCCGGAGGGCGCCAGGTCGTCGACGTGCAACTCGGCCATCTGCCGACTGCGAAGCCGGCTGCGATCACCGGCGCCACCGTCGATTTCTCCACCGATGACGGTAAAACCTGGCGGCCGGCGACGGTGCGGTCGCTCGGCGGCGGGAAGTTCACCGCCTGCTACACGGCCACCACCGGTTTCGTGACATTGCGGGAGTCCGGCACCGACGCGGCTGGCGGCGCGATCTCCGAAACCGTCACCCGCGCGTACCAGCTGACCTGACAGAACGGAGTTCTACGTGTCTATAACAGCCAAAATCGCGGTCACGGCTGGCGTGCCGGCGCGCTGGCCATGGCGCCGACCTCGGCCTCGGCGGCCACCCCCCTGGTCCCGCAGGGATTCGCTCAGGCATGTGCGCCCCGGCCGGGACTAGTGGCACATTGCCTGACATTGTTCAAAAAGCAGCCGCGTACGAACAAGACGGCGGCCGTCCCAGACGGTCTTGGAGCGACCGATCTTCGTGCGGCGTACCAACTTCCGGCGACGCCGGGGCCGGGCAGCACAGTGGCGGTGGCGATCGCGTACCACTCGCTCAATCTGGAAAGTGATTTGGCGGCTTATCGCAGTCAGTACGGCTTGCCGGCTTGTACGTCTGCCAGCGGCTGCTTGAAAGTGGAGAACCAGGACGGGAACGCAACCCCCTTGCCGGACAACGATCCGGGTTGGGAAGTCGAGGAATCCCTGGATGTGTCGATGATCTCGGCCTCCTGCCCGACCTGCCACATCCTGGTGGTGGAAGCGAAAACACCGAGTCTCGACGACCTCGCGGCGGCCGGCCGCGTCACCGCGGGCAAGGGTGCCAAGGTGGTGTCCAACAGCTACGGCCTCAATGAGTCGGGTGCGACGCAGGCGTACGCGTCGGCTTACGACCAGCCCGGTCACCAGGTCGTGGTGTCCACTGGCGACGCGGGCTTCACAGCGGCGTCTTTTCCCGCCAATGGCGCGAATGTGATCGCCGTCGGTGGCACCGAGTTGACGAAATCGGGTAGTGCTCGCGGATTCGACGAATCGGCGTGGCTTTATGGCGGCGGTGGTTGTTCGGCGTATGTGGACAAGCCAGCTCGCCAGCACGACCCGAACTGCTCGATGCGTACGACCGCGGATGTGTCCGCCGCGGGTGACAACATCGCGATGTACAACCAAAATCAAGGCGGCTGGCTGACGATCGGCGGGACCAGCGCGTCGGCGCCTTTCATCGCTGGAATGTACGGGCAGGCTAACGACAACGCCACGGTCGACAAGCTCTACCAGCACCCGGAGGTATTTAACGACATCACCACCGGTACGAACGATCCGCTGGGGCACGGCCGCAAATGCGGCAACGACTATCTCTGCACCGCGCAGCCCGGCTATGACGGTCCGACCGGAGTCGGTACGCCGAAGGGCCTGACCGCGTTCTAGTGTCCTGTCGGCTGGCCGGGCCCGGCGCCCGGCCAGTCGACGTGATAGGTCTATGCCATCTTCCCGTGCGAAACGGAGTGGGCATGGACCTCGACGAATACCAGCGCTATGACGGCCTCGGGTTGGCGGAACTGGTCGCGCGGCGGGAAGTGCCGGCTGGTGAGTTGCTGGCCGCCGCCCGCGAGCGGATGGCGCAGGTGAATCCGCAGGTCAACGCCGTCGTACGGACGATGGACGCGGACGCCGACGAGCACGCGCGCGCGCCCCCCCGACGCCGGGCGCCCGTTCGACGGCGTGCCGTTCCTGATCAAGGACTTGCATCAGGACTACGCGGGCCATCCGACCAGCGGCGGATCCCGGTCGCTCGCGAAGGTGGTGGCCGGTGAGCACGCGACGGTCGTCCAGCGGTGGATCGACGCCGGGCTGGTGATTTTCGGCAAGACGAACACGCCGGAGTTCGGCGCGAAAGGGATCACCGAGCCGGAGCTTTTCGGCCCGGCCCGCAATCCGTGGGACCTGGGCCGTACGCCCGGCGGCTCCAGCGGCGGTGCGGCCGCCGCGGTGGCGGCCGGGATCGTGCCGGTCGCCGGGGCCAGCGACGGCGGCGGCTCGATCCGAATCCCGGCCGCCTGCTGCGGACTTTTCGGTCTGAAGGTCGGCAGGGGACTGATTCCGGCCGGCCCTGTCACCGGGGAACAGTTGCATGGCTCGGCCACCGACGGTGTGATTTCCCCCGGAGCGTACGGGACACCGCCGTGATGCTGGACGTGCTGGCCGGCGCTGAGCCGTCGACGCCCTATTTGCCGTACGTGCCGGGAACGTCCTTCGCGGACGAGGTCGGCAAGGAGCCGGGCCGGTTGCGGATCGGCGTCTACGTCCCGACCACGATCAATCCCACCCCGTCCGCCGCCGCCAGGGCCGCGGTCGCCACCGCCACCAAGCTGCTCGACTCACTCGGCCACGAGATCGTCGAGCTGTCCAGCGCGCCGTACGACGACGAGGTGCTGACCAGGGATTTCCTCACCACCTGGTTCGCCAGCGTGGCGGGGCAGGTGGCGTCGATCAAGGCCTCGACAGGCTGCGCAAATGCCGCCTTCGAACAGGACACCCTCGTGATGGCCGGCCTCGGCCGCGGCACCAGCGCCGTCGACTACATCGCCGCCCTCGAACGGCGGCACGACCACGTCCGCCGGCTGGCTGCCTTCCACCAGGCGTACGACCTGCTCCTGACCCCGACGCTGGCCACCCCCGCCGCTCCCGCTGCACTGGACCGACGAAGGCCTGCCGCTGGGCGTACAACTGGTGGCTGCCCTGGGTGGCGAGCCGACCCTGCTCCGGTTGGCATCCCAGCTGGAGCAGGCCGCCCCCTGGGCCGACCGGCGACCCCCGCTCGGCTAGACTTGGCGGGTCGCAGTGACACCGGGACGTGGCGCAGCTTGGTAGCGCACTTGACTGGGGGTCAAGGGGTCGCAGGTTCAAATCCTGTCGTCCCGACGGTGTTGTGGCAGTAGGAAGGGGTTACACCGGTTTCGGTGTAACCCCTTTTTCGCGCCTGGGTGACTAACTGAGTGACTATGCAGCGTCGCCGCCCTCATCGGAGAAGATCCGATCCATGGCGGTCGCGCCGTCATCCATGACCGGAAGGATTGGTGCGGTACCACGTTCGGTTGACTGCGCTACCGCTGTGACCGACAGGCGGGAGGATCCGTTCAAGGGTACGCCGTCACGGACAGAGCGGCGAAGCTGTGCCGCA
>NZ_WOTO01000080.1 GCF_010993775.1 Fodinicola feengrottensis | reverse complement strand
GCGATGGCGGTACCGTGCGGGTGTTGTCCGGTTGCCGCAGCCTTTTGCGATGGCGGTACCGCACCAACGGCCATTGTGCGGTTTGGAGTTGTCATAGAAGACGGTGTGGCAGTCCGGCGCCGCGCACATTTTCACCCGCCGCCAGGTGCCGTCGACGGTAGCCATCGTCGCGGTGGCCAGCAGGGCGGCGAGCGCATGGCGGACCGTTCCGGCGATCGCCGCTGGGACCAGGTTGATCAAGCCGTCCGGTTGGATGTCGGCGTACAGCGGAAGTTTGCGGGTGAGGTCGGCTGTCGGGGCCTCGTCTTGAGCGCTGTCGCGGTGCGCCTGTGCGGCATTTCGCAACGCCGTCCGCAGCCGGAGGGCGAGCGCGCATTCGGCCGGGGTCGATTTCGTGCCGTCAGCGACCAGTCCGAGTGAGCTCAGCCACTGATCGAGGGCAGCCGGACTGGTCAGGTCGTCGCACGGCTGGTACGTGCCGAACGTCCGCCGGTCGAGCGTGTTGAGGAACGCGCCGAGCGTGCGGGAGCTCCGGCGGAGCACCGCCCTGGAGCGTCCACGCTTCGTACAGTTTCATGTTCGCTCCAGTAAAGCACGCCTTGACGAAACATGGGTAATCCCGTTTACTCCTGTCGTACGCATGGACATGGAGGTCATCGTGGCGACGTTCACCCTGCAAGTGCCCGACGAGGTACTCGCTGACTTGCAAGCAAGGCTCGACAGGACTCGGTGGCCAGGTCCGTTTCCGGAACCGGGCTGGCGGTATGGGATGGATTTCGACTACCTGCGCGAGGTTTTGGCGTACTGGCGGGACAAGTTTGACTGGCGCGCTCAGGAAACCCGACTCAACCAGCTGGCGCACCACAAAATCGACGGCATTCACTTCGTCCACCAGCGTGGTGCTGGGCCGGACCCGTTTCCGCTGGTCCTGACGCACGGCTGGCCCAGCTCCTTCACCGAGTTCGAGAAGCTCATTCCGCTGCTCACCCACCCGGCGGATCCGCGCGACGCCTTCGACGTAGTGGTGGGGCGGGAGCGCACAAGACCCCGCCGTTCCGTCGCGGCGGCGTCTCCCCACGAACCTCCCCCGCAGCCCGTCCCCGTCGACCAGGCACCACCTCAACTACCAGCCAACCTGAACCCACCGTGCACCTCGTACCACCAAAGACCCCGGCCGGGGTCGCTACCCTCGGACCGGGACGGGAGTGGAGGCGACAGTGGCGTTGAGCGTGGTCGAGGACAGTCGGGTGCGGCTGGACGGCGTGGTGCGGGATCTGGCGGCGGTGCCGGACTGGGCGGCTTGCTGGCAGCCCCTCGACCAGCCGTACGGCGTCGAGTACGCGAACCGCATCGCCGCCGTGACCAGCTGGGATCCGGTCGCGGTGGTGCAGCTGGTCTCCGGCCAGGACCTGCGGTCAGTGGAGTTCACGTCGCCCAGCGGGCGGCACCTGCTGGCGGCGCCGGCGGCCGTACGACCGGTGCCGACCTGGATCTGGAGCGTCGAGCTCGACAAGGAAGCGGCCACCGACGACCTCGTCACGAGCGGCCGGGTGCAGGCGCGGGCCGCCCTGGACGAAGCGGTCCAGCAGTTGTCCGAGCGGCTCGGCCAGCCGACCGGCGAGCCGGTCTGGGTGGACCCGGACGGCGCGCCGGCTGGCCTGATGATGGGGGGCATCCCGGGTTCCCGGGTTCGTGGTCGGCTGGCAGCGCACCCACGGCGTCATCCAGCTCGACGTGTGGGAAGACGCCGGTTACCTGATGGAGCCGTGGACCTGGGAGATCCATCTGCGCGTACGACCGGACCTGGAGGCGGCCCGATGACCGGCTGGGACGGCTATGCGGGCTGGACGGGCGGCGTCGAGATCGACACTTCGGCCACCAACACTGGCTGCGCGAACACCTCCCGCCCCTGTCCCAGCGTCCGGTCGGTGGCGCCCCAACCACGCCCGGTGGAGCCGCCGCCGGCCCGGATCGCCGCCGCGATCGGCCAGCTGCGGGCCCGCGGCGTCCAGGTCGGCAGTCGACGCGACCTGCTGGCTTGGCTGGTGGACGGGTGGGAGCGGGTCCAGCAGGACCGACCCGGTTTCGTGTTGGCGGCGCCGGCGCTGGCGATTCGGATCTTCGCGTCCGGCGCGCTGCCGGACACCGAGGACCGGCCGGCGGTGACCGGCCGGCAGCTCGCCGAAGCGGTCGCCGACCATCTCAACAACCCCGTCTTGCGACCGCCGGTGGCGACCGTGACGCTGCCGCGGCTGCCCGATGCCCTGATCGTCGACCGGCTGAACCTGTTCGCCGCCGACGGCATCGAGGACGAGTTGCGCCGGCCGCTGGAGCGGCTGGTCGCCGGCCGGCCGGAGCTGGCCGAGTCGGTCGCGGACGCCACCGGCCGGCCGAGCGTCCCGGCGCTGGCTGGGCTGATCTGGCGGGACGGCCTTGCCCTGCAGTACGCGCGAGAAGCGGCCGGCGAGGTGGTGCTGATCTGATCGCGCCGCGCCGTACGAAGGGGAGTCTCTCCTGGGCTCCGACCTGGCCGAGCTCGCCCGCAACAGCGCGATCGTCCAGGCCGAGATCGGCTGCCTCGGTTTCACCCACGAGATCTACTCGCTGGAGCAGAAGGTCACCGACGACCAGCGGGCCAGGCAGGCCCGGCAACAGGCCGTCGCGGCGGGACTTGCCGGCGCCGACGTACGCCGAGCTGGTGCCGCGGCCCGGGTCGGCCCGGTCTCGCTGCCGGCCGAGGACCGCACCTACACGTACCGCGAAGCCGTCGACGCGGGCCGTCTCCCACCACCGCCAGTCCGGCAGCGGCAGGCCACCGCACGGCGCAGGCCCCGCCGACCTGTTCCGGCCACGACGGACAGTTAGGAGCCCTGAAAGGGCGTACGAACGGACCGTGACGACACAGACCGGGTGGTTTGCTGCGCCTCAGGTTTGCGGAAGTGCCACGATGTCGACATGAAAGCACGCGTACTGGTGGTCGACGACGACCCGGCACTCGCCGAGATGTTGGGCATCGTCCTGCGGGGAGAGGGCTTCAGCCCATCCTTTGTGGCTGACGGCGAGCGGGCGCTGGCGGCGTTCCGCGAGGACCGCCCGGATGTGGTGTTACTCGACGTGATGCTGCCTGGGATGAGCGGCATCGAGGTCTGCCAGGCCATCCGGGCCGAATCCGACGTACCGATCGTGATGCTCACCGCCCGCAGCGACACCAACGATGTCGTACGAGGCCTGGAGTCCGGCGCGGACGACTACGTGGTGAAGCCGTTCAAGCCGCAGGAACTGATCGCGCGGGTACGGGCCAGGTTGCGGCGCAGCGACGACGGGGTGCCGGAGCAGCTCACCATCGGGCCGCCGGACTCGCTGGTCACCATCGACGTGCCGGGGCACAGCGTCAGCCGGAACGGCGCGCCGATCGGCCTGACGCCGCTGGAGTTTGACCTGCTGACCGCGCTGGCTCGCAAACCGCGTCAGGTCTTCACCCGCGAGGTGCTGCTGGAGAAGGTCTGGGGCTACCGGCACGCGGCCGACACCCGGCTGGTCAACGTGCACGTCCAGCGGCTGCGGGCGAAGGTTGAGCGGGACCCGGAGCGGCCCGAGGTGGTACTGACCGTACGCGGTGTCGGCTACAAAGCCGGACCGCACTGAGATGGAGCCGGCGCCAGCCTCGACCCGTCCGCAGGCCAGCCGGTCGCCGGTGCGGTGGCTGCGGCTCGGGGCCAGCCGGGCGCTGCGGCTCTGGCGCCGGTCCCTGCAGGTCCGCATCACCACCACGACCCTGCTGATCTGCGGAATCATCGTGCTGGTCCTGGGGTTCGTGCTGATCAAGCAGATCACCAACGGCCTGCTGGACAGCAAGATCCGGAGCGCGTCCGAGGAGGTCGTGTCCGGCCAGCAGTACACGCTGCAGCAGTTGCAGACGCTCGGCGGGCCGAACGATCCGGCTGTGCAGAACGCCGTGTCCCAGATCGACAACGCGCTGTCCTCGTCCGCGCGCAACGCGGGTGCCGACGCCGGCGAGTACGGCGTGCTGCTCAAGCCGGCGGATCCACAGCTCCTGGCCGCGTGGTCCCGGCAGCTGGACACGAGCCGGGCGAACGTGCCGGCGGAACTGGCGGACAAGGTCACCAACAGCGACGCGCTGGCGTACCAATACACCAGGCTCGCCTCCAAAATCGACGCCAGCACCTCGCCGTACCTGGTGATGGGCGCGCCGGTGGTGACCGACTCCGGCACGTTCGCGCTCTACTACTTCTTCCCGCTCAGCGAACTGCAGACGACGATCACGCTCGTACAGAACGCGGTGCTGGCAACCGGTGGGTTGCTGGTGTTGCTGGTGGTTGGCCTCGCCGCGCTGGTCACCCGGCAGGTCGTGCAGCAGCCAGTACGAGTGGCGGCCCGGACCGCCGAGCGGCTGTCCGCCGGCCTGCTGGCCGAGCGGATGCAGGTGGACGGCGAGGACGACCTGGCCCGGCTGGCCACCTCGTTCAATCAGATGGCCGGCAACCTGCAACGGCAGATCCTGGCCCTCGAAGACCTGTCCCGCCTGCAGAGACAGTTCACGTCGGACGTGTCGCACGAGCTGCGGACGCCGTTGACCACGATCCGGATGGCGGCCGAGGTGCTGCACTCGGTCCGGTCCGACTTCGACGAGCAGACCCGGCGGTCCGCGGAGCTGCTCTACAACGAGGTGGAACGGTTCGAGTTGCTGCTCACCGACCTGCTGGAAATCTCCCGCTACGACGCCGGTTTCGCCGTGTTGGAGTCCGAGCCGCACGACCTGCGCCAACTGGTCAACCGGGCGGTCGGGGCCATCGCGCCGCTGGCCGCCCGGGCCGGCAGCATGGTGCGCATCGACCAACCGCGGAGCCCGGTGGTCGCCGAGGTGGATGCCCGCCGGGTGGAGCGGATCCTGCGGAACCTGCTGGGCAACGCCGTCGAACACGGCGAGGGCCGGCCGGTGGAGATCGGGATGGCCGCCAACGCGGACACGGCCGCGGTGACCGTACGCGACTACGGGGTCGGCATCGCGCCGAAGGATGCTGAAACCGTTTTCGACCGGTTCTGGCGAGCCGACCCGTCCCGGGCGCGGCAGACCGGCGGCACCGGCCTCGGCCTGTCGATCGCTCGCGAGGACGCCCACCTGCATGGCGGGTGGCTGCAGGCGTACGGCGAGACCGGTGTCGGCGCGGTGTTCCGGCTGACGCTGCCGCTGCGGGCCGGCGACGAGATCAGCGAGTCGCCACTGCCGCTGGAGTTCGGACCGCCCAGCTCCCACCCGAGTGCCGAGGTCAGTCGTGGCTAGTGGTCTGTCTGCTGTTTGGGATTCCTCTGTTGTACGGGGGCGGTTCCCCGGTGCGCCTAGACAGACCACTAGGCGTGGGCCGCGCTGGTCGCCGGCGTGGTGGCCGCGGTGCTCGTGCTCACCGCGTGTGGTGTCCCGGACTCCGGGCATCCGGTGGTGCTCCGGCAGATCGCGCCCGGCGGCGCCGACCAGCCGGACCCGTCCAACGTGCACTCCGAGCCGTCCGCGCCGCGCAAGGACGGCACGGCCGTCCAGAGCGTCGAGGGCTTCCTGTTGGCGTTGGCGACCACTCCGGAGAACTCATATGCGGCGGCCAAGAACTTCCTGTCGCCGGCCAACCAGCGTTGGGCCCCGACCGGGCCACTACGCGTCTTCAGCCAGACGGCGGTGGCTTCGGTCGGCAAGCCCGACTCCGGCCAGGTCCGCATCACCGGTTCCCAGGTCGGCCTGCTGAACGCCGACGGCACCTTCACCCCGCAACCGGCGACCGTTGACGTGACCGTCCAGCTCAACCGCGCCGACGGCCTGTGGCGGATCGACAACCCACCCGCCGACGTGCTGTTCCGGAGCGACTTCTTCTCCCAGTCGTACGTGCCGGTGCCGCTCTATTTCCTCGACCCGACCGGTCAGCGGCTGGTGCCCGACATCCGTTATCTGGACGCCTCAACTTCGCTCAGCGACCGCTGGACGGCTGCGATGCGGCTGCTGATCGCCGGGCCTTCGCCGTGGTTGACGGGGGCAGTGAAGACCGCGATCCCGGCGAGCACCCGGCTGCGTGGCAACGTCATCCAGGAGGACCAGGACGTTGCCGTCGACGTGTCGTCGGATGCCGCTTTGACACCGCAGAACCTGGTCGCCGGCATGGTGGCGCAGTTCGTCTGGTCCATGAAGGGCGCCGTCGGCGGCGTGGCCGGCGGGTCCGTACAACTGCTCGTCGACGGTCGTCAAGTGACGTCGATCGGCACCGGCGCGACCGTCAAGCAGATCCAGAACCAGTACGACCCGTCCGCGGCCACCGCCCATCTGGATCCGTTCCGGATCGTCGGCGGGGGGGTGGTGCAGAAGGTGCTGGACGCGCCGGATGCACCAGATGTGCCTTCCGCGGTGTCCGCGGCCACCGGCGTACGCTCCGCCGCCATGTCCATCGACGGCGGCGCGGTCGCGATGGTCCGGTCCGCGGCCGGCGGCCGGCAGACCCTGTTCACCGGCCCGTCCGCCGGTCCGCTGCGTCCCGTACTAACCGCCGGAACGGTCTCGGCGCCGACCTGGGAACCGGACCACAGCGGCGCGTTGGCCGCGGTCGACGGCCGCGAAATCGGCTACGCGCCGATGGACCACCCCGTCATCACCGCCGGTGCCCCGGGACTGGCCGCCATCCTCGGCAAATCCGGCCGGCTGGTGGCCGTACGACTGGCCCCCGACGGCGTCCACCTGGCCCTGGTGGTCTCGGACGGATCGGTCGGCCAAGTGCTGGTCGGCGTCTTCCAAGCCGGCACTTTCAGCGCCGCCGTGACCAGCCTGCGGGTCATCTCCAGCAAACTCACCGGCGCCACCGACGTCGCGTGGACCGGCGGCGACAATGCCCTGCTCACCATCGGCCGCCGCGGCGAAGTCGTCCAGAACGAGATCGTCGCCGACGGCTCCGGCGAACAGATCACCCTCGCCGTCGGCCTGCACGACGTACCCACCCAGATCGCCGCCGTCCCCAACCGGACCCTCGTCACCTCGGGCGGCTACGTCTACCAATCCTTCCAACGCGGCTGGGCCTCTCCCGACAACAGCCACCTCATCCCCGGCACGGGCGTCTTCTATCCCGGCTGATTTTCTTCCCGCTTTTCACCCGGTGCGGCGCGAAATTGTCGTAGGTGTCTGTTTTTCTTTCCCCCTCCCCCTTTGAACGGGCGGGGGCGGGTCGAGAGGTGGACCTTGATTTTTAGTTGAACATTGGTCCTCGAACCCGCCCCCCACCCGTCACTGGGTGGGGGCGATTTTTCGGGGTGGGTACGACAGTTTCGCGCCGCACCCCTATGTAGAACTGCACAATCGGAATCCGATTGTGCAGCGGGTGGGGTGCCCTTGGGGCGGAGCCTCAAGGAAGAACGGGGTCGACGGGTGGGGTGCGGCTTGGGTACAGGGCGGCGAGGGTTCTGGATGGGCAACAATGTTACAAACGGACATGGTGGGTGGCGATGTTCGCGAAAATTGGTCACTGGCGGTGAAAGTTGATCCCACCGGTCCCACTAAGAACAGCGGAATGTGCCTGACCGGATTCTGGTCCACATCTTGGGATTGGCGTCCTGTACGCCGGACCGCCGGTTACCCCTGCGACTCAAGTGACACCTGAATACCCGCCTTAACACGGAATTTTACAAAGACCCGGTTATCCACAGTGTCACTTTTCGTCCACAGAAAAGAACTCCAACCAGGAAGAGGCGCACAAACCCGGCGAAGATTGCGGGCATGACCACCATCCTGGATCTTCTGAAGGCGCTTGCCGACCTGGTGTTTCCGACCCGCTGCGCGGGTTGCCGGCTGCCGGGCGCGGCACTTTGCGAGAGGTGTGGCTGGTGGTTGCGCGGCAGCCAGCACAGGAGGTGGTGCCGACGCCGTGCCCGGAGGGGATGCCTCGTTGTTTTGCGGTGACAAGTTATGGGGGTCCACCGCGCGCGGTTCTGTTGGCATATAAGGAGCGTGGCCGGCATCGGCTGGCGAGGTCGCTCGGCGAGGCTTTGGCGAGTGCGGTGCTGGCCGGGTGCCCAGATCGGCCGGTGTCGCAGCAGTCCGTCCGGCCACAGATCCTGCTCGTGCCGGTGCCGTCTACGGCAGCCGCCGCGCGGGCGCGCGGGGGGGGCGACCACCTGCGGCCGTTGGCTGCCCAGGTGGGCCGCCGGCTGCGCGCCAACGGGCAGCGTTGCCAGGTGCTCGACGCATTGGTCGCGCGGCCGCGACCGGACTCGGCCGGCTTGTCGTCGGCCGAGCGGGCGGCGAACCGCAGTGGTGCGTTCGCGGTACGAAGAAGTGCGCGGGCGGCGCTGAAACAGGACTGTGTGGTCGTCATCGTCGATGACCTGGTCACCACCGGGGCGACCCTCGCGGAGGTCAGTCGCGTCCTCACCGGCGCCGGTGCTGCCCCGAGCCACGCCGCCGTCGTCGCGGCGACGGTCAAACGGTTCGCGCATATCGGATCGGCGGTGGCCGACGCAGACTGATCTTGCAGGTGGAGGCGAGGTGACTCGGGGGTGGCTGGCTATTGAAACGGACCGGTCATGTGGATGACACTCGATGCGGACAGTGGATTTACAGCTGGGGGGTGACGGGAGGCCGAATACCCGTTAGCGTCATTTGTCCGGAACTACTTCAGTCTCGAGAGAGCGCATCTGGTGCGCGGGAGGAGGCGGCCAGCACTCTTTATCCCCGCTGCGTTTCCGGGGGGATCCGCAACGTCTAGCCGGGCACAAATGCGAACCGGCACTATCAGATGTGGAGGTCACGCGTGGACATTGTTGTCAAGGGCCGTAACGTCGAGGTACCTGACCATTACCGCCAGCACGCCAGTGACAAGCTCGAAAAAGTCGGACGTACGACCACAAACTGATCAGAATCGATGTCGAGCTTTTCCACGAACCCAACCGGCGCCAGGCGGCGTCGTGTCAGCGGGTCGAGATCACTGTCAAGTCCCGCGGTCCGGTGGTGCGCAGCGAAGCCTGCGCCGGAGACTTCTACTCCGCACTGGACTCGGCCATCGGCAAGCTGGAAGGCCGGCTCCGCCGGTCCGCCGACCGCCGCCGCGTGCACCGCGGCCTGCGCCGCCCCACCTCGGTCGCCGAGGCGACCGCGGGCATCGAGGCCAGAGTGGGCCAGTCGCTGGCCGGTCTCGAGCAGAACACCGACCTGCAACCGTCCGGGAACGGCACGGCGGTGACGTCCGCGGTCATGGACCTGACGGACGACGAGCTGGAACTCGAGCACATTGGCGACGGACCGGGACGGATCGTCCGGGAAAAGGAACACGGCGCCGATCCGATGACCATCGACCAGGCTCTCTTCGAGATGGAGCTGGTCGGACACGACTTCTTTCTCTTTCATGACAAGGATTCCGGGCGCCCAAGCGTGGTGTATAGGCGAAAGGGCTACGACTACGGCGTCATCCGACTGGTCGAAGCCATGTCGTACGCTGACGCAGCCAGCGCCGTCGGCGCCGCCCGGATGTAGCGTTTTTATCCTTCAGTAAGGCCAAAAATCAGGCAATCGGCAAGACTGTTAGGTGTTTCGCCGGCCGCAAGGGCCCCCTACGCCGAGGTGAGGGGTCCTTGCGCACCGGGAAAAGTCACCTCGTTCGGGAGCTGACGCCGGTGTCCCAGCGGGGTCCCACTGGATTCGGCAGGAAGCCGCGCAGCACACCTTCGTAGGTGAAGCCGGCCTTTTCGATGACACGAAGGCTCGCTTCGTTCCGTACCACCGCGCTGGCCTCCAATCGGCCAATGGCCGGCACGGTCATCGCCCAGTCGGCCGCGAGCCGAGCCGCTCGGGTCGCATAGCCGCGGCCGCGAAAAGCCGGATGCACCATGTAACCGAGGTTCGCGAGGCCGATCTCCGGCATCGCCAGGCCAACCGTGCAGTCGCCGCAGACCGCACCGGTCGCCACCTCCACAATGCTGAACTGCGCCGAGCGACCGCCGAGCAGGTTCGCCTCCGCCTCGGCGATCCGCTTTCCCACGGTTTCCAAGGTCAGCTCACGCGGCTGGAACAGCCAGCGCTGGGTCTGCGCGTCCCGCTGACACTCCAACAAACCCTGAGCGTCGCCGGGAACGGGCGTACGGATGAGGACGACTCCGTCGGTGAGACCCTCGGCCGCAGGTCGGGGAGCAGCCGTTTCGACGGGCCGTCCGGGTCGCCGGGCAGTCGGCGCCAGCAGATCAGGTCCGTTCGGGAGCCGTCGCGGTCGGTGCCGGCGCTCGTACGGACCGACTCGCGGACGAAGCCGGCCGCGATCGCCACCCGTTGGCTCGGTGTGTTCCGTACGTCAGTCATCAGCTCGACCCGGCCGGAACCGTGTGCGAAGGCCCACTTCGTCGCGGCGACGGCAGCCCGGGCCGCGACCCGCTGCCGGCGCGCCCACGGCGCCACCCAGTAGCCGACCTCAGCCACCCCGTCGGCGGGCGCGACCCGCGGCACGCCGACATTGCCCAGCAGCCGTCCGGTGCCGGCATCCAGCACCGACCACGTCCGGCCACCTCGCTCGATCAGCGCCGGCGCGCTGGAGGTGACGAACGCATGGGCGTCCTTTTCCTGGTATGGCGCGGGCAGGGTTCGGGAGCCAGCGCTGAGTCAGCGCGTCGGAGCAGGCCGCGACGATGTCCGGGATGTCCGCTTCGGTGGGTGGCCGAAGGACCAGGCCGTCGGTGGCGATTGTCAGGTCGTCCATCCACAGGATCCTGCCGCCCAACGTGCGGCCTGTCGCGTGAGTTCCCGCCACCGGCCGGATCGGACCTGGTTGGAGGCGAATTGTCGCCGTGTTGTCCATCGGGCGTAGCGGCGTGTCCTGTTCGGCATACGATGGGGGCGCGTCACCCCGTCCATCGGGGTGTTGCCTGCTGCTGCCACCAATGCGAGAGAGTCATCCGTGCCCATCCTTCAGAAGATCCTCAGCGTCGGCGAAGGCCGCATCGTGCGCCGGCTCAAGTCGCTCGCGGACACCGTCAGCGCGATCGAAGACGAGTTCCTCGACCTGAGCGACGAGGAACTCGCTGCCAAGACCGATGAGTACCGCGAGCGACACGACGAGGGCGAGAGCCTGGACGACCTGCTGCCGGAGGCCTTCGCGACCGTACGCGAGGCGGCCAAACGGGTCCTCGGCCAGCGGCACTACGACGTACAGCTGATGGGCGGCGCGGCTCTGCACAAGGGCAACATCGCCGAGATGCGGACCGGTGAGGGCAAGACGCTGGTCGCCACCCTCCCGGCGTATCTGAACGCCTTATCCGGCGAGGGTGTGCACGTGGTCACGGTGAACGACTACCTGGCCTCCCGGGACGCCGAGTGGATGGGCCAGGTGCACCGTTTCCTTGGCCTGAGGTGGGCGTGATCCTGGCCCAGATGACCCCGGACGAGCGCCGCGAGGCGTACAACGCCGACATCACGTACGGCACGAACAACGAGTTCGGCTTCGACTACCTGCGCGACAACATGGCGTGGTCCGGCGAGGAGCTCGTCCAGCGCGGTCACAACTTCTGCATCGTCGACGAGGTCGACTCGATCCTGATCGACGAGGCCCGTACGCCGCTGATCATCTCCGGCCCGGCCGAGCAGTCCGGCCGTTGGTATTCCGAGTTCGCCCGGATCGTGCCCAAGCTGGTCCGCGGCGAGGCGGCCGACAGCGTGAAGAAGACGCCGCAGACCGGCGACTACTCGGTAGACGAGAAGAAGCGGTCGGTCAGCATCCACGAGGACGGCGTCACCAAGGTCGAGGACCAACTCGGCATCGACAACCTGTACGAGTCGCTGCACACGCCGCTGATCGGCTACCTGAACAACGCACTGAAGGCGCATTCGCTCTACAAGAAGGACCGCGACTACGTCGTGATCGACGACGAGGTGCTGATCGTCGACGAGCACACCGGCCGCATCCTGGCTGGCCGGCGCTACAACGAGGGCATGCACCAGGCCATCGAGGCCAAAGAGAAGGTGCCGATCAAGGACGAGAACCAGACGCTCGCCACGATCACGCTGCAGAACTACTTCCGGATGTACAACAAGCTGTCCGGCATGACCGGAACGGCGTACACCGAGGCCTCGGAGTTCCACAAGGTCTACAAGGTCGGCGTCGTGCAGATCCCGACCCACAAGCCGATGCAGCGCAAGGACAGCCCGGATGTCATCTACAAGACCGAGCTGGCCAAGTACAACGCGGTCGTCGAGGACATCGTCGAGCGGAACCGGGCCGGCCAGCCGATCCTGGTGGGCACGGTCAGTGTCGAGAAATCCCAGGTGCTGTCGGAGATGCTGCTGCGCCGCGGGGTCGCCCACAAGGTGCTGAACGCGAAGTTCCACGAGAAGGAAGCCCAGATCGTCGCGCAGGCCGGCCGGCTCGGCGCGGTCACGGTGGCGACCAACATGGCCGGTCGTGGCACCGACATCCTGCTCGGCGGCAACCCGGAGGACTCGGCCGAGAGCGAGCTGCGCAACCGCGGCATCGACCCGGAGTCCGAGGACTATCCGCAGGCGTACGAACGCGCGCTCAAGAAGGCGAAGGCCGAGTCGTCCGCGGAGGCGGAAGAGGTCCTGGACGCTGGCGGCCTCTACGTCCTTGGCACCGAGCGGCACGAGTCGCGGCGGATCGACAACCAGCTGCGCGGCCGGTCCGGCCGGCAGGGTGACCCGGGGGCGTCCCGGTTCTACCTGTCGCTGGGTGACGACCTGATGCAGCGCTTCAACGCGAACGCGGTCGAGGCGATCATGGATCGCTTCAACATCCCGGACGACGTGCCGATCGAGTCCAAGCTGGTCACCCGGCAGATCCTGACCGCGCAGACGCAGCTGGAGCAGCAGAACGCGGAGATCCGCAAGAACGAACGTCCTGAAATATGACGAGGTGCTCAACGAGCAGCGCCAGGTCGTCTACAAGCAGCGCAAGAAGGTCCTCGAAGGCGCTGACCTGCACGATCAGATCCGGACCATGATCGACGACGTTATCGAGGCGTACATTCTCGGTGCCACCAACGAGGGCTACGCCGAGGAATGGGACCTGGACGGCCTGGTCACCGCGCTGAAGCAGCTCTTTCCGCTGTCGGCCACTCTCGCCGAGCTGGAGGATGAGGCCGGCGGGCGGGAAGCGGTCGACGCCGAGTTCCTGGTCGCCAAGATCCGCGAGGACGCCCACGACGCGTACGAAAAGCGTGAGGCGCAGATCGGCTCCGAGCCGATGCGTGAGCTGGAGCGGCAGGTGCTGCTGTCGGTGTTCGACCGCAAGTGGCGCGAGCACCTGTACGAGATGGACTACCTGCAGGAGGGCATCGGGCTGCGGGCGTACGCGCAGAGGGACCCGCTGGTGGAATACCAGCGCGAGGGTTTCGACCTGTTCCAGACCATGATGGACGGGATCAAGGAGGACGCTGTCGGCTTCCTCTTCAACGTCGAGGTGCAGGTCCAGCAGGACGAGGCCGAAGCCGCCGAGCACACCGAGAACGGCCACGCCGACGCCCCGCACCTGTCCGCGAAGGGCCTTGGCCCGCACACCCCGCAGCGGATGGAGTATTCAGCGCCGAGCCTGGACTCGGAGGCGCCGACAATCATCATGCCGGCCGTCCAGGACCAGCCGCGCGGCACCCGCTCCACCGTCACCACCGGCAAGCAGGCGTCTCCCGGCCAGAAGGTCGGCGGCAAGCAGACCCCCCGCAACGCGCCCTGCCCCTGTGGCTCCGGCAAGAAATACAAGCGCTGCCACGGTTCCGCTGACCCATCCTAATCGTCAAACAGCAATGCCACATTATTGATGGTCAATAATGTGGCATTGCTTTTTTATACGCTGACTGGCGAAATTCAGGCCTGGAGGCGAGTACGCAGGGAGCCGAGCCAGGTGGCGAAACCGGTCTGCTCGAAATGCTTCGTCCACTTGTCGATTTCGTGTTCCGCGCAGTCGAAGGTGGCCCACCATTCCACGAAAGCCTGACCGGTGTCGGTGACCGGTGTGACTCGCAGAGTGGCTCGATAGTCGCGTACTGGATACGGATTGGGGTCGCAGAATTCGTACGTATAGCTGCGATCCACGTCCGAGTGCGCGAGCAGCCGCTGCCGCATCTGCCGGTCGGCGGCCACAATGCGCCGCACCCCACCCACCGCGTCACCGGGCCGGCCGTCTTCCATCGCGGTCTCACTGACCGTCCCGGCCCATTCGTAGTCGTCGAACGACCGAATCTCGGACCACACCGCGTCCGCCGACTTTCCCATCACCGTACTGAAATATGCCCGTGCCATTAGGAAGTCTCCTCGCGTTTTCCTTTGGTACGGCCACCTTCTCACCTCAGTCCACCCCGCGCTGGCGGTAAACAGACGCGGTGTTGGCTAGCCTTCCCAGCGCAGCAGGTTGTCGGCGGGGCCGAAACCGGCGCGGCGGTAGAACGGGACGGATCGCTCGGAGGGGCTGAGCACCAGGCGGGCGAAGTCCTCATCGCGCGCGTACGCGATCGCCGCGTCCAGCAGCTCTCGACCGGCGCCAGCATCACGATATTTTGGGCGTACGAACACATTCGCGATATAACCCCAGCGGCTCACCGGGCGGCCGGGTCGGGGCATCCGGGTGAAGACGACCATGTTCAGCATGCCGACCGTGGCCGGCCCGTCTTGCGCGACCCACCAGAGCCGACCCGGCTCGGCAGCGAACCACGCGGCGAACCGAGCGCGGTAGTCCGGGTCGTCGACCGTCTCGCCATCCGACCACTCGACGGTCCACTCGTGGCGCATTTCGGCCAGCGCCGGCACGTCTGGGGCGCCGGCCCGCCGGATCGTCACGCTTCCCACGATCCCTGCCAGGCCGAGAGGTAGCGCCGCTGGTCCGCGTTGAGGTCATCGATCCGTACGCCGAGGCCGTCCAGCTCCAGCGTGGCGATCTCGGTGCCCACGTCGGACGGGACCCGATGGACGCCGACCGGCAACCGGTCGCGGCTGGCCAGCCAGCCGACCGTGAGCGCCTGCTCGGCGAAAGCCAGGTCCATCACCGCGGGCGGGTTGCCGTCGGCCGCGCCGAGGTTGGCGATCCGGCCCTCGGCCAGCAGCGAGACGGTGGCGCCCCCGGGGAGGGTGAACTCCTGCACGGCAGGGCGGGGCGAGCGTACGTCCACCGCGTGTTCGCGCAGCCAGCGCACGTCGATCTCCACGTCGAAGTGGCCGGCGTTGGCCAGCACCGCTCCGGATCGCAGGGCCGCGAGGTGCTCGCCGCGTACGACATCACGATTGCCGGTCGCGGTGACCACGACATCGGCGAGCGGCGCGGCCTCGGTCATCGGGAGCACCCGGTAGCCGGACAGCACGGCATCCAGTGCCGGCACCGGATCGGATCGACCTCGGTGACCACCACCATGGCGCCCATGCCGCGTACCCGCTCGGCCACCCCGCGACCCACCGGGCCGAAGCCGGCGACGACGACCGTACGGCCTGCCAGCAGGATGTTCGTCGACCGCAGGATCGCGTCCACGCACGACTGCCCGGTGCCATGCCGGTGGTCGGCGAGCCGACGGGTCGGGGTGTCGTCCAGGGCCACCACCGGATAGCCCAGGGCCCGCTCGGCGGCCATCGCGCGCAGCCGCAGGACGCCGGTCGGAGTGTCCTCACAGCCGGCTATCACGCCCGCGGCGAGCTCTTTGTGGTCAGTGTGCAGGGCCACTGAGAGGTCGCAGCCGTTGTCGATCACCAGCGCTGGCCCGGCGCCGATGGCGCGTCGACATGCTGGTGATACTCGGTTGGCGGGACACCGCGACGGGCGAAGACGGTGACCTCCGGCTGCCCGGCCAGCGCGGCCGCCACGTCGTCCTGAGTGGACAGCGGGTTGGAGGCGGCCAGCCGCACTTGCGCGCCGCCGGCCGTGAGAGTCCGCACCAGGATCGCGGTCTCCGCGGTGACGTGCAGGCAGGCCGCGATGGTCAGACCCGTAAGCGGCCGCTTCTCGGCGAAACCGGCGCGGATCGCCCGCAACACCGGCATGGACCGCTCGCTGCGGCCGATCCGGGCCGCGCCTTGGTCGGCCAACGCCGGATCGGCGATATCCGACCGGGCTCGCTGCCTGCTCACATTTCCCCCACGGACTTGGCTACGCAGCGGCCGCGATGCCTCATTGCGTGCGCGTGGCGCACGCGATGAAGCATCGCGGCCAAGGATGAGACAGGAACCTCTAGTAGCGGTAGGTGTCCGGCTTGTACGGGCCTTCGACGGCTACGCCGATGTAGTCGGCCTGGTCCTTGGACAGCTCGGTCAGCTTGACGCCGAGAGCGTCCAGGTGCAGGCGCGCGACCTTCTCGTCGAGGTGCTTGGGCAGCACGTAGACCTGCTTGTCGTACTCACCCTGCTTGGTGAACAGCTCGACCTGAGCGATGGTCTGGTTCGCGAAGGAGTTGCTCATCACGAAGCTCGGGTGACCGGTGGCGTTGCCCAGGTTCAGCAGCCGACCCTCGGACAGCATGATGATCGTGTGGCCATCGGCGAAGGTCCACTCGTGGACCTGCGGCTTGATCTCGTCCCGCTTGATGCCGGGCAGCTTGGCAAGGCCCGCGATGTCGATCTCGTTGTCGAAGTGACCGATGTTGCCGACGATCGCCTGGTGCTTCATCTGCTCCATGTGGGCAGCGGTGATGATGTCCTTGTTGCCGGTCGTGGTCACGAAGATGTCGACGATGGAGATCACGTCTTCGACGGTGGTGACCTGGTAGCCGTCCATCGCCGCCTGCAGCGCGCAGATCGGGTCGATCTCGGTGATGATCACCCGGGCGCCCTGGCCGCGCAGCGACTCCGCGCAGCCCTTGCCCACGTCGCCATAGCCGCAGACCAGCGCGACCTTGCCGCCGATCAGGGTGTCGGTGCCCGGTTGATGCCGTCGATCAGCGAGTGCCGGCAACCGTACTTGTTGTCGAACTTGGACTTGGTGACCGAGTCGTTCACGTTGATCGCCGGGAACAGCAGCGTGCCGGCCTTGTGCATCTCGTACAACCGGTGCACACCGGTGGTGGTCTCCTCGGTGACGCCCTTGATGCCGGCCGCCATCGTGGTGAACCGCTGCTTGTCGGTCGCGAGCGACTTGCGCAGCGTCTCCAGGACCACGTGGTATTCCTCGGGGTCACTGTCGTCGGGCTGCGGCACGGCACCGGCGGCCTCGAACTCGACGCCCTTGTGGACCAGCATGGTGGCGTCGCCGCCGTCGTCCAGGATCATGTTCGGGCCGGCCTCACCGGGCCAGCTCATCGCCTGGTCGGTGCACCACCAGTACTCCTCCAGCGTCTCGCCCTTCCAGGCGAAAACCGGCACGCCCTGCGGGTTCTCCGGGGTGCCGTTCGGGCCGACCGCGACGGCGGCCGCCGCCGCGTGGTCCTGGGTGGAGAAGATGTTGCAGGACACCCAGCGCACGGTGGCACCCAGCTCGACCAGCGTCTCGATCAGTACGGCGGTCTGGATGGTCATGTGCAGCGAGCCCATGATCCGAGCGCCCTTGAGCGGCTGGGTCTTGGCGTACTCGGCGCGGATCGACATCAGGCCGGGCATCTCGTGCTCGGCCAGCTTGATCTCCTTGCGGCCAAACGCGGCCAGCGAGAGGTCGGCGACCTTGAAGTCACCCGTGGTCGTGCTCATGTGTCTCCTTGAGTGGGTACGCGGGCGGGCCGTCAGGACGTTGCCGCGAGGCCTTCCAACAGGTTCTGGTGCTTGTTTTGCTCGTACGCGAGCCAATCCGACGGCAGCACCTCGGCCGGACGGGCGGGTTCGGCGGTGAACCAGTTCTGTACGGCCGCCGCCAGCTCCGCGTCGGTGCGCAGGCGCTGCGCGAACCCGACCTCGGTGAGGCTGATGCCGTAGTCGTTGAGCAGTTCCCGCAGCGTACGTAGGCGTTGCAGTTGCTCCGGCCCATACAGCCGGTAGCCCGACTCGGACCGGCCAGCGGCGACCAGTCCGGCCTGCTCGATGTAACGCAGCATCCGCGGCGACCACCCGGTGGTCTCCGCGGCTTCCTGGATCGTGAGCAGGTTCATCGAGGTCAACCTTAGCAGAGCAATGTCAAGGTTGCCTCAGGGTTGCCCGATGGTGCCGGCCTGGGTGAACCGGTCCGGTGGGCGCGCTGTCCCGAGCGCCATGCCGGCCAGCAGCTGGCCGATCGCCGGCGCGAACTTGAAGCCGTGGCCGGAGAAACCGCAGGCCACGGTGACCGGCCCAAGTTGGTCGATGACGAAGTCAGCGGACGCGGTGTTGTCGTAAAGACAGCTGACCGGCGTCGAGTCCTGCGCGTCCAGCCCGGGAAACCAGTCCTGGACGTACGCCCGCAAGGCCCGATCGGCCACTGGGTCCGGCTGGAAGTCGCGACTGTCCGGATCGACGACGGCCCGCCGGCGTGAAAGCCGACTTTCACGCCCTCGCCCGGAGCGAGCAGCCCGTAGGTATCAAAGCCGCCCTTTCGCCAATGCACGAAATTCGGCCAGGCGATGTCGTCGTGAATCGGACGGAAATGCCGCGGCTGTTCCTGCGTGACTCTGAGAGCGGGCAGTTTTCCTACCAATGCGGGCGTCCAGGGACCAGCGGCGACGATGACCCGCGGAGCCCTGACGGTGCCCGACGCGGTGTGAATATCGACCGGACCATCGTCGCCGACCACGTCGATCCGCTCAACCTGTTGCTCAAAGCGGAAATCGGCTTCGGCGGAGTGAAAAGCGGCGATCGCATCGGCGGCCTTCAGCCGACCAGCCTCAGGTTGGAAAAGCACCGGATCGGCGAATCGCATGCCCGGCCACCGCCGGCCCGCCTCCGCCGCGTCCAGCACCTCCGCGTCGACGTGCTCCACCGCCAGTGCTTCCAGCAGTCTGCGCAACTCTTGCGGCGCCATGCCGTGCTCGACTCCGCCGGTGGTTTCCAGCAGCGCTCGACCGGTCAGCGACTCCAACTGGCGCCATTGCGACAATGCTTCTTTCGCCAGCCTGATGTAGTCGACCGTGTCATAGACCAGACGAAAAAGCCGAGTCTCGCCGTGCGATCCGGCCCGGTCATGGCCAGCGGTGAACCTTTCCAGTACGACGACTTCGCGACCTGCCTCGGCCAGCGCCCAGGCGGCCGCCGAGCCCATCACGCCGGCACCGACGACGACTACGTCAGGCATCGGTCGTCCACGAACCTGCCAGCAGAGTCCCGAAAACCGACATCGACCGGAGCTTGGGGGCCGCCACCTCCAGCGGATTTTCCTCCGTGATCACCAGATCCGCGACCTCCCCGACCCGTACCAACCGGCGACCGCGGGTCGAGGCAGCGAGCGCCGCCGAGGCTGGCAGCTCCTGCTCGGGATGCCAGGACGGCCGGTCGTCGTCGCTGCGTTGCACCGCCGCGGCCACCGAAATCCACGGATCCAGCGGCGCGACCGGCGCGTCCGAGCCCAGGGCCAGTCGTACGCCAGCAGAAAGCAAGGCCGCGTAAGCAAAAGCACGGTCCGTACGGCCGGGCCAGTAGCGGTCCGCCACCTCGCGGTCGTCGACCGCGTGCTGCGGCTGGACGCTGGCGACCAGATCCAGGTCTGCGAACCGGCGGAAATCATCGATGGTCAGCAGTTGCGCGTGCTCGATGCTGCCACCGCAGCCGACCTGTTCGTACGCGTCCAGAGCCAGCGTGTTCGCGTGGTCACCAATCGCATGAACAGCCGCATCGATGCCGTGGGCGGCCGCTCGGCGCATCAGCGGAAACGAGTTCTTTCGGCGGCACCACCAAGTCGCCACGGCCGATTTCTTTTCCAGCACTGTCAAGGTAAGGCTGGTGACAGTACGCCGTACGGGTGTTCAGCGAGCCGTCGGTGATGACCTTCAGCCGGCCCATTTCCACCAGCCCGCCAGTGTCCGTCGGCTGAACGTCGCCGGTACGCCATCCGCGCTCAATCGCGTCGTCCAAATGCGCTTTGTAGACACCGCATTCGACCCGGAGGAAGGTCGTGCCGGCCCGTACCCGCCGAGTCCAGGCGGCGACGTTGAAGTCGTGTTCCAGCTCGACAACGCCGACGATTCCGCGAGCCGCGGCGGCTTTCGCGGCCTGGTGAACGGCCGCGTCCAGCCGATCCGGCGACAGCCCGGGGGGTGGCCAGCAGCGCGGCCATGAAGGCGGACTCCCGGAGCAGGCCGGTCGGATGGTCGGCGTGACCAACGAGCCGCAAAGCGGCCGAGTTATACCAGCCGCTGTGCAGATCGTTGGCCGCCAAGAAAACCGGCACCCCCGGCGCGACCGCGTCCAGGGCATCTCTGTGCGGCCCGTCCGGCCACAGCGCATCCCGGAAGCCGTAGCCAACCACCGGGCCGTCGACGCCGGCCGCCCGCTCGGCAACCAGCGCACACACCGCCGCGGCACTGGTCGCGGCCGGTGAGGTCGAGCCGCTGCCGAGACACCGCCCACTGCCCGAAATGTACGTGACTGTCCCAAAGTCCGGGCAGCACATACCGGCCGTCGAGGTCGACGGTCTCGGCCTTTCCCACGTACGGCGCGAGATCCGCCGCCGTCCCGATCGCCCGGACCCGGCCGTCGGCGATGAGCACGTCGACCAACCCGCCCACCGAACCGGATCCGGTCAGACTGACCAGCCGTGCGCGACGCAGCGCGAGCATGAAACCTCCAGCGATCGTCCACTCCCCGATCGCATCGTATGGTTAGGCTCTAGCAATAGACCTCCGCGCGGTCGATTTCGATCAAGGTGCCGGCGGAGCTGCCGTTCTTGTTGCCGGTGACCCGGATCCGCAGCGTGTGGGCGCCGGCCGAGAGCACCGGGCTGACGTAGTTCACCTGTTCGCCCGCTCGGTTGGCCGAGTAGAGGTCGATCGTTGTTTCGGCGCCGCCGTCAACAGACAGCGCGCGCCAGACCGACCGTAGTTCGTGTCCCGTTCCGAAAGCAGCGCGATCTGCTTACCGGTGAACGAATACGTGGCGGTGTCGCCGGCAGTGCCGTCCCAATGGTCGTCGCCGAAGAAACACTGGACGCCGCAGCCAGCTCCGGACATCCAACCGGTGCCGGCGTACGCGACGCTGCCGCCAGCGCTCGTACGGCCGTCGTCGTTGATCCAGCCCTGCATGGCGCCCGGGTCGCCGGCCGGCAGCGACTGGGTGGCGCCGGCCGCGAGCGGGCTGCCCAGATTCGGGCTGCCGTCGGCGTTGAACCCGATCTTCTGCGCCCGGGTCGTCCGCCCGTCGTACGTGTACGCGGACGTGTTCTTCGCGCCGTACACCATCCAGGTCTGGCTGCCGTCGGGCGAGGTGAAGAACGCGTTGTGGCCTGGCCCGTACACCCCGGCCGAGTCGTTGCGGGAGAAGACCGCGCCGGAGTGCTGCACCCAGTTGCTGGCCACCAGCGGATCGGCGCCGTCGTTCAACGACTGCTCCCACAGCTGGTAATCCGGCTTGCCGGTGTCGCAGGTCGAATAGACCAGCCAGGTTTTCCCGCCGCTGTGCACAAACTCCGGCGCCTCTCGGACGGTGTCGGTGGTGCAGCCGGCGGCCGGCAGGTAGACGCCGTTGCCACTGACCGTCCACGGGTTCCACAGCGGCGCGATGTAGAGCGAGTTGTTGCCGTTGAATTTGCTCGAAAATCCGAGATAGAGACTGCCGTTACGCTGCAACAACGTCGGGTCGATGCCCCACTGGTTCAGGTTCGGCGGCTGCAGTTTGGCCTTGAAGTGATACGGCCCCAGCGGGTCGGTGCCGCTCGATTCGACCACATAGACCCGGTGGTTGGCGTCCGTGCCGTTGTCGGCGGTGTAGTAGATATACCAATGGCCGTTGACAAGATAGAACTCCGGCGCCCACATCTGCTGGTTGCGGCTGGCGTCGTTGTCGGTCCACACCTGGTGCGCGGGCGCGGCCAGCAACAACAGGTTCAGCGACGACGCTTTCCAGATCCGGATCGCGTCGCCCTGCGTGGTGGAAAGATAGTAATTGCCCTGATACCACGTCATAAAAGGATCAGGTCCCGGATTGAGCGGATTCCGGAAGGTCGTCGAAATAGTCGCGGCCTCAGTTGCCGGCGCACCCACATACGCCAGCGCGAGAAAGACAGCGGCAAAAAGAGCAAGACTCCGGATCAGGCGTGACATGGCCACCTCACGAATGCTGCTCGGGACACAAGTTGATCAGGGTTTTACACGGGTCCCGCCGAGCCGTACAGACACTCGGCGGGATATCCGCGAATCGGCTCTAGTGTCCTGCGTCTGAGGTTCGTTGCTTTATTCGGTGATCCAGACGGTGATCTGAGTGCGCCGGAGGATCGCCCTCATACTGGTGCGTATGTGGGCGATTCTCCGGTGCTCTCAGTCGCCGTCTGGGCGCCGGAGAAAGTAGCGAACCTCAGACGCAGGACGCTAGTTGACGCCCGGCCACATCCCGGGCGTCCTGCGGCCGGGCCAGCGGCCCATGCGTACACGGGGGCAGCCCGCCGACCGGCGGCTCGCCCCCGAAGAAGTCGCGGAAGGCGTAGTAGAGCACCTCGCAGTCGCAGTGGCCGCCACGCTCATTCAGCCAGTCATCCAGCCCGGCCAGCCGGGCGAGCTGCGCGTGCTGCCAGCGGTGCACCCACCGGAAGTCCCGCTCGCACTCCTGGGTGTCCACCATCCGGTAGAGATAGCAGGGCAGGCACTCGTCCGGCAGCGGCGCGGTCTCCTGATCCGGCACCCCCTCCACCTCGCGGTCCAGCCGCCCCAGGTCCGGTTCGTCGCCCTCGAAACCCGCAGTCGTCCGCATTCCCATCACTGCCTCCTGGTCGTGGTTCGCCAACACGACCAGGATCGGGACGGGGACCGACAGAATCGCGCCGCAGCGCTTTTCGGCGTACGGCGTTTAAGGACGCCTTCCCCCGGTCTATGCGTCCGCGACGGTAGCGACGAAGAGGCGGGCGGTGTCGGAGCTGGTGGCGGTCAGCTCCGGGTCCGACGCCGGCGACCACGCCGACTCGCCGGAGCGCAGCGTCAGCTCATCAATGCCGTTAGAGACAGTGGCCTCCCCCTGCAGACAGAACAACACCCGCGGGCCACCGGTGCCGGGCAGTACGACGGGAGCCGGGGTCGGGTCGACCTCGGACAGCGCGAACTCAGCGGTAGGCGTGTCCCAGCGAGATGCCGTACGACCAACGGCGTCCGGCAGCACGTACGGCGGCGGCTCGGCCGTGAAGTCCATGATCCGGAGCAACTCGTCCACATCGACATACTTGCTGGTCAGGCCACCGCGCAGGACATTGTCCGAAGCGGCCATGATCTCCATGCCGGCACCTCGGACGTACGCGTGCGGGCTGCCGGCGGCGAGGTAGATGCCCTCGTCCGCGGACAGCCGCACGTAGTTGAGGGTCAGTGCGACCAGCACGCCTGGGTCACCGGGATAGCGGTCGGCGAGCTCCGCGATCGTGTACGCGCGCGGCGATCCCTCCGCGTGGCAGGCCTCGACCAGCTCCCCGTACGACAGCGCATCGGCGTCGCGTAGGCCGAGCATCTCGGTGACCACCGATTCCAGCTGCCCCTCGCGCAGCCGCGGCACCCAGGCCAGCGCTGGTTTCCAGCCCAGCTTTTCCAGGAAATCAGCGGTCTGGGCGGTCTCGGCGAAACCGGCGAGGGCGTCGGTATCCATGATGGCGACCAGCAGCTCGGGTTTGTGGCTGGCGTCTTTGTAGCGCCGCTCAGCCGCATCCATCGGTACGCCGGCGGCTTCCTCGGCTTCGAAACCAGCCAGCGCCTGCACCGAGTTTGGGTGCACCTGCAGCGAAAGTGGCCGGTCCGCAGCCAGCAGCTTGAGCAGGAACGGCAGCCGACTGCCGTAGCGACGGACCACCGCCGCCCCCCCCAGCTCACCCTCCGGATCGGCGGCGATCAAGGCATCCAGGCCCTGACCGTCCACAGTGGCCGGATCGGCCGGATGGGCGCCCAGCCACAGCTCGGCCTCCGGCTCCTGGGTTGGTGTCGGTCGACCCTGTACGGCGGCGATCACCTGGTGCGAACCCCAGTCGTACGGGCGGATCGGGCCGGTCAGTCGGCGCATCTTCAGCTGTCCACTTTCGACGGTTGCCGGCTGATGTCCGGCTCCAGGTAAATGACTCTCGCGATAGGTACGGCCGCTCGGATCTTCGCCTCGGCGGCGTCGATCGCGGCCGCCACCGCACTGGCCGTGTCGTCGTCGTGTTTGACGGCGATTTTGGCCGCTACCAACAACTCGTCCGGGCCCAGGTGCATCGTTCGCATGTGGATAATGCCGTCGACATGCTCGACGGAATTGATCGCCGCTTCGATCTGGCGAATCACGTCACTGGACGCGGACTCACCCAGGAGCAGACTTTTGGTCTCCACCATCAGGAAAACCGCCACCGCGACCAACAGGAAGCCGATTGCGAGCGTACCAACGCCGCCGTCCCACACGCCATTTCCGGTAATGAGCGTCAGACCCACCCCGAAAAGCGCGAAAAACGAGACCGATCAGCGCCGCGGTGTCTTCCAACAGCACGACCGGCAGCTCAGGAGCCTTGGCACGGCGCAGAAACTGGATCCACGAGACGGCACCGCGGGTGCGGTTGGACTCATGCACGGCCGTACGGAACGAAAATCCCTCCAGCCCGATCGCGATCACCAGCACCGCGACCGGCACCCACCGCCAGGACTCGATTGGCTCCGGGTGCTGGATCTTCTCGAATCCCTCGTACACCGCGAAAAGTCCACCGAGGGTGAACAACACGATCGAGACCAGGAATGCGTAAACGTACCGTTCGCGCCCGTACCCGAACGGATGATCCGGCGTTGCCTGCCGCCGCGACCGTTTGCCGCCGATCAGCAACAGAACCTGGTTGCCAGAGTCGGCGACCGAGTGAATGCCCTCAGCCAGCATCGACGAAGAACCCGTCAACGCGAAGGCGATCAACTTCGTCACCGCGATCCCAAGGTTCGCCGCCAACGCGGCGACAATCGCCTTGGGACTCTCCTCCGTGCTCACAAAGGCCTCCGCGCGGACCGCTCCTTCAGCTCGCTGACGGCTGGTACGACGACAGGGTCGATGCCATGGCCGAGCGCCAGGTAGAGCGACGCGAAATCGGTGACGGCGATCAGCGAGGCCAGCCGCTCCAGCAGCGAGGCACCCTCGGCGCTGATGACGCTGATGCCGACCCCTCGCTCGGTGGCGAGGTCCTCGACGACGTCAGCGCGCGCTGAGTCCGGACGTACCGGCTCGGCGCCTTCCAGCTCAACGCCGGCCTCTTCGGGCTCATCACGCAGCAACACGACCCGCAGGCGAGTGGGATCGGGGGCGTTGGCGGCCTCCTCGTCCTCCTCATACGGGTCGGCGAAGATGTCCTTCGGGCCGGCCACCGAACCGTAGATGCCGTCCAACAAACCAACCCGGCCGCGGCTCGCCTCCAGCAAGCCGCCGGACGAGGCTGGATAGCGCGCGTTGGCGGCCAGCGAGTCGGCAACCCGGCTGGCGGCCACGGTGGCGAGCCGCGACGAGCCCCAGACCACCGGAATCGTGCCGGCGAGGTCCATCGCGAGCGTCTTGGCCGGGTTGGTGAAGGTCTCCGCGGTCGGCCGGCAGCGCTCGGCGTCCGCGTCGAGCCTGGACGCGGCCTCGGCGATGTCGGTCTCGGTAATCGACGCGAGGCCCAGCGCACGGCCGGTCAGCAACACCGGCGCGGTCAGGCCCCAGAGACTCACCCAAGCGGGGCGTCGGCGCGGCACCGGGATGAACGGCGCACGCGCGCGCTCCGCGTACGACTGCAGCTCCGAATCGGGCGCGCCAATCGCCACCAGGCGGGCGCCACGAGCGGCCGCCGCATCGGCGGCGGCCAGCGCCTCCGGGCCGCGGCCAGAGGCGGAGACCGCGATGACGACGTCAGCGGCACCGACCCAGCCGGGGATGCCGGCACTGCGGTGCGCGAGCACCGGGACCGGGCAACGCGGGCCGGCGACGGCGGCGAGGATGTCGGGCCGTACGCGCGGCCGTCCCGACGCCGGCGACCACCACGGCCCGCGGTCGGCCCTCGTCGCCGAGCACCTGCAGGCCGGCCTCCGCGGTCAGCTGGCTGGCCTCCCGCAGTTGGGCTCCGGCGCCGGCGATGCCACGCAGCAGCTGGGCCGAGTCGAAGGTGTGCATGCTGGCCGGGTCGTCCAGCCGCTCGGCGACGAAGGTGCCGGGTGCGGTCATTTCTTCGCGGTGGCGTGGCGGGCCTCGTCCACCAACAGCACCGGGATGCCGTCGGAGATCGGGTAGACCCGGTCACATCCGGTGCAGGCCAATTCGCCGGCGCCGGCCGCGGCGGCCGGGTCGTACTTCAGCGGCGCGTGGTCCTGGGGGCAAGCCAGGATGTCCAGCAGCGTCTTGTCGAGTGTCACCGTGTCTCCTCATTCGCGGCCCGGATGATCCAGGACGTCGTCCCGCAGCGCCTCCATCCTGTCAGCATCGCCTGCCTCGACGTTCAGCCGCAGCAGGGGTTCGGTGTTGCTCGGGCGCAGGTTGAACCAGCAGCCGTCCGGCAGAGTCACGGTCAGCCCGTCCAGCCGGTCCTCGACAGCGCCAGGACGGCCCTCGTACGCGCGCGCTACCGCCGCGGTGCACGCGGCCTGGTCGTCGACGGTCGAGTTGATCTCCCCAGAGCCCACATATCGGCAGAACTTCTCCGTCAACGCCGACAGCGGACGATCCTGTTCGCCCAGAGCGGACAACACGTGCAGCGCGGCGAGCATGCCGGTGTCGGCACGCCAGAAGTCGCGGAAGTAGTAGTGTGCGCCGAGTGCTCGCCGCCGAAGACCGCGCCCGTACGCGCCATCTCGGCCTTGATGAACGAATGACCGACACGCGTACGTACAGGCTCGCCGCCGTGCTCCTTGACGATGTCCGGAACCGCCCGCGAGGTGATCAGGTTGTGGATGATCGTGCCGCCCGGGTGCTTGGCCAGCTCCCGTACGGCGACCAGCGCGGCGATCGCGGACGGCGAGACCGGCTCGCCGCGCTCGTCAACCACGAAACAGCGGTCAGCGTCGCCGTCGAAGGCGAGACCGGCGTCCGCGCCCTCCGCGGTGACCCTCGCGCGCAGGTCGACCAGGTTCGCCGGGTCGAGCGGATTGGCCTCGTGGTTCGGAAAGTTGCCGTCCAGCTCGAAATACATCGGGATCACGTCGATCGGCAGGCCGGCGAAGACGGCCGGCACGGTGTGGCCGCCCATCCCGTTGCCGGCGTCGACGACAACCTTCAGCGGCCGGCAGCCATCCAGCGGCACGAGGTTGAGCAAATGCCGTGCGTACGCGTCGAGGAGGTCGACCTTGGACGTTGTCCCGGTTTGCGGCCGGCCGTGGGGTGGCTCGGCCAGCAGCAGCTCGGTGCTGGCGCGGATCTCGGCGAGGCCGGTGTCCTGGCCGATCGATTGCGGCACCGGCCCGGCACAGCTTGATGCCGTTGTAGCGGGCCGGGTTGTGGCTGGCGGTGAACATCGCGCCCGGCGCGTCCAGGTGACCGGACGCGAAGTAGAGCATGTCGGTCGACCCGAGGCCGGCATCCAGCACGTCCAGCCCACGACTGCGGACGCCGGCCGCGAAGGCGTCCGACAGCGGGATCGAGGACTCGCGCATGTCGTACGCGATGACCACCCGCTTCGCGCCATCCGCGGCCACGAGCTGGGCAAACGCCTCACCCAACGCGGTCGCAACGGTCTCGTCGAGGTCGTCCGGGACAACACCGCGGACGTCGTACGCCTTCACGGTCCGGGACAGATCGCGGTGGGTCTGCGCGGGCACGTGGGCTCCTTATGGGCAGGTCGGCAAGTCGATCCGAGCCTATCCGGACCGCGCCGGCAGCGACTCAACCCAGAGTCGAGCCCTCGTACCCCTCTGAGGACTGACTCCCGTACCCCTGAGGTCTTGTCCACCGGGGGGACCCCCACGCACGCGGGGTCCCCGTGGACATCAGCCGTTCCAGCCCGTGGTGGCGTTGCCGGCGCTGTACGAGTGGCTGCCCGCGCCGGCCAGCTGACCGCCGTCGACGATCAGATACTCGTCCCGGATCGGCCGGCCGGCGAACCACGACTCCAGGATCTCCCGGGTGCCGGCGGCATAGCGGGTCTGCGCGGACAACGACGACCCGGAGATGTGTGGCGTCATGCCGTGGTGCGGCATGGTCCGCCACGGGTGGTCAGCCGGCGCTGGTTGCGGGAACCAGACATCACCCGCATAACCGGCGAGCTGTCCGCTCTCCAGCGCTCGTACGATCGCGTCCCGGTCGGCGATCTTCGCGCGAGCGGTGTTCACCAGGTAGGCACCGCGTTTCATCGTGCTGATCAGCTTGTCGTCGAACAGGCCCTCGGTTTCCGGGTGCAGCGGCGCGTTGATGGTGACCACGTCACAGTGCGGCACCATGTCCTGCGCGGTCGGGTGGAAGGTCAAGCCGAGCTCCTGCTCCACTTCAGCCGGCAGCCGGTGCCGATCGGTGTAGTGCAGCCGCATGTCGAAAGGCTTCAACCGGCGCAAAACCGCGAGCCCGATCCGGCCGGCCGCGACCGTACCAACATCCATTCCCTCCACGTCGTACGAGCGGGAAACCGCGTCGGCGATGTTCCAGCCACCGTCGACGACGATCTTGTACGACGGAATGTAGTTGCGTACCAACGAAAGGATCATCATCACCACGTGCTCAGCGACGCTGATGCTGTTACTGTAGGTCACTTCGGTGACGGTGATGCCACGATCGATGGCGGCCTGCAGATCGACGTGGTCCGAACCAATGCCGGCGGTGATCGCGATTTTCAGGTTCTTCGCCTTGGCGATTCGCTCCGCGGTCAGGTAAGCCGGCCAGAATGGCTGCGAAATCACCACGTCGGCGTCCACCAGCTCGCGGTCGAACTCCGAGTCGGCGCCATCCCTGTGTCGGAGGTGACGACCAGCGTGTGGCCGTTCTTTTCCAGGAATGACCGCAGTCCCAGCTCACCGGACACACTGCCGAGCAGCTGCCCCGGAATGAAGTCGATCCCTTCTGGGCTGGGCAGCGTCTGCCCGCCCGGATAGCCGTCGACCAGCGGTAACCCGTCCCGGGCGTACGACTTCGGATAGCCGTCGACCGGGTCGTCGTAGAGAACACAAAGGATTTTCGCCATTGCCGCCTCCAAAGGCTGAGCGAGGTGATGCTGCCCACCCTGCTCTGCCCGGAGAAACCCGTCAAAACGTTTGTTTCTCTCGGTTGATAGCCGCTGGCTATCAACTCGGCAGCACCACTCCGTACCGCGCGGCGAGCGCGCGCATCGCATCCGCCGACGCACGTCCGTTCTCCTTGCCACGTCGAGCAAAGCCGTCACCATCATCGGCTGCGGCTCGCGGTCCGCGATCAGCAAACCCACCTGCGGATGCCACGACTGGTCCGCCACCGGCACACCCGCATTCCTTCCGGCACGCCGAGCGGATAAAGCCAGGCATGCGCGATCACACTGGACCAGCGGTGGGTAGCCACATGGGCGTACAAAGCCGAAATCGTGTCGGTCTCGATCGCCGGCGACGCCACCACCCCGGCTTCGCTGAAGAAACCATCGAGAATGCGTCGATTCTGCATGACGTCCAACAACAGACACAGTGGTGTCTGGGAAATCTCCGCCCAGGTAACCGATGACTGCGCCCCGAATTCGCTGTCCAACGGGGTCAGGAAAAGGTAATGCTCCTCATAAAGCGCCACCGTCCGTACGCCCGGAACCGGCTCGTTGTCGAGATAACTCACCCCGACATCGAGGTCGGCATCAGCCAACCGGCGCAGAATATCGCGCGACGACAATGCCTCCAGCGAAGCCTTGGCGAGCGGATGCTCGACACACAGCGGAGTGGTCAACAACGCCGTCGCATTCAAGGCGGTGGGAATCGCCCCGACTCGCAACTGCCCGGTCAGGCCCTCCCGCATCGCGCTGATCTCGTCCTCAAGCGCATTTCGCTCAGCCAGGATCCGCCGCGCCCACATCACCACCCGCTCGCCCTCCGGCGTGAACCCGGCGAATCGGCGGCCTCGGCGTACCAGCGGCACCCCGAGCTCGTCCTCCAGCTTGCGGATCGCGTCCGACAACGACGGCTGCGACACATGACACTCCGCCGCCGCCCGCGCGAAATGCCGCTTCGCCGCCAACGCCGTCAAATACTCCAACTGCCGCAACAGCACGGTCTACCCACCAACGATCTTCTGCACCAGTTTCCACACACCTGTCGAGGGATTTCTCAGATGCTCCTCACCAGCAGGTGCCAGTCGCTGCCCACGTTTGACGGCAGCGACAATGCCGGGCGCGAAATCCAGAATTCGAATCTCGTTCTTGTCGTAAGCGGATATATACGCTCGGAGCTTGCACAAGACTTCTCGACAACCCCGCAGATGCGCCCGACAGTCGGAGAAAAAAATGTGCAGTAGCCACAGCTCAAAACAGGGGTTGGAAACCGCCAGCAAGATATCCTCGCGCTCTGCGCGCGATATCGCCCCCGCCATCTCAAACTCATCTACGTCAGTAACACACCAGACCTCGTCATAGACGTCTGGAGCCTGGTCCCGCTTGATCGCTGCGTATGCTACCAACCTGTCCGGACTCTCAGCTTTCTTGCAAATCGTAAAGCAGATATCTGGCCGACAACTGCCGGCCTCCTGCAGACCACGAAAGTATCTGGGCTCGGTCTGCAGCCCGCCGCACACGATCAATATGTGCGTTCGTTCTTCACGCATCGCCATCCGACGGCGACGCGTATTCCCGAGACGGCCTCTGTTTGTCACCCGGCGCGCAAGGTATCGGCGAAGTCGACCGGACTTACGAGTGGCACGGCTCCGTAGCTGCCACCTAGGTATCTGCGCTCGGTATTCTGGTCCTTACGAGGCTTGAAATCGCTCAGCGGGAAGAGCTTGCTCTCGCCCCACGTGAGTCCTTTTCTACGAACCATATCTGGTCTCGATCGAGAACCCGCTCGCCCAGCAGAGTCCCCAACAGACTTGTGTCATGCGATGCGAAGACAAGCTGCGCGGACTGTGGGTTGGTTTCCCTTTCCTGAAACAGACCAATGAGAGCCGCCATCAGGAGCGGATGAAGGTTGGTGTCGCTCTCGTCCAGAACGAGCATCGAACCGTTGCCGAGCACCGCCAGCACGTCAGGCAGGAGCCCTACCCAACAACGAGTTCCAGCTGACTCATCCATGAAGTCAAATGGTTCATCCGATCCATTGTGGAAAAAATGCAAGGCGAGCCGGCGTGAACTGTCGTTGTTCAAAGCGTAATCCCGCCGGTTCACCGACGGCATCTGACCACGGATCGCAGCAAGGTCCTCAACCTCCACCCGAACGTCCGAAATTCCCAGATCAGCTGCCGCTAGTAGCGCCACTACCTGGTGCTGCCGCTCGGGTTCCTGCCATAGAAGGTTGGCAAACCGTCCAGCAGCCGGTGGTCGCCCCTCCTGCCGTCCAGTCGCGAACCTCACCGCTCGCCGGAACCACTGGGCGACGGGTAGGACCGGCCCAAGATTCACCTGCGCTGCGAGGCTGAGGAAAAGCGCGTTCGGACGGATCAGCTCCTCCAAGGCAACCAGCTTGGCATGCGCCTCAACCGTGGACCCCAGAATGATCTGATCGCCATGTCGTTCGAAAATCTTTCGTGAGCGACGCTTGGGATAGGCATAAAGCCACTCCTGGATCACAGACTCATCGTCCACCTCGAACCCGTACGTGTACGGAACATCCTCGACGAACAGTTCGACGACAAAGGTCGAGGGCCGACCGACCACGCCTGGATTCAAACGGAAGGCACTACGGGGGATACCAGTATCGGTTTCCCATAGCCGAAATGACTCGACAACGGCTGTTCGCATGAACTCAAGCGCGTCCAGGAGGTTGGACTTACCGGACGCGTTGGCGCCGTACATCGCAGCTACTGGCACGACAGCGAACCCGGGGTCCGCGCCGCCAGGCATGAGCAGCAGCTCCTGCTCATCTGCAAACGAGCGGTGGTTACTGAAACGAAAGCTCCGCAACATCCAGCACCTCCGAGGAACTTAGATGGCCATCTGTACCAGTAAACCGCACAGATCGTCGGCTGACGCGCTCCAGGGCAGGGTTCGATGCCGTTCTCCGACCCTCTAGCGGGCTCCGGAAACGTCAGGAAAGCGCAGACCGCTAGGGAGGGGTCGGGAGGGCGCGGAGGTGACCCCGGCGGCCGGGGGGGTCGGTGGGGTCTGGCGGGGGCTGGGTGGGCGGGGCCGGGCGGCCGGCTTCGCGGACGGCGTCCGCGAGGGCGGACAGGTCGTCGCTGGTGGGCGCGGGGCACCTCGAAGTCACCATCCGGGCGGACCAGCTCCCAGCCGCGCGGCGCGGTCAGCCGCTTCGCATGCTCGGCACACAGGTCGTACGTGTGGGGTTCGTGCGAGGTGGCCAGTGGGCCCACCACGGCGGTCGAATCAGCATAAACGTACGTAAGTGTGGCGACCGCGGGCAGCGGGCATCCCGATCGGGAGCAGCTGCGGTGAGTCCTCACGACGGGCACGTTAGCCCGCCCAGGCCGCCCTGACCAACCTCGCCGGTCAGCACCACTGCCGCGCGCACGGGTGGCCGCGCTGGGCCACTCTCACTGCCTTGCTTCATCCGCCGTACCCCAGCTATCCGGTCAGGCACACTAAACATCGGGTTGAGACTCAAGTCATCTTCGCACCAATCCCCGACAGTTCGAAGACCGGCGCCAACGCAAACCGCCGCCACATGCCCGCGAGCACCAACTCTGTCGCCCCGAAGCTCTAGACTCGACCTCGTGACCGCCACGCACCGCAACCGGACGCGCGGGGCCCGGCGTGATCGCCGGGGCCGGGGAATGCGCGGCCTCCTCGCGCCGGTGTCGGTGCCGCTCTCGCGCAGCCGGTCCCAGCAGTTCGATGACCTGGTGCTCGACGCGGTCGAGCACCTGGAGGCGCGCTGGGCCAGCCAGCTGCGCCGGGTCGAGTTCGCGGTCGAGGACGTGCCCCCAGAGCTTCCGGCATATGACTCGGATGTGCTGGAAGACGGCGAAGTGCCGCTGGCCCGGCTGCTGCCAGCCGTGCAGAACAGCCGTGGCCGCCGAAGCGCCGCCCGAATCGTGCTCTATCGGCGACCGCTGGAAGTCCGCGCGATGGATCGCGAGGACCTCGCGGACCTGGTCCACGACGTCATCGTGGAGCAGGTGGCGAACCTGCTCGGCATCGACCCGGACGACCTGGAGCAAGGCCCCGAGGGGCCGAACGGGTCCGCGAAAAGCTGAGCCGCCGCATCCCCATGCGGCAGCGCAGTCGTCAGCTGACCCGGCGCTTGAGCTTGCGGCGCTCCCGTTCGGACAGCCCGCCCCAGATCCCGAAGCGTTCGTCATGCGCCAGCGCGTACTCCAGACATTCCGTCCGGACCTCGCAACGCGCAACCGGTGCAGATCCGCTTCGCCTCTCGGGTCGAACCACCCTTTTCCGGGAAGAACGCCTCCGGGTCCGTCTGGGCACACAGAGCGCGGTCCTGCCACTCTGGAGCCTCTTCCGGATAGGTTTCGGAGAGGAGAGCCTCTTCGAATTCTTCACCGCTCATCGCGGTGCCGTCACTTACTGTGCTGTCTACCGTGCTGTCCCTGCTGTCCATCTCACTCTGCCTCCTCGCCTTGACACCCCGGACTCGTGTCCGTGGTGCTGCGACCCCCTTGCGGTGGAAGCCTCGATTGGTCCCCGTTACAAATTACACGCGTGTAATGCACCCCAAGTCAAGCCGAGATCTGCTATAAAGCCGAGCTTTACCCTCGGCCGCTGGGCGTGTCCTGCCAACAACGGGCGTGTCGAGGCGGCTGACCGGTAGCACCGATCAGCCGCCAATCTATTGCCACGCCTCAAGAGTCGGTGCCGCGCCCCTCGCGCCGGGCGCGCTCCACGGCCTCCCGCATTTCCGGCGAGATGACCTGCGTGTGCTGGTCGTCATCGTCGTCAGGCGAGTACGACGAGGCCGGTTCCGGAGCCGACTGTGGCGCGCCCCACACCGCACTGGGTGGCGGCCCGGGCGGGCCCGGCGGCAATGACGCGGCCGGCGGGTCCGGGGGCGGCGTGAAGCCACCAAAGCGCGGCGGCTCGGGCGCGTTCGCGTTCGGCATGGTCCACATCCGCGTCGAGCCGTCGTCCGGGCCCTCGCCGGCCGGCGGGTACGGCGACGAATGCGCCCCACCCTGCGTGGGCGGCTGCGGTGGCGGCGGACCCCAGCTTGGCGTCGACGGCGGGCCAGCGGGACCGCCAGGACCAGCCGGACCGCCAGGAGCGGCGTACCGGCCGGGAGCGCCCGGTCCACCCGGGTAGGCGGGGCCGGGAGGGCCGGCCGCAGGCTCGCCAGGAGCACCCCAGCCGGGTGCCGCGGACGGACCACCATAACCGGGGCCAGCGGGTCGACCAGGGCCACCGGGCGGGCCGTATCCGGGCGGACCCTCCGGCGGCGGACCGCCATATGGGCTGCCCGGAGGCGGCGGATATCCGGGGCCACCAGGACCACCAGGACCGACTAGCACCGGCGGTGGACCACCAGGGCCGGCCGGCACCGGCGGCGGACCACCGTAGCCGGGCGGCGGCCGGTAGCCACCAGGATCGGGATAGCCGCCCTGTCCGGGCGGCGGGCCGTACCCGCCAGGACCGCCCGGACCGGCAGGACCGCCGGGGCCGGGGTACGAATGAGCAGGTGGGCCGCTGGGCACGGTCGGTCCACCGGGGCCACTGGGACCACCAGGACCGTTCAGGCCGCCAGGGCCGAAGGAACCAGGCCCTGGGCCGTACGAGCTGGGTCCGCCCGGTCCACCAGGGGCACTCGGACCGCCGGGCCCACCAGGAGCGCCGGGGCCGCCCGGACCACCAGGAGCACCCGGACCGCCGGGGCCGCCGGGGCCGAAGCTTCCGGGGCCGGGCAGCGGGCCAAACCCACTGCCGCTGGGACTGCCGGGGTCACTGGGACCGGCCGGAGCAGCGGGACCGCCCGGAGCACCGTAGCCAGCACCGGAAGGACCCCCGAACCCGCCCGGACCACCAGGGCCGGCCGGCCCAGAGGGGCCGTCATATCCGCCCGGACCGCCCGGAGCCGGCGGCCCGGAAGGACCTCCGAAAGCAGGCCCGTCGGACGGTCCACCGAAACCGCCGCTGGGTACCGGCGGAGCGGACGCGGGACGCGGCGTACCAAAACCCGGACCATCAGAAGGCCCGCCGAAGCCACCACCCGGAGCCGGCGGCGCCGACGACGGAGGCGGTGAGCCAAAAGCACCCGGGCCATCGGACGGTCCACCAAAACCACCACCTGGACCCGACGGCGGCGACAGCGTGAGGCCGCGCGCCGAAACCGCTGGGGCGGAGTCAAAAGCCGGCGAAGCTGGCGGAGTCGAAGCTGGCGAAGGCGCGGCGGGACCCGAAGGCCGGACCGTCCGACCGACTCCCGAACGGGCCGTCAGACGAAGACCCAGGTCCGTCCGAAGCAACGGCACCGAACCCGGCGGGAGCGGTCAAAGGGGCGTTGGCCGGCGGCGCGGACGACGGCCACGGGCTGCCCGCGCCCTCTCCAGGGCCGCCCGACGGGACCGGCCCACCGCCGAACAGACCCGGCTCGCCACCGCCTGGACCGCTCACCGAGGCGCCACTGACTGGCGCTGGTACGCCCGAAGCCGGCTCCGCGAACGGCGGGGCGGCCGGGCTGCCCGAAACAGCGACCGGCGGGAATCCGGCGCCCGGAGTCGGCTCGCCCACCGGCATTCGGTCAAATGCAGGAGAGCGCCCTCCACCGTGGCGCGCAGGTCGGCCGTGGCCGGCCCGCTCTCACCGCCACCGCCGTTGAAGAACCCGGCGACGAAGCTGATCAGCCCGAACAGCGCGGCCAGCGCGTACTCGCGAGGCGACTCGTAGCGACCACATGAGGCCCGCGCAGCTTGGGACGACGTACGTGGCGACCCGCAGCCGCGCCGACCAAAATCGTCGCGGACACACCCGCGGGCTGGTGCTCGCCTCAGCCGGTGTCGACGCCAGCAACCGTGTCCACTGACGCGCTCGCCCTGCTGCCGTTCGATCCTTACGCCTCGGCCCGAAAACTGCGCGAAAGGCTTGCGCGAAAGGCTCGGCGTCCGCCGTCGGCATCGTCATTTCCGAGCACGATGGGCTCGGGCCTGGCGAATCGCGTGGTTGGATGTGGCGATCGTGTCCGCCGTTCTGTCCCCCCTTCGCGACCATTCGCGGCGAAACCGACACCTA
>NZ_WOTO01000076.1 GCF_010993775.1 Fodinicola feengrottensis | reverse complement strand
GACCCAAACGCTGGGCTACTCGCGGTTCGGCGCGTTCGGCGGCGATATTGGCGGCTCGGTGACGCAGTGGCTCGGCGCGCTTTATCCGGAGGCTCTGATCGGGGTGCACATGACTTCCGGAACGCTGACCGCGAGCCTCGGCGAGCAGCCGCTCACCGCGCAGGAGCAGGCGTATCTCGACAGCCTGGCCACGTACGACGTCCAGGACCAGGGTTACAGCGAGATGATGTGCACCCGGCCGGACACCGTCGCGGCCGCACTTATGGACTCACCGGCCGGCTTGTTGGCCTGGATCGCCGACAAATACCGCGACTGGAGTGACTGCGGCGGCGACCTCGAGACCTGCTGGGACAAGGACACGCTGCTGACCGTCGCCACGCTCTATTGGGCCACCAACTGCATCGGATCGTCCTTTCGCACGTACTACGACTATTCCGAGAACAAGCCGCGGCCGGACATCACCGTCCCGTCCGCGGTCACGCTCAGCCACGAGCCGGCGATGGCAGGTTTCCCGCGCAGCCTGGTCGAGCGGACACTGCTGGACCTGCGGCACTGGAGCACGCCCGAGCGAGGCGGTCATTTCATGGCCCACGAGCAGCCGCGGCAGGCAGGTCGTACGGGAGCTGCGAACGTTCTTCGGGCCGCTGCGGACCCGTTCCTGAGTCCGACCCCCTACCTGCGGTGGCGGGTTCCGCGGTGGCTGGTAACCTTGGGGATGCGCCACACTGCGGCGTGTGTTTCGACGTGTGATCCTAAGCCCTCGTGAACTGGACCGGGGGCCACACCAGAGCATCCGACAGGGAGAGCTTGTGCCACTGGAAAGCGAACTGAAGAAGTCCATCATGACCGAGTATGCGACGGTCGAAGGCGACACCGGTTCGCCTGAGGTGCAGGTCGCGATGCTGACCAAGCGCATCAAGGATCTGACCGAGCACCTCAAGATGCACAAGCATGACCACCACAGCCGGCGTGGACTGTTGCTGCTGGTGGGACGCAGGCGCAGGCTGCTCGACTACCTGAAGCGCGTCGACATCGGACGTTACCGGTCGCTGATCGAGAGGCCGAGCTGCGGCGCTAGGACTGTGGGGAGTGGCCGTCGGCCACTCCCCTCACTCGTACGGCGACATCGTCGTACGGGACCATCGCCGGGACCCCTCGCCAACCGGAGTGGGCGCAAGTGGCCGGTCCTCGGTAGTGGCATCCGGGATGAGAACCCCGAGTGCCTCGATCGAAGACCGGCAGCGATTCACCTGGGCAGCGTGCGGCCACCGGCACGTACGAAAGAGGCATTGCCCATGACGGACCAAGAGGTCCACAGCTCTACCGCCGTTATCGACAACGGCAAGCACGGCACCCGTGAGGTCGTCTTCGGCACCGGCCGGTTCGCCCGGCAGGCCGCCGGTTCGGCCACCGCCCAGCTGGGCGACACGGTCATCCTGTCCGCCACCACGGCGGGCAAGCATCCCAAGAGCCAGTTCGACTTCTTCCCGCTGACGGTGGACGTCGAGGAGCGCATGTACGCCGCGGGCCGGATTCCCGGCTCGTTCTTCCGCCGCGAAGGTCGTCCGTCCGAGGACGCGATCCTGACCTGCCGGCTGATCGACCGCCCGCTGCGGCCGTCGTTCGTGAAGGGCCTGCGCAACGAGGTCCAGGTCGTCTGCACCGTGCTCGCGCTCGAGCCCGGCACGCTGTACGACGTGATCGCGATCAACGCTGCGTCGCTGTCCACCCAGCTGCTGTCGGGGCTACCGTTCTCCGGCCCCATCGGTGGTACCCGAGTGGCCTATCTCGACGGTGACTGGATCGCGTTCCCGACCCACGAGGAGCTGAAGGCCTCCACCTTCGACATGGTGGTCGCCGGTCGCGTCCTGGACGACGGCGACGTGGCCATCATGATGGTCGAGGCCGAGGCCACCGCGGGTTCGTTCGCGCTGGTCGCGGGCGGTTCGCCGGCGCCGACCGAAGAGGTCGTGGCCGCTGGCCTGGAGGCCGCGAAGCCGGCCATCAAGTCGCTCTGCGCCGCGCAGTCCGAGCTCGCCGGCAAGGCCGCCAAGCCGGCCGTGAGTTCCCGGTCTTCCCGGACTACAGCGAAGAGGTCTACGAGGCGGTCGCCAAGATCTCCGCCGACAAGCTGACCGAGGCGCTCACCATCGCCGACAAGCAGCAGCGTGAGGCCAGGCTCGACGAGATCAAGGCCGACTCGCACCAGCAGCTCGACGAGCAGTTCGAGGGTCGTGAGGCGGAGATCAGCGGCTCCATCAAGGCGCTGACGAAGAAGTCGGTACGCCAGCGGGTGCTGCGCGACAAGGTGCGCATCGACGGCCGCGGGCTGACCGACATCCGGACCCTGTCGGCCGAGGTCGACGTGCTGCCGCGGGTGCACGGTTCGGCGCTGTTCGAGCGTGGCGAAACCCAGATCCTGGGCGTCTCGACGCTGAACATGCTGGCTCTGGAGCAGAAGCTGGACACGCTGGCTCCGGACACCACCAAGCGCTACATGCACAACTACAACTTCCCGCCGTACTCGACCGGTGAGACCGGCCGGGTCGGCTCGCGCCCAAGCGGCGGGAAATCGGTCACGGCCGCCTTGCCGAGCGCGCTCTGCTGCCAGTGCTGCCGAGCCGCGAGGACTTCCCGTACGCCATCCGGCAGGTCTCCGAGGCGCTCAGCTCGAACGGTTCGACCTCGATGGGTTCGGTGTGTGCGTCGACGTTGTCGCTGCTCAACGCGGGTGTCCCGCTGAAGGCACCGGTCGCTGGCATCGCCATGGGCCTGATCTCGGACCAGGTTGACGGCCAGACCACGTACGTGACGCTCACTGACATCCTGGGCGCGGAAGACGCGTACGGCGACATGGACTTCAAGGTCGCCGGCACCAAGGAGTTCGTGACCGCGCTGCAGCTGGACACCAAGCTCGACGGCATCCCGTCGGAGGTTCTGGTGGCCGCGCTCCAGCAGGCCAAGGCCGCCCGGCTCACCATCCTGGAGGTGATGGCCGAGGCCATCGACCGCCCGGACGAGATGAGCCCGTATGCGCCTCGGGTCGTGTCGATCACGATCCCGGTCGACAAGATCGGTGCGGTGATCGGGCCCAAGGGTCAGATCATCAACGCGATCCAGGACGAGACCGGCGCCGACATCACCATTGAGGACGACGGCACGATTTACGTCGGCGCCACCAATGGCGAGTCCGCGCAGGCCGCTGTCGACCGGGTCAACGCGATCGCGAATCCGCAGCTGCCCAAGATCGGCGAGCGGTTCCTCGGAACCGTGGTCAAGACCGCGGCCTTCGGGGCCTTTGTCTCGCTGCTCCCGGGCAAGGACGGCTTGGTGCACATTTCCAAGCTGGGCAGCGGAAAGCGCATCGGCAAGGTCGAGGACGTGGTGAACGTCGGCGACAAGCTGCAGGTCGAGATCACCGACATCGACGCCCGCGGCAAGATCAGTCTGGTTCCGGTCGCGGAGAACGCCGCCGAGAAGCCGGCTGACGCCGAGCCCGAGGCCGCTCCGGCTGAGTCCGCTCAGGCGTGAGCCCTACCCGCGCCCATACCACCACGCTGGCCAACGGGCAGTACGGCGGCACCATTCGCCGCACCGTGCTGCCCGGGGGCCTGCGGGTGGTCACCGAGGCCATGCCGACCCAGCGCAGTGTGTCGTTCGGGATCTGGGTGGGAATTGGGTCGCGGGACGAGTCCGCGGCGCTGGCCGGTTCGTCGCATTTCCTTGAGCACCTGCTGTTCAAGGGGACGCGGCGCCGGTCGGCGCTGGACATCTCGGCCGAGTTGGAGGCGGTCGGCGGCGAGTCGAACGCCTTCACTGGCAAGGAATACACCTGCTATTACGCGCGGGTGCTGGATGACGACATGCCGTTGGCCATCGACGTCGTCTGCGACATGCTCGCGTCGTCGCTAATCGCGCCGGAGGACGTCGAAACCGAGCGTGGCGTGATTCTCGAAGAGATCGCGATGCACGACGACGATCCCGGCGACGTCGTACACGATGTGTTCTCCGAAGCCATTTTCGGCGCGCATCCGCTCGGCCGACCGGTTATCGGTACGCCCCCGACACGATCACCGCGATGACGCGCAAACAGATCCATTCTTTTTACAAGCGGCGTTATACGCCCGACACGATGGTCGTTTCGGTCGCCGGAAACCTTGACCACAATTACGTGGTTCGGTTGGTACGCAAGGCATTCGAGTCGGCCGGCCTGCTCGAAGGCGACGCTGTCGCGCGCGAGCCGCGGGCGATGCACCAGCGCATCGCGACGCTGGAGCCGGTGCCGCTGCGGGTCGTCGACAAGGACACCGAGCAGGCGCACATCGTGCTCGGCACGGTTGGCATCGCGCGCGCGGACGACCGGCGTTTTGCTTTGGGCGTAATGAATCAGGCCCTCGGCGGCGGCATGTCGAGCCGGCTTTTCCAGGAAGTGCGGGAACGCCGAGGCCTCGCCTATTCAGTCTATTCGTACGCGAGCCAATACGCGGACACCGGCATTTTCGGGGTGTACGCCGGATGTGCCCGCGGTCGCGTACATGACGTGCTCGGCATTGTCTCCGAAGAACTCGCGACGGTTGCCGCCAAAGGCATCACCGACGACGAGGTTCGGCGCGCGAAAGGCATGCTGAAAGGCTCGACCGTGCTTGGTTTGGAAGACACCGGATCGCGGATGAGCCGGATCGGCAAGAGCGAGCTGGTTTTTGGCGATGTGCTGTCTGTCGACGACCTGCTCGGCAAGATCGACTCGGTCACGCCCGAACAGGTTCGTTCGGTAGCGTGTGATGTGCTGGCCCGTCCGATGTCGCTCGGCGTCATCGGCCCGGTGGGCGATCAGGATTTCTCCGGCGCTGGAGTGGTGGGTTAAATGTCCGAGCCGGTGGGAAGTCCGCTGCTGCGGGTCGGTGTGCTGGGCGCTCGCGGCCGGATGGGTTCGCAGGTTTGCCGCGCGGTCGACGGCGCCGAGGATCTCGACCTGGTCGCGATGGTCGACGAGAGGGCGAGTGGCTTTTCAATATTTCCGACGCCGGCGCCCAAGTTGTCGTTGATTTCACCAATCCGGACGTCGTCGTCATGGACAATGTCCGTTGGTGCATCGACCAGGGAATTTCCGCCGTCGTCGGCACCTCCGGTTTTGACGCCGCCCGGATAGAAACCGTGCGTGAGTGGCTGAAGCCAACCGAAGGCATCGGCGTCGTGATCGCGCCGAATTTCGCTATTGGCGCGGTATTGATGATGCAGTTCGCGGCCACCGCCGCCCAGTATTTCCCGTCGATGGAAATCATCGAGTTGCACCACCCGAACAAGGTCGACGCGCCGAGCGGTACGGCCGTACACACCGCCTCCGCGATCGCGCAGGCCCGCCGTAAAGCCGCCCTCGGCCCGATGCCGGACGCCACCAAGTCCTCTTTGGACGGTGCTCGCGGTGCCCGGGTGGATGAGGTGCCGGTGCATTCCGTCCGCATGGCCGGCCTGGTCGCGCACCAGGAAGTGTTGTGTGGCACCGAAGGTGAGACGCTCACCATCCGGCACGACTCGTACGATCGTGCTTCCTTTATGCCAGGCGGCGTTTTGCTTGCCGTACGCCAAATCCTCGGCCGCCCCGGCCTCACTATTGGGCTGGACTCTCTCCTGGAACGCTGATCAGCCGGCGGTGGGCTTCTCGGAGGGCAGTGTGGTGGCGCTGGGTCCGGGTCCGGGGAACTGGTGGGACTGGATGAGAGTGTCCGTGTCGATCAGCCACTGGCCGTTGACCTGGATCATCCCGAGCCGGTGCACTTCCTCGGCGGTGGCCTGGTTCTGCATGGTCAGTTGAATGGTCACCTGCACCGACGTGCCCGAAGTGTGGCTCGACATGAGGGCGACCTGCTGCACCTGCTGCCAATAGGCGTCGTACGACTTGCGACCCTTCGCCTTCAGGTCCGGGCCGAGCAGCGCCCAGGCTTCGTCGAGGTCGGTGGGAAGCAGGTTGTAGTACTTCACGACCGGCCCCTCCAGGTCCTTCGCCGACGCCGAGGGCGACACGCTGGCCGAAGGTGACGGCGTGACGGGTGGTACGACGGGTGCCGACGCTTCTGGCGGTGCGCTGGTGGGCGCGTCGGCGGCGGCCCCTGCTGCAAAGTGCCGTTGGGCTGGTTGACCGAGGATGAGTGGGCCAGCAGCCGGGCACCGCCGATCGAGGCCAGGATGACGACGACGGCGGCCACCGCGGTGATCACCAGCCAGCGGTTGGTGGCGCTCCACTTGCGGTCGGGCACCCGGACGGAGCGCGTCGGCTCCCGTCGTACGTGCGCCGGCCGGTTCTGCGGCGACCGTACGTGTGCCGGGGGCGGCGGTGGCGCGGGCCGGGGTGGCGCGGAGACGGGCGTACGCGGCGCCGGCGCGACCTCGGTGACGCCCTTGGCGACGGCGGCGAGTTCCTCGCTTAGCTGCTTCATCGTCGGCCGAGTGGACGGGTCGTCGCGGAGCATCTTCTGCAGGGTGTTCGCCAGTACGCCGGCCCGCCGCGGCGGGTTGACCTTGCCGGTGGCGATCAGGTGCAGCAGCGCCATCGTGTTGTCGTCGCGGCCGAAGGGCGGCTCGCCCTCGACGGCGGCGTAGAGCGTCGCGCCCAGCGCGCGCGAAAACGTCCGACGGGGAGCCGGTGACCTGGCCGCGAGCGGCCTCCGGTGACAGGTATGCGGGCGTACCAGTGAGGACACCGGTCTTGGTGACCGTGATGTCGCCGGTCGCCCGGGAGATGCCGAAGTCGGTGATCTTGGTCGTACCGTCCGGGCCGAGCAGGATGTTGCCGGGCTTGATGTCGCGGTGCACGATGCTCGCCGCATGTGCCGCGGCCAGCGCGGACGCGGCCTGCGCGCCGATGTTGGCGACTCGCTCTGGGGCGAGCGGCCCGTCCTCGTCGATCACCTCGGCGAGGCTGCGGGACGCCATGTACTCCATCACCAGGACGGGCCGGCCGTCGTCGCTGACGACGTCATAGACGGCTATCGCGTTCGGGTGTTGCAGGCGGGCCGCGATCCGGCCCTCCCGGAACGACCGCTGCCGGAGCACCTCGGCGTCCGGATGACTCAGTCAGTCCCACGGGCAGCAGCAGCTGCTTTGGCCGCCACGATCCGGTGCAGGCGCTCGTCCATCGCCTGCCAGACCTCGCCCATCGCGCCGGCGCCGATCCAGGTCCGCAGCCGGTAGCGGCCGGCGATCAACCGGCCGTCCTCGGCGGCGGCCACCGCCGGCCCGCTGTCGTCGGTGGAGACGACGCGATTCCCCTGGTCGCTGTCGTCATTCCCCGATCCGGTCACCGAGACAGACTATCCGGACCGCTCGAGCCGAAGATTTGTCGTTGTTTGGGAGAAATGACCGACTCTGTGATGGCTTGCCGTACGCACCGTTAGCATCTCGTCCGGAATGTCGAGGCCCGAGCCAAAAGTGTTACCGGTCGAGGTGTGTCCAGGATCATGGCGCCGGGTACGCCCGAGGCTCGACCAGGGTGCCGATCGTGCAAGGGACGCCCTAGCCTCGCCGCTTCGACGGCCTGCGCGCGGTTGTCGTACCGGCATGACAGGATTCGCGGGTGCCAAACTGACGAGCGGGAAGTCCAGCTGGAGCGTGCCAAGGCCTTGCTGGAACTGGGCCGCCCGGAGCAGGCCGAGGCGGTGATCGGGCTGATCCTGGCCGCGGATCCCACCGATCGCGACGGGCTCGCCCTGCTGGTGCAGCGAAACTCCGGCGACGGCCGCGATCAGGAGGCTGAGGACGCCGCGCGCGCGCCGGCTGGTGGCCGCTTACCCGGACGACGTGTACGGCCTCACCATGCTTGGTGCCGCCTGGCACGACCAGGGCCGGGACTCAGAGGCCGAGCCGTTGCTGCGGCGGGCCATCGAGACCGACCCGGATGAGCCGGCCAGCCTGCTGATGCTCGGGCTGGTGCTGGCCGGCACCGCGGATGGGCTGGCGGAGGCTCTGGACCTCGCCGACCGGGTGATCCGGGTCGCGCCGGACATGCTCGCCGGCTACCGGGCCCGCGCGCAGTTCCTGGCCCGTCAGGAAAGGTGGGAGGAGAGCGAGAAGGCGGTGCTGACCGCGCTCACCATCGAGCCCACCGACCCGGAGTTGTTGCTGTTGCTGGGTTTGGACCGCGCGATGCTCGGCGACTACGTACAGTCCAGTGCAGACGTGGCCACCGCGCTGCGGCTGGATCCGCGCGAGTCGCAGCTGCGCATTGTCCTTTTCGTCATTGAGGAACTCGGCGTGCCGGACCCGCTTTTCCGGCTCTACCTGACCTTGCTGGGCGCGCTCGGCGCCGATCAGGCCGACTATCAGGTCGTGTACGGCCGTGAGGTGCGGGCGCTTGGCGAGATGATGACCGAGGCCGCGGACAACGGCGGCGAGATCGAGGTCGAGGACGTCGTCAGCCGGGCCGATCGCGCGTTGGACACCGCCGAGCAGCTTTTCGACCCAGAGCTGGTCTATCCGGTCGCCGAGGCTCTCCAGGACCTGGTCAACGGCGTTTCCGAGCCGCTGCAGGAGAGCCACCCGCTGATGGTCGTCACGCACCGGGCCTGGACGATGACCAACCAACCCGCCGACCTAGGGCGTGCCTCCTCATCCACCTGGAATGAGGAGGCACGCCCTAGGCAAATCGACCGGCGGGTAAAGTGCGACTCTCACCTATCGGGTTGTGAGGTTCACGGAGCGTGGATACGTCCACTCGCGTCCCGCGGTCGACAGCCGCGGCCAGCCAGCGTGCGATCCGTGAGCGCATCAAGCAGCTGATCCTGGACGACGGTCTCAGCCCGGGCGATCCGATGCCGACCGAGTCAGACCTTATGGACCGCTTGGACGTGGGTCGGAACTCGCTGCGGGAGGCCCTCAAAGCGCTGCAGGCGGTCGGCATCGTGGAGATCCGGCACGGCTTCGGGACGTACGTGGGCCAGCTGGAGCTGGACGCGCTGGCTGACGGCCTCGCCTTTCGCGGCCAGCTGTCGTTGCGGACCGACCGGCAGGCGATCCGCGAGCTGGTCGAGGTCCGCAGCGCGCTGGAGGTCGGGCTGGTCCCGCAGGTGATCGCCGCCGCCGACCCGGCGAGCCTGGGCCGGGTCGAGGATGCCTTGCTGGAGATGGAGAAAGCCGCCGAGGGTGGGCACACCGCGCCGGACGCGGACCGCCGCTTTCACGACCATCTCTACGCACCGCTGCAAAACCGCCTGCTGGCCCAGTTGCTGGGCGCTTTCTGGCACGTCTATCACGAGCTCAGCCGGCAGTTCGGCGAGTTGGACAGCACCGCGACCGGCGTCGCCGCCGAACACCGCGAGATCTACGAAGCCGTAAGAGCGGCCGATATTCCCCGGGCGGTCGTCGCCACCGAGCAGCACTTCACCGGGATCCGCAACCGGATCGCGTAGGCCCCGTTTCGGCCCAGCCCGAATACCCTTGCGTGGCTCGGTGAACCTCCAGAAAGCTCCTTGCTGTCTCGATGGAAATGGGGAGCCGACATGAAAATCCGACACTTCGCGGCAGCGGTCACGGTCGTGGGCGCGCTGCTCGCCCTCGCGGCACCGGCCGCCGCCGCGAGCCAGCAGCAGGTCGTCACCAAATGTGACCACTCGGTCTGCCTGGACCTCACTGTCAATATCACCGGTGCCGAGGACAACTGGACCGCCACGGCGTACATCGCCAAGGACGCCCTGCCCTATTACGGCCACTTTGCCATCAGCAGCACCAAAGGCGCGACGATCGTCGGCCCAGCGGGCGAAGGCCCGCCGCCGCTGACGGTCAGGGGTGTCGGCGTCACCACCGTCTGCGCCAAGGGCTGGAATGAGAAAACCCCGGTCGGTGAGATCTGCCAAAACACCTAACCGGCGGGTTAGCAGTGCAACGTTGGATTTTGTGCGTTGTATGTCCGTTGTATGTGTCGCTCCCATACTTCGCCCCATGGATGCTAAAACGAGGTCAATCAACCGTCGGCTCCTGGTCGGGCTAGCGACTTTCTGTCTCGTCGCGACACCGATTCCGGCCCGCGCCAGTCCTGCCTCCGACGACGGTCAGCCGAGTGCCTCTTCCTTGCTGGCCAAGACAAATAGCTGCCGGCAGGTATCGAACGGGACATATGTCAACCCGCAGATCGGCGGCCGCGTACCGATCTGTGGAGCCACCGGCGCCTTCTTCTGGTCGTCGAGCATGGCCGTGGACTGCGACGGCCAGGAGAGCGACGAATGCAACACCGGCACCGATCCCGACTTCCAGGATGACACGTCATTCCACGAGGCCGACGGGTCGCCATTGGATGCCGCGTCGCTGCCGTACGTCGTGGTGCCACTTCCGAGCAGTATCTGGAAATACACCACCGCTGGAATCCATGGCGGTGACATTCTCGCAGTTGTCTACAATGGACATGTCGAATACGCGGTCGTCGGGGACGAAGGTCCCAGCGGGCAGATTGGCGAGGCTTCGTACGCCACCGCGCAGGCCTTGGGCATTAATCCGGATCCCTCCAGTGGGGGAGCGGACAACGGAGTGACGTACATCGTCTTCCCTGGCTCGGCCACCTCGACCATTCAGAACCACGGCCAGGCCGTCGCCGCCGGTCGTACGCTCGCCCAGCAGTTCATCGATCACAACTGATCCTTGGGAGGCATTTTCATGCGTAGAATGACAAAAATCATGACGGTCGTGCTGCTCGCCGGCGCGCTGACAGTGACCGCGACTCCGGTGGCGGCGCTGGCCGCGACGGCCACTGTGGTTCAGCCGGCCACCGTTCGTACGGACATCGTGAGCATCGCGAACAGCGAGCTGGGGATCGGCGAGAACCCTCCCGGCAGCAACTGCACGAAATACGGTCCCTGTGAAGCGTGGTGCGCGCTCTTCGCCACCTGGGTCTGGCGGCAGGCCGGCATTTCCATTCCCCAGTATGACTTCACCGGTGATATCTATACCTGGGGCCAGGGCAAGGGGCGGGCGCATTCGACCAACACCGGAATGCAGCCCGGCGACATCGTCCTTTACGGAACCGGCCCGCAGAACACGGACACCAGTCTGCACACCGGAATCGTGGTGGCGGTCGGCACCGGCACCATCACCACTGTCGAAGGCAACTCCGACAACCAGGTCGAAAAGCACGGCCCGTTCGATCCGACGCATGCCCACGCCGCCGGCCGTCCGGGCAACATCTACGGCTGGGTCTCGGCCTCCTAGCCGAGTGATTCCTCATTGATCGTGCTCGACGTAGTGGCTGGGTGGTGGACGTGGCGAAGGGTATCGATGGCCGGTTTGTGAAGACTGACCTCGATACCCTTCTGACGGCACTGTACGTGTTCGTCGATGACCAGGTTGTCCGGTACTGGGGAGTCAAGCTCTACCTGGTCACCACCGCCCACGGCATGCCGATCACTTGGTGCCTGGCCAACCCCAAACTGGGCGAACGCGACGTCGCGATCGAACTGCTTGGCCAAGCCCGCGACCAACATCTACTCCCATTTCCGCACCCACACCGCTGACCTGGGCATCACCTTCGTCCGCCCTGACCGCAAAAACGAAAAGCATCGATTCGGCGACCCTGGCGGCATCCGCCAACTCATCGAGTCCGTCTTGACACCACCAAAGGCCAACTCTCCCTGGAACGACACGGCGCCCGAACCCCCGACAGCCTCCGCGCCCGCATCGGCCAACGACTCCTCGCCCTAGCTGGAGTTTCCGCCTTAGTAGACAGGGATGTGGGCCGCCGGGCGTGGTGGTGCCCGGCGGCCGGGTGGGTTTTCTATGCGGCGAGCTGGTTAATCCCGCGGATGGGTCTTCGTTCGCGGTCAACGTACGCGGGCGGTAGGAATTCAACAATTCCGTTGACGATGCGTACGTCCCAGCCGCCGTGGTGCACTAAACGATGGCACCGGTCGCACAGGAGCACGCAATTTTCAAGGCAAGTATGCCCACCATCAGCCCAGTGCTGCACGTGGTGCCCCCTCGTCCAGCGGGGTGGTCGACCGCATCGGGCGCAGCCTTTATCTCGCGCTATCAAGGCTTTGCGTAGGGCTGGTGTGATGAGTCGTTCGTTGCGTCCGACATCCAGCGGCACGCTGTCGCTGCCCAGCCACCATCGGGATGATGTCCGCGTCACACGCCAGCCGGCGGACACCTTCTGGGGAGATGGGTGCGCCGCTGTGTGGGTAGGCGACTCCGAGCGCGGTCTCGGAGCGTGTCCCAGTTGATGGTGATGGTGAGATGCGGCCGTTCGGCGCCTTGGGTGGGGAGTTTCGCGGAGTCCGCGATGAGATCCAACGCTTCCGCGAGCGCGTCCCCGTTGCGCTCGGACACTGACCGCTGATCAGGGGTGCCGTTCTCAGCGGGGCGGGGTTTGGCCAGCGGGCTGAGGATCTCACTGAACAGGGTCCCGGTCTCACCGTCGAAGGAGCCACTGAAGTTCAGTCGTCCGTCTGTCCCGGTGTGCAGGGATAGTTCGCGGCGTGGTTTCTCGTTTTCGTGTTCGGAGGGCGCGGGTCCGTCGGGGTCCAGGTGGTCATGGATGCGTCGCCCTACTTTGGCTAGGCCTGGTGCGGTGTACCGTTTCGCGTGCTCCACCAGGGACGCTTCAGCCTTCCTCACGATCCCGGATGGTCACCCTGGCCGGGAGCCTGGTCACGACCCCAACAATGGTGTCGATTTGGGAGTCCGCGAGCTCCCCGCGGCGCATCGCCTCACTGGCGATGCTGAGTGTGGGTGCGAGTGTTTCCCCGGTCAGGGCTTGGCTGGGGCACAGGTTCAGGGCCCGCTTGTAGCGTCGGGATGCCTCTGTGGGGGACAGTCGAAGGAGGTCTTGCAGCATGCCCAGGGTGTTGCGGTGCCCGAGCGTCTTGCCGACGTTTCCCCGGTGGATCGCCGCGACAATGTCCAGCACCTCGACCTGCAGCAGCCGGACCGCTTTTTTTTTTCTCCTGCAGCAGCTCACCGAGCTCGTCCGGGTCACACCTCCAGAGCTCTGGAGAGGTGACTTCGTCGCCGGCGGCCATGACATTAATTCTACCGCCGGCACCGACAGTTTGGTCGTGTACGGGTGATCAGGAAATGGATACTTTCACAATAATCCCAACGAAACATAGAGCGCGCGCGTTCAAGTCTTGCGAGCGAGAACGTTGGGGCTCCGAAGTAAAGGCTCAGTAGCGTAGAAGCGACACGCTACTAGCGCTCCTTGGTGTCCAAAACTCTGACGTTTGTCTTGAGTTTTGAGCCGGAGTAACGTCTCTTTTTTGCCCGTCCCATATTACCGGCAGATGGTCCTGACCAGCCATTTTTGGATGGCACGCCCGGTCGTCTAGGCAATCGGACTTCGGCGCGGCGGGTGGGGGCGGTCTGTCGATCATGACCGCAAGTCCCCCCGCGAGCCGGCTCAAGATCAAGTAGAGCTGCTGCCGCCGAACTAAGCCCCGCCACCTCGGCTGTCAGAGGCGAAGCCTCGCTGTTGTCCTGCGCCTGAAATTCGTTTAGAAAGTGCAGAATTCGTGTTAGGGCGAGAGTGGGGCGTCTGAAGGCTGAGTTGGTGCTGACTGAGGCTGAGCGGTTGGAGCTTGTTCGGTTGTCGCGGCGAGCGAAGTCGGGGGCAGGCGTTGGCGTTTGCGGTGTCGGATTGTTTTGGCGTGTGCGGAAGGTCGGTCAAATACGCAGGTAGCGGCGGAGATTGGTGGGTCGCAGCCGACTGTGGGTAAGTGGCGGTCGCGGTTTGTGGAGTATCGGTTGGATGGGGTGGCCGATGAGCGGCGCCCGGGTCGGCCGCCGTCGATTTTGCTGGACAAGGTGGAGGAAGTTCTGGTCGCCACGTTGGAGCGGGAAAATCGACCTAACGCACCGGAGTCAGCTCAGCGTCCAACAGAAGCTCTCGTATCACCGAAATTTCCTCCGCGAGCAATGGAAGTTGAGGCGTCATCGTCTGAGGGCAGTCGATGATGCCGAGAAGATAGAGCGCCGCTTTGAAAGCTCCGAGCGCGCCAGCGGACCGTCCGATCCGGGCGGGGTCGGCGACGGTGATGATTCGGAAGAGCCGCAGCAGTCGTTCCTGTTCGGCGAGGGCGATTTCCCAGTTGTCATCGGTGGCCGCGTCGTAGAGAGCGACATAGCCGGCTGGGTCGACGTTGCCCAGGCCCGGTACGACTCCAGACGCGCCCATCCGCAGGGCGTTGTCCACGGTCAGCTCGGAGCCGGTCATGATCGAGGCGTTTTCCAAACCGGCGTCGGCGGCCATCGCGATCAGTGTTCGCAGTGAGCCGTCGTCGCCGCTGGAGTCTTTCACGCCGGCCACCGTCTCGTCCGCGAGCAGTCGCAGCACCAGGTCGGCGGGCAGCTTGCGGCCGACGGCGACGGGCAGGTCGTACGCGTAGACCCGCAGATCGCTGCTGCCGGCGATAGTCCGGAAGTGTCGCTCGATCTCGGCGGCGTTGATCCGGGCGTAGAACGGCGCGGTCGTCACCACCGCGGCGCAGCCGTATTTTTCCGCGTCCCGTACGTGATCGACGACCCGCATGGTCGTCATGTCGATGACACCGGCCAGCACCGGCACCGCACCAGCCACGCATCCGGTCACCACTTCGAGCACCCGTCGGCGCAATCGCGTCCGGCAGAAAAGCCACCTCGCCGGTCGACCCGAGCGCGAGGACGGCCGTGCACCCGGCCGCAAGGAGGCTGCTGGTGAGCCGCTCCAGCGAGCGTACGTCCACCTCCTGATCGGCGGTCAGTGGCGTACAGAGCGGGGGTACGACCCCGGTGAGGTTGGCGGGCACCCGGCGTTCCCTTCCTGAGGATTAGACATGGGACATCCTATGTCTAGTCCTTAAGGGAAGCAATGGGCCGTATCGTGCAACCGGTTGTCCGTTGTCTGCGTCTTCTAGGAGTGAGTAGCGTCGCAATTGAATGTTGGGCACGTTTTCGGAGTCCCCGACGTTTGATCGTTTGCCGTTGCTCTTCCGACGGTGATGGAAATCTGCACGGGGGTGGAAATGTCGCATTCGGCGGGGCATGCGCAGCGTCGGCGGCGCGGCCTGTTAGTCGGCATTGTGGCCGGATTGATCACTATTTCGCTGCTGCTTTGTGGCGGTGGTTTTGTGATGACGCAATGGATTGCGCAACGAAAGAGTAATGGGCCGGTGACCAATCGCCCGAATAAGTCCACCGGAATCGCGAATCCGACATCGGTGAATGTCCCCCCCAGCGGTCCGTCACACGAAGTGACCTATCAGGTGACGACCGGAAAAGCCGGCGCCGGACTGCTGAACAAGGTCACGTACACGGACGGGAACGGCCAGGCGCGCGCTATCGCGCAGGTCTACACCTCGCCGTGGGCGATCACCGAGGACATCAGCGTCAGCGTCACTCGACACGTCAGCCTGTACGCGCACAGTGACCCAGCCAGCGGCAAAGATCTCCTCACCACCTGCACAATTTCCGTCGACGGACGCAAAGTTGTCACCAAGAGCGCTAAAACAGCGGTCACCTGCGACGCCGTTCTACCCTAAATCCGCGTGCAACCTGACCTCGCGGATGAGGTCGCCGTTGGCGGAGAGCTCGCGGACGGTGCCGTCGGGTTGCCAGCCAGCGGAGGCGTAGAAGGACTGTGACGCGGTGTCGCCGGACAGGACCCAGGTGACGGCGTGCTCGGCGCCGTCGGCGCGGGCCAGATCGACCACCGCGGCGAGCAGCCGGCTGCCATGCCCGCGGCGGCCCCACCGTGGCTCCACCACCAGCGCCGGAATGGCGACCGTGGTGGCCGGGTCATGCAACGCCGAGCCGTGCGGAACCTCGACATCGGCCGGGTCGGCCGGTGCGGCGGCGGCGAAACCGACGGTGGTCGGGTCGCCGTCGCCGACCCGTTCGTACGCGACCAGGACCCGGTGCGCGGCGGTCGGTGGCTGCCCGACCGCCTCGCTCCAGCGAGCCGTCGCCGCTTCTGCTTCGACCCCGTCGAGGGCGCCGTCGGGCAGCTGCTCGGCGTACGCGATGCGCCAGGTCTCCAGCTGGATCCGGGCGATCTCGGCAGCGTCCTGTTCCACGGCGGTACGCACCGCAACCTCGGCCATGGGCCCGAGGCTAGCTCAGCCGCCGGAAGACCTACCGAAGCGGCTCCACTTGCCGAAGCCGGAGAAACTGTCCGACGCCGGCGACCTTGATGAAAAGCCTTTCGTACGCACTGAAATCCGTGCGCATTTTCCTGCACGAGTCTTAAAGCGCCGCCGGTCGGGCGTAGCGGACCTCTTCGATCTCGGTGCCTGCGGCTCCGGCGACCAGGTCGGCGATCGGGAACAGCTGGCTGCCGCCGTCCGGGGCGAAGCCCATCCGCTCGTAGAACCGGCGAGCGGCCGCATTCTCGGTGAGCACCCACAGCACCACCGGATCCATCCGGCGGCTCGCCAGCACCTCGGTCGCGGTCTTCAGCAGCGCCGCTCCCATGCCGCCGCCTTGGTGTTTGGGCAGCACATAGAGGGCGTTGATCAGGCCAATGGCCACCGCGTCCTTGGACGGCTCCGGCTCGACTCCGGCGAGCGATGCCAGGTAAGGGCCGGATCGTACGAACCCGACCACCCGCCCGGCGCGCTCAGCGACCTGGACGACCTTCGCCAGCGCTTCGGGCTTGCGTGGCCAGCGAGCCCTGTACATCTTCGCGTCCGCGATCGGGTCGAGCGCGGCCAGCGCCTGCTCCGGCATGATCCCGGCGTACGCCTGCCGCCAGGTCGTGACCCGAATCTCGGCGACCGCGGCGGCGTCCCGGCGGACCGCTGGCCTGATGATGAAGTCGCTCACCCCGTATAGCTCTACCAGCTCCGCCGCCGCCGCTTTCAGCCGATCCCGCAGCTCCGGTGGGTCGAGCACCTGCACGTCCGGGCCAAGTTGCAGCAGCTGGTGGACAGCGTGCGTGATCGACTCGGTGGGCAGCTCCGTACGCACCCAGCCGTCCGCGTCCGGCTCGGACATCTTCGCCCGGCCGGCCCGGCTGATGACCTGTCCCAGCAGGAAAAGCATCCGCTGGCCGTGCGGTGACAGCCGTACGGTCACGGTTTCCTTGTAGAGCAAGGCGGTCAGCTCGGCGTTCCGGGTCGACCAGTACGCCGCGAGGTCGAAGCCGGCCGGCCGCTCGAAGCTCTCGTCCAGCAGCGCTGCTTCCAGGATCCGGGACGCCCGGTACATCCGCGGCTCGCCATCCACCTGCGCGATCAGGTACCAGGTGCCGGCCTTCAGGACAATGCCGAGTGGTTCCAGGACGCGCTCGACGTCGGTACGGTTCCACCGCTCGTACCTCACCCGGATGCGAAACGAGTTCCACACCGCGTCCGCGACCAGTGCCAGCTGCGGCACGCTTTCGGCTTCGGTGAACCAGCCGGGCGCGTCCAGGTAGAAGCGCTCGGTCACCCGGTTCGCCCGCGACCGTAGTTCCGGCGGCAGCGCGGCCAGCACTTTCAGTTGCGCGGCCGCGAAAACCGTGCCGAGGCCAAGTTCGGCGGCCGGCCCCGGAATGCCGGCCAGGAACAGCGAGTCGGCCTCGTCGGGCGTCATGCCGGTCAGCCGGGTGTGATAGCCGTCGACCAGCTGGTAGCCGCCGGCCGGCCCGCGGTCGGCGTAGGACCGGCACACCGGCCGCTGACAGGGACTCGACGTCTCGGTAGATCGTTCGTACGGACACTTCCAGTTCGGTGGCCAGCTCTGGCGCAGTCATCCGGCCGCGGTTCTGCAGGAGCAGCAGCAGGTGCAGGAGTCGGCTCGCGCGCATGGACCGTATTCTGCCGCGCATTCCTGTCACGGGATGGCAGGTACGGCTGGCAGGATGGCCGCCATGGCGCAACAGATCGACCGGCGGCAGGTGCTCGCGTACCGGATCGCGGTCCAGCAGCTGGACGGCAGTGGAACCGACCTGGCCCAGCTCGCGGTGCTCGACCTGGGGCTGCCGGACATCAACGGCACGGCGGCTCAGCTGGCCGCGTCCGTACGACTGCGCGGCGAGGCTGACTTTTCCACCCTCGAACGGGTGTGGTCGTTTCGCGGTTCCCCGTACTATCACCGGCCAGCTGACCTGCGAGAACTCGCCGGAGAGCTGTGGCCGCTGAGCGAGAGCGACGCCCCAGCCGAGGCTGGGCTGGCAGCGCAAGCAGGTGACGTCCACCGGGACGAGCGCGCTGGACGCGCTGACCGAGGTCGCCGAGGCGATGTTCGTCGAGGTCTCCGGGGCGAAGCGGGCGCTGACCAAGGGCATGCTGAGCACCGCGGTGACGGCCCGGATCCGGCCGGAGCTGTCCTGGTGGTGCGCCGGGTGCAAGTCCACTCACGTGTCCGAGCAGTTGATGCGGCTCGGTGGGCTGCCGGCCGGGCTCCGGCTGGAGCCGGAGTCCAGTCCGCTGAACATCAGCGCCCTGCCTCGTTGGCCAGGCGTGCCGGCCAAGCCGCTCGGCGTGCAGCGGATCATCGACGCCTATCTCCGCTTGTACGGGCCAGCCGCACCCGCCGATGTCGCCGGCTATCTCGGCACTACGCGGACCGCGATCCTGCCGGCCTGGCCGACCGATCTGGTGCAGCTGGACGTGTCTGGGCGATCGGCTTGGCTGCCGGACCAGCTGGTTGATGTCGTACGGGCGGCAAAACCAGCGCCGCTGGTCCGGCTGCTCGGCGCCGGCGATCCGTATCTGCAGAGCCGCGACCGCGATGTGCTGGTGCCGGACAAGGTGGCGCAGAAAGCGATCTGGCGAATTCTCGGCAATCCCGGCGCGGTGCTGGTGGACGGCGAGATCGTCGGAACCTGGCGGGCGAAACAGGGCGGCAAGTCGCGTACTGACCTCACCGTCACCGAGTTCGGCGTCATCGATCCGGACGCTCGCGACGAAATCGCCGAAGAGGCACGCAGAATCACCGCGATGCGGGGTGTTCCGGACGTACGGGTCACGTACGTGGGCGGCTGACTCGACCTTGGCCGGCGGGAGGGGAGTGTCGTAGCCGGCGGGTACGGTGCCAGGGTGGCGGAGATGTCGGCAGGACAGGCGCGGCGGGTGGCGTTGGCGGCGCAGGGGTTTACCGACCCGCGGCCCAAGGGCGCCGCGGACCTGCGGGGGTTGCGGCGGGTGTTCGGGCGGGCGGATCGGGCTGATTCAGATCGACTCGGTGAATGTGCTCGTACGATCGCACTACTTGCCGCTGTTCAGCCGGCTTGGGGTGTACAAGCCGGAGTTGTTGGAGCGTGCCGCGTACGGTCGCCAGCGCGAACTTTTCGAGTATTGGGGCCATGTCGCGTCGCTGCTCCCGGTCACCACCCAGCCGTTGCTGCGCTGGCGGATGGAGCGGGCCGCCGTCGACTCGTGGGGGATGATCCGGCGGCTGCAGGAGGAGCGGCCCGGTTTCATCGAGGAAGTCAGGAAGATGGTCGCCGAGCTTGGCCCGGTGTCGGCCGGCGACATCGCTGAGCCGCGACAGCAGAAAGCCGGCCCGTGGTGGGACTGGGACGACACCAAAAGCGCGATGGAGTGGCTTTTCTACACCGGTGAGATCACCTGCTCGACCAGACGCGGCTTCGAGCGCGTGTACGACCTGACCGAGCGGGCGCTGCCACCGGAGGTCGTCGCGACCCCGACGCCGGAGCCGGCGCAGGCACATCGCGGTCTGATCAAGATCGCCGCGCACGCGCTCGGGGTGGCGACCGAGCCGGAGCTGCGAGACTACTTCCGGCAGAGCCCGGCGGACAGCAAGCGCGCGGTCGCCGAGCTGGTCGAGGCCGGCGAGCTCACCGAGGTCAGCGTTCAGGGCTGGTCGGCGCCGGCCTATCTCGACCCGGCGGCGAAAATCCCGCGCAAGGTGGACGCGACCGCGCTGCTGTCACCTTTTGATTCGCTGGTTTTCGAACGAAAGCGCACCGAGCGGATCTTCGGCTTCCGCTATCGGCTGGAAATCTACGTGCCAGCGCCAAAACGCGTCTACGGCTACTACGTCCTGCCGTTCCTGCGCGGTGAGTCGCTGGTCGCCCGGGTCGACCTCAAAGCCGATCGGCAGGGCAGTCTGCTCCGGGTGCCGGCGGTGCATTCGGAGATCGGTCACGACCTTGGCGGGATCTGCGAGGACCTGGCTGGTGAACTGCTGCGGCTGGCCGACTGGCTGGGCCTGTCCGGCGTCGCGCCACCGGTCGCCGGCGACCTCGCCAAACCGCTGAAAGCCGCGCTTAACAAGCAAAAATAACTTCAAGCCCACCATCGGCAATGGGTCGTACGGACAGCGAAGCGTGGTGCGCTTTTCGCGATGGCGGCGACGACTGCTGGGGGCTTTCGCGCACGGCAAGGGGTGGAGTTTCTGCTGTTACAGCGCCGACCACTGCGTGCCGAACCGGACCGACAACAGTGTGCCGCTGCTGGATCTGCCGCTGGCCGTCCTGACGGACCGTAGCTGCGCGTCCGCCTGCGACGCGTTCAGCGCGGCCGTGAAGGACCTCAAGCTCGGGACGCTGATCGGCAGTCGTACGGCCGGGACCCCGCGTTGGCGGCGGCGATAGGCCGTTCAGGTGCCCCATCGTCGGCTCGGCTGATGCGCCGCGCGTGTACCGTGAAAGCTGTTCGAACAGCAGCCGAGTGAGGAGACACCGCGGTGGCGGATGTGCTGGTACGGCCGGGGGAGTCGGCGACCGACGGTGACGGGCATTCGCACCAGCCGGCGCTGTCGTACGGCATCGGCGGCCCGCCGTGGGGCTGGCGGCTCGGCAGCACGGTGACCGGCCGTCGGGGATTGCCGGCGCTGATGGTGCGGCACTCGTGGCTGGCCCCGATGGCGGTGCTGTTCTGCATGCTCGCGTCAGTGGGTTGGGTGCTGTCCCACGACCCTGCGGACACCCAGCCCGACCCGTTCGGGCAGTGTTTGTTCCGGTCCCTGACCGGCCTGGACTGCCCAGGCTGCGGTGGCACCCGGATGGTGTGGTATTTGCTGCACGGCCAGATCGTCCAGGCCGCCCGCTTCCACCTTTTCGCGCTGGTGTCGATCCCGATCGTCGTTTACGCGTACGTGGCCTGGGCGGCGAAGCGGATGTTCGGCTGGCGGATTCCGACCTGGCGGCCGGGCAACCGGTTCTGGATCGGCTTCGCGGTGGTGGGCATCCTCTACTACCTGGTGGTCCGCAACCTGCCTTTCGAGCCGTTCCTTTACTTCCGGGTCTGAGCTTTCCCCTTCTCGACCCAGAAATCCGGCGGTGGTTCGGCCCCCGAGAGACCGAGATCGGGCCGAACCACCGCCGTGGTTTTGTTTCGCTATTTCTCCAGCTGGACCTCAGTGGCGGATCCAACCGGGCTTTCGGTGAAGACCTTCTGGGTGGAGACGGTCGCGGGCGCGTCCGGAGCGCGGACGACGCGTACGTTGCCGCTCAGCGAGCGCAGCCGCAGGGACAACTCCGGGCGGCCGCTCGCCGGTTTGTCGGTGACGGGGAGTTCGCTGGACGCCCGGCCGCTCATCGCGGTGGCGTCGATGAAAACGCCGACGCCGGCCGGTACGCCGACGGTGATGTTGCCGGACGCGGCCTGGACGGAGACCTCGCCGGCGTACGCGCGCTCGATCTCGATCGCACCGGACGCGGCGGTGATCTTCGCGCCGGCCCGGATGGCTTCGATGCGGATCCGCCGCTGGCGCAGTTCGCGATGAGGGGACCGCCGGCGTCGCGCGACCCGCAGGTCGCCGCTGCCGCTGTGATAGCGCAGCCGGCCGTGGATCTGGTCCACCTCGACGTTGCCGCTGCCGCATTCGACGTTCACGTCACCGGTCGCGGTCTCGATGACCGTGTCGCCGGCGCCGGAGCGGCTGTGCACGTCTCGCAGCACGCCGACCGTGCGCAGGTCGGCACTGTGCACCCGGCTCTCCACCGAGCTGCCGCGCGGCGCGGTGACCGTCACCCGCAGCCGTACCGGCCGGCGCATGAAGCCGCTGCGGTCGGGGGGGGGACTGGATGCTGATGAGATCGCCATGCTGCTCGACGGTGGTGCGGCCGATCACCTCGGCGGCCCGGTCGTCGCTGCCGGACATCGCCTGGATGTCGACCGTGGTCTTGGTGACGTCAGCCGTAGTCACCGTGATGTCACCTGCCGCCAAGCGGATGGTGAGGCGGGTCGGGCGTGGGGGGGTATCGAACTCGTACACGAGGAAGCTCCTTGGAGTGAGAGAAGGTCGGTCAGCCCTGGGCGAAGCCGGTGATCCGGTTCGACTTGTGTGCCGGTTTGCTCCAGTTGTCCCAGTCGCTGTGGCGGTGCGACTCGGGCTTCCAGGAGCGGACGGCGCGGACGATCCAGGCGTTGACGCTCATGCCCTCGCTCGCCGCGGCCTGCTCGACATGGCTTTTGATCTGTTCGGGCATCCGCAAGGTGAAGCGGGCCGAGTAGCTCTCGTTCGGGTCGGGCTCGGGATCGGCCGTCCGGTCAGCGGCCTGCGGCGCCTCGGCCGGCGGGGTCACCACCATTTCGACCTCCCGGCCGCGGATGCGTACCTGCACCTCGGCGGGGTAGTCGTTGGCGGCGAGGCCGGCGGTCACGTCCTCGGCGGCATCGGACAGGACCTCGATGAGGCCCAGCCGGGCGGCTGAGTCGACCGCCTTGGCCAGCAACTCGCCGGCCTTCGCGATCTCGGGGTTTCCGGTATGGGCGACCGCGACGAGCTCGCGGCGAAGGTTGTCGATGTGAATGTTCAGGTCCATGACGCCATCATGACACCATCTATGACGCCACGCAAGAGGTGATGGTGTCGGATCTGGTGTCAGGTGATGTCGGGTACCGCGTCGCAGCTGCTTCGGCGTTGCGCTTCAGGGCCCGCAGGCAGCCCTTGTACAGTCGGATGACCGCCTTTCCCTGCCGTACGCGGCGGTCATCCATCTCCCGTCACAGCGGGACCGAGCACTCGCCGGAGTCATCTGTGTCCAACGAACCAGCGGGCCCCACCCTCGTCCAGCCGCGGGTCGAGGTCATCGCGTACACCCACTTCGAGCCGCCCGCCGACGTGCCGTGGGAGACCGACGCGGACGGTGGCGAGGCGCTCGCCGAGTTCGCCGGCCGGGCCTGTTACCAGTCGTGGAAGAAGCCGAACCCGTCGACCGCGACCAACGCCGGCTACCTGACGCACATCCTCAACGTCGGGCACCTGTCCGTCCTTGAGCACGGCACCGTGACGTTCTATATGACCGGCGTGTCGCGGTCCTTCACCCACGAGCTGATCCGGCACCGGCACTTCTCGTACAGCCAGCTGTCCCAGCGGTACGTGCCCGAGCGCGACGCCGCGATGGTCGAGCCGGACGTGATCGCCGACGACCCCGAACTGCACGCGAAGTTCGTCGCCGCCGCCGAAGCCAGCCTCACCGCGTACACGGAGCTGCTGGAAGGCCTGGAAAAGAAGTTCGCGGACGTACAGAACGCGACCCTTCGCCGCAAGCAGGCCCGCCAGGCCGCCCGCGCGGTGCTGCCCAACGCCACCGAGACCAGGATCGTGGTGACCGGCAACTACCGCGCCTGGCGGCACTTCATCGGCATGCGCGCGAGCGAACACGCCGACGTGGAGATCCGCGCGATCGCCATCGACTGCCTGCGTGAGCTGCAGCGAGTCGCCCCCAACGTGTTCGCCGACTTCACCATCGGCACACCTCGCCGACGGCACCGAGGTGGCCCACAGTCCCCTTGTTGCGGAGAGCTGACCGACCGCTCAACTCAGGGTGAGAAAACTGCCGGAAAATTTGTTGCAACAGGTGTAACGCCGCAGGCACCCCCTGCGATGTTCGTAGTGAGCCTCGTGACGTTTCGGACCCCCGACCGGCGCGTCACGGGGCGTTTTCTGTCCGCTGAAGAGCGCGGACATCGACGCTCCTGTTATTGCCCTGGGGGCCAAGCCCCCAGACCCCGGCCGGGGGCAAGCCCCCGGACCCCCGTTTTGCTCCTTGCGTCGGGTCGTTGGTGCGGTTGGGAGTGGACGAGCTACGGATGGTTCACCACATCTGCGGTTGGGTGTTCGGGTGGTTCGTTGTCCGACTTTTTCGGTGCGTCGCGGGGCGTTTTCTGTCCGCTGAAGAGCGCGGACATCGACGCTCCTGTTATTGCCCTGGGGGCCAAGCCCCCAGACCCCGGCCGGGGGCAAGCCCCCGGACCCCCGTTTTGCTCCTTGCGTCGGGTCGTTGGTGCGGTTGGGAGTGGACGAGCTACGGATGGTTCACCACATCTGCGGTTGGGTGTTCGGGTGGTTCGTTGTCCGACTTTCGGTGCGTCGCGGGGCGTTTTTTGTCCGCTGAAGAGCGCGGACATCGACGCTCCTGTTATTGCCCTGGGGGCCAAGCCCCCAGACCCCGGCCGGCGCGCGCAGGACCGAGTGTCCCGAAGAGGGTTCCGGTGGTTGCGGTGAGGAAAGTGATGCGGGTCCTTATGGACGTTTCTGCTGCCGGGTGGCGTGGGGGGCGTCCGATAGCCTGCAGGGTTATGAGGACCACTAAGGACCCCACCCGGCCGTTCGGCCGGGCGCTGACGGCGATGGTCACGCCGATGAAGCCTGATGGCGGCGTCGACGTCGACGGCGTCCAGCGGCTCGCGACCCACCTGGTCGACAGCGGGGGCAACGACGGCCTGGTGATCAATGGCACCACCGGGGAGTAGTATCCGACTCTTTCGGATCCGGAAAAGGAAATCGTGCTGCGGGCCGCGGTGGAGGCCGTGGGCGACCGCGCCACCGTGATCGCCGGCGCCGGCAATAACGACACCCGGCATACGCTCGAAGTCATCGCGACCGCTGAGAAAGCCGGTGTGCACGGCCTGCTGCTGGTCAGCCCGTACTACAACAAGCCACCGCAGGAAGGGCTCTACCAGCACTTCGTGACGGCTGCGAACTCGTCCGACCTGCCGGTGATGCTCTACGACATCCCCGGGCGTACGGGCGTGCCGATCGACACCGAGACGCTCGTACGGCTGGCCGAGCATCCGCGAATTCTCGCCGTGAAGGACGCCAAGGGCGACCTCGCGTCGGCCTCGTGGGTGATGGCGCGTACGAACCTGGCCTACTACTCCGGCGAGGACATGCTTAACCTGCCGCTCTACAGCGTCGGCGCGGTGGGGCACGTGTCGGTCGTCGGGCATGTTGTCGGTGCGCGGCTGCGCGCCATGTTGGACGCGTACGAAGCCGGCGATGTCGCCACCGCGACCCGGCTGCACCACGGCCTGCTGCCGGTCTACACCGGCATTTTTCGTACGCAGGGCGTCATTTTGACCAAGGCCGCGCTGCGGCTGCTGGGACTGCCAGCCGGACCAGTCCGGCTGCCCCTTGTTGATGCGACCGACGAACAGGTCGCCGTACTGATCGAAGACTTGGTGGCGGGCGGAGTCGCGCTGCCGGAGAAGGCGGGCGCGTGAAAGCGGAAAATCCTCAGGTCGCTGGCACCGGACGGCGCGAACAGCCGTCCGCACCACCGGCGCTGCCAGACGGCGCGCTGCGGATCGTGCCACTGGGTGGGCTCGGTGCCATCGGTCGGAACATGACCGTGTTCGAGTACGGCGGCAAGCTGCTGATCGTCGACTGTGGTGTGCTTTTCCCGGAGGCGGACCAGCCCGGTGTCGACCTGATCCTGCCGGACTTCTCGGCGATCGAGCACCGGCTCGACGACGTCGAGGCCGTCGTGCTCACCCACGGCCACGAGGACCACATCGGTGGCGTCCCGTATTTGCTGCGGCTGAAGTCCGACATTCCGTTGATCGGCTCCCGGTTCACCCTCGCGCTGATCGAGGCGAAGCTGCGTGAGCACCGCATCCAGCCGTACTCGATGACGGTGAAGGAAGGCGACACCGAGCAGCTCGGCGAATTCTCCTGCGAGTTTTTTTCGCGGTCAACCACTCGATTCCGGACGCGCTGGCCGTTGCTATTCGTACGCCCGCGGGTGTCGTCCTGCACACCGGCGACTTCAAGATGGACCAGTTGCCGCTGGACGGCCGGCTGACCGACATCGGCGGTTTCGCTCGCCTGGGTGCCGAAGGTGTCGACCTGCTGCTGTCCGACTCGACCAACGCCGAGGTTCCGGGTTTTGTTACGCCGGAACGCAAAATCGGGCCGGTGTTGGACGACGTGTTCCGGTCGGCGAAAGGCCGGATCGTGGTCGCGTCTTTCGCGAGCCACGTACACCGGGTGCAGCAGGTTCTCGACGTCGCCGCCGCGCACCATCGCCGGGTCGCTTTTGTCGGCCGGTCGATGGTACGCAACATGGGGGTGGCTCGTGACCTTGGATTGTTGCGAATCCCGGGAAATCTGATGGTGCCGCTGGACGAGGCGGCGACTTTGCCCGGCAACCAAGTGGTTTTCATGTCGACGGGTTCACAGGGCGAGCCGATGAGCGCGCTCGGGCGGATGGCGTCCGGAGATCACCGGCACATCACGATCCAGTCGGACGACACCGTCGTACTGGCGTCGAGTTTGGTGCCAGGCAACGAGACCGCGGTCTACCGAGTGATCAACGGGCTGTCTCGGCTCGGCGCCACGGTGATTCACAAAGAGGTCGCCATGGTGCACGTGTCCGGCCACGCGCCGGCCGGTGAGCTGCTCTACCTGTTGAACGTGACCCGGCCGAGCAACGTGATGCCGGTGCACGGCGAGTGGCGGCACTTGCGGGCACACGCCCGGTTGGCCGTGCTTTCCGGCGTACCAGCCGAAAACGTCGTGCTCGCCGAGGACGGCGACGTGGTCGACCTGATCGACGGCGTGGCTCGGTTGACCGGCCACCTCGACAACCGGTATGTGTACGTCGATGGACTGCACGTCGGCGATGTCGGCGAGTCCTCGCTGACCGAGCGGCGGATTCTGGGCGACGAGGGTTTCATCGCGGTCACCGTCGTTGTCGACTCGGTCACCGGCAAGGTCGTCGGCGGTCCTTTCGTGAACGGCAAGGGATTCTCCGACGACCCGGCCGCTTTCGAGCCGGTCCTGGCGCTCATTACCGAGGCACTCGACCGGGCCGCGCAGGATGAGGTCAGCGATCCGCACCAACTCCAGCAAATCGTCCGCCGGATCGCCGGAAAATGGGTCTCGGACAAGTACCGCCGCCGCCCGATGATCATCCCGACGGTCCTGGAGGTCTGACCCACCTTCTCGTCCGCAACGCCCCGTTACTTGCGCCAGCCGCAAGCAGCGGGGCGTTGCGGACGTCCGGGGTGGAGGCTACGTCCAGGGGCTGACGCCGCGGATGTGGTCGGGCTTGATGCGTACGACGTAGCCGGCGGGCGGGGTTTCGTCGCCGGGCGGCCACTTCGAGCCCTGGCCCATATAGACCTGCGCGAACCGCTGCAGGAGTTCGGCGGCGCCACCTTCGGTGATGGTCGCGGTGCCCTCGATCACCAGGTAGTTGTCCAGGCCGTGCTCGTTCTTCCCGCCGATTTCCAGCGAAAGCGACACTCGCGGGTCGCGCTGGAGGTTCCGCAACTTCTTGTACAGCCCGAAATGCGCACTGACGATCTCGTCGCCGTCGGTGCCGATCCAGATGACCGTGACCTGCGGGCTGCCGTCTTCGTTGAGCGTCACCATATGGGCCAGATGGCCGGCGTTCAGAACCTCTTTCAGAGGGTCAGTCAGAAGTGTCATGGCTGCGCCAACGCTGATCCGCGGTGATCTTGTTCCCCCCTGTCGTACGACAGGGGGAAGGTGGGGTTGGGACGGATGAGGGGGATGACACGGGTGGTAAAGGGGTGGTAGGTGGGAAGCCAACCGGTAGCGTGGAGCCCATGCCTACCCGAGCCAGCTCGACCGCCGCCCGTGGGCGTACCGGCGGTACGGCCGGCACCCGCGTCGGCGGGCGCGGTGGTTCGACCCGCTCATCCGGTACGCGTGCCGCTGCCGGCCAGCCGCGCGGGTCCCAGTCGCGCGGGTCATCGTCCGGTCGGCGCGCGCGCGGCCAAAACGGCCAACCGGCGGTCAACGCCCGCACCGCCGCAACAGGGCGTGTTGCTGGCGATCGTGGTTGGCATCGGCCAGCTCATCGGCGGCATCTGGATGCTGTTGGCGCGTACGGTCGGCTGGCTGGCCCGTGCGGTGTTCCGGCAGGCCGCCACCGCGCGCGCGCGCGCTGGATCCCGCGCATCGCCGGGACGGCGCCGGGTTCGCGCTGCTCGCGCTGGCCATCCTGTGCGGCGCCAGCATCTGGTTCGCCACCGCGGGTCCGGTCGGCGCGATCATCGCGCTCGGCCTGCACACGGTGATCGGCGCGGCCGCGATGGCGGTGCCGGTGCTGCTCGCGGCGGCCGGGATCAAGCTGCTGCGGCAGGCGCCGGAAGAGGGCACTGCCGGCCGCGGCGTGGTCGGCTGGACCGCGCTGGCCATCGGCGTGCTCGGGCTGATGCACCTGATCGCCGGCTCGCCGGACAAGCTGGAGCTGCGCCAACACGCTGGCGGCATGGTTGGCGTCTTCACCGGCGGACTGCTGGCCAAAGCGGTCACCGGGTGGGTCGCCGCGCCGGTGCTCACCCTGCTGTCGATTTTCGGGGTCCTGGTGGTCACCGCGACGCCGATCAACACCATCCCGGCCCGCGTTCGGGCGCTGCGCGACTGGTTGTCCGGCCACGACGGCGAGGACGACGACGAGGACGAGAACTACCACGACGACGAGGGACAGCCAGGAGACCGAGGCGCTGGACGCCGACGCCCTGCGTGCCGCGGTGGCCGCCGAGACCGCCGCCGAGGCACCCCGTCGTCGTACGTCCCGCCGCCGGCAGGGCGCGCTCTCCAAGGACCCGGACGTTTTCGACGTGGACGGCGAGGCCACGCTGGCCCGCGCCGCCGCCGACGCGGCCGCCGTGACCGGCGAAGCGGTGCCGGCCGAGATTGCGGCCGCTGCCCCGGCGGTCGTGCCCACTCCGCGTACGCGCAAGCCCGAGCCGCCGGCGCACTCGCCGGTGCCGACCCGGGCCGAGCAACTCGCGCTGACCGCGGGGGAGGGCGACTACCGGCTGCCGCCGCCGAACATGCTCAAGGCCGGCCCGCCCGGCAAGACCCGCAGCAAGGCCAACGACACCGTTATCGAAAGCCTGACCACGGTTTTCGAGCAGTTCAATGTGGACGCGGCGGTCACCGGCTTCACCCGCGGCCCGACGGTGACCCGCTACGAGATCGAGCTCGGTCCGGCCGTCAAGGTCGAGCGGATCACCGCGCTGTCCCGGAACATCGCGCTGTCGGTGAAGAGCCCGGACGTACGGATCATCAGCCCGATCCCGGGAAAAAGCGCGGTCGGCGTCGAGATTCCCAACACCGACCGGGAAGATGTCAACGTCGGCGACGTTTTGCGCAGCAACACGGCAACACGGGACCACCATCCGATGCTTGTCGGCCTGGGCAAGGACATCGAGGGCGGGTATGTCGTCGCCAACCTGGCGAAGATGCCGCACATCCTGATCGCCGGCGCGACCGGCGCCGGCAAGTCGGTCTGCATCAACACGCTGCTGGTGTCGATCCTGTCGCGGGCTACCCCGGACGAGGTCCGGATGGTGTTGATCGACCCGAAGCGGGTCGAGCTGACCTCGTACGAGGGGGTGCCGCACCTCGTCACTCCGATCATCACCAGCCCGAAGAAGGCCGCCGACGCCCTGCAGTGGGTGGTCCGCGAGAGATGGACATGCGGTACGAGGACCTCGCGGCCTCCGGAGTACGGCACGTCGACGACTTCAACCGCAAGGTCCGCAGCGGCGAGATCACCGCTCCACTGGGCAGCGAGCGGGTCTATCGCCCGTACCCGTATCTGCTGGTCATCGTGGACGAGCTGGCCGACCTGATGATGGTCGCGCCACGCGATGTCGAGGACTCGATCGTGCGGATCACCCAGCTCGCCCGGGCCGCCGGCATCCACCTCGTACTGGCGACCCAGCGGCCGTCCGTCGACGTGGTGACCGGTCTGATCAAGGCGAACGTGCCATCCCGGCTGGCGTTTTCCACGTCGTCGCTGGCGGACTCGCGCGTCATCCTGGACCAGCCCGGTGCGGAGAAGTTGATTGGCCGCGGCGATGGTCTTTTCCTGCCGATGGGCGCAAGCAAGGCGATGCGGCTGCAGGGTGCCTGGGTCAGCGAGCAGGAAATCACCGACGTTGTCGAGTTCTGCAAGAACCAGCGCGATCCGGAGTTCCGCGAGGACGTGACGGCGCCGGCCAAGGTGAAGAAGGAAGTCGACGAGGACATCGGCGACGACCTCGACGTGTTGTTGCAGGCCGTGGAGTTGGTGGTGTCCACTCAGTTCGGCTCCACCTCGATGCTGCAGCGCAAGCTGCGGGTCGGGTTCGCCAAGGCGGGCCGGCTGATGGACCTGATGGAGAGCCGCGGCATCGTCGGCCCGAGCGAGGGCTCCAAAGCCCGCGACGTACTCGTCAAACCCGACGAGCTGGCCGGCATGATGGCGATCCTGCGGGGCGAGCCCGCCGAATCATCGGATGTGTCGGAACCGTAAACATCCGATGTCTGGCACTTGACCGTGCAAGGTGTTACTTTCCGTCACGGCCGTTTCACTCGTACGAGTCGGCCGCCGGATGACCGTCAGTTGTTATTCTGTTGCCGAAAGGTCTGTACCGCACAGGTAAAAGCAATCCAGATCGCACAGAAATGGTTTTCCGCTACGTTCCGTTGCGGCACGGCAACAATGTGGCGCTAAGTAGCTGTGGTTCTTGGCGCGATACTGCCGATGCCTTCTGTTTCGGTCGGGTGCCTCGCTAGGCTGTCGAGCACTGCTGCCCCCTCGGTCCGGCAACCCACCTGCCTGTCCGGCCCGTCTGTCCTTCACGAGGTGAGATGCGAGCCCGCCGTCACCAGTCCATCCGTTCCCGGCTGACCGCACTCCTGATCGTGCCGTTGGTGTCGCTGCTGGCGCTCTGGGTGCTGGCAGTCGCACTCACCAGCGGCAGCGTGGTGCAGTATCTGGGCGGGCAGACAGCACAGGACACGTACGGGGGACCGGCCAGCAAGCTGATCGCCGCGCTGGAGGCGGAACGGCGCGCGTCGCTGGTGTTCATTGGCAGCAGCCGCTCGGTCGGGCAGTCCGACATGATCGCGCTGCGGAACAAGTCGGACACCGCGGTCAGTGACTTCCGCCGGCTCACCAACGACGGGCAGGGCGGCTTCCTGGTGGACTCGTCGGTCCAGCAGGCCGCGGTCACCGCGATCTCGGACTTCCCGCGGCTGCAGTCGCTGCGGCTCACCGTGGACGCCGTGGTCAGCCCGCTGGAGGTGCTCGGGTCGTTCACCGACCTGATCAACGAGCAGTTCTCGGTGCTCGACCGGATCGCCGCCACCAGCAACGCCGACACCATCGTGCCGGCCAAGAACCTGGTCGACCTGATGCGCGGCCGGGAGGCGTTGTCCCGGGAGGACGCGGTCGTCGCCTGCGCACAGGCGTCCGGCACCTTCACCGCCGACGAGTACACAGCCTTCGCCGGCCTGGTCGGCACTCACGCGGCGCTCTACAACCTGGTCGTGACGCAGCTCGACAAGACTGCCCAGAGCGGATACCAGCAGGTCACTCAAAGCCAGGCGTACGCGGGCCTCGGCGCCGCCGAGCAGCGGATCATCTCCCAGGGTGGGCCGAACAAGCCGGTGCCGGTCAGCGCCGCCGATTGGCAGTCGCTGTCCAGCCAGGTGCTCGGCTCGCTCGACAAGTGGAACGAGTCCGTCACGACCGCCGCCTCCGGGCGTACGACTGGCGCCACCGTCACCGCGTTCGTGCTGCTGGGTCTCGCCGGCCTGCTCGGGTTGGTAGCGGTGGTCGCGTCGCTGGTCTTCTCGGTAAGGGTGTCCCGCCGGCTGATCAAGCAGCTGCGCCGGCTCGGCGGTTCCGCGCAGGACATGGCCACCAAGCAACTGCCGGCAGTCGTCGAGCGGCTGCGGCAGGGCGAGAAGGTGGACGCCGACATCGAGGCGCCCGCGCTGGAGTACGGCTCGGACGAGATCGGTCAGGTCGGCGACTCGTTCAACGCCGTACGACACACCGCGGTGCTGGTCGCCGTCGAGCAGGCCAACCTGCGGGCCGGCATCAACACCGTGTTCGTGAACATCGCCCGGCGCACCCAGGGCCTGGTCCACCAGCAGCTCAGCCAGCTGGACGCGATGGAGCGCAAGGCCACCGACCCGTCCCGTCCGATCTGGACGACCTGTTCCGGATCGACAACCTGGCCACCCGGATGCGCCGCAACGCCGAGAACCTGATCATTCTCGGCGGCGGGGCGCCCGGCCGGCAGTGGCGCCAGCCGGTGCCGCTGGTCGACGTCATCCGCAGCGCCGCGGCTGAGGTCGGCGGTTATTCGCGCGTACGAGTGCTGCCGATCGGCGACGGAGCGTTGAACGGCTCAGCGGTCAGCGACCTGACGCACCTGCTGTCCGAGCTGATTGACAACGCCGTCTCGTTCTCCCCGCCGCACACCCAGGTGCAGGTCACCGGTCAGCTGGTGCCCAAGGGCTTCGTGGTCGAGATCGAGGACCGCGGCCTGGGCATGCAGGGCGACGAGATGACCGCGGCGAACCGCTACTTCGCCAACCCGCCCGAGTTCAACGTGCTGGCGATCTCCGACAACTCCCGGCTGGGCATGTTCGTGGTAGCTCGGCTGGCGGCCCGGCACAACGTGCACGTGTCGTCGCTGCGTTCGTCGCCTTATGGCGGCACCAGCGCCATCGTGCTCATCCCGTCCAATCTGATCTCCACCAGTGCCGGCGCGGACCGCGCGCCGGCCGAGCCGAAGGCGTTGGTGGGTGCCGTCAGTGGTAGCGGCCACAACGGGTACGGCGACCCGGCGGCCTCGGTCGGCACCCTGTCCGAGCTGGAGGCGGCGCCCAGCGGCGGACCGGCGCAGGGGTCGGGCGGCTCCACCGGCGGGCCGCCGAACGGCTTCACCCTCACCTCGGCCCCCGACCCGTACGCACAGGGCGAACCCGACGACCGGGTCACCGGCGGCACCATCGACAGCGGTTTTTCGACGGCGGGTTCGCTGGGCCGCCGGAGAACCTGTACGACCAGAGCGCCGCGGATGAGCGGGTCACCGGTGGCACCATCGACAACAGCTACGACGAGGCCAGCGAGTACGAGGACGCCTCCAGCGCGGTGGAGGCGGAGGCTTGGGCCACCGGGCCGCAGGCGGTGCCGGACCTGCCGCCGGAGCCCGAGCCGGCCGCGCCTTCGCCATACGGCGCGCCGGTCCCGGCGCCGCTGGATATCCGCAACGGCTACGGCACCCCGGCGGTCGATCGGGCCGAGTTCATCCCGTTTGTACGACCCGACGACCAGCCCGACGACCTGCTGGAACGACGGTCCGGCGGGGCGCACCGGATGCCACCGGGATCGCCGCCGCCGGGGTCGCCCACCACCCAGCTGCCGGTCCCGCCCACGACGGTGGTCCCGTTGCCCGCGGCTGGCCCGTCCGGCCTGCCACCGGCCGCGCCGACCAGGGCGTATCCGACGAGCTCACCCACCGGCGGATATCCGACGAGTGGGCCGACCGGCGCCTACCCGAGCGGTCCGGCTGGTTCGTACCAGAGTCCGCAGGCCGGCCCGCAGCCGCCAGCTGACCTCCCGTCGTACCCACGCGGCCCCGTGCAGAGCCCGTCGCCCACCCTGCCGCCTCCGCAGGCCCAGCCACCGAGCAGCCAGCCATCGAGCGGCCAGCCATCCAGCGGGCCGCCGGCGGCACCTGCCGCGCCAGAAGCCGTGCCATCGCCGCCGTACCCGCAACGGCAGCCTGCCCAGCCAGTGGCTCCACCCCAGCCGCCAGCGGCCAGCCCGCAGACGAGTCGTCCGGTGGGCCAGCCCGGCCCCGCGCAGCCGGTTAACCCTGTGCAGCCGGTTAACCCCGTGCAGCCAGTTAACCCAGTGCGCCCGGTGAGCCCGGTGGGGCCGCTCGCGACCGGGCCGGTGCGGATGGTGCCGCCGCTGCCACCGGTGCCGGGGGTGCCGCCGATCTCGGCGCCCGGCCCGGCTGGGCGTACGGACCAGCGTGGTCCGCAGTTGGGCGATCACCGCGGGCTGCCGCGGCGGATCCGGCAAGCCAGCCTGTCGCCGCAGTTAGCAGAGGTGGTGCCGCCGCCACAGGAGCCGGACGGCCCGCCGGTGGAGCACCGCAGCGCCGACGACGCCCGCCGGCTGATGGCCGCCTATCAGCAGGGTTCCTGGCGCGGCCGGTCCGCGCCGGCGGACTGGTCGGCCCAGTCGCCGCTCGGATCGCCGGCCGGCTCCGGACCCGGTGGACGGGCACGGGATGATGCGGCGCAGCACAACGTGGGACACCACCCGAACGGGGACCGAGGAGCTGACGGATGACGCAGAAGACCAATGCGCTGGGCCAGCTGAACTGGCTGTTGGACGATTTGGTGGAGCGAGTCCCGGGAGTCCGTGACGCCGCTGTGCTGTCGGCCGACGGCCTGCTGGTCGGTGGCTCGGCGGGCCTGGACCAGGCCGCCGCCGAGCACCTGGCCGCGGTCGCGTCCGGCCTGCAGAGCCTCGCCCGCGGCGCCAGCCGGCATTTCGGCGGTGGTCCGGTACGGCAGACCATCATCGAGATGGAGTCCGCCTTCCTGTTCGTCACGGCGGCCGGCAGCGGCTCCTCGCTGGCCATCATCGCCGCCGCGGACGCTGACATCGGCCGGTGGCGTTCGAGATGAACCTGTTGGTCCGCCGGGTCGGACAGAGCCTGAGCACCTCCCCACGCAACCAGCCGCCGCAGGCCGGCCCCGGCCGCGGCGCCGGTCCAGTGGTGCCCGGCACCGCCGGGCCGGCTCGTGGCCCGGTCGGACCGCCATCGGGCGTGCCGACCGGCCCACGGCCTGGTTCGGTGCCCGGCCCGGGGCGGCTCGGCCCCGGCATCACCGGTTCCGGTCCGGCTCCCGGTTTCCCCACCGGTCCGTCCCGGTTACCTGGTCGAGAGCCGTAAATGGAACCCACCGGCGGCGTCTGGTACGACGAGTCAGCGGGTCCGCTGGTTCGGCCGTACGCGGTCACCAAGGGCCGGACCCGGCCGGCCGCGGCGAAGTTCGACCTGATCTCGGTCGTCATCGCCACCCAGCCGGCGGACGGCGGGCCGGGCCTGGAGCCCGAGCATGTCAAGATTCTTCAGTTGTGTCGTCAGCCGTTGTCGGTGGCGGAGATAGCAGCCCACGTCAACTTGCCCGCGGGAGTGGTCAAAGTTCTGCTCGATGATCTTCTGCAACGCGATGCGATCGCCGTTCGCGCGCCCATGACGCGCGCCCGGCAGTCGAACAAGCGGGTCCTCAAGGCGGTGATCAATGGAATACGGGCCCTCTGATTCCGAGCCCGGTCACGACGGCACCGAGGAACTCCCCACCGCCATCAAGATCCTGATCGCCGGTGGTTTCGGTGTCGGCAAGACCACCATGGTCAGCTCGGTCAGTGAGATCGAGCCGCTGCGTACCGAGGAGGTCATCACCGACCAGAGCCTCGGCGTGGACGACATGGTCGGCGTGGAAGCCAAAACCACCACCACGGTCGCGATGGACTTCGGTCGTATCACGGTGGACTCCGGGTTGCTGGTCTACCTTTTCGGTACGCCCGGCCAGGACCGTTTCTGGTTCATGTGGGACGAGCTGGTCTACGGCGCCCTCGGTGCGATCGTGCTGGCCGACACTGCCGGCTGGCCGACAGCTTCTCCGCCGTCGACTTCTTCGAACGCCGGAACACGCCCTTCATCGTCGCGGTCAACTGCTTCGACGGCGCTCGGCGCTACCCGCCGGAGGACATCCGGATCGCCCTCGACCTCGATCCCGACGTGCCGGTCCTGCTCTGCGACGCCCGCCACCGGGAATCCAGCAAAGCGGTCCTGATCACCCTCGTCGACTACGTGATGAGCCTGCTTCCCGACGAAACCGAGGAAACCGACGCACCCGCCCTTGGCGCCCGCTGACTTTCCGGTCCACCGCGAAACCGTCAGATCCCCCGACTACCTTTTGTATTCGGGGGATCTTTTTCTCGGCGGACGAAACAGAAGAAGCTAGTGTCCTGCGCCCGAAGTTCGCTACTTTCTCCGGCGCCCAGACGGCGTCTGAGAGCATCGGAGAATCGCCCACATACCACCAGTATGAGGACGATCCTCCGGCGCACTCAGGCCACCGTCTGGATCACCGAATATAAAGCAACGAACTTCGAACCCAGGACACTAGCGGACCTTGATCACGGCGAGCCGGTCGCGGACGGCGGGAATGTCGGCGTCGCTGATATTTCCCACCCGCAAACGGAAATCGTGCGGCTGGGCGCCTTGCTCGGGGTTGAACTCGGCGCGCAGCAATCCGCCCCTGGTCATCGACAGGGTCAGCTCTACCGGGGTGCCGGCGGGCATGGCGGGCGCGAGCTTCACACTGCCCAGGGCTACCAACCGATTAGCGGTCGGGTCGGGGGACTCGGTCGGGCCGGCCTGTTCGACGATCTGGACGGTGAGGCTGGTCTGGTTGTCGGCACCGGTGAAAAGGGTGGCGGTGGCGGCGGCCGGCAGCGGGTCGTTGCCGTGGATGAGGTGGACGACCGAGTCGTACTCGCCATCCGAGCACATGATCCCGACGCTGCGCGGCACCACCGGGCGCAGGCTCTGGTTGGCGAGCCGCTCCTCCTGCTCGGGGGACAGGCCGGTACGGCGGGCCAGCCGCTGGGCATCTTCGACGCGGCCGGCGGCGACCATCCGGTGGTAGATCTGGTCGAAGCCGTACCGGGCCGCGCCCTTGGCGACCGCGAGTTCGGGCTCGTGCAGCCGGGGCTGCAGACCGAATTCGGCGATCAGCCGGTCGGTCACCGCGGGCATCCGGGACGAACCGCCGACCAGGATGATCTCGTCGACCTTCGGGACGCCTCGCTGCGCGGCGGCCGCGAGGGCGTTCCGGGTGATCTCGATGGCTCGGTCGAGCAGGTCCAGGGTGCGGGTCTCGAACTCGCCGCGGGTCAGCTCGATCGTCGCCACCAGGCCCTCGTGGACGATGCGTACGGTCTGGCTTTCCTCAGACGACAGCCGGATCTTCGCGTCCTCGACCTGATGCCGGATGTCGTGCAGCGTGCCGGCGTCGTCGAACGGGTGCGACGAGCCGGGATGCGCGGCGAAGAACTCCTCGACCAGCTGCTCGGCCAGCCGGTCGTCCCAGTCCACGCCACGCCACCGAGTTCTGGGTCGCCGCCGGTGCAGATCTCCTCGACCTGGTTGCCGCGTACGGCGATGACCGTGATGTCGAAGGTGCCGCCGCCGAGGTCGAAGATCAGGATCGTCTGTTCCTGGTCATCAGCCGGATCCAGATCCAGCACGCCGTACGAGATGGCCGCCGCGATCGGCTCGGAGATCACGTCGATGACCGACAGCCCGGCCAGTTCGCCGGCGATCCGGGTGGCCTCGCGCTGCTGGGTGCCGAAAGGACGCCGGCACCGCGATGACCGCGGGTGTCGGGCCGTCGTCGTCCTCGTCCAGCGCCTCGCTGCCGCGGGTGAAGGCCTCCGCGTCGTTCACCAGTCGGCGCAGGATCAGCGCGGAGATCTCCTCCGGTGTGAACACGTCGCCGTGCATCGCGACCGAGTGGTTGCTGCCCAGCTCGCGTTTGATCAGGTCCACGACCAGGTCCGGCTGGATGACCGCGGTGTCCTTGGCCTCCTCACCGATGACGACCTCGGTGGCTGACGCGAAATACGCCACCGACGGGATCGCGTCGGTGCCGTCGGCTGTCTGGATCACCGCCGGCCGGCCGGTGACGTCGAGGTAACCCAGGCTCGAGTACGTCGTGCCAAGGTCGACTCCGTAAACAACCACGGCGGATCCCTCTCCTCTTATCCCCACCCGAGACAGCCCCCACCTGTGACGACAACACTGCCGTCGGTGTCTACGTCGCCGACCCGTGCTGGCCGACGACCACGTCGGCCCGCCGAAGGACGGTCTCACCCCGTACGAACCCAGCGGACACCATTTGTACGACCGCGCCGTCCCAGCTCGGGTGGTCCACCCGGACAGTCTCCACCGGCCGGTGCATGCTCGCGTCGTAAAGCTCGCCGGCCTTCACCTCGAAGGCCTCCACGCCGATCCGGCCGAGCACTTCGAGCACTTCCTCGGCGAAGGCGGTGAACAGCGCGCCGACCTGCTCGGCGAAGACCCCGAACAGCGGGTCCGTCCTGCGTCGGTGGCTGGTCGGCGGACTGGGGCTGACCCTCGGTGCTGGCCAGCTGCCAGCGAGCCGCCTCCCGGCTGGACAGGTCGTAGAGCCGGTAAAGGCCGCCGCGGACCGGTTCCAGGGTGGTGTCGAGCTCGCTGCGGCGCAGGGTCTGGTTCTCCCCGTGCAGCCGGTCGATCAGCTCCTCCCGAAAGGACGCACGCTCCTGCTCGCGAGCCACGAGAGCGTTCAGGTCGGTGATCGCCGACCGGATCTCGAACAGCTCGTTCTGCACCGGGTCCGTCGAGTACGGGATAGCCATCCACACCTCCTCCGCCATGCGCGCCCGCTTGTCGCACAAGATTCTCCGGTACGAATGGGGCGGATTACCAGGGGGCACCGCCACCGCTTCGAGCCGTCACCGAATGACTACAGGACCAGGAGCATTCGGGTGTTTTTCCCAGCGTATTGGGTTTCACGTACTCCAGGTCGAGAAACTCCGCGACGCCTTCGTCATACGAGCGGCGCATCTGCTCGTACACCTCGGCTTCGACCGGCGTTCCGGAAATGGTCTGGAATCCGTGCCGTTCGAAGAACTTTCGCTCGAACGTCAGGCAGAACAGCCGTTCCAGGCCGAGTTCGCGAGCGGTCCGCAGCAGCTGCGCCATCAACAGGTCGCCGATCCGCCGGCCGCGCCACGACTGGTCCACCGCGAGCGTACGAATCTCGCCGAGGTCCTGCCACAACACGTGCAGCGCCCCGCACCCGATCACCACGGACAGATCGTCCGCCGGGCAGGCGACCCAGAATTCCTGTACGTCCTCATAAAGCGTGACCGGCGCCTTTTCCAGCAGGATCCGCTTGCCGGAATAGAAGTCCACGAGACCCGCGATCCGCGCCACGTCGGCGGTACGCGCGCGCCTGACGGCGATCTCCTGGTGCACGACCGGCAACCCTACCTCGACCCCGGGGGACCCTGCCGGAGGCGGTTGGCACGTAGGCTGTCTGGGTGCCTGCCCGACCAAGCGTTCAGGAATCCATCGAGCGACCCGCTGGACGGGTGGCGTTGGTCACCCTGGGCTGCGCCCGCAACGAGGTCGACTCCGAGGAGCTGGCCGGCCGGCTGGCGGCCGGCGGCTGGGAGCTGTCCGAGGACACCGAGGGCGCCGACGTTGTCCTGGTGAACACGTGCGGCTTCATCGAGCAGGCGAAAAAGGACTCGGTCGACACCATCCTGCAGGCCACCGACAGCGGCGCGAAGGTGGTGGCGACCGGCTGCATGGCCGAGCGTTATGGCAAGGAGCTCGCGGAGGCGATGCCGGAGGCCGACGCGGTGCTGGGCTTCGACCACTACCCGGATATCTCCGACCGCCTGCTGGCTGTCCTGTCCGGCGAGAAGCTGCCGTCCCACGTGCCGTCGGACCGCCGCAAGTTGCTCCCGATCAGCCCCGTCGACCGGGCCGCGGCGACCGCGTTCGTGCCCGGCCACACCCAGGACCTGCCCGCCGGCGTCGCGCGCGGCGTCCGGCCCCCGAGTGCTGCGCAAGCGCCTGGAGGGCGGCCCGGTGGCGCCGCTGAAGATCGCCTCCGGCTGCGACCGACGATGCGCTTTCTGCGCCATCCCGTCCTTCCGCGGTGCCTTCACCTCGCGCCGGCCGGCGGAGCTGCTGACCGAGGCCCGCTGGCTGGCTGAGCAGGGCGTCCGAGAGCTGGTCCTGGTCAGCGAGAACTCCACCTCGTACGGCAAGGACCTCGGCGACCCGGCGCTGCTCGCGAAGCTGCTGCCGGAGCTGGCGGCCATCGAGGGCATCGTGCGCGTAAGGGCGAGTTACCTGCAGCCCGCCGAGCTGCGGCCGGAGCTGGTTGAGGTCATCTGCAACACCCCGGGTGTGGCGGCCTACCTGGACCTGTCGTTCCAGCACGCCAGCGAGCCGCTGTTGCGCCGGATGCGCCGGTTCGGCTCCCGCGAGCGGTTCCTGGAGCTGCTGGCGACCGCCCGTGCGATGGCACCGGAGCTGGGGCGCGTACGAACGTGATCGTCGGCTTCCCGGGCGAGACCCGCGACGACGTGCGGGAGCTGGAGCGGTTCCTGAACGAGGCCAGGCTGGACGCGGTCGGTGTCTTCGCGTATTCGGACGAAGAAGGCACCGAAGGCGCCAACCTGCGCCCAAAGGTCAAGCCGGACACCATCACCCGCCGACAGGACAAGCTGAGCCGGCTGGTCGAGGAGCTGAGCGCGCAGCGGGCCGAGGAGCGGATCGGCACGCACGTCGACGTGCTCGTCGAATCGATCGATGAGGGTGCGGCCTCCGGACGAGGCGAGCACCAGGCGCCCGAGGTCGACGGCGAGGTCGCGGTCGACCTGGCCGGGCACCAGGTCCAGGTCGGCGATCTCGTACGCGCGAAGGTCACCGGCAGCCTCGGGGTCGATCTGACCGCGGAGCTGGTCGAGGTGATCTCAGGCCCGCCGAGAGAGTCCCGCGATGAGCACCCCGGCGGGGCCCCGCTGGTCAACCCGGCC
>NZ_WOTO01000075.1 GCF_010993775.1 Fodinicola feengrottensis | reverse complement strand
CATCCTGACCTCGCACCAATGTCATCGCGCTGATGTACCCCATCCGGCGATCGGCTTCGCGGTCGAATCGCTCCAACATGAGTACGGATCTGCCGCCAACGGCGGTGAGCCGGCGGGCCGGAACGTCGATACCGGCACGCTGAGCCCAGGTCGAGCGCGGTCTTCTCCCACGCAATGACGTCCCATTCGTCGCTGTGATGAGGGAACTTGGCGATGAACAGCCGGCCACCGTCGCGCACGGAAGCCTTGGGCCGAGCACCGCCGAGTGAACCTGAGCCGGCGTCCAGCAAGTCCTTGACGGCCGACAGGTCGTCGGGATCGCGTGCCACCGCATCGGCGGCACGCAACAGCCTCGGCAGTTCCACCAACGTGGCGACAGTCAGATCCGGGTTCAGGTACGGGCCGTCAGGCTGGGTACGAAAGCGCAGTGCTCCCTGACGAGTCAGGTCGCTCACACCCAGGAGGTAGTCATTCTCACTGAGTGACGAGCTGGTCTTTCCCCCGCGGAGCGCCCGAAGCCGTACGCGCTTCGCGATCAGGTTCTTTCCCCAACAGTCCGGAGAGCAGTCGGCGAACGATCCCGGTAGACCGGCGATGACATGGGTGCCCTGCGTCAGCGGCATCGCGGGGTCGATCGCATACGCATTCCGTCGAGCCAGATACTCCTCGTCATAACGAAAAGTCGTCGACAACACGTTGCGGCGTCGACTGAAATACGCGACACCAGCATCGACGGCTCGCCCCGCGAGCTCGACGGACACCAAGACGGCTTCGCTCATCGCCGGACCCGCTTCGGCAGAGCCTGATCAGCACGGGCGCGACCCAGATCGGTCTCATACGGGTCGAGCGCCTCGACAGCCCGATCGAGCGTGCCCAGGACCCGGGCAACGTTGAGAAACACGTCAAAACCGACGGTCACCTCACCGTGTTCCAGCTTGCGCAGAGTGTCTCGGGACATACCAGCCCGATCGGCCACCTGCTCAGCCGTAAGGCCCTGCAACTTGCGCCATACAGTGAGGTACTCACCGATTCGCTGGGCAGCAAGACGCGTTCGCGCCGGGACAGAAGATCTCGCCACCACGGCCTCCCTTGCTATAACGGCGACTAAAAACCCCATTATACGCCCTAATGGCTAGCCTACTAGCCATTAACCGAGTCCGACACGGGAGCGCAGGGGCTCAAAACGTTAGAGCTTGACCCCAGTGGTCATCGGTGTTGTCGAGCCGGAAGGGAAGGCGACGCCCAGCCTGGCCGGCGTCTCAGGCAAGTACTTGCCTGAACGGAAAGCGTGAGGTACTTTCTCTTCAGGCAAGTATTTTCCGAGGAGGTTAAAGTGATGCCGGCAACAGAACTCCAACTACCGTTGGAATCGACACAACAGCAGGTCAAAGGCCTGCCTGTTGGATACTTCGTGCTGGCCGGACTGCTGGTGGCCAGCTTCGACATCAGCCAGCAGTTCAGCTCGCAGTACCCGCTGGTCGGGCTGCTGCCGCTGGTCATTGTCGCGGCGCACCTCACGCTCTGGTTCACGTTGCTCTCGCGTCGCCGTCAGTACATTCGCGCGGTGTGGCGGTCACCGCGGGCCCGGATGCTGGGTCATACTGCTGGTCGGCGTTCGCGTCCTACTCCAGTTGGGCCTGACCCGGCTGACCGACAGCGCGGCGCCGCTGCACAGCTACGCACACTTGATCATGGGGTTGGTCCTGATGGTGCTGACCACAACAGGCGCATGGTTTGATCAGTGGCTCATTCTGCGCACCGTGAACAAATAACATGCGAAGGAGCGGCACGGTGAACGAGCCAACGCCGGAAGAGGCGGCGGCAGCGCTACGCTCGGTCCACGAGGGCAAGGAGCGGGTGATCAACTCCGCCGCGGGGTCCCGGTGGCTGTGGATCGTCAGCGGTCTGGTCATTTTCCTCTACTGCGCGGTCAACGCCCTGTTCCCAGCGACACAGGTCTGGCTGATCTGGGTGCTGGTGGCCTTCACCGTCGCGCTCACCCTCGCTCTGCGCACCCGGGTGGGAAGTGCGTTGCTCGGCCGTCCGGTCACGGTGTCGAGCCGAAGCCTTCCGCTCAGCTTCTCCTGGCGTCTGCTGCGGATGGCTCCGGTGTTGGGGATCGGGATCGTGGTGGCCCTGGTCGTCCTGCTGCTCCACGTGCCGTACGGCCAGATCTACTACGGTGCGCTGGCCGGGCTCTACATCGCCACCATTGGCCCCAGGTTCCAGCTGTGGCTGCTGCGCAGGCAAGGCAAGGATTGAGTCGTGGCCGAGCTCGACCAACTCCTGCTGGACCCGACCAGACTAGCCATCGTCGCCCTGCTCGCCGCCGCCGATTGGGCGGAGTTCGGATTCGTCCGAGACTCGGTGAAGCTGTCCGACTCCGCGCTGTCCAAACAGGTCACCACCCTGTCCAAGAACGACTACGTAGAGGTCCGCAAAGGTTATGTCGGCAAACGTCCGCGTACCTGGCTCAACCTCACAAACACCGGCCGGCAGACCCTGGCCGGACACATCTCCGCGCTTCAGGCGATAGCCGAGAACGCCCGATCGGACGGCGCTGAGCAACCTCGCCGCTAAGCGGAATCCGCACCGACCGCTGCACAAAATGCCGATGGACCGGGCGAGCCGGTTACACGTTGAACCGAAACTCCACGACGTCGTCGCCGTCGGCCATGACGTAGTCCTTGCCTTCGATGCGGACCTTGCCGGCCGCCTTCGCGGCGGCCATCGCGCCGGCGGCCATCAGGTCGTCGTACGAGACGACCTCGGCCTTGATGAAGCCGCGCTGGAAGTCGGTGTGGATGACTCCGGCGGCTTCCGGTGCGGTGGCCCCGATCGGCACCGTCCAGGCCCGCGACTCTTTCGGGCCGGCGGTCAAATAGGTCTGCAGTCCGAGCGTCGCGAACCCGACCCTGGCCAGCTGGCTCAGCCCTGGCTCAGGCTGGCCGATCGCCTCCAGCAACTCAGCAGCTTCGTCGGCCGGCAACTCGGAAAGCTCCGACTCGACCTTGGCGTCCAGGAAGATCGCCTCGGCCGGCGCGACGAGTTCGCGCAGTGAGTCAAGGAAAGTCTCGTCGCCGAGCTCTTCTTCGTCCACATTGAACACGTACAAGAATGGCTTGGTGGTGAGCAGGTTCAGCTCACGCAACAAGTCGACATCGACACCCGCGGCCTGCGCGCCGGAGAACAGCGTGATGCCTTTTTCCAGCACCTCATTGGCTTTCTTGGCGGCCTCCGCATAAGGCACGGTGTCTTTCTTAAGTCTGGCTTCCTTTTCCAGCCTCGGCAGCGCCTTCTCCAGCGTCTGCAGGTCGGCCAGAATCAGCTCGGTGTTCACCGTCTCGATGTCGTCGACGGGCGAGACCTTGCCGGCGAAATGCACCACGTCCGGATCCGAGAACGCCCGGATCACCTGGCAGATCGCGGAGGCCTCGCGGATGTTGGCGAGGAACTTGTTCCCCAACCCCTCGCCCTCACTGGCCCCCTTGACGATGCCCGCGATGTCCACGAACGACACCGTCGCCGGCACGATCTTGGCGGACTTGAACAGCTCGGCCAGCTTGTCGAGCCGCTCGTCCGGCAACGGCACGACGCCAACGTTGGGCTCGATGGTGGCGAACGGATAGTTCGCCGCGAGCACGTTGTTCTTCGTCAACGCGTTGAAGAGGGTGGATTTGCCGACATTCGGCAGGCCGACAATGCCCAGGGTGAGACTCACAACGGTCCAGTCTACGTTTCGCCCTCGCTCGGTCGCCGCCCACCCATCTCCCCTGCCGTTTGGATACCTCGCTTCCCGCGGCTTGATGGGTAGCACGTCGGTGTCGTGACTATCCGTGACGACTGAGGCGACTGTCGTGTTTGTCCGGCTCGGTGAGTACGGGCCAGTGCGCTCGCCGTCGACGAGTCGCGGGTTTCCCAATGGCGCCAAAAGTGTGGCGTTCGGCGAGCGCCGCCGAAAGACCGACGGCCGTCACCCCGCCGGTCCGCTAGCGGCCTGACTGCACAATCGGACTCCGATTGCGCAGGCTCTACATAGGGTGCGGCGCGAAACTGTCGTACCCACCCCCAAAAATCACCCCCACCCAAAGACGGGTGGGGGGGGGGGTTCGAGGACCAATGTCCAAACAAAAAATTTAAGGTCCACCTCTCAACCCCCCACCCCCCGCCCGTTCAAAGGGAGGGGGAAAGAAAAACAGACACCTACGACAATTTCGCGCTGCTACAGCCTGTAATAGGCAACCCGGCTGAAGGCGATCTGGCTCCGGCGGTCGACTTTCGGGACCGGGACGGCCCAGGCAGCCGTACCCGGGCAACCGAACACAGACGTCCGTTTTCCCGCTAGCTAACGACCGCCAGTCGAGCGACCATTAACCGCGTGAGTCCTTTGCCGGAGTTGGATGTGTGTTACCGGGCGGTCAGCAGTCGCGACGCCCGGTTTGACGGGTGGTTTGTGATGGCGGTGCAGACGACCGGCATCTACTGTCGGCCGTCCTGTCCTGCGATGACGCCGCGGCGTGCGAACGTGCGTTTCTATCCGACGGTCGCGGCGGCTCAGCGGGCTGGGTTCCGGGCGTGCCTACGCTGCCGGCCGGATGCCGCGCCTGGGTCGCCGGAGTGGAATACCCGGGCTGACCTGGTCGCTCGCGCGATGCGGCTGATCGGCGACGGGGTGGGTGGAGCGGGATGGGGTGGCCGGGTTGGCGTCGCGGCTGGGTTACACCGAGCGGCACCTGCATCGCCAGTTGGTGGCCGAGCTGGGAGCTGGGCCGTGGGCGTTGGCGCGGGCGCAGCGGGGGCGCAGACGGGCTCGGGTGCTTATCGAGACGACGAAGGTGTCCTTCGCCGACATCGCGTTCGCGTCCGGGTTCGCCAGCATCCGGCAGTTCAACGACACGATCCGCGAGGTGTTCGCGGCGACTCCGACCCAGCTGCGGGCGAAGTTCCACGGCAACGGCAGCGAGTCGGCGCCGGGGGACGATCACCGTACGACTGCCATACCGGCCGCCGATGGACGCCGAGGGTCTGATGGGTTTCCTCAGGTCACGGCGGGTGACCGGCATCGAGGAGTGGGACGCGGACACGTACAAGCGCGCGCTCCGGCTCCCGCACGGCACAGGAACGATGGCCTTGGCCGTACGCGATGGATATGTCGAGTGCACGTTGCGGCTGGCCGACCTGCGTGACCTGTCGACCGCGGTCTGGCGGGCCCGCAGGCTGCTCGACCTGGACGCCGACCCGGCCGCCATCGACGCCGCGCTCGCGACCGACCCGGCGCTGGAGCCGCTGGTCCTCAAGCGACCCGGGATCCGGGTGCCAGGCGCTGTCGACGGACTGGAAATCGCCGTACGGGCGGTGGTCGGTCAACAGATCGGTGGTGGCGGCGGCGCGTACGGTTCTCGGCCGGATCGTCGAGGCGCTCGGCGAGCCGCTGGCCGAACCAGACGGCGGCCTGACCCACGTCTTCCCCACCGCGCAAGCACTCGCGGCAGCGCCAGATGAGGCGCTGCCGATGCCGGCCGCACGGCGTCGGACGATCCGAGAGCTGGGGGCCGCGGTCGCGGACGGCCGCGTCCAGCTGCATCCGGGTGCGGCCGCCGACGAGGTCACCGAGGCGCTCTGCGCATTGCCCGGCGTCGGCCCATGGACCGCCGGCTATGTGAGATGCGCGCGCTGGCCGACCCTGACTCGTTCCTGCCTACCGACCTCGGCGTGAAGCGGGCCGCTGACCTCAACGGCCTGCCGACCGATCCAGCCGCGCTCACCGAGCGCGCAAAGGCGTGGCGGCCTTGGCGGGCGTACGCTCTGATGCACCTTTGGCACAGTGAAGCCAGCTGAGAAACGGCTGTTGAGCTGTGATCATGCGCCGGTGGACCTCGTAGACTGGGCGCCCACCACGACGGGGTTGATGAGGAGCGCACGATGAGCTTCCTGGACAAGGCAAAAGAAGCCGCCAAGGACATCGCCGACAAGGCGGGCCCGGCGGTCAACCAGGGCATGGCCAAGGCGAAGGAGGCCGTCGACAAGGCCAAACCCATCGTCGCGGACGCGGTGGACAAGGCCAAACCAGTGGTGGCCGGCGCCGTGGAAAAGGCGAAACCAGTGGTCGCCGACGCGGTCCAGAAGGCCAAACCCGTGGTCGCGAAGGGCGTCGACGCGGCCAAGACGAAAATCGACGAGCTGAAGAACTCCCGCAAGTCGTAGCCAGCTGACGTACGCCTCGACCTCACCACGAGACCGGGGCGTACGCCCGCAAATACGGGTGGATGATCAGCTGCCAGCCGCATTCACGGATCTTTTCCTCGCTTTGTGAACGCACAAGCGTTTGAATGGAGTGGGCCGGGTCACATCATGACCGGCGAACTGACCGGCTGGTCAGGGACACTCCCGCGAGGAAGGACGCCATGACGACCGACTACGAGCAGATGTTCATCGGTGGGGAATGGATCCGCCCGAGTTCGGCGGCGGTCATCAACGTGACGTCGGCGAGCACCGGCGAGGTCATCGGCACTGTCGCGCAAGCGCAGGAAGCCGACGTCGACGCCGCCGTCGCGGCCCGCCCGCCGGGCGTTCGACGACCCCTCCGGCTGGTCCCAGTGGGAGCCAGCCCGCCGGGCCGCGGCAATGGAGAGCCTGGCCGCTCAGCTGGAAAGCCGCGGCGAGGAGATGGCCCGCCGGGTCAGCTCGCAGAACGGCATGCCGATCTCCATCGCGACCCAACTGGAAGCCGCTTTCCCGGTCCTGCTGTTGCGTTACTTCGCAGGCCAGGCGAGGGACTCGGTGTTCGAAGAGGAACGCCCGCACATGCTCGGCGGTACGACGACCGTACGGCGCGAACCGATCGGCGTGGTCGGCGCCATCGCGCCCTGGAACTACCCGCAGACGCTGGCCGCCTTCAAACACGCCCCGGCGATGGCCGCCGGCTGCACCGTCGTTCTCAAACCGTCGCCCGAGACCGTACTCGACGCCATGCTCTTCGCCGAAGCGGTCGCCGCGTCCGACATCCCGGCCGGTGTCATCAACATCGTGCCTGGTGGACGCGAGGTCGGGGCGTATCTGGTCCAACACCGCGACATCGACAAGGTGGCCTTCACCGGCTCCACCGCCGCTGGCCGGCAGATCGCCGAGACCTGCGGCCGGCTGCTGCGGCCGGTCACCCCTGGAGCTGGGCGGCAAGTCCGCCGCGATCATCCTGGACGACGCCGAGCTGGATCTCGCCAAGATCGGCAACGACCTGTTCGCGGCGACACTTATGAACAACGGCCAGACCTGCTATCTCGGCACCCGGGTGCTCGCACCGGCCTCCCGGTACGACGAGGTGGTGGACATCCTCGCGGCCTTCGCCACCTCGCTGACCGTCGGTGACGCACTGGACCCGGCCACCCAGATCGGGCGATGGCGTCGACCACGCATCGCGACCGGGTCGAGGGCTACATCGCCAAGGGCGTCGGCGACGGCGCCAAGCTGGTCACCGGCGGCGGCCGTCCGGACGGTCTGGACGCCGGTTGGTTCGTCCAGCCGACGATCTTCTCCGAGGTGGACAACGGATCCACGATCGCGCAGGAGGAGATCTTCGGCCCGGTACTGTCCGTTATCCGCTACGGCGACACCGATGACGCCGTACGGCTCGCCAACGACTCCGACTACGGGCTCGGCGGCTCGGTCTGGACAAGCGACCCGGAGCGGAGCGCGGCAAGTCCGTCGCCAACCGGGTCCGCACCGGCACGATCGGCATCAACCGTTACATGGTCGACCCGGGCGCTCCCTTCGGTGGCGTCAAGGCCAGCGGGATCGGCCGTGAGCTGGGACCGGACGCCATCCGGGCGTACCAGCAGCAGAAGACGATCTACTCCTGACCTCGGCGAGGGTGACGTCGTGGGTACGCTTTGCCCCGATTTATCGCCTCACAATGTCACTCTCGCGGCGGGCAACACGCCGGGCTAGGTCGTCGATTCTGTCGGTCCCTCGGTTCAGGATCGGGGGATGGACATTGTCGCCGCTGTCGTTGTCGGGCTGATTCTCGGCGCGGTCGCCGGGGTGGCGTTCGGATTGCTGGCCGGCCGGTCGAAGGAAGCCGGAGTGTCGGCTGCTCTGACCGCTGAGCGTGACGCCGTGCGCGTCGAGCGGGACGCGCTGCGCACTCAGCTGGAGGCGGGGCGGACGGCGGTGTTGGCGTCGGACCAGCGGGCCGGGGCCGCCGAACAGCGGGCCGGCGTCGCCGAACAGCGGGCCGCGGCCGCCGGGGCACAGGCGGACGCGCTGCAGACCGCGTTGGAACACGAGCGGCAGAGCGCCGCCGACGTCGAGCAGCGGCTGCGGGAGGCCTTCGGGTCGCTGGCGGCGGACGCGCTGCGGTCCAACAACGACAGCTTCATCCGGCTGGCCAGCGAGCGGTTCGGGCAGGCGACGACGGCGGCCAAGGGCGATCTCGCGCAGCGGGAGCAGGCCATCAAGGCGCTGGTCGATCCGCTGGCCGACCAGCTGCGCCGGCTGGACGAGCGGGCCCGTCGGCTCGAGCAGGAGCGGACGAGCGAATACGCCGGGCTGAAGACGCATGTCGCGGAGATGATCCGGACCAGCGAGGGCGTCCGAAGCGAGACCGCGCAACTGGTGTCCGCGCTGCGGGCGCCGCCGCAGATCCGCGGCCGCTGGGGGAGAATGCAGCTGCGCCGGATCATCGAGAGCGCCGGCATGGTCGAGCACTGCGACTTCGAAGAGCAGCACACTGTTCGTACGTCCGACGGCGTGCTCCGGCCGGACGTGGTGATCCAGTTGGCCGGCGGCAAGTCTGTGGTGATCGACGCCAAAGTGCCGTATGAGTCGTTCCTCGCGGCCCAGACAGGCGACACCCAGACCCGGCAGGCGAAGGTCGCCCAGCACGCAAAAGCGGTCCGCGACCATGTCAAGAAGCTCGCGGACAAGGCATATTGGAACTCCTTCGAGAACAGCCCCGAGTTCGTGGTGATGTTCATGCCCGGCGAGACGCTGCTGGCCACCGCATGGGAGGCCGATCCAGGTCTGGTCGAGTATGCGACCGAGAACCACGTGGTGATCGCTACCCCGACCACGCTGATCGCGCTGCTGCGCACCATCGCCTACACCTGGAAACAGGACGGTCTCGCGAAGAACGCCCACTTGGTGCAGGCGATCGCGCCAAGGAGCTGTATTCGCGGCTGGCGACCATGGGAAGCCACGTCGAGCGGCTTGGCAACGCGCTGGATGGCGCGGTGAAGGCGTACAACCAGAGCGTCGGCTCGTTGGAGGGCCGGGTGCTGGTGTCCGCCCGCAAGCTGGCCGACCTGAAGGTCAGCGAGGAGCTGCTGCCCGAGCCCACCCAGATCGAGCGCACCCCGCGGGCCGTCTCCGCTCCGGAGCTGGTCGCGTCCGCCAGCGACCAGCTTCTCGCCTTCGAGGAACTCGACCATCACCGAGTGTCCTGACCTTCGCGAACTCGGCGTTTCGGTGGCGACACGCGGGTGATGACGGGGGTGATCTGGACCACGGCGTCGAGTCATGGGATGAATCGGCTCCTAACCTGACGAGATGGTGGCCCACGCGAGTACGAGGCCGGCCGCATCGCAGTGGGGCGGTGCCCTTGTCCTGCTGATCGCGGGGTTGACGGCAGCCTCGGCGGCGGTCAACGGACTGGGCCGGTTCGCGTACGCGCTGGTGCTGCCGTCGATGCGGGCCGACCTGCACTGGTCGTACGCGACCGCCGGGCTGCTGAACACGGTCAACGCGGCCGGCTACCTGACCGGTGCGCTGCTCGCGGCACCAGTGGCGGCCCGGCTGGGCCACCGGCGGGCGCTGCTCGCCGCGTTGGTGGTGAGTGCGCTGGCGGTCCTCGCGGCGTCCGTCAGCGGACTCGTGCCTGTCCTGCTCATCCTGCGACTGACCAGCGGCATCGCCGGTGCGATCGCCTTCATCGCCGGTGGCGCCCTGACCGCCGCTCTCACCCGCCGACCTGCCACCGCGTCGCGCGGTGTTGTGCCTCGGGCTCTACTTCACCGGCCCCGGAGCCGGCATCGTGGTGTCGGCGGTGGCGATCCCGCCGCTGGTCAGCGCGTACGGGTGGCGGCTCGGCTGGGTGACGCTGGGCGCGCTCTGTCTCGCCGGCCTGGTCCTGACCGCGGCCGCGGTCCGCCGGCTGCCGGCCGAACCCCGTCGCCCGCGACCGGCCCAAGCGCCGGAGTGCCCCGCTACGGCCACTGGTGTCGGTGCTGGTGACGTACGCGATCTACGGCGCTGGCTACACGGCGTACATGACGTTCGTGATCGCCTTTCTGACCGCAGCCAGCGGCGGCTCGGTGATCACCCTGTTCTGGCTGGTCCTGGGTGGCTGCGGGGTCGCCTCCAGCATCGTATGGACCCCCCGTTGCTGCAGCGGCTGCCCGGCCAGGTCATCGCCGCGATCCTGCTCGGTGGCACGACGGCCGGCGCCGCGTTGCTCGTCCTGGTGCCAGGCCCGGTGGCGTGGTTCGGGTCCGCGGTGCTCTTCGGTGGCTCGTTCCTGACCGTCGTCACCGCGATCACCGGCTGCGCGCAACAAAATGCTGCCCCCGGATCGCTGGGCCGCCGCGATCGCCGCGCTGACCATCGCCTTCGCCATCGGCCAGTGCGTCGGACCGGTGCTGGCCGGCACCCTGTCGGACCGCGCGTCGGCGGCGTACCCGCCGGCCTCGCCATCGGAGCCGCCCTGCTGGGCGTCAGCACCCTCACCGTCCTCACCCACCGCCGCCCAGCCCGTACGTAGCTGCCGAAACTGTCGGCCCGCACGCGAATACTCGATTCGGGGGCGCCATTTTCGGCTGCCGAAAATGCCGCCCCCGAATTCGAGAATCCTCGCTGGCACCGACAAAACCATGCCGGGCCGGTCGTCGAGCGGCACATTTCTGGTGTCACTCGTCGAGGAAAGTGCGGGATTGGCCCATGATCAACAAAGGTGTCCGTCGGTGGAGGGCCATCTGGAAACTCAGCAGCCAAAAGACCCAGGTGCGGCGCGAAACTGTCGTACCCAACCGCAAAAGTTGCCCCCCCCCCAGTGACGGGCGGGGGGGGGGGTCGAGAGGCAAGGGCTGAATTATAAGTTGGACGTCGGTCCTCAAAAACCCACCCCCCGCCCGTTCAAAGGGAGGGGGCTAGAAAACAGCATCGGTACGACACAATTTCGCGCCGCACCCTATGTAGACCGACACAATCGGAATCCGATTGTCACAACGGCGACGGCGGACAGGTGTTAGGCCTGGGCGGCGCGGAGGTCGCGTTTGATTTGCTGGGGCAGCGAGAAGGTGAGCCGTTCGTCCGCGGTGGTCACTTCCTCGACCAGGTCGAAGCCGTGCCGCGCGAGTCGGTCGAGGACCTCGGCGACCAGGATTTCGGGTACGGACGCGCCGCTGGTCAGGCCGACGGTGGTCACGCCGTCCAGCCACGAGTCCTCAATTTGGTGCGCGTAGTCGATCAGCCGGGCGTCGTCGGCGCCGGCTTCCTTCGCGACCTCGACCAGCCGGACCGAGTTGGACGAGTTCGTCGAGCCGACCACCAGCACCAGCTCGCAGTCCGGGGCCAGCTGCTTGACGGCGACCTGCCGGTTCTGGGTGGCATAGCAGATGTCGTCGGACGGCGGCGCTTCCAGGTTCGGGAAGCGCTGACGCAGCCGATCGACAGTCTCCATCGTCTCGTCCACGGACAGTGTGGTCTGGGACAGCCACACGACCTTGCTCTCGTCCACCACGTTGACCGCGTCCGCGCCGGCCACGCCGTCGACCAGCTGAGTCGCCTCCGGCGCCTCGCCGGCGGTGCCCTCGACCTCCTCGTGACCCTCGTGCCCGATCAGCAGGATCTGATAGCCGTCGTCAGCGAACCGCTTGGCTTCCTTATGGACCTTGGTGACCAACGGGCAGGTGGCGTCGATCGTGGTCAGGTTCCGCGCCTGCGCCTCGGCGTGTACGGCCGGAGACACGCCGTGCGCGGAGAACACCACCATGGCGCCCTCGGGCACCTCGGAAGTCTCGTCCACAAAGATCGCGCCGCGTTTCTCCAGCGTCTCGACCACGTGCTTGTTGTGCACGATCTGCTTGCGTACGTACACCGGGGCGCCGTACAGCTCCAGCGCCTTCTCCACGGTGATCACCGCGCGGTCGACGCCGCCGCAGTAACCGCGCGGCTTGGCGAGCAGGACACGCTTCCTCGGCGACGACATGGCCACCATCGTAGGTCGTACGTTCCCCATAGGCTGAGGAGCGTGAGTGACAGCACCCGCAGCACCCCCCGACCAGCCCCCTGGGCCGGTCCGGCTGGTCAGCGCCAAGATCGGCCAGTGGATCGGCCGGCTCGGTGACGTCTGGGTGGAGGGCCAGATCACCCAGCTGTCCCGGCGGCCCGGCGGCGGCGTCGTCTTCCTGACGCTGCGGGACGCGAGCGTGGACATGAGCCTGCCGGTGACCTGCAAGGTCTCCGTCGCGGACGCCTGCGAGACACCGTTGGCTGAGGGCGTCCGGGTGATCGTGCACGCCCGGCCCGACTTCTACCCGGCGCGCGGCACGTTGTCGCTGCGTGCGGACGAGTTCCGGGCCGTCGGGGTCGGCGAGCTGCTGGCCCGGATCGAGCGACTTAAGCGCGCGCTCGCCGCCGAGGGCCTGTTCGCGCCGGAGCTCAAGCGCCGGCTGCCGTTCCTGCCCAGCTGCGTCGGTCTGGTCACCGGCCGCGCGTCCGCCGCCGAGCGGGACGTCGTCACCAACGCGCGCGCTCGCTGGCCTGCTGTGGAGATGCGGATCCGCAATGTCGCCGTGCAGGGCGTGACCGCGGTCCCGCAGCTCATCGAGGCCGTGAACGCACTGGAAGCGGACCCCGAGGTCGATGTGATCGTGCTGGCCCGCGGCGGCGGCAGCGTCGAGGACCTGCTGCCGTTCTCGGACGAGGCGCTCATTCGTACGGTCTTCCAGTGTCGTACGCCGGTCGTCTCGGCAATTGGCCACGAGCCGGACAGTCCCCTGCTCGACCTGGTCGCGGACGTACGCTGCTCGACCCCGACCGACGCCGGCAAGCGGATCGTGCCGGACTGGACCGAGGAACGCGACCGGATCGCGATCGCCCGGTCCCGGCTGGCCGCGGCCATCACCGGCCGGTTGGACCGCGAGCAGTCCTGGCTCACCGGCACCCTGTCCAGGCCCGCGCTGGCCCGGCCGCAGACGCTGCTCGACCAGCTCGCCGAGCAGGTCAAGGCATTGACCGAGCGCGCGACCCGCGTTCTGCGACACCGCACCGACTCCGCCAGCAACGACATCGCCCATCTGCGCGCCCGCGTTGTGTCGCTGTCACCAGCGGCCACCATGGAGCGCGGATACGCTGTCGTACAAAGGAAAGACGGCCAGGTCGTCCGCAAACCGTCCGATGTGGACACTGGCGACGAGGTGCGGCTGCGGCTCGCCGAGGGCGAGCTGCACGCGACCGTGACCGCACCTGAGCGGTAACCGAAAAATGCCAGTCGGCCGATACCGCGGGGCCGCTCGTACGAGTAATGACTGTCCCTGGAGTTACTGAACGGGGACGCACATCAAGGCTGACCAACCGTCCAGACCCATGTCCGGTCCACCGATCCCGGATCGGCAAGACAGCGCGCGAATGCGCTGACGTGTACGCGCGTGCCGAATCCGTTCAGGAACCACGGTGGCCCGGATGGGCAGAATTTCGGCGCTGGCGATGCCAACAGCTGGCCGCCTTCGTACCTTTATCAAGGAGGCCAGGAGTAGCTGGACTTATACAGCCTTTAGACCTGCCAAAACAGCTAGTCCTGGTCTCCTTGATAACAGTCGGCTCAGTAGCGGAACACCGCTCAAAGACGGGGTCTTCAGCATGGCAGCAATGCCTCCACCGCCAGGCTCGTACGGGCCGTACATGCCGCTTCGGCGCCGCCGGACCGGTCCCTGGATCTTCGTCGGTTTATCGTCCGTCATCCTGTTGGTCGTGCTGGCCGGAGGGGTCGTGTTCTTCCTGACCAGTAACCGGTCCACGGACCAGTACTCCGGCTACTTCCAGGTGGAGAATCTCGTCACCCCGGTCATGATCAGCGACGGTGCCACCGGCCCCACCACTAAGACGTGTAACCGCAAGGAAAACAAACACTCGCTGTTTCGCGGCTGCGCATGGGTGGGGCCAACCGAGCGGACGGGAAGCATTCCCGGTTCTACGTCGAAGTCGACGTCTTTCCCAGCAGCTACCAAAGCAAGGGCTCGGGGGCAGACGCGGCCAAAGCCGCCGCGCGAGAGGACGGGCAGGACCTGACCGGATCCGTGTCGGTGCCTGGCTTTCACTCGCCCGCGTACGGCGGCTGGCTGCCCCCCCCGGGCACCGCTCAACTGATCTTTTCCCACGGGAATGCCGAAATCCTGGTCGACTTCGCATTGACACCAGGCGGGGCACACGATCCCAGCTGGCAGGCGCACGCCGAGAGTGCCGCGAAGAAAATCGAGGCCGCCCTCTGACTTTGCCGTGCCGCCGGCGGACCTTCCCCACCTGCCGTGTCGGCGGCAGGCCGTACCAACGCGGTGTCGACGGGGGGGGGACGTACGATCGGCCGGTGGCTGCCAAACCGTCCGTGAACGCCGATGTCCGCGACCTGTCGTACGAGCAGGCCCGCGCCGAACTCACCCAGGTCGTCCAGAAACTGGAGACCGGCGGCGCCACCCTGGAGGAGTCGCTGGCCCTGTGGGAGCGCGGCGAGGCGCTCGCCGACGCCTGCCAGGCCTGGCTGGACGGCGCCCGCAAGAAACTCGAAGCCGCCCGCGCCGCCCGCGAATCCACCCCTGAGTAACCACCAACGGGCGTCGCGGAGCGTGACCGAGGGTGGTCGGCGGAGGCGGCGAGGGGCTACCTGGCTGGGTGGAGGGAAGCGGCGAGGGCGTTCAGCTCGGAATCGGGCATCTGGCCGATGACCAGGATGGTGACCTTGGGCTGCTGCCACACCAGCGCGCGCTCCTTGCCGCGGCCGGAGTAGATCTGCCAGTCCCGGCCGCCGACGGTGCGGTCACCGACCGGCGGGCGTACGCCACCAAGCTCGTCCGGCAGCAGGCTGGTCACCGGCACGTCGCTCTCAACGATCCGCGCCGACCCGCCGCTCGGGCTCACGTAACCGATCCGCAGCGTCGCCGTACCACCGTTGCCGTGGTCCACATCAGCACGCGTCACCGTCCAGCCGGTCGGCAGCCCCTGCGGCTGCAGCACCGGGAAGCGGTCCACGGCCCGGGCCGACTCGTACGCGGACGAGGGGTCCACCGCGGCCGGGCCACCGGACAGCCACTGGACCACCAGCACGACGGCCACGATCGGGATCAGCAGCACGCCGAGGCTGATCGCCATGTTGCGCGGCAGTGGATTGGCGCGGGACGGCGCGGAAGAGCTACTCACTCCCCCCCATCGTCCGCCATCGGCGCTGGCCGACTGACCCCGGTCCGCCCCTGCCGGACCGGACGTTTCCAGCGAGCGTACGAACGAGGCCGACCAGCGGTCGGGGCCACCGCCGCCAGTAGCATGAGACGCACCGACGAGGGAGCGTCGCCGCGACACCCAGCGCGGCGTCAGGGAGGCACACGTGAACGAGCACGGCCGCATGGGCGGCGCCGGACCGGACCCGGCGGAGCTCGGGTCGCACCAGTACACCCGATGCCCACCACGACTGGCCCGCAGGCCCCCGACCGCAACCTCGCCCTCGAGCTGGTTCGGGTCACCGAGGCGGCCGCGATGGCGGCCGGCCGATGGGTGGGGCGGGGCGACAAGAACGGCGGCGACGGCGCCGCGGTGGACGCGATGCGCCAAACTGATCAACGGCGTCTCGATGAACGGCGTGGTCGTCATTGGCGAAGGCGAAAAAGACCACGCGCCGATGCTCTACAACGGCGAGCGGGTCGGCGACGGTACGGGCCCGCAGTGCGATGTGGCGGTCGACCCGATCGACGGTACGACCCTGATGGCGAAGGGCATGCCGAACGCGATCGCCGTTCTCGCGCTGGCCGAGCGAGGCGCGATGTTCGACCCGTCCGCGGTGTTCTACATGGAAAAACTCGCCGTCGGGCCGGACTGCGCGGGCGTCGTGGACATCACCGCGCCGGTGTCGGACAACATTGCCCGGATCGCGAAGGCGAAGGACACCGGCGTCGGTGACGTGACGGTCTGCATCCTGGACCGTCCCCGGCACGGCGAGCTGGTCAACCAGGTCCGCCAGACCGGCGCCCGGATCCATTTCATCTCCGACGGAGACGTGGCCGGCGCCATTTCCGCGGCCCGCGACACCAGCGCGGTCGACGTCCTTATGGGCATCGGCGGCACACCTGAGGGAATCATCGCGGCCTGCGCGCTCAAGTGCATGGGCGGCGAGATCCAGGCCCGACTGTGGCCGCGGGACGAGGCCGAGCGGCAGAAGGCGCTGGATGCCGGCCACGACCTGGACCGGGTGCTGTCCACCGACGATCTGGTACGCGGCGACAACGTGTTCTTCTTCGCGACCGGCGTCACCGACGGCGACCTGCTGCCGGGAGTCACGTACCGGCGCGGCGGCGCGGCCACCCACTCACTCGTGATGCGTTCCAAGAGCGGCACCATCCGGGTGATCGACAGCTGGCATTCGCTGACCAAGCTGAAGGCGTACTCACTGATGATTGATTTCGACCAGGCGCCGTGAAAACAGGATTGTCCACAGTGGACCCAGTTATTGCCGTGATCGGCGAGAACATTGTCGATTTGGTGCCCAACGGCGACGACGGTCTGCTGCGTCCGATCCCCGGTGGCAGCCCGGCGAACATCGCCGTGTCGGCGGCCCGGTTGGGCTCGCCGACGGCACTGCTGGCGCGGATCGGCGCCGATGCCTTCGGCCGGCAGATCCGCCGCCGGCTCCGCGAAGACGGCGTCGACGAGCGGTTCCTGGTCGACGCCGCCGAGCCGTCGTCGTCACTGGCAGTGGTGTCCTTCGACGAGCGGCGCCGGGCGTCGTACGACTTCTGGGTCACCGGCACGGCCGACTGGCAGTGGCGGCCCGGCGAGCTGCCGGCCCGGCTGCCCGCGTCCGTACGAGCGTTGCACCTCGGCTCGATCGCGGCGCTGCGGGCCCCGGGCGCGGCCACCATCGAGGCCTTCGCCCGGGAGCAGGCCAGTAACGACGAGGTCACGCTCAGTCTTGACCCGAACCTGCGGCCCTCCATCGTCGGCTCCGGGCCGGAGGTCACCGCCGCGGTCGAGCGACTGGTCCGGCTGTGCCAGCTGGTGAAGGTCAGCGACGAGGACCTCGACCACCTGCACCCCGGCCGTGACCCCCTGGAGGTCGCGGCACGATGGGCTGCCAGCGGGCCGTCACTCGTCGTGGTCACTCGCGGCGGCGACGGCGCGGTCGCGCTCGCCGGCGACCAGCGGCTGACCGTGTCCGCACCGGAGATCGCGCTGGTAGACACCGTTGGCGCCGGCGACAGCTTCGCCGGCGCGCTGCTGCACGGGCTGGCCGCCGCCGGGCTGCTCGGAAGCGCACTGCCCAAGGCCCTCGCGGGCGCGGATCTCACGGCGACGATCGGTCCGGTCGTACGAGCGGCCGTCGTCGCGGCCGCGCTGACGTGCACTCGGGAGGGCGCCGATCCGCCCACCCGGACCGAGCTGGAAACCGCACTGGCCGGTTATCCACAGGACGCACTCAGCTAGTACTACTACAGGGCTACTCAAGCGGCGATAGCCGAGCCCAAGTGTCGACTGACGGCACGGCGAAACCGCCCACGTGGCGCTGCCACGCAGGGCGGCCCCGCCGCACCGTCAGACGACACTTGGATCTCGACTCTCATCCGCATGAGTAGCCCTGTAGTACTAGTCCCCTACCAGCAGGCATATCGTCGGGTAGTTGGAGAAAAATCACACCGGCAAAGCGGACCAGCGGCGGCCACGGACGTGCCGAGAGTCTGTACGGACGAGTAGCGTTCAATCTACCGGCTTGTATCGGTCTCCCTCGGGGAGTCGCACCCATGACCTGGGCGCTCCCCGCCCCCCGGACGAAAGGCCCCTTGATGACTGACCAGAGCACCACCGTCCTTCGTTATCCGGGCGGCGAGCTCGAGATGCCGATCATCCCGGCGACGGAGGGTAATGCCGGGATCGACTCTTCCAAGCTGTTGGCCAAAACCGGCTACGTGACCCTGGACACCGGTTTCGTGAACACCGGTTCGTGCCAGTCGGCGATCACCTACATCGACGGTGACGCCGGCATTCTGCGCTACCGCGGCTACCCGATCGAGCAGCTCGCGCAGAACTCCACCTTCCTGGAAACCAGCTACCTGCTGATCTACGGCGAGCTGCCGACCACCGAGCAGCTGACCGCGTTCGATTCCTCGATCCGGCACCACACGTTGCTGCACGAGGACATGAAGCGGTTCTTCGACGGCTTCCCCCGGGACGCGCATCCGATGCCCGTTTTGGCGTCGGCTGTTAACGCGCTTTCCACCTTCTATCAAGACAATCTTAATCCGACCGACCCCGCCGGGGTGGATTTGACCACCATCCGGCTGATGGCCAAGCTGCCGACCATCGCCGCTTACGCGTACAAGAAGTCGATCGGCCAGCCGTTCCTTTACCCGGACAATTCGCTGGGTACGGTGGAAAACTTCCTGCGGATGACGTTCGGTTTCCCGGCCGAGCCGTACGAGGTCAACGAAACCGCGCGGGCCGCCCTTGACCTGCTGCTGATCCTGCACGCCGACCACGAGCAGAACTGTTCGACGTCAACCGTGCGTACGGTCGGTTCGGCCCAGGCCAACATGTTCGCGTCGATCGCCGCCGGCATCAACGCGCTGTCCGGCCCGTCGCACGGTGGCGCCAACCAGGCGGTGCTGGAAATGCTGGAGAACATCCACCGCAGCTCGGACGACGTGGATGGTTTCGTGAAGCGGGTGAAGAACCGCGAAGAAGGCGTCCGGCTGATGGGTTTTGGCCACCGCGTCTACAAAAACTACGACCCGCGCGCCGCGTTGGTGAAGAAGATGGCCGACGACGTGCTGACCAAGCTCGGCGTTTCGGACCCGCTGCTGGACATCGCGATGGAGCTCGAGCAGCACGCGCTGTCCGACGACTACTTCATCGAACGCAAGCTCTACCCGAACGTGGACTTCTACACCGGTCTCATTTTACAGGCACTGGGTTTCCCGAACCGGATGTTCACCGTGCTGTTCGCGCTCGGCCGGCTGCCCGGCTGGATCGCCCAGTGGCGGGAAATGATGCAGGACCCGGCATTCAAGATCAGCCGTCCCCGGCAGATCTACACCGGCCCCGGCGAGCGCGACTACGTCGGCGTCGGCAACCGTTAGTCATGACCGAAAACCTGCGGGTCGAGCGGGACGGTCCGGCCTTGACCGTCACGTTCGACCGGCCGCGGCAACGCAACGCGATGACCGCGAAAATGTACGACGGCCTGGTCGAGGCATGCGATCGGGCCGACCGCGACGAGGACGTGAAAGTCCTCGTGCTGCGCGGCGCCGGCGGTGAGGCTTTCATCGCCGGCACGGATATCGGGGAATTCGCTGGCTTTTCCTCCGACGGCACCGACGGCATCGGGTACGAGAAAAAGGTCGGCGACGTGCTCGACCGGGTCGAGTCCGTACGAGTGCCGACCATCGCCGTTCTCACCGCTTCTGCGTCGGCGCCGGCGTGCCACTCGCATCGGCCTGCGACCTGCGGGTCGCCAGCGACGACACCAAGATCGGCATCCCGGTCGCCCGTACACTCGGCAACTGCCTGTCGGCCAAGACGTATGCGCTGCTGGTCTCCCGGTTCGGCGCGAGCCTGCTGCTGGACATCGTGGTGCGGGCCCGGCTTATCTCCGCCGCCGAGGCGCAGGCGGCCGGTTTCCTGTCCGAGGTGCGACCGGCCGCCGAGCTCGACGCGGTGGTAGCAGACCTCGTACGCACGGTCAGCTCGCACGCCCCGCTGACCATGTGGGCGACCCGCGAGTCGCTGCGCCGGATCCGCAACGCGAACCTGCCCGCCGACGAGGACATCCTCGCGACCGTCTACGGCAGCGCCGACTTCGCCACCGGCGTACGTTCCTTCCTCGCCAAGGAACGCCCCACCTGGACCGGCCGCTAACGCCCGCTCACTGGCACCGCTGCGATGTCGTAGGTGGCCGGTACGGTCCGGCTATGACTCTTGATATCAGCATGGTCACCATTGACTGCGAGGATCCGCAGCGGCTCGCCGGGTTCTGGGCACCGGCGCTGGATCTCCAGGTGCTCGGCGACTACGGCGAGTTCGTGCTCCTGGGCCGCGAAGGTGCCGCGGTGAACCTTGGCCTGCAGAAGGTGCCCGAGCCGCGGACGGGCAAGAACCGCGTCCATGTCGATCTCGGCGGCGAACCCCGCGCCGAGAGCGACCGAGCGCCTGGTGGCTCTCGGCGCCACCTACAAGACCGAATATCGGCAGCCGGGGCTCCGGTGGTCGGTGCTGGTCGACCCCGAGGGCAACGAGTTCTGCATCGGCGAACACTCGGGCTGAGCCTCTATTCGACGACTTCGCCGTCGATGACGTGCGTGTGGTGGGTGTGTACGAACATCCGGCGGGCGCGGTCGGCGACGCGTTTGGTGGAGATGAGGTCGAAGGCGCCGCCGACGACGACGCGCCGACCACCGGCACACCCGGCTGGCACCGACGGCCGCCACCCGGGACGCGATCGCGCCGGCTGTCTTGCCGGCGGCCACCCGGGTCGCCACCCGGGCGGCGGCGCGGGCCTGGATCCGCGGCAGCACCACGCCGGCCGCCTTCTTGCCGGCGGTGATGCCGGTGCTCTTGGCCGCGGCGGCCTCTGTGGTGCCGCTCACGCACGCCTCGACGGCGCTGCGTACTTCCAGGTCAGCGAGGTCATGGCCGTGCGCGTACGCGATCGCCGCGGTCAGCCGGGCCTGCACGAGCAGGGTGGCGGCGAGCCCGACCGGGGCGCCGACCGCCGCGGTCGCGATGCCGCCGACGCTGGTGACCGCGCCCTGCACGGCCGCGTGGCCGCACTGCGTACGCACCAGCCGGTCGGCGATCTGGCTGGGGGTCATTCCCTTGCGCTGCAACGGGTCGACGAGGTCACGGGCCCCCCGGAACGGCCCCACGCCGTCGATGCCGGCGTCCACCGCGCGCTGCAGCAGCAGGACATCAGCACGTGGTCCGTCTTCTTGGCCAGCACTGACACGGCGCCTCCGATTTGAGTCCATCTTGTGGTCATCCCAGTCTGCCTTGGCCGCGCCGTTCGTGCTTGGCTAGGGGACATGGCGACGAACACTTCCGCCGAGGACGGCGAGCAGCAGTACCGGATCGAACACGACACGATGGGCGAGGTCAGGGTGCCCATCGGCGCGCGCTGGCGGGCCCAGACGCAGCGTGCGGTGCAGAACTTCCCGATTTCCGGGCGGACCCTGGAGCCGGCGCACATCGCCGCGCTCGCCCGGATCAAGGCCGCGGCGGCGAAGGTGAACGCCAAGCTCAAGGTCATCGACGCGGACATGGCGGCGGCGATCCAGGAGTCCGCGGCGGAGGTGGCGGCCGGCGAGTGGGACGCCCAGTTCCCGATCGACATCTTCCAGACCGGCTCGGGCACCTCCAGCAACATGAACACCAACGAGGTGCTGGCCACCCTCGCGAGCCAGAAGCTGGGCCGTGCGGTGCACCCGAACGACCACGTCAACGCGAGCCAGTCGTCCAACGACGTGTTCCCGTCCTCCATCCACATCGCCGCCACCGACGCTGTCGTACGGGACCTCATCCCGGCCCTTCAGCACTTGGCGAAGTCGTTGCGGGGCAAGGAAAAGAAGTTCGCTGACGTCGTCAAGCCGGGGCGTACGCACCTGATGGACGCGACCCCGGTGACCCTCGGCCAGGAGTTCGGCGGCTATGCCACCCAGGTCGAGCGGGGCGTCGAGCGGCTGGCGGCGTCGCTGCCCCGACTCGCCGAGCTGCCGCTGGGTGGTACGGCGGTGGGCACCGGCATCAACACCCCGCCCGGCTTCTCCGCGGCCGTCATCGCCGAACTCGCCGAGGCCACCGAGCTGCCGCTGACCGAGGCCGTCGACCACTTCGAGGCGCAGGGCGCCCGCGACGGCCTGGTCGAGGCGTCCGGCCAGCTGCGTACGATCGCGGTCGGACTTTTCAAGATCGCCAACGACATCCGCTGGCTCGGCTCGGGTCCGCGTACCGGCCTTGGGGAAATCTCGCTGCCGGACCTGCAGCCGGGTTCGTCGATCATGCCGGGCAAGGTGAACCCGGTGATCTGCGAAGCCGTGCGGCAGGTGTGCGCGCAGGTGATCGGAAACGACGCGACCGTCGCGTTCGGCGGCGCCACCGGTGACTTCGAGCTGAACGTGATGCTGCCGGTGATCGCGGCCAACCTGCTGGAGTCCATCCGGCTGCTGGCCAACGTTTCCCGGCTGTTCGCGGACAAGTGCGTCGACGGCATCACCGCGAACGTCGATCGCGCGCATCAGCTGGCCGGCTCGTCGCCGTCGGTGGTCACTCCACTGAACCGCTACATCGGGTACGAGAGCGCCGCCAAGGTCGCCAAGCACGCGATCGCGCAGGGGCAGACGATCCGGGAAGCCGTCTTCGATCTGGGTTTCGTGGCCGACCAGCCGGGCGAAGGTGTCGTCACCGAAGCCCAGCTCGACGCCGCCCTGGACCTGCTCTCGATGACCCATCCGTAGCCTTTGTTCATTCGACAGGTGATTTCGGCCCACGAGTCGCGGGCCGGAATCCGTTGGGATGCCTTGTGAACATCGACCGTGTCGTCAGCCGGCTGCAGCAGGCCGCGCGCGGGTGGTGGTGGAGGAGACCGCGCAGGCGGGTGGGAAAAACGAGGTCACGCTGGCCAGCGGCCCCGCCACTTTGGACGGGCTGCGGGCCGAGTTCCAGGAGCGGGTGCCGCCTGAGGTCACCGAGTTCTTCAGCGCTGTCGACGAAGTGCACCTTCCGGACCTCTGGAACGGCTATTTCATCGGCTCGCCCCAACAGATCGCCGACGTCCACCGGGCGCGCCGGCCGCAGTTCGTCAAGCACGCCGGGAAACTACACGACGTGATGATCGTGGCGACCACCGGAAACGGCGTACGTTACGCGATCCCGGTGCCGGAGGACGGCCCGGTCTGGGTGCTGCCGCGGCCCCGATCGTCGACGGCGCATACCAGGCCGACGACGCCGAGGCGCTGGTTTTTTTCGGGTCATCGCACCACATTTTGGCTTCTTCGTGGAACAGATCGCGACCTACGCCATCGTCGAGGACGGCGATCCCTTCGACCCGTACCGGTTCTCTTAAGGGCAAATTGGGTCGCGCGGTGGTCGGCGGCGTGAGATCGTGCCGGACGTGGACGACTATATCGCCGTTAACAAAGCCAACTGGGACGACCGGGCGGCGGCACACGCGGCTTCGCCGGACTACTCATTGGAGAAGTTCCAGAGCGATCCAGCGTTCCTGAGCGGCGTCGTACGGTTCGACCTGCCGCGGCTGGGCTCGATCGAGGGCCTGCGCGGCGTACACCTGCAGTGCCACATTGGCACCGACACGATTTCGTTGTCCCGGCTCGGCGCCCGGATGACCGGGCTGGACTTCTCGGCCGCCTCCCTCGACCAGGCTCGCAAGCTTGCCGGCGGTCTCGGGGCGGACGTGGATTTCGTGCAGGGCAACGTGTACGACGCGGTCGAACTGCTGGGCGCTGGCCAGTTCGACCTGGTTTTTTTCACCGGCATCGGCGCGTTGTGCTGGCTGCCGGACATACGCCGATGGGCTGACGTGGTGGCGGGCCTGCTCAAGCCCGGCGGCCGACTGTTCATCCGGGAAGGGCACCCGATGCTGTGGGCGCTGGACGACCCCCGCGACCATGGCCTACTGGCGGTCGAGTTTCCCTATTTCGAAAGGGAAGAATCCACAGTTTGGACTGGGGGCGGCACGTACGTGGAGACCGACGCGGTCTTCACCGCGAACACCACCCCCCACGAGTGGAACCACGGCCTCGGTGAGATCGTCACCGCGTTGCTGGCCAACGACCTGCGGCTGACGATGCTGGAAGAGCACGACAGCGTGCCGTGGCCGGCGCGGCCCGGCGAGATGGACTACGTCGGCGAAGGCGAATACCGGCTCACCGACCGGCCGTGGCGGCTCTCCCGCACAGCTACACCCTGCAGGCGGTCAAAGGCCACACGGTGGGCCAGTAGTGGCCTGCGTCACTGTCTCGGTGTACACCCGCCGGTAGCGTCGGAACCCGCTAGTACTACAGGGCTACTCATGCGGATGAGAGTCGAGATCCAAGTGTCGTCTGACGGTGCGGCGGGGCCGCCTGGCGTGGCAGCGCCACGTGGGCGGTTTCGCCGTGCCGTCAGGCGGCGCTTGGGCTCGGCTATCGCCGCTTGAGTAGCCCTATAGCACTAGAACAGGTCCCGACGGAGGAGTCCGGTGAGTTCCACTCTGAGACTGGAAAAGCTGCGCATGCCGGTGGCCTCGCCGCAGGCCCAGAGCCCGCTGCCGATGCTGCGCGGCACCGATATCCACGCCAGCGTTCGCGGCGGGGAACTCGACGTCGAGTACGGGCGGATCAGCCACCTGCTGCCGTACCACGCCCAGGACGACTACAGCCGCGAGCCAGTCGACCGTGAACTTTCGGTTCGGTTGCCGTACTGGAAAACGAGTGGCTCACCGCGACTTTCCTGCTGGAGTTCGGCGGCCGGCTGTGGTCGTTGGTCGATCGTACGAACGGCCGCGAACTTCTGCACCGGCCATCGGTGCTGCAGACCGCGAACCTCGCGCTGCGCAACGCCTGGTTCGCCGGCGGGGTGGAGTGGAACCTCGGCACCACCGGGCACTGGCCGCTGACGTGTGCGCCCCATGCGCTGGCTGGGTGTCCGGGCCAAAAGGCGTGCCGGTGTTGCGCATGTGGGAGTACGAGCGACTGCGCCGGATGGTCGTCCAGCTGGACGCGTGGCTGCCGCCCGATTCCAGGGTTCTGTTCGTACGCCCGCGGCTGCACAATCCGCACCGGGAAACAATTCCAGTTTACTGGTGGTCCAATGTGGCCGTACCGGAAACCGACGCGACCCGGGTGCTGGCGCCGGCCGACACCGCCTGGCAGTTCGGCTATGAGGCGGAGCTAAGGAAAACTCCGGTTCCCGGTCCCACCGACGGATATCCGGCCCGGGCAGCCACCGCGGCGGACTATTTTTACGATATTCCCGATGACAGGGCCGGCTGGATCGCCGCCGTCGACGAGAACGGCGACGGATTTTTCCAGACGTCGACGCGTCCGATGCGTGGCCGGAAACTCTTCTTCTGGGGCACTGGCCAGGGTGGCCGGCGTTGGCAGGAATGGCTGGGCGACGGACGCTATCTGGAAATCCAGGCGGGCCTGGCTCGTACGCAGCTGGAGCACGTGCCGATGCCCGCCGGCGAAACCTGGTCCTGGACCGAGGCGTACGGCCCGATCGCGGTGGACGCCCAAGTGGCCCACGGCGACTGGACACGCGCTAGCCAAGCCGCCGGCGAAGCGGTCGCGCGGGTGATCCCGGCCACCGACCTGTCCACTGTGGACACCGAAGCCGCGCGGTGGGGCGGCGCAAGCGCCAGTTGACCGACTGTCGGTGGGGTCCGGTTGGGGTGCGCTGGAGGTACGCACACGGTGGCCTGCCCGCCGAGGCCGCCGCGCCGCGTTCGCCGACGACACCCTCGGCCCGGATCAGCAACCGTGGCTCCAGCTCTGGGAAACTGGCGCCTTCCCTGCTCAAACTCAGCCGGTCAGCACAAACGTTGGTCCACAGTGGACAGATAAACTGCTGACCCTGGGCGACGACTGGCACGCCCTCCTGCACCTGGGTCTACTGCGCCATTCCACCGGCGACCACGCCGGCGCCCGCGCGGCCTGGCAGAAATCGTCCGCGCTGAAGGAAAACCCGTGGAGCCTGCGCAACCTGGCGGTGGTGGAGCAGGACGCCACCGCGGCGGCCGCGCTGCTGACTCATGCGCATGCGCTGCTGCCCGGAAATTGGCAGCTCACCAACGAAACCCTGGCCGCGCTGCTACGAGCCGGGTTGGCCTCGGACGCGCTGGACCTGATCAGCGGGCTCGATTCGGCGCAGCGAGCGCACGGCCGGATCCGGCTGTGCGAATGCCGGGCAGCGCTGGCCGTTGGCGACACCCAGCGAGCCGGCGCGATTCTGCGCGGTCCGTGGGAAATCAGCGACCTCAAGGAGGGCGAAGACAGCCTCGGCCGGCTCTGGTCCGACTACCAGCGAGCCGCCGGTACCGACGAGCCACTACCCTACCGCTACGACTTCCGCATGCACCCGGAGCCGGCTCCCTGCTGAGTTTCAGCCTGACCGGGCGAAAGTTCGGCGATACGCGGCCGGCGTGGTGCCGATTTGCCGGCGAAAATGGGTACGCAGCACACCGGCGTCCGCGAAACCGCAGCGGGTCGCCACCCGATCGACGGAAAGATCGGTACGCTCCAACAACTCCGCGGCCCGCCGAACCCGTTCGGCGAGCAGCCACTGCAGCGGCGAGACGCCGGTCTCGGCGACGAACCGGCGCGCGAAAGTACGCTCGCTGACACCGACTCTCCCAGCCAGACCGGCGACAGTGTGCGCGGAATCAAGCCGGTCACGGGCCCAGTCTTGGACGGGCCGCTATCGACGGTGCCGGCGGGCGTACGGGCGGGACCGGCACGTCCACATACTGGCGCTGACCGCCGTCCCGGTGTGGCGGGGTGACCATCCGGCGGGCGATGGTGCCGGCCACCGCCGAGCCGTGCGCGAGGCGTACGAGATGAAGGCAGAGATCGATGCCGGGCGGCCGTGCCAGCCGAGGTCCACAGTGGACCGTCGCCGATGAACAGTGCGTCGGTTTCCATTTTGATATCAGGAAAATCGACGGCCAACCGGTCGGCTAGCAACCAATGTGTGGTGGCCCGGTGGCCGTCCAACAGACCGGCTTCGGCCAGCACGGCGGCGCCCGAACACAGCGCGGCCACCGTCGCCCCGCGGCGCACCGCGGACCGCAGCGCGCGACTCACCTCCTCGTCCACTGGAGCGAACCAGTCCTTCCGGCCGGGCACCACCACCAGGTCAGCGCCGGCGAGCCCGGCCAGCGGGTGGGTGGGCACCGCCTGCAGGCCGCTCTCTCCAACGCCACCGGTTCGCGCGTACGAGCGCAGGTCCGCAGCTCGAACGGCGGCACGCCGTGCTCGGTGCGGTCTCGGCCCCAGACCTCGATAGCGACGCCGACATCAAAAGCGTTGTTGCCCGGCTGCAGGAGAAGCGCGATCGTCCGCATGGCTGGAATCTACCCCATGGTGACATTCTTGCCACTAGTTCCCGTCGGTTCGGCGGCGAACGATAGAAGGCATGACAATCATCGCGCCCAACGCGGCCCTCATCGTCGTCGACGTCCAGCAAGGATTCTCCGACCCGTCCTGGGGCACCCGCAACAACCCCGACTTCGAGTCCAACATTGCCGAGCTGCTGGCCGGCTGGCACCGCACCGGCCGCCCGATCGTGCTCGTACGACACCACTCCACGAAGACCGATTCTCCGCTGCGCCCCGGTCAGCCAGGCAATGATTTCCAGCCCTTGTTGGAAAATGTCACCGCCGAGCTGACTCTGCAGAAGTCCGTGCATTCAGCTTTCCTGGGCAAGCCGGAGCTGCACGCCTGGCTGTCGGCGGCCGGCATCGGGGAGATCGTGGTCTGCGGCATCCAGACCAACCGCTGCTGCGAAACCACCGCACGGATGGGCGGCGACCTCGGTTATCGAGTGCTGTTCGCGCTCGACGCGACGCACACCTTCGACGAGGTCGGCCCGGACGGCAGCACGGTCACCGCCGACGAGTTCGCCCGGATCACCGCGGCGAACCTGCACCACAACTTCGCCACCGTGACCACCACCGCCGACATCGTCAGCGCCCTCAAAGGCTAGCTAGCACTATCGTGGCGGCGATAGCGCGCGCTATCGTACGTCCATGAGCCCGTCACCGAGCCCGGCCGGCAAGCTCGCCGCGGCGCTGGAATCGCTGTCCCCCGCCGACCGCCAGGAAGTCACCGCCTGGCTGCTGGAGACCACCCGGGCCGTCGCCCAGCCGCCGAGCGTCGTCCCACCAACCCACCAGTTCGACTCGCCGCGGATGCGTCCGCGCGTCGATTTGGACCGGCATGCCGGCGGACTGGCGACGGCAGCTCACCAGCACGCTGCCCAGCGGCGAGAACAGCCAGCTGGTGACCGTGAGACTGCCCACCGACCAGCACGCCCGGCTGCGCGACTGGTGCTCCAGCCACAACTTCACCATGGCCGCCGTCGTCCGCGGCCTGATCGAACGCTTCCTCGACGACCAGGAACCCCGCGAACCCACCTCCCCAGCCTGATCTCCGGGTCAGCGCATGCGGGCGACGGCTCGGCTGAGGCGTAAGACGTCCCGCCGGCGGTGTTCGTAGCGGGCGCCGACGCCCAGCAGCACCACGCCGCCGACGGCGAGCGGGACCCAGCGCGGCAGGGCGGTGACGACATCGGCGACCAGCGGGGGGACAGCTCGTGGACCGCTAGTACGGCGAGGATCGCGGCGGCGATCAGGAAAGGGGCCTGGCGGCGGCGGTACGCGCCGAGCAGAGTGACGGCCAGCGCGGCGGCTCCCAGCGCGAAGGGCCGCCACGACTCGGTCGACACCAGGAACGTCATCGCGAGGCTGGGCAGCAGCAACCCAGTCACGCCCGGCCCGAAGGTCACCCACGACAGCAGCTGCGGCCACCGCCGGCTCATCCAGAAGCCGCCGGCGATCGCCAGCCCGGCGGCCGGCAGCGTGTACGCCTCGGGCGTACCAATCCGAGCGGCCACCAGCCAACTCCAAGTGGCCATCAGCTCCAACCCGATGGCCACGAACCAGACCATCCGGCGGTCCGGCCGCAGGCCGTGCAGCCCGACCACCAGCCCGGCGAGGAACAGCACCAACCCGGTGTGGAAAGCCTGGCCGACGGTCAGCCCGACAGCGGCGAGCCCCGCGGGCAGCGCGGCGGCCTCCAGCACCAAAGCCAGCCGGACCCGCGCCGAAGCAGCCACGGCACCGGAGTCTGGGGCTCGGGCACTGGAGTACCACGGATGACGTACCAAGGCCGCCACAGCCACGGCGACCGCGCCGCCGACCATCAGCACGGCGTACGCGATCGCCGACGCTGGGAAGCCGAAGTGGAAGCCGGCGACGACCGCGTCGAGGGTGGCGGCGAGTACGGCCGCGCCGGCGGCGAGCTCACCGATCAGCTGCCATCCGCTCACCCGCGTGCCAGGCACCGGCCACGGCAACCGTACGAAACCACCCACCACCGCCAGCAGCAGAGCGGCAATGACCAGCGCGGTCAGCCGGATCCACGCCTCGGTCGGCGCGACCGAGAGCCACAGCACACTCGGCAGCACCGCGAGAATCCCGGCGGCGGCCACCTGCAGGGTCGCGCTGAGCGACGGTGGCCGGCGGGTCGCCCAGGCCAGCCGGAAACCGAGCAGCGCCAGCACGGCGGGCAGTGTGTACGCCTCCGGAAGGTGGACGGCCGCCGCGTCGAGCCAGTACCAAGACGCGACCATCAGCGCGACAGCGGCCACATATCCCAGGAAGCGCCGGTCCGCCCGCAGCGCAGCCACCGCGGAAATCGCCGCTATAAGAGCAAAGATCTGACCGCTCTGCCACAGATGGCCGCCCGTCAACCCGATGGCGACCATTGCGGCCGGGATCGCGGTGACCTCCAGCGCGACCGAAATCGGGACGGATCGGTGGACGATCGCGGCGGCGGCTCCCACCGCGACCGCCACCACGGCGACGACCGCGAAGGCGGTCCAGCGCTGCTCCCACCCGAGCCGGTAGCCCAGCGCGATCGCGTCGCCGGCCGCACCGCCAATGGCGAGTACGGCCGCGAACGCACCACCCGCCTGCCATCCCGCGAGTTCCCCCCACGGCCGCCGTACGAGCAGCAAGGCGCTGGTCACGGCCACCGCGACCAGCGTGATCGCGGTCAGCCGGATCCACGCCTGGCCGGGTTCGACGGGCAACCACGCCAGACTTGGCAGCAACATCCCGGCGAGACCGAACCCGACCGCGGCACCAGCCGGATCGCGATGAAGGCCGCGGGCGCAGAGAACGGCGCCCGGCCCCCGCGAGCAGCAACGACGCGGGCAGTGTGTACGCCTCCGGCACTCGTACGTCCGCGGCGAACAGCCAGCACCACGAGGCGAGGCGCCACTTCCAGCACCCCGACGGCGACCAGGACGGCCCGCCGATCGCGGTGGACCGCCACCACGCCGGCCCCGGCGCCGCAGATCGCCAGGACCAGGCCGGACTGCCACGGATGGCCGGAGGTCAGGCCGAGCGCGACCAGGGCCCAGGGCAGCGCCGAGAGCTCAGCGGCCAACCGCTGCCCGCCACGCAGCAAGCCGGCGACGCCAAGAGTCATCACGACAACGGCCAGCGGGCCAAGGGACGCCCACCAGGTGGGTACGCCCGAAAGGATGGTCAGGCTGTCAGCGCCGGCAGCCGCGACCGCGATCCCGACCGGCAGCCAGTTCAGTTCCCGCTGATGGGCCGGTACGGCTACCACGACGGCGCCGGAGGCCAGCGCGGTCAGCGCGGCGATGGCCGCGTGCTGCCCTTGCGCTGACCAGCAGACCAGGTCCGCTACCAGCGCTAACGCGCTGATCACCGCGGTCGCCGTGAACAGCCGCCGAGCTCCCGGCCAGTCCTTTCTCGGGGCAGCCGTCGACGGCTCGCTCGCCCCAGCCGGCGCACTCCGGCGGGCTAGCGCAGCCCCGGCCAAGGCACCGATCGCGACCAGCTGGACGGCGAGCGCGGCCGGCCAGTCCAGCCGAAGGCCCGCGGGCAGCAGCAGTACGACCACCGCGAAGCCGCCGGCCCCGATCGCGGCGGCCGTCCAGGCGGCGAGCGCGCGGTAGGCCAGCGCGGTGCCGGCCACCGCGATGAAAACGGCGGCAATCACGGTCCACACGTCGATGCCACCAAACAGCCGGATGGCCGTACGAGCGGCGGTTGACAGCTCGTAATGTCCGAGCCACACCGCGGCCGCGGCCGCGCTGTCGCCCACCATCACCAGCAGCGCGTTCGCGGCCGGAACCACAGCGCCGATGACCACCACGGGCAGAGCGCCCAGCATCGACGACCGCCGCCATCGGGCCGGCAGCGCCGCCGACGCGGCGCCGCCACCACCACCGCGCGCGATCGCGATCGCGGGCCGCGACCGGCGGGTGAACGGCCACTCGCGCGGGCATGACGACGAGCCCGATCGCCACCGCGGCCGTCACCGCACCCGCCCCGAGATCGGCGACCGTCCGCTGCCCGAACACCAGCCCGCTGGCCAGCAGAACGGCCGCGCCAAGCGCCAGGACGCCGGCCGCCAACGCGGACGTCGTGGCCGTACGAGCCAACGCCAACCCCAGCAGCGAGCCGCCCGCCCGCGGCCACCAGAGCAAGCCCTCCGCAGCCGCAGGCCACGATCATCACTTCGTCCTTGCGCCGCCAGCCGAGCGCGCCATCGGCCGCCGCGACCAGCAGCGCGACCGCCGCCCAGCCGGTAGCGCCGGGTCGCAGGTCGGCGACCACCAGCAGCGGCAGCACGGCCTGCGCCAGCACCACCGCGAGCGGTCGCATGAAACGGTTCGGCACCAGCGCCGGATAAGTGGCCGCTATCGCCGCAACTATGGCAACGGCCAAGCCTGCGTACGTGCTGGCGGCCAGACTGTCCGGCAGCAGTCCGGACGCCCGGGCCGCGTACGCGTCAAGGCCAAGAAACACCAGCCCGACGCTCGCGACCGCCAGCGCGGTCGTACGCAAGCCGTGCCGGTTCAGCAGCGCCGGCACGGCCAGCACGACGATTGTCAACGCGGCCAGCATCGCGGCCCGGCCGCCAATGCCGACTCGTCCCCACGCGACGACGGTGAAGACGACCGCGGCAACGCTGAGCAGCAGGCCGCCGAGGCTGAGCAAGACGTTTTGCACGGTCCACGGTGAGTTCTCGTCGACCGCGCGCGCTTCGGTACGGGTAGACGACGGCTGTGGCGCGGCCGGCGGCATGGGCTGTGAGGACGTGACGGCAGGTCGGCCGCGTACGCCCAAAGGAGCCGGCGGGATCGACGGCCGTACGACCGTGGGCGCGGGCGGACCGGCGGGCACGAGCGCCGCCGCGGCCAGCTCGGCTTCCAGCTGCGCGACCAGCACCCGCCGGCGGTGGACGAAGTTATGGCGGGCATCGCGCAGCCGCCGCAGCTGCTGGTCGACGCCGGTCAGCTCCTGGTCGATGAACTGATCTCGTCGGCCGCCGGGCCGACCAACCGCAGGCCGCAGCCTCGGCAATGCGGCAACACCTGGGGATTCTCGACGGCACACAACGGGCATCGCGCCAACGGCAGGGGACTCGCCATCACTCAGCTCCAAGAGAGATTCCTCGTTGGAGTGAAGCGTCCCGAAATCCGTACCCAGCCGAATCTGCCCTGATACTCAACCCCGCTGAGTACTACTACTCACCCAACGGGACAGAAACGCGAAAACGCCGCCCCCGCGTAGCGGAGACGGCGTCGTCAACGAACGATCAGTACCAACCTCGGGTCTGCCAGATCGCCCAAGCCTTACAAGGGGTGCTGTATCGCTTCTTGATGTAGTCGAGGCCCCACTTGATCTGGGTGGCCGGGTCGTCCCTCCAGCCGGGACCTGCCTCAGCAAGACGGTCTTTCGGAACGGCTTGCGGGATACCCCAGGCAGTACCCGCACTGTTGGTCGCGTGCGTTGACCAGCCGCTCTCCTTATCCCACATAGGGCTAAGGCAGGTCATCTCGCCCGTGGAGAATCCCCATTGAGGAAGCATGCCGCAGGCGATCCGGCGGTTACCGCTGTAGTTCTTTATGCAGTCCACTGACGGCGGGGGCACACTCAGACCTGCACCGGTGCCGTCGTCTGTACGAGCCTGGGATCGGGAGGCTTTCGCGGCGGCCGCTCTGGCTGCCGCCGCCTTCGCGTCCGCGGCTGCCGCCGCCTGGACTTGGGCCTGAACCTGCGCGGTCGTGCCGGCGCGCTTGGCGTCGGCGAGCGCTCCGGCCTGGTCCGCGCGGTCGTCATCGACCGGCCGGGTCTGCTGGCTGACCGCGGTGATCTGCTCGGGCTGTTTCATCGAGCCGGCGAAATAAGCGGCTCCGACGCCGAGCATCAGGACGGCGACCGCGAAACTGCGGACCACCACGCTCGACCCCCGGACAACGATCCGGTTCACCTGCGAACTTCCCTTCGTCGTGCGCACCAAGCCGCCCATAAAGGCAGCCCGCGAACGGCTCCACCACCCTGTCACCGGCGCGGTCACTGTCGCCGCGTCGACAACTCGGCCCGGGGAAGAATATGGCCGAGCTCGTTTCAAGCGCCTGGGCGGTCGTACGTTAACCCATCGTCCGTCCGGCTCAAAACGTCACACCCACGGTCGAACTCATCACCCGTTCGTCCGTACTGAGGTATTTTAACCCGCTTTGGTACGGACGCGTTTCAGGGGTCGACACGGGCGTGTCGACCCCTGAAATCCGGCCTCTGGAAAGCGGCCGCGAACTAGATGTTCAGACCCTCCAACATCTCTGTGACCAGGGCGGCTACCGGCGAACGCTCGGACCTGGTGAGGGTCACGTGGGCGAACAGCGGGTGGCCCTTGAGAGCCTCGATGACCGCCGCGACGCCGTCGTGCCGACCAACCCGGAGGTTGTCCCGCTGGGCGACGTCGTGGGTGAGCACGACGCGGGACCGCTGGCCGAGCCGCGAAAGCACTGTGAGCAGCACGTTTCGCTCCAGCGACTGGGCTTCGTCGACGATGACGAACGCGTCATGGAGACTTCGGCCACGGATATGCGTCAGCGGCATCACTTCGAGCATCCCGCGGGCGTGGATCTCCTCCAGCACGGTGTCGTTGACGAGTCCGCCGAGCGTGTCGTAGACCGCCTGGCCCCACGGCGACATCTTCTCCGCCTCAGTGCCCGGCAAGTAGCCGAGTTCCTGGCCGCCAACCGCGTAGAGCGGCCGGAAAACGACGACCTTCTTGTGCTTGCGGCGCTCCATCACCGCGTCCAGGCCGGCGCACAACGCGAGCGCGGACTTGCCCGTACCAGCCCGGCCTCCGAGCGACACGATGCCGATGTCGTCATCCATCAGCAGGTCCAAGGCGACCCGCTGCTCGGCGGACCGGCCGTGCAACCCGAAGGCCTCGCGGTCACCTCGTACGAGCCGGACGGTCTTGTCCGGTTGTACGCGGGCCAGCGCCGAGCCACGGCCGGACAGCAGCACCAGACCGGTGTGGCAGGGCAGCCCGGCGGCCGCCGGCAGGTCCAGCGACACCTCGCCGTACAGCGTCGCCATCTGCTCTTCGGTCACGTCCAGCTCGACCATGCCGGACCAGCCGTCGCCGGAGGTCATCTCGTGCCGGTATTCGTCGGCGGCGACGCCGACCGAACCCGCTTTCACCCGCAGCGGCATGTCCTTGCTGACCAGCACGACGTCCTTGCCCTCGGCCGCGAGGTTGAGCGCGACGGCGAGGATCCGGTGGTCGTTGGCGTCCGCCCGAAAGCCCGGCGGGAGCACCTTGGGATCGGAGTGGTTGAGCTCGATTCGTACGGTCCCGCTCGTCGTTGACGGGGATCGGCGCGTCCAATCGGCCGTATTTGATGCGGAGTTCGTCGAGAGTTCGCAGGGTTTGGCGGGCGAACCAGCCCAGTTCGGGATGGTGTCGTTTGCCCTCCAGCTCGCTGATCACCACCAGCGGGAGGACGACCTCGTGCTCGGCGAAGCGAGCCAGCGCGCCCGGATCAGAGAGGAAAACCGACGTGTCGATGACGAACGTCCGGATTTCCGGGGCGGATGTCGCGGATTGTGTAGTCACGGCGCCGCTCCAGCAGGTCTGCACCCCAGACCCGCGGTGAGGATTCGGCCGGGACCTGACCCCATGAGGGGGCCGGGTGCCGGCCCCCTCGCTTATCGCAGCCACTGGATGAACCTGCGTCCAGGGCGTGCAGCGGTCGGACCAAGAAGGCTCCTTACAAGGGGCCACCCGGGCGGTCCGGAAGACCCGGTCCGCCACTACCGAAGTTACGCCGTGCGCAGCAGAGATCAAGCCCTTGACACGCCGTGCCGCGGTGTGCGGGTACGCGTCGACGACCTGCCGAAACACCACTGGCATCGACTGGACACATGGCCGACATCCGCGGTTCAGCGAACCGCACAAAAGGCGCTTACGGTACGAGCCGGTCAGCCGCCGTAGCGGCGGTGCCGGTTCGCGTAGTCCCGCATCGCGCGCAGGAAGTGCGCGCGCCGAAAAGCCGGCCAGTACGCGTCGCAGAAGTAGAACTCCGAGTAGACGCTCTGCCACAGCAGGAACCCGGAAAGGCGCTGCTCACCGGACGTACGAATGATCAGGTCCAGGTCCGGCTGGCCGCGGGTGTAGAGGTGCTCGGCAATGTGGTCGGCGGACAGGATCTCGGCCAGCTCCTCGATCGAGCTGCCCCGGTTGGCGTGCTCCAGCAGCAGCGACCGGACGGCGTCCGCGATCTCCCGCCGGCCGCCGTACCCGACCGCGATGTTCACCCGCATGCCGGTGCGCTCGTCCGTACGGCTCGCGCGGCCTCTTTGAGGATCGCCGCGGTCTGGTCGGGCAGCAGATCCAGAGCACCCAGCACGGTGAGCCGCCACGGCTGCCCGTCTTCGGAGAGGTCGGTGGCGAGGCCCTCGATGATCTGCAGCAGCGGCCGCAGCTCCTCCGCCGGGCGCGACAGGTTCTCGGTGGAAAGCAGCCACACGGTGACCGCCTCGACGCCGGCGTCGTGGCTCCAGCCAATCACCTGCTCGACCTTGGCCGCGCCGGCCCGATGCCCACTGGGCGTGGTCAGGCCTACATCGCGGGCCCACCGGCGGTTGCCGTCGATGATGAGTCCGATGTGCCGCGGCATGGTCTTACCGCTGAGCGAGGTGGCCAGCCGCCGCTCGTAAACTTTGTAGAGAAGATCTCTGATGGCCACGGATGCACCTTACGCCCGGACGACGGCACCTGGAGCGGTCGCTGGGCTAGGAACCGTCAGCCGTACCAAGGAGTCGGAGAACCTCGGCATGCAGAGTGGGATTGGCGGCGACCATGGTGCCGGTGTCCACTCGGGCGGCGCCGGTGATGTCGGTGACCTTCGCGCCGGCGGCGACCATCACGGCGTACGAAGCGGCGAAGTCCCAGATTTTGCCGGCGGGGCAAAGCGCGGCCTCGTACCGGCCGGCGGCGACGTCACCGGAGACGCTGGCGTCGGACGCGGTGAACATTTCGTACGAGGCGGCGCGGATGCGTTCGATGCCGTCACCGAAGCCACGGCGACGCCAGACAGAGGGGCCGCTGTACGCGACCTGAGCCTCGGTCAGGGTGTCCATGGTGGACACATGCAGCGGTCCGCCGGTCGAGTCGGCGGTGACGCCGACGGCCCCCCACCAGCGCTCGTGGTACGCGGGCATGGAAATCACGCCGACCACCGGCACGTCGTCGACCGCGAGCGCGATCAGGGTCGCGAAGCCGTGCCGGCCGCGGGCGAAGTTGGCGGTGCCGTCGACCGGGTCGATGATCCAGCGCCGGCTGGCGGCCGGGTCACCGATCAGGCCTTCCTCCTCGCCGAGCACCGCGTCGGTCGGGCGGGCGGCGGCGATCTCCTCGCGCAGCCGTGCCTCGACCTCTTTGTCGGCGTTGGTGACGAAGCTGTTGTCCGGTTTCAGCTGGATGTCCAGCGCCGGGTCCCGCCAGTGCCGCCGGGTCAGCTCGTCGGCCGCATCTGCCAGTCGCAGCGCCAGTTCCAGGTCGTCCGCAAGATCACCCATGCCACCAGACTGCCAAAGATCTCTGACTTCTGGGCGTACGCCACCTGTCATCTCCGCCACCAGACCCTCGCGAACTCGACGTTTTCGTCCTCAACCCCGGCGTGTCGCCAGCGAAAACGCCGAGTTCGCGAGGTCAGGAGACGACGACTCGGGAAAGGAGTTCGGTGAGCTCGCCGCGGGGGCCGTCGGCTTCGGCGGGGACGGTTTTGAGGGCGGCGGTGAGGACGCGCTGGGCTTCGAGGTGGCGGCCCATGTCCAGCAGGAGCCGGCCGCGGCGGAGTACGTCGGCGACGGCGGCCTCGATGGTCTTGCCCAGCTGCCGGAAGCGCTCGGCCGCCGGGGTCACCCGTACGAGGGCCTCCGGTGCCGAGCCGGTGTTGGCCAGGATCCGAGCCGCGTCGTAGCCGAGCATGGCCAGCGCCCAGACCGCCGGCGGCTCGGTGTCCGGGATGACCGACGCCAGCTGCTCGGCGCCGTTCAACGCGCCGACGGCCCGCTCGGCCTCGGCCGCCCACAGCCACGACAGGGCGGTTCGGCGCAGGCAGCCAAGCTGCTCCAACACCATGTCGGCGGCGCCGTACGCAGCAGCCGCGTCGGCGAACCGCTGCGCCGCCTCGGCGTCCCGGTCGAGCTCGTCAAGGATCTCTGCGGCGCCTTCGCGCATTTGCCCAAGACCACCCTGATTCCGTTCGGTAGCACAGAAATCGGCCACCTGATCAAGCAGTTCCAGCGCCTGCTCGGGCTGTCCGAGGTCCCGGTACGCGCGAGCCAGCAGGAACTTCGCCCGGGCCAGCTCACCGTCCGCGCCGATCTCGGCCAGTACCGGCAGCGCGTCCTCGGCCGCGTCGGCCAGCTCGTCCGGCCGGCTGGTCACCAGACACGCGGACGCGAGGTCGACGCGGGCGAAAGCGGCCGGCACCGGCTGGTCGGCGGTGGCGAGCGCGGCGACCGCTCCGACCGAGCGACTCGTACGCCTCCGCCTCCCGTTCCAGATCCATCGCGAGCTGGCCGCGCAGGTGCCAGGCCCGGCCGCGAATCGCCTGCTCAGTGGCGGTCAACGCGTCGGGCAGCAGCGCGTACGCGCCTTCGAGGTCACCGTCGCTGGCCCGCAGCCGGGCGGCCAGGATCAGCGCCTCACACAGCACGTTGCTCGGCCCGAGGCTCCGGAAAAGCTCGACGGCCCGCTCGGCGCTCGCCCGCTCCCCGGTCACCTCTGCCGAGTCCATCGCCGCCTGCGCCGCCAGCGGCACGTCGTCGTCGCCGCCTCGGCCAGCCGCTGGATTTCGGCCAGCTCAGCCGGAAAATCGTCCGGGCGGTGGATCGCCTGCAGGCCAGTCAGCAGCCGCAGGTGCGCGCGGGTTCGCTGCTTCGGATCCCCCAGCTCGTCGATCCTCGCGACGCTCGCGGTCAGCTCGGCGAAGCCCTCCTCGGCCTGGCCGAGGTGACAGCGCAGCAACGCCAGCCGGCCCACCGCGAGCTGCCGGCCGACCTCGTCGCCGGCCGCCGCGAAGGCCTCGATCGAGGCCAGCCAGGTGCGCTCAGCCGCCTCCGGCTCTCGGCGGGATTCCATTCCAGCGCGCGCGTTCAACCGCCGGCCAAGCAGGGCGGGTGACGGCTCTGGACACACCTCGTCAAAGCGCGCCCAGATCGCCTCCGCCTCGACGAAGTTCCACAGCACCCCAGCCCGCTCGGCCAGGTCGGCCAGCTCCTGGGCGGACGCCGGCAGGTCGGGTGTCGGCGGTGCCGCTGGTACGACTGAAGGAGCCGCTTGGCGTACCGCACCAGACAGCGGCACCCGCTCAACCAACTGCTCAGCGGCCAACAGCGCCCGGATCTGGTTGCCCTGCTCGTCAGTGCCGTTTCGGGCGTCGAACTGGGCGGCCAGCGCGAGCGCGCGCTCAGTCAGTTCGTCGTACAAGGCACCAGCGGTGATCTCGGTGTCGCCGCGCCCAAGAGCCAGCTCCGCAAAGCCGGCGTCGACGGCCTGGCGCAGGACGGCCGCGCCGGCCGCCGAGAACCGCATCTCGGCGGACGGCGTCGACGGCTCGTCCAGCCACGGCAAATGCCGCTCCAGCAGCTCCAGCCCGCGATCCTCGTTGCCACTGGCCACACAGAACTCCAGGTGCTGGGCCAGCGTGCCGAGCTTGGCCCGGTTCCCTTGAATGGCCCGGTATGCCCGCCGGTGCGCCTGCGCGGCCTCCTGCACTCTTCCGGTACGAAGAAAAGGAAGCAGCAGCTCAGTGAGAATGTCCTGCGGCTGCTCCGAGCAGGTCAACTCGCCACTGAGCACCGGCAGCGCAAGGACCACGGCTTCCTCGTCGCGGCCTCGCCAAGCCAGGTAGGACAACTGGGAGGTGGGCTCGCAGCCAACGCAGTCGGACACGTCGCCGCGCGCGCGCCGCGCACCACAGCTGATATTGCTCATCGGCGGTGGCCACATCGCCGATGTGCTCGGCGACCAACTCTCGGTGCTGGTGCACCGGGTTCATCGACTGGCCGGCGAGCCGATAAAGACGCTCCATGTCGTCCAGCACCGCGTACGTACGATCCAAGGGCACGTCAGGGAACTTGGTCAGCGAGCTGACCATCCACTTGAACTGCCAGCACAGGTTCATGTCGTATTCGGGGTCGCCGTCACCGCGGTCGTACGCGGCGAGGCACCAGGAGAACGTGTCGAACGCCTTCGCCGACTCGGCGCTGTGGTGGTAGGCGACGGTGGCCTGTAACCTGCCGCGATACTGCAGGTTGGTCAGCCCCTCGGCGTCGGCTTCGCGGACCGCCTCCTCGATCGCCGCCACCTGCGCCGGCCCAGCCGGCATCAGGTGCGCCCGCTCCAGCCGCTCACCCAAGTCACTCATCGTCCGCTCCTGTCCCGCCGGCCCGCGAACCCGACGTTTTCGTCGTCAACACGCCGAGAGTCACAACGAAAACGTCAAGTTCGCGCAGGGTTACCCGACCCTAGTCGGCTTGGCACACCCGTAACCCCTGCCCGCTCGGTCGCGAAAACGCCAGGACGCTCGCCTCCACACCCAGACGCGCCACCCGCGCGGGACCGTCACCTTCACACCACAGTCGGCCAACTTTGCACGGAACCCAACCCCACGTGCCCACCCCGCGCGGAACCGTCACCATCTCCATCAAGTTGGTCAACTTCGACGAAACCCAACCCCGCGTGCCCACCCTGCGCGAGACCGTCACCATTCCCATCAAGTCGGTCAACTTCGACGAAACCCAACCCCGCGTGCCCACCCCGCGCGAAACCGTCACCATTCCCATCAAGTCGGTCAACTTCGACGAAACCCAACCCCGCGTGCCCACCCCGCGCGAAACCGTCACCATCTCCACCAAGTTGGTCACCTTCGACGAAACCCAACCCCGCTGTCCCCACCCCGTGCGGACCCGTCACCTTCACACCCAAGTCGGTCAACTTAGACGGGACCCAGCCCCGTCCGGCGCCATCGGCCGCCAGGCCCGATGTTGCGCCCCTCCGGCCGGAGCGTCCGTTTGCAGGCCCGCGGTCTTCGCGGGCCTACAAAGGCGGACTCTCGTAGCCGTAGTCGGACGCGCCCGCGCCGAAGGCGCCAGAAGAAACACAGGGCCGATCGGCAGTAAACCATCGGAAAAGCCCGCCCCGTCCACCGGTCTTTGGTGGCGGGGCGGGATTTTCCGATGGCTGTTAGACGATACCCGCACCCTCGCTTCACCGCACTTACCAGGGGCTCCGTCCCCGTACCGCCCATATCCCCGCCCTTAAACCCGGGCATCGGACCCGTACCGTCCACC
>NZ_WOTO01000074.1 GCF_010993775.1 Fodinicola feengrottensis | reverse complement strand
CCAATGGATTTCCATGTGCTGCGCCCGCAACAGCACCTGATCCTGGGTGAATTCGGCGAGCACTCGCCGCTCGGCCTCGTACGTGTCCAGCAGGCTTTCCCCAGCCACCCCGCGACCCACCAGTGCGAGCTTCCAGGCCAGGTTGTCGGCGTCCGGGATCCCAGTGTTCAGGCCGAAACCACCGGTCGGCGGCATCACGTGGGCGGCGTCGCCGACCAGGAAGACGCGGCCTTCGCGATACCGGTCGGCGAGCCACCTGCTTGATCGCCACGGCAGCGTGCTGAGGATTTCCACCGGCAGGTCGGGTACGCCGATCGCGGCCCGTACGAGCGTGGCACAACGCTCGGCCGGGTAGTCATCGACAGTCTCGATGCCGGCGTTCATGATGTGGAACGCCCAGCGATGCGGGTAATCGATCGGGATCAGGATTCCACCGACGTCGTCGTTGCGGATCCCGCACATGCCAAAGGCGTTGGCCGGGATCAGCTCGCTCAGGTCGGCGTCGAAGAGGGTGTTGATGACATAGCCGGCGGCCAGCTTGCCGGCGCCGGAGCGGGGGATGCCGGCCAAGTCGCGGGCCGCGCTGTTGGCTCCGTCCGCGGCCACCAGATAGTCGGCTTCGATCAGCCGCGGTCCGTCGCTCGTACGGACAGTCGCTCGTACGCCCCGCGCATCCTGGTCGAGACCTTCCAACTCGGCGTTGAAACGTACGGTCACACCCTCGGCGACGGCGGCTGTCAGCAGCACCAGATCGAGCCGGTCCTGGCTGAGACTGCCGGTGGTGGCCGGCGTGAACGTGTCGAAGGCTGTCTGCTCGCCCATGCTCAAGGGGCTGCGTCGGTTGGTTGGCGCCGCTGGCGAAGTCAGTACCGACCACCCGCTGCACGTCGATCCGGCCGATGGCGGCCCCGGTCGGCCGCTGGACCGCCGCGAGTTGTTCGGTCAGGCCGGCTGCCTGCAGCACCTCGGCGGCGCGCAACCCGAGCCCAAGCGCCCGGGGATGGATCGACACGCCGTCGCGCCGCTCGATTACTGTCGTTCGGATGCCCTGGCGGGCCAGGAGCAGGGCGGCCGTCAGGCCGACGCTGCTGCCGCCCACGACCAGGACCGAGGTGGTTTCGCCGTGCACACATCCTCCACTGGGTACGCCGTACTCTGTTGCGTACACCGTACCCAGTGGTGGCGGTGGCGGCTAGGCGATTTCCGAACTTCGCCGCGCACTGACCAGCGTCGCGAACACACCCAGTACGGCGGCTGTCAGCGCGCCGGTCCGGCGGTGCCGGCCGCGGTAGCCGCGGTGGGTAGTGACGTCGTCGTCGAGAAGATCTGTGGCCATGGCGAACTCCAGGAACTTGGCCGAGAAAAGGCGCACTCTTGTACGCCGACGAACGAATGATGGCGTGCGTACGGCCCACTGAACCGGAAAACCGCTCTGACAATAGGTGAGGATTCAATAACCGAACGCTCGTACGGCCGGGACCTTCGGCCCTGCGGACAGCTTTCTGTAAAGCTAGTTACCGACCGGATAGTCTTTCGGGGTGAGTTCCGGGAACGCTTCGCCAGACATGATCGACGGCATCGTCGCGGCGTGGCGCACGGAGCTGCCCGAGGTGGCGAACCTGTCCCTGGAGCTGAGCAAGCGGATCGGCCGGCTGGCCGGGCTGGTGGACGCGGTTACCCTCGCTGAGCTGGACAAACTGGGTCTGACCAAGGCCGAGTACGAGGTGCTCGCGCGGCTGCGCAGCAGCGGCGCGCCATTCCGGGGCAAGCCCAACGAGCTGACCAAGTCGCTGTCGCTGTCGTCCGGCGGCACCACCAACGTGCTGCACCGGCTGACCGCGGCTGGGCTGGTGACCAGGGGAGCCGACCCGGACGACCGGCGCAGCTCGTGGGTGGAGTTGACAGCGCAAGGCGTACGAACCGCTGAGGCGGCGGTGTTGGCCGCGAACGCGGCGCAGTCCGCGCTTTTTTCGGTCGACTGCCGGCGCCGACCGGCCGGGCGCTGGCCGACCTGCTCCGCGAAGTGCAGGGCCAGCTCGACGTGCTGACCGTCGCGTACCGACGGTGATCCAGGCGGCGCGACCGGGGTCACCCGGCCGGTTGCCGTGGCGGCCGCGGTCACGCCGTAGCCTGGTGATATGAGCAGCCCAGCCGAGCGGTTCAGCCGCTCCCAGGAACGGGCCGCCTACCGGCAGGTCGCCGAGTTCGCCGCCGGTCTCGAGTTCGAGTTGGACGACTTCCAGCTGCGGGCCTGCAAAGCCGTCGAGGACGGATCTGGTGTGCTGGTCGCGGCACCCACCGGCGCCGGCAAGACGGTGGTCGGTGAGTTCGCTGTCCATTTGGCCCTCAATCAGGGTCGCAAGTGCTTTTACACGACTCCGATCAAGGCGCTGTCCAACCAGAAGTACGCCGATATGGTGGCCCGTCACGGTGCCGCCAACGTCGGCCTACTGACCGGCGACAACGCCATCAACTCGGGCGCACCGGTGCTGGTGATGACTACCGAGGTGCTGCGCAACATGCTGTATGTCGGATCGTCCACTTTGGACGGTCTGGGCTATGTCGTGATGGACGAGGTGCACTACCTGGCGGACCGTTTTCGGGGCGCTGTCTGGGAAGAAGTCATCATCCATCTGCCCGCGTCGGTGTCTCTGATTTCGCTGTCGGCGACGGTGAGCAACACCGAGGAGTTCGCCGACTGGCTGGTGACCGTGCGCGGGCAGACCGCCGTTGTCGTGGACGAGCACCGGCCGGTGCCGCTCTGGCAGCACATGCTGGTCGGCAACCGGATGTTCGACCTGTTCACCACCAAGTCCGGCGCGGTCACCAAGGACGTGGACGAGAACCTGCTGCGGCACACCCGTGACCTGCTCCGGCGCAGCTCGGAGGGCTCGTTCGCGCCGGGCCCGGGGCCGCCGGCAGGGTGGACCGGCCTCCCGTCGTACGCACCGGGGTCTGGTGCCGTCGCGCTCGGACGTGGTCGAGCGGCTCGACCGCGAAGGGCTGTTGCCGGCGATCACGTTCATCTTCAGCCGGGCCGGCTGCGACGCCGCCGTCCAGCAGTGCCTGCGGGCCGGGCTGCGGCTGACCACCACCGACGAGCGGATGGAAATCCGCCGGATCGCGGACAAACACACGACCGATCTCGGCGCCGAGGACCTGCAGCTGCTCGGTTACTGGGAGTTCATGGAGGGCCTGGAGCGCGGCCTCGCCGCCCACCACGCCGGCATGCTGCCAACCTTCAAGGAGATCGTCGAGGACCTTTTCGTCCGCGGCCTGGTAAAAGCGGTGTTCGCGACCGAGACTTTGGCGCTGGGCATCAACATGCCGGCCCGTACGGTCGTGCTCGAGCGGCTGGTGAAGTACAACGGTGAGGCACATGTCGACATCACGCCAGGGGAGTACACGCAGCTCACCGGCCGGGCCGGCCGGCGCGGCATCGACATCGAGGGGGGCACGCCGTCGTGGTCTGGGCGCCCGGCACCGACCCACGGCATGTCGCCGGGCTGGCCTCCACTCGTACCTATCCGCTGAAGTCCTCGTTCCGGCCGTCGTACAACATGGCCGTCAACCTGGTCGGCTCGGTCGGCCGGGCCCGGGCCCGGGAGCTGCTGGAGTCCAGCTTCGCCCAGTTCCAAGCGGACCGGTCGGTGGTCGGGCTGGTCCGGCAGGTCCAGCACAACGTCGAGGCGCTGGCCGGCTACCAGAAGGCGTTGACGTGCCACCTCGGTGACTTCGAGGACTATTTCCGGCTGCGTACGACCATTGGCGACCGGGAGAAGGCGCTGTCTCGCAACCGCGGCGCGCAACGCCGCGCTGCCACCCTGAAAACGTTGGAGGCGCTCAAAAAAAAGTGGGGACGTGATCTACGTGCCCACCGGCCGCCGGTCTGGGCTGGCGGTGGTCCTGGACCCGGGCGTGTCCGGGCTGAACGAGCCGCGCCCGCTGGTGCTCACGGACCAGCGCTGGGCCGGCCGGCTGTCCCCGGCCGACTTCACTGGTGACGTGCGGCCGCTGGGTCGGGTGAAAGTGCCCAAGAGCTTCGACCACCGCTCGCCGCAGGCTCGCAAAGACCTGTCCTCGACGCTGCGCAACGCCGGGGTCGAGGTGCCGGTGTCCCGGCGCCGCCGGGCCGCTGGCGGCGACGACGACGAGCTGCTGGAACTACGCGAGTCGATGCGCCGGCATCCCTGCCATGGCTGCTCCGACCGTGAGGACCATGCCCGCTGGGCTGAGCGCTATCACCGGCTGAGCCGGGAAACCGAGACCCTCCGGCGGCGGGTGTCGAACCGTACGAACACGCTGGCCCGGACCTTCGACCGGGTCTGCGAACTGCTGGAGTCGCGAGGCTATCTGTTGCCGCACGAGAGCGAGACTGCGATCGACTCACCATCGACCGAGCTCGCCGGCACCGCGGACGAAGTCACCGCGATCGGTCGCCGACTGTCCCGGATCTGGTCGGAGTCGGACCTGCTGGTCGCCGAATGCCTGCGACAGGGCACCTGGGACAGCCTCAACCCGGCCGAGCTGGCCGCCGCGGTTGCCGCGATCGTGTACGAGGCACGCGGCCCAGGCGAAGAGCCCGGCGCCGTGCCACGAGGACCGCTCGCCGACGCCCTCGCCGCCACCGCTCGCGTCTGGGCCGAGGTGGAAGCGGACGAATCCGAACGCGGCCTGTCCCTCACCCGCCAACCTGAGCACGGCTTCGTCTGGCCGGTCTACAGATGGGCCCGCGGCGAGTCGTTGGAGCGCGTCCTGCGTTCCACCTCCGGCTCCGGCCCAGACGGCGAACTACCAGCCGGCGACTTCGTCCGCTGGTGCCGCCAAGTAGTCGACCTCCTGGACCAACTCACCGGAGCCGCCGCCGCCGGCTCACCACTCGCGGCCACCGCCAGGGAGGCCGTAGGCGCCGTCCGCCGCGGCGTCGTCGCCTGGTCCTCTCTGGGCTAACCCAAACCCCCGCGGGACCGTCACCTCCAAACCAAAGTTCGTCAACTTAGACGGGACCCAACCCCACTGACCTCACCCCGCGCAGCACCGTCACCTGTAAACCAAAGTTGGTCAACTTCGTACGGGACCCAGCCCCGCTGACCTCACCCCGCGCGGCACCGTCACCTCTAAACCAAGGTTGGTCAACTTTGTACGGGACCCAACCCCACTGACCTCACCCCGCGCGGCACCGTCACCTCTAAACCAAAGTTGGTCAACTTCGTACGGCACCCAACCCCACTGACCTCACCCCGCGCGGCACCGTCACCTCTAAACCAAAGTTGGTCAACTTCGTACGGCACCCAACCCCACTGACCTCACCCCGCGCGGCACCGTCACCTCTAAAAAACCAAAGTTGGTCAACTTCGTACGGCACCCAACCCCACTGACCTCACCCCGCGCGGCACCGTCACCTCTAAACCAAAGTTGGTCAACTTCGTACGGCACCCAACCCCACGGTCCCCACCCCGAGCAGAACCGTCACCATTTCCATCAAGTTCGTCAACTTAGACGGCACCCAACCCCGTTCGGCGCCATCGGCCGCCAGGCCGATGTTGTCGCCCCTCCGGCAGGAGCGTCCGCCTTTGCAGGCCCGCGGTCTTTGCGGGCCTACAAAGGCGGACTCTCGTAGCCGTAGTCGACGGCGCCCCGCGCCGAAGGCGCCAGAAACACAGGGCGCATCGGCAGTAAGCACGAGAAAACCCCACCCCGACACCGCCCTTTGGTGTCGGGGTGGGGTTTTCTCGTGCCTGGTAGACGAGACGCCGCACCCTCACAGACACCGCCCTTAACCCAGGCGCCCATCCCCGCAGCCCACACCACCCCTAACCAGGCCACTCATCCCCCCAGCCCCACCCGCACCACTCCTAACCCGGGCACTCACCCCCGCAGCCCGCACCACTCCTAACCAGGCCACTCATCCCCCCAGCCCGCACCACTCCCAACCAGGCCACTCACCCCGCAGCAGACACCGCCCTCAACCCAGGCCACCTATGTCGAGACGCTGCCGAGGGCCACCCCGAGCCGGCCGATGGAGTTCGCTACGCCCCAGCGTTCGCCCAACGAGGCCAGGGCGGCTGGGTCGACTGGCGTGGCGGGAATGGCGTCGTCCAGTACGGGGAGGTCGATGTCGCGGACGACTCGCACTACTTTTTGGGCGGCGATCAGGTAGTCCCGGGCGGTGGTGAGTTTGGCTCGGTGCGTACGCCCCAAGGCTGTGTCGGTTTCGTCGTCGAGGGCGGCGATCAGATTGTCCAGCGACCCGTACTTCGCGATCAGGCCCGACGCGGTTTTGTCACCAACTCCCGGCACTCCGGGCAGGCCGTCGCTGGGATCTCCTCGCAGAGCGGCGAAATCCGCGTAGCCGGACGGCGGGACGCCGTACTTCGCCTGCACGGTCGCGTCGTCCATCACGACCATTTTCCTGATGCCGGCGCCGATGTAGAGCACCGCGATGCCGTCGGCATCGGAGGCGAGCTGGATCAGGTCGCGGTCGCCGGTGATGACCTCGACCGGCGACGGGCCGCGGGTGGCCAGAGTCCCAATGATGTCGTCGGCTTCGTAGTCCAGCGCACCGGCGGTGGCAATACCGAAGGCGGCCAGGATCTCCAGGATGACCGGGATCTGTGCCGCCAGTGGGTCCGGGGTGTCCTCGGCGCCGGGCGGGCCGCCGAGGTCCAGGCGGTGGGTCTTGTACGTGGGTAGTAGTTCGACTCGCCACGCCGGCCGCCAGGACAGGTCGAGGCACGCCACCAGTCGGGACGGCTGGCGCTGTTGGACGAGGGTCGAGAGCATGTCGCAGAAGCCCCGGACGGCGTTGACGGGGGTGCCGTCGGGCGCGGTGATCTTGTCGGGAATAGCGTAGAACGCCCGGAACCACAGCCCGGCCGAGTCCAGCAGCATCAAAGGTCCAGTCACGGCCCCATGATGCCCGATGCCGGCTGATAAACTACACAAGCTCCCCGCGCGCTTGCCGCACACGGAGGAGTCGGCGGTCGACAACGAGGACCGCAAGAGATCCGCAGACGGCGGATCGTCGTACCAACCGGTGCGACAGAGGGGCGGCTGTCCGTTTCGCTGCTCTTCTGAGAGGTTTGTCCCCATGAAAATCGGACTTGGGCTACCGCCCGTCGCCGACCGCGCCACCCTGCTGGAGTGGGCCCGCCGCGCCGACGCCGGCCCGTTCTCCACCCTCGGGCTTCTCGACCGGCTCGTTTACGACAACCCCGAACCGCTGGTCACGCTCGCGATGTTGGCTGGTGCGACCGAGCGGATCCGGCTGCAGACCGAGGTGCTGCTGGCGCCGATCCGGGAAACACCGTTGCTCGCCAAGCAGGTGGCGACCCTCGATCGGCTGTCCGGTCGGGGCCGGTTCACCCTCGGGCTCGGCATCGGTGGCCGCGACGACGATTATTACACGGTTTCCGGAGTGGACCTGAAGACCCGTGGCCAGCGGCTGGACGCTCAGATGGTCGAGCTGCGCGAGCTCTGGAAGGGCGACTCGGTTGGACCCGCTCCGCTGACGCCCGGCGGTCCGGAGATCCTCTTCGGGGCCTTCGCTCCGGCCGCTCTCGCGCGTGTCGCGAAATGGGGCCACGGCTTGCTCGCGGCCGGCCCGCCGCAGGGCTGGCCAAGATCCATCGACGCGGTGCGTGAGTCGTGGCGGCAGGCCGGCCGGGACGGCGAGCCGCGGATCGTCGTCCAGGTAAACGCCGCGCTCGGTACGCCGGCGGCGACCGAGGCGAGGGCCAACGCGCTCGCCTACTACGGCGAACCGTACGGCCATCATGTCGCGGCCAGCATGCTCGACCAGCCCGAGCAGATCCACGCGATCGTCGCGGACGCCGAGAAGCTGGACGCCGACGAGACGTGATCCTCTACGTGTGGGCCTCTGATCCCGAGCAGGTCACCGCAATCGCGTCGGTAATCACGGCCTGACGCAACGTTTTGTGCGGTACCCGACGCCATCGGCGGCGATTATTTATGGCGTGCTTAAGCATTCCCGCTGCTGGCGTCGGGTACCGTCCCGGCCGTGGAAGACATCGACCGTACGATCGTCGCCGCGCTCGCCCAGGACGGCCGGTGCAGCTACACCGACCTCGCCGAGCGTGTCGGCCTGTCCGTGTCCGCCGTGCACCAGCGTGTCCGGCGGCTCGAGCAGCGGGGCGTGATCACCGGCTACTCGGCGAACGTCAACCTGGAGTCCGTGGGGCTGCCGCTGACGGCGTTCATCGCGATCAAACCGATCGACCCGGGAGCCCCGGACGACGCTCCGGAGCGGGTGAAGCACCTGCCCGAGATCGAGTCCTGCTACAGCGTCGCGGGCGACGAGTTCTACCTGCTGAAAGTGCGGGTGAAGTCGCCGAGCGACCTGGAGCGGCTGCTGCAGGACATCCGGATGTCGGCAGCCGTCTCGACCCGGACGACCGTCGTGCTGTCGACCCCGTTCGAGCGGCGCCCGCCGGCCCTGTGAGCCGATGACCACTCTCTACCGGAACGGCCGGGTGTACGGCCATCCGGCCACCGCGTTGCTGGTCAGCGACGGCCGGATCGGTTGGATCGGCGACGAAACCGGCGCCGCCGGGCTCGCCGCCGACCGTACGGTCGAGCTGGCCGGTGCGCTGGTGCTGCCGGCTTTCGTGGACGGGCACGTGCACGCGACCGCTACCGGGCTGGCACTGACCGGTTTGGATCTCACCGGCTTGCCGTCACATTCGGCCGTGTTGCTGGCCATTCGGGCGTACGCGGACACCCTGCCGGTGAGTGCGGTCCTGCTTGGCCACGGCTGGGACGAGAGTCGCTGGCCGGAGCGCCGAGCGCTGACCGCTGCGGATCTGGATGCGGCAGCCGGTGGACGGCAGGTCTATCTCTCCCGTACGGACGTGCACTCCGCGGCCGTGTCGACCGCGCTGCTCCGCGAGATCGACGCGCGACTCCGCGGGTTTCTCGTCGACCGGCCATCTGAGCGTCGACGCGCATCACCAGGCTCGCGCGATCGCGTACGCATCTGTCACCGCGGCTCAACGTGCCGGTGCGCAGCGGGCCACCCGCCGGCACGCGGCCTCGCTGGGCATCGCAGCTCTGCACGAATGCGGCGGCCCGGCGATCGCCGGCGAGGACGACTTCACCGGGCTGCTCCGGCTCGCGGCCACCGAACCCGGCCCGCTGGTCACCGGCTACTGGGGTGAGTTGCGGGCCGCCCGGAAGGCTGTCGAACTCGGTGCTCACGGAGCCGGCGGTGACCTGTTCGCCGACGGCGCGCTCGGCTCGCACACCGCCGCGCGCGCTCGCGTCGCCGTATGTCGACAGCGCAACAAAAAAAGGACACGCCTATCTGTCCGCTGTGGAGATCCGCGACCACGTACTCGGCGCTGCGTGGCGGCCGGCGTACCGGCCGGATTCCACGCGATCGGCGAGGCGGCTGTCGACACCGTGCTGGCTGGTTTCCATGCCGCCACCGGACAAGTTGGCGCCGCGGTGATCCGGGCCGGGCGGCACCGGATCGAGCACGCCGAGATGATGAGCCCGGCGGCGATCCGGTTGACGGCTGAGCTGGGCCTGACGGCGAGCGTCCAGCCGGCGTTCGACGCGGCCTGGGGAGGGCCGGACGGAATGTACGCCGAGCGGCTGGGCGCCGAGCGGGCCGCGACTCTGAACCCGTTCGCTGGCCTGCACAGCGCCGGCGTCCGGCTGGTGTTCGGCTCGGACTCGCCGGTGACGCCGATCGACCCGTGGGCCGGTGTACGGGCCGCCGCCGCACATCGTACGAGCGAGCACCGGCTCGACTGGCGGACCGCCCTGGACGCGCACACCAGGACCGGCTGGGAGTGCGTGGGGGAGCCGGGTGGTGTCCTCGCGGTCGCTCCCGCGCATCTGGCGATGTTCGAGACGGACGACGATCCGCGAACATTGGTGGAGTTCGCTGCCAAGGCGCCGACGTGTCTGCGGACGTTGGTCCATGGCGCCGAAATCTTCGTCCGTGAAGGTCAAGTTGACCCTTTACCATGACTGGCCGGTGCGTCGGGAGCAACACGCCGAAGGTGGCCAGATTCGGTAGTGAAATGCTGTTGAACACGACATGGCGATGACCTGCGAAAAGGCGATAAACACCCAGGTCAGAGCGGTGTTGCGGGGCCTTGCGTAAATGCCTAATGTGCTCCACGTCGTACTCCAGGAACAGACCTGCCGGGACTCCTTTCCGCGGCACCCCCTGGGCAGCGCGCACAACGGCGTAACGCCAGGCTCAGTGGGGACGCAGGAGGGCAGACCCGCCCGTGGCGGTTCTTGGCGGTGCACAGCACTGGAGGCTTGGGGGGACCGTTAGACAACAAGCTCGCGCACTCGGCCAGGGTGCGCGCACTTGGACCGAAGGCCACTTCCACCACTGTGTGAGCCGTCGCCTGGGGTGACCTGGGGGCTGTGTCGTGTGGCGGCACCGCTCCTTCGCAAGGCACAGCGTGCTGCGAGCGCACTACCGCCACGTCGCCGGGCCGTCCCACACCATGGGGCGGCCCGCCGCCTTTCCCGTACGCGACAAAGGACCGCTCGGGCCGTCCTTATTACGTTTCTGAGAAGTTTGCCCGCCGCCCACCTGTGTAAGCGACCGGGTGGACTGACCGCGGGTAGCTTGCCGTTGCACAATGCATAGACGGTCATTCCAGCCGGGCCGGTTGCACCGGCCGGCGGACGGCCGTCCGCATTCAGCATCCTGGCCGGACGGAGTGACGCGTGGCGACAACGGTGGACAGCGACTCGGTGACCAGCCCGCCGGAGGAACCGGCGGCCGCTGCGACCGGCCGCTCCTTCCGGTATCCAGATCGGCTGCCGGCCTGGGCGGTCGCGCTCGGGTCGGTGCTGTCGGTGCGCTGCGCTGCTCTGGCTCGCGTTCCCGCCGGTCGGGCTGTGGTGGACCGCGCCGATCGCGCTCGGACTCTTCGCCCTCACCCTGCGCGGCAGTCGGCTGCGCCGAGGCGCCTGGGCCGGCTACCTGTTCGGGTTGGTCTTCTTCACCGCTGTGCTGCACTGGGCCGGTACGTACGTGGGCTCGGTGTGGCTGTTCCTGCCGGTGTCGCAGGCGGCCTTCACCGCACTGCTGGGTGCCCTCACGCCACTGACCTGGCGGCGGCCGGCGTTGCTACCGGCCCTGACAGGTGGTGCGTGGGTGCTGTCCGAAGCGCTCCGGTCGCGGATCCCGTTCGGCGGTTTCCCGTGGGCCCGGGTGGCTTTCTCGCAGGCCGACGCGCCGACGCTGAAGCTCGCTTCGCTGGCCGGCGCGCCGGGTGTCACCTTCGCGGTCGCGGCCACCGGCGGACTGCTCGCCCTCGCCCTGGTCTGGCTGCTCTCCGAGCGGCCACCGGCCGCCAACCAGCGCCAGCTGCTGAAAGTGGTCGGCGCCGCGGCCGGCGCGATCGCCCTGATGGCGATTGGCCTGGTCGTGCCGCTGCCCTCGCCGGGCGGTCCCACCGTGACGGTCGCGATCATCCAGGGCAACGTGCCGCGGCTTGGGCTGGACTTCAACGCCCAGCGCCGCGCGGTGCTGGACAACCACGTGAACGCCACCATGAAGCTGGCCAGCCAGATCGCCGCCGGCACCGCGAAACAGCCGGACTTCGTGATCTGGCCGGAGAACTCATCGGACATCGACCCGCTGGCGAACCCGGACGCGTACGCCGAGATCACCCAGGCCGCGCAGGCCATGAAGGTGCCGATTCTGATCGGCGGCATGATGAACGGCCCCGGCCCGACGCACGTCAGCAACACCTCGATCGTGTGGAGCCCGACAACCGGACCGGGCGAGCGTTATGTGAAACGGCACCCGGTCCCGTTCGCCGAGTACATCCCGCTGCGCTCGATCGCGCGGATGGTGTCGAACAAGGTCGACCTGGTGCCACGCGACTTCTACCCGGGTGACCGGGTCGGGGTGATGACGATGGGCAAGTACACGCTCGCCGACTCGATCTGCTTCGAGGTCGCGTACGACGGCCTGGTGCACGACGCGGTTGCGGCCGGCGGGCAGATGATCGCCGTGCAGACCAATAACGCCACCTTCGGCAAGACCGAGGAGAGCGCCCAGCAGCTCGCGATGGTCCGGTTCCGGGCAGCCGAGTACGGGCTGCCAGCGGTGATGGCGTCCACCACCGGCATCTCCGCGGTGGTGGAACACGACGGCACAGTGAGCCAGCACAGCGGCCTTTTCGAACAGGCCATCCTGGTCGAGCAGGTGCAGATCGCGGCCCCGGGCCACCAGATCGCCACGGTGGCGGCGGTGCTCGGCGAGTGGCCGGAGATCCTCGCCAGCCTCGCCACCGCGGTGGCGCTGGCCCTGCTGTGGTGGACTCGTCCGCAGCGCCGCCTCGGCCGCCGCCGGGAGAAGGCTGCGTGAGCCGTCCGCCGGGCGGACTATCCCGGCCTCGGGCGCGTTCTCGTCGTCATCCCGACGTACGACGAAGCCGCCAACATCCGGCAGATCATCGGCCGGCTGCGCGTGGCGGTCCCGGAGGCCGAGCTGTTGGTCGCCGACGACTCGAGCCCGGACGGCACCGGTGAGATCGCCAACGAGCTCGCGGCCGCCAGCGGCGTTGACCCTGTTCGTACGTGGGCCTTTTGGCGGCCAACTGTGCGGGAGCTGAGGTTTCCTGTCGGCGGTGGCCGCAAGCGCCTAGCCTCGGTGGGAGAGTCAAGAAAAGAGGTGACGCCATGCGCTGGTTGGCGATCACGGTGGGCACCCTCGCGGTGACGGCGATCGCGGAGATCGCGCTGGTCGTGGTGTCACTGCACTACCTCGGGCTGCTCCCGACCCTGCTGTTGCTGCTGGCGGCGAGCGGTCTGGGCATCTGGCTGCTTGCCAGGGTGGGCCCGCGTTCCTGGCGCGAGGTCCGGGAGGCGATGGCCGAGCAGCGGCCACCAGCCGCTGAGGCGGTGGACGGCGTGCTCGGGCTGGCCGCCTGCCTGCTGATCGTCGTCCCCGGGTTCCTTACCGCCGTCGTTGGCCTGGTCGTGCTGCTGCCGCCCGTTCGCCGCGCGCTGCATCACCGGGCGTTGGCGCAACTCGCGCAACGACTGCCGGCCTCGATGATCGGGCCGATGCGCGTACGAGCGCGCCGGGGTCGCGCCGCCACTACACCCGGATCGATGCCGCCGGCCACCCCGATGGACGTACGCGTCATCGAGGGCGACATCCGTCGGTAGCGTCCGACTGCCATCGACTGTTAACGGCCGGATAGCTCTCAGGTAGCTTGTTGCTCCGCTGCGCGGCTGACACTCTCAAGGAAGCTGCGGCGAACCTGTCGAGAGCTTCGGCGGGTGGACGGTCCGGCTCGCAGCTTGGGTGCCGCCCCAGACCCGACGCATTCCCCTTGCGTACGTCTGGGATGGAGTCACTGATTTGACCTCTAGCGCGGACCCCGCGGCCACACTCGACCTCGCGACGCCCCGAACAGGCAGCGATTTCGCCGAGCTCTCCCGTCGGATCAAGTCCGCCGGCCTGTTGCGCCGCCGGCCGGTCTACTACACCCTCCGGATCGGTTCGAACCTGCTGGCGCTGTTCGCCTGCTGTGTCGCGTTCCTGGTGATCGGCGACTCGTGGTGGCAGCTGCTGGTCGCGGTCGTCTTCGCGCTGGTCTTCACCCAGCTCGCGTTCATCGGCCACGACGCCGGCCACAAGCAGATCTTCCGGACCAGACGGAGCAACGACGCCATTGGGTACGTGCACGCAGGCCTGGTCGGGCTGAGCTACGGCTGGTGGGTCGGCAAGCACAACCGGCACCACGCCAACCCGAACCACGAGGACGAGGATCCCGACATCGACATGGCGGTGCTGGCGTTCAGTGTCGAGCAGTCGATGGGAAAGCGCGGATTCCTGCGCTGGATGATCAAGCACCAGGCGTACTTCTTCTTCCCGTTGCTCCTGCTGGAGGGCATCAACCTGCGCCGGGTGAGCATCCAGGCCGTGTGGACGGACGCGGTCAAGAACCGTGGGCTGGAAGCTGTCCTGGTAGTCGTGCAGACCGTCGGCTACCTCGCCGCGGTGTTCCTGGTTCTGTCGCCGCTCAAAGCCGTCCTGTTCATCGCGGTGCACCAGGCGCTCTGGGGTCTTTACATGGGCATCTCGTTCGCGCCGAACCACAAGGGCATGCCAACTCTGTCCGCTGGGCACTCCTTGGACTTTCTCCGCAAACAGGTCCTGACCTCGCGCAACGTCACCGGTGGCCGGTGGGTCGACTTCGCGCTCGGCGGCCTGAACTACCAGATCGAACACCACCTCTTTCCCAACATGCCGCGGGCGAACCTGCGGCGGGCCCAGAAGATCGTCCACGAGTTCTGTCTCCGGCACGACATCGCATACAGTCAGTGCGGGCCGCGCTGCGGTCGTACGGCTATGTGCTGCAGCATCTGCACGCCGTCGGGGCGCCACTGCGCCGCGCGTCAAGCTCCACCTAAGCACCAAGAGGAGTCATCGTGAGCCGCAGTTACAGCGAACGCCGAGATCTGGTCGAAGGGGTTTTGAGCGCCCAGAAAGTCAGTCCCGGCAAGGGAAAGTCGCTCACCGACGTCGCGGTGAAAGTGCTCGAAGCGCTCGACAGCATTCGGGAGGACATCCGCTAGACGAAACAAAAACGGGCCCCTGGAGGGCCCGTTTTTGTTTTCTCAAAGAGAAAGATGCGGGTAGGCGGGGGATCGGTGCTGGAACGAGAGGATGTTCGGGTTGCGGATCACGCCGTCCCGGATCTCGATCGCCCGCTGGATCGTGGTGCTGGCCTCCCAGGCCCCCGGCCCGGCCAGCACGGTCCGCAGGTACGGCAGGATCGCCTCGCTGTTCTCCCAGGTGGCGGCATTCCACAGATGTGACGGGCTGTGGTCGACGCCGTAGTAGTGGATGTTGTCGCCGACCACGAAGGTCGGCTCGGCGAACGAGGTCGGCCGGGCCCAGCTGAAACCCATGCCCTCGTCGCACGACACGTCGACGATCAGGCTGCCGGGCCGGAAGGCGGCCAGGTCGTCCTCCACCAGGAAGGTCAGCGGCGCCTCGGTGTCCTGCAGAACGCAGTTGACGACGATGTCGTGCCCGGCGAGAAATCCCGGCAGCGGGACCGGACCCCGATCGGACAGGACGCGGCTGCGGCGCGGGTCCGCGTCGTCGTGGTCGATGTGCACCATCCGGGCTGAGTGGATGGGCGAGCTGACGGCCGCGACTCGACGGGCCGTGACGACGTGTACGTCGTGCACGCCGAGCGCGTTCAGAGCTGTCACGGCACCCCGCGCGGTCGCGCCGAAGCCGATCACCACCGCGGTCAACCGCCGGCCGTAGTCGCCGGTCGCGCCGGAGAGCTGCAGCCCGTGCAGCACCGAACAGTAGCCAGCCAGCTCGTTGTTCTTGTGGAAGACGTGCAGTCCGAACGAGCCGTCGCTGTTCCAGTGGTTCATCGCCTCGAAGGCGATCAGCGTCAGCTGCTTGTCGATCGCAACCTGAGTGAGTTTCTCGTCCTGTACGCAGTGCGGCCAGCCCCACAGGACCTGCCCGGAACGCATCTCGGCAAGGTCCTGTATCTGCGGCTTGGGCAGCAGGATGACATCGCAGGCCTCGATCAGCTCCTCGCGTGACCGCAGCCCGGCCACCGAGGTCGCGAGCTGCTCGTCGGTGACGCCGAAGCGCTCGCCGTAGCCGTACTCGAGGTAGATGTGGTCGCGCAGCTCGGCGTCGATGCGGTCGAGGTGCGACGGATGCAGCGGCAGCCGGTGCTCGTGTTCCTTGGCCGAGTGGCCGATAACGCCGAGGTCGAGCGGTCGCTGCTCAGGCACTGTAAGCAGCTGCCAGTTGGCGCTGGGTGCCGGTGCCGCAGCCCGGGCACCGGTGCGGCGACGGACCAGCCGGCGAGGACGGCCCGGTTGGCCAGCGTGTCGCGCTGGTAGCAGGAATCGTCGTAGCAACTGAAGGCGTCGCCGCAGGCGCCGCAGCTGATCACGTAATAAGGCAGGTCTCCGGTGATGTGGTACGTACGCATGGTCATCTGGTTACCTTCTCCGCGCTGTCCGGGGTCTCCGATTCGCGCGGGGCACTGTGGTAGGCGGCGGCGGGAGCGCCGACACCCGTTCTCTCGGTGACCCGGGCGGCACCGGACTCGGTGCGACGCGGCAGTGTGGCGACTGGCCGACCATCAACCCGCTCAGCGGTGCGGTCGAGAACAAAGGGTCGCCGTGGCCTCACTCTACCGTGACCGGGCGTGCCGGGCGGGCCGCTTGGCAGGCAACAAAAAGCCTTCTCCGGGTACGGAGAAGGCGGCGATGAGGAACAACGAGCCACCCGCCGGCGACGCTGGCGGCGGGTGAACCATCAAGCTGGCGATCCGATACCGACCGCCGGCTGGCTTAGGCGGACTTGCTCCGGCGGCCCCGGAGGACCTCCAGGCGCTCGGCCAGGACCTCTTCGAGATCCGCGACGCTGCGCCGCTCCAGCAGCATGTCCCAGTGCGTACGGGCCGGCTTGGCCTTCTTCGTCTCCGGCTCCGCGCCGTCGATGAGCCGTCCCACGTCGCCGTGCCGCTGACACTCCCACATCAGTGGGATCTCCGCATCCGCGGCGAACGGCACGGTGAAGTCGTGGCCGCGTGGACAGCGGTATGACCCCTCCTGCCGGGGCGCCAGTTCGGTGTTGCGGTCGGTCTCGTAGCTGACGGCACCGAGACGGCTTCCGCGCAATGTGCGCTCACCCATGGTGGCACCCCTCCCTGATTAACCAACGTTCGCTCTGAGTAACGACGAGCGGGACGAAAGGATTCCCATTTTTCGCATCCGGTACGCCATCGTCCCGGAGTCCGCCCACTCAAGGGAAGGACGTCGGACGTTTATCGGCATGACCACTTCTCACGTTAATTGTGGTGGAGGTCACATCTCCTGCGTGATGCTCATGTGAGCGGTGGATGAATGCGGATGGTCGTCCTGTTTGTCCCAGCTTAGTGCCTTGTTCTTCGGCATTTACCCACCTGCCTGATCGAGCAGGGACCTTCTCAGTGAGTCCTCAGGAAGACGGGTGACCTGCGCCACTTCGGCCGGCGTCGAGGCGTACTGGACGTGGCCGCCGTCACGACCGCCGCTGGCGGGCGCCTCGCGAGCGGTCCGGCGGCGGCTTCGGTCGTACCGGAGAGCGACCCTCGGCCCCGGCCGCCGTGTGCGGAGAGTGAGCTTGAGGGACGCCGGAGAACGTTTTCCGAGGAACGTCCGAGGTGACGATTACTCCGAGCCGTCGAGGACCGCGAACTGCCGACTAGTCGGTGCCGGCCAGTACTGGCGCCGGCCGGTCCGCCGGCAGAGCGAAAGCCGGCGCCACCTGGTCGAGCGCCTCGCCGACGAAATCACACGCAGCGCCCGCTCGTCCCTCGCAATCCAGCCATCGGCTCAGCGCCACCCGGGTGGCCGCGATAGTGAGACCGGCGACCAGCCGGGGATACATGTCCCGTTCCGCGTCCGTGCCGGTCCGATCGGCGATCACCTCGGCGAGGGACCGCTCCATCGCGACGTACGAGCCCAACTGGTACGGCAGCAGGGACGGCGTCTGGTGCAGCATGCGGATCTCAGCGATCCAACGCTTGGTCTCTGGCGTGGCGTCGTGCACTAGTAGCAACATCACGGACCGCAGCGAATCGGCGATCGCCTCGTCATGCGGCCGGCTTCCCAGCTGCTTGATGAGCCGCTGACCACGCATCCGGCTCTCGTCGACAATCGCCTCTTCCTTGCAGGCGAAGTAGTTGAAGAACGTCCGAGGAGACACGTCCGCGTCGGCGGCGATGTCGTCGACCGTGACCCTTTCCACGCCGTCGCGCAGACACAGCCGTACCGCCGCTGCGGCCAGCGCCACTCTGGTGGCCTGCTTCTTGCGTTCACGCAGCCCATCGACCCTCTCGACCATGCCCGCTATTAAAGCATCCATTGCATTGCCTGAAAGCTTGCACGCTAGAGAACTTTGCATGATCTGCAATAAGAGTTAGAGTTTGGTCAAAAGGCACGTCCGGCTTCACCGAGGGAGATCTTTGATGACCCAGACGACCGCGCATCCGCTGCCCATGGAACGGAAGGACCCACTCGCCCCGCCCGTGGAGTACGACCGGCTTCGCACCGAGGCGCCGGTCAGCCGGCTGTCGTTCCCGGACGGCAGTGAGGGCTGGCTGGTCAGCAGGTTCGCGGACGTGACCTCTGCGCTGGTCAATCCGGTCTTCAGCTCCGAGCGTCGGTTCAACAGCAGCGCGGTGAACACCGTGACGCTCACCGAAGAGGAGCGCAAGAACAGTGGGTTCGCCGCTTCGTTCATCGGCATGGATCCGCCAGACCACACGCGCTACCGCCGGATGCTGACCGGCGGCCAGTTCACCGTTCGCCGGATGAAGTCGCTGACCCCGCGGATCGAGCAGATCGTCGACGAGCACCTGGACGCGATGGAAGCGGCCGGCCCGCCGGCCGACCTGGTCCAGCAATTCGCGCTGCCGATCCCGTCGCTGGTCATCTGCGAGCTGCTGGGCGTCCCGTACGAGGACCGGGTCAGCTTCCAGGGGCGGACCTCCACGCTGCTGCGGTTGGACCGGTCCAAAGAGGAGCTGCTCGACGCCCTGAACGGCATGGCGACGTACATGCGTGGGCTCGTCGCCGACAAGCGCAGGAACCCCGACGACGCACTCATCAGCGACCTGATCACCGCGGTTCCCGAAGACGGTGTGCCGCTGACCGACGAGGAGCTGCTCGGGATCAGCAACCTGCTGCTGGTCGCCGGCCACGAGACCACCGCGAACATGATCGGCCTCGGCACCCTGGCCCTGCTGACGCACCCGGACCAGTGGGCGATGGTACGAGACAACCCGGACACCATCGAGCGAGCCGTCGAGGAGATGCTGCGCTACCTGTCGATCATCCAGTTCGGCCTGCCACGGATCGCCAAGGCCGACACAATGCTTGGGGACCAGCAGGTCAAGGCCGGTGAATCGGTGGTGCTCGCGCTCGCGTCGGCGAACCGGGACGCGGCGCACTTCGCGTCGCCGGAGATCCTGGACGTGACCCGGGACGCGATCCGACACGTGGGCTTCGGCTATGGCGTCCACCAGTGCCTTGGCCAGCAGTTGGCCCGGATGGAGATGCGGTCAGCGTTCGCGAAACTGACCCAGCGGTTCCCGAACCTGCGGCTGGCCGTACCAGCCGACGAGGTGCCCATGCGGTCGGATATGGCCATTTACGGCGTACACAAGCTGCCGGTCAGCTGGTAGCGGGATCGACCTCGCGCAGCCGGCACCGAAGCCGCCAGGTCTCGGTGCCGGCCAGCGCATCGGCTTTCTAGAGCAGGTCGGGTGGGATGTTGCCGGCCTGCTCGATGGCCTTGCGAATCGGCACGAACGCGAGCACGCAAGCGCCGACCACGAAGAAAATGATCAGCGAGATGATCGCCAGCCGGTAGCTGCCGAAGAACTGGAAGACCAGGCCGAACATCAGTGGCCCGAGCCAGCTGGTGCCCTTGTCGCTGATGACGTAGATGCCGAAGTACTCGGCTTCCTTGCCGGGCGGGATGAGCTGGCTGAACAGCGACCGGCTGAGCGCCTGGCTGCCGCCGAGCACCAGCAGCCGATGCCGACGCCGAGCCCGATGAACGGCAGGATCTGCCCGACTGGCAGGAAGAACGCGAGCACGATCAGCACGATCCAGGCGATCAGCGAGCCGATGACCGTCTTGACCGCGCCCACTCGCTTGGCGACCGCACCCAGGGTCAGCGCGCCGAAGAACGCCACGAACTGGATCAGCAGGATCGTCGGCACCAGCACCGCCTGGGCCAGTTTGAGTTCGTCGGTCGCGTACTGAGCCGCGAGCAGGATGACGGTCTGGATGCCGTCGTTGTAGATCAGGAAGCCGACCAGGAACAGGATCGTCAGCGGGAAAGCGCGCAGCTCGGCGAGCGTACGACCGAGCTGACGGAACCCGAAGATCAGCGGATTCCCTTGGGCGACGCCCTCCAGCGGCGGCCGGTTCCGGATCATCACCAGCGGGATGATCGTGAAACCGGCCCACCAGATGCCGGCCGACGCGAGCGCGTACCGGGCGATGGTGCCGGTCTCCCAGCCGAACTTCGGCCCGAGCAGCACGGCAGCCACCGCGAAGGCCAACAGCAGACCGCCGCCGATGTAGCCGTACGACCAGCCGATGGAGGACACCGAGTCGCGTTTGTCCGGCGGCGCCAACTGGGGGAGGAACGAGTAGTAGACGGCGATGCTGGCGCTGTAACAGATGTTCGCGATCAGGAACAGCGAGCCACCGAGCAGGTAGCGGTCACCCGTACAGAAGAGCAGCAGGACGGTGGCGGCGGCCCCGAGGTAAGCGCAGACCGCCATCAGCTCGCGTTTGCGCGGCGACCGGTCCGCGATCGCCCCAATCACTGGCAAGACGAAGACACTGAGCAGGACCGACAGGGACACGACGTACGAGAAGAAGGATCCGGCGGCGACGGGAATGCCCAGCGGATGCACGAGCCCGTGCGCATCCGCCGCCTTCTGGGTGACTGAGCTGAGGTACGGGCCGAGGAACACGGTCACGCAAACCGTGTAGAAGCCGTGGTTCGCCCACTCGTAGAAATACCAGCCGGTCCGCTCTCGTTTGTCGGCGTAGCCCGGCGTCTCAGCGACCGTCGCCGCGGTCACGCGCGATGTCCCGGTAGCGGGTTTGCGATCGGTCTTGGGGAAGCGTAGGTGCGCGGCACGGCAGCAGTATGCCGCCCCCAGCCCATCCCCACCGCCCCGATCCCCGATTCCCCCCAAGATCGCCCCCACCCCGCGCAGGACCGTCACCTTCAAACCACAGCCAGCCAACCCAATGACCTCACCCCCCGCGCGACCCGTCACCTCTAAACCAAAGTTGGTCAACTTAGACGGGACCCAGCCCCGCTGACCCCACCCCCCCCCGCGGGACCGTCACCTTTAAAACCAAAGTTGGTCAACTTCTTCTACGGCACCCAACCCCGCTGACCCCACCCCGTGCGGGACCGTCACCTTTAAACCAAAGTTGGTCAACTTAGACGGGACCCAGCCCCGCTGACCCCACCCCGTGCGGGACCGTCACCTCTAAACCAAAGTTGGTCAACTTCCTACGGCACCCAACCCCGCTGACCTCACCCCGCGCGGGACCGTCACCTCTAAACCAAAGTTCGTCAACTTAGACGGGACCCAGCCCCGTTCGGCGCCATCGGCCGCCAGGCCGATGTTGTCGCCCCTCCGGCAGGAGCGTCGGTCTCTCAAGGCCCCGCGGTCTTTGCGGGGCCTTGAGAGACCGACGCTCGTAGCCGTAGTCGACGGCGCCCGCGCCGAAGGCGCCAGAAACACAGGGCGCATCGGCAGTAACCATCGGAAAATCCCGCCCCCACCACCGGTCTTTGGTGGCGGGGGCGGGATTTCCCGGTGGCTGGTAGACGAGACGCCGCACCCTCACAGACACCGCCCTTAACCAAGGCGCCCATCCCCACAGCCCACACCGCCCTTAACCCAGGGCACTCACCTCCACAGCCCACACAGCCCTTAACCCGGGCACTCACCTCCACAGCCACACCGCGCTTAACCCGGGCACTCACCTCCACAGCCACACACCGCCCCTACCCCAGGCGCCCATCCCCGCAGCGGACACCACTCACACCTCACACGCTTCCGAGCTTGACCTCAATCAATATTGAGGTTCTATCGTACGGACAACAGCAGACAAGAGGGAGCAAATCCATGACAGCGCCAATCCTGGTGACAGGCGCCACCGGCAAGGTCGGCCGCCAGGTCGTCAGCCAGTTGCTCGACGCAGGACGGCCAGTACGCGCCGCGGTTCGCGATCCGGATCGGGCCGCCCTGCCGGCTGGCGTGCAGGTGGTTCAGGCCGACCTGGGCAATCCGGACAGCATCGCCGCGGCGGCCGACGGGGTCGAGGCAGCATTCCTGCTCTGGCCGTATTTGAGTGTGCCGGTGGACGCGGCGTCGACGGTGGTCGAGGCGGTCGCGAAGCGGGCTCAGCGGCTGGTGGCGTTGTCCTCGATGGGTGTGCATGACGAGCGGGCGAAACAGGCCGACGACAACTCCGAGTTCCACGCCACAATCGAGCGACTGGTCGAGCGCTCGGCGACCGAATGGGCGTTCGTACGGCCGGGTGGCTTCGCCGGGAACACGCTCGGATGGGCCGAGCAGATTCGGGCGACCGGCGTGGTCCGGCAGCCTTTCGGTGAGCTGGCGCGGCCGCTGATCCACGAGGCCGACATCGCCGCGGTCGCGGTGGCCGCGCTGACTGGCGACGGGCACATCGGCGCGAAGTACGCGGTGAGTGGTCCAGCCTTGGTAACCCAGCGGGAGCAGGTGGCGGCAATCGGGGCGGCAATCGGACGTGAGCTGCGGTTCGACGAGATCCCCGCCGAGCAGGCCCGTCCGCAGCTGGTCGAGGCCGGCTGGCCAGCCGCGATGGCCGATGAGGCGCTGCGGGTCTGGAGCGGGATGCTGGCCCACCCGGAGCCGATGACCCGTACCATCGAGGCCGTAACCGGCCACCCGGCCCGTACGTTCGCGCAGTGGGCCGTCGACCACGCCGACGACTTCCGGTAGGCGTCGCTTCGCTTCAGGATGGCCAGAGGCCGCGTTCCTGGTAGACAGACCGCAGGGTTTCCAGGTCGTCGGTCATGATGCCGTCTACGCCGAGGTCGAGCAGCCGGCGCATCTCGGCCGGGTCGTCCACGGTCCAGATGTGCACCTGCATACCCAGCGCGTGCGCGCGGCGGATGAGCCGGGCGTCACCGATGGGAATGCCGTTCTGTGCGGTCGGGATCTGCACGCACGGCACTCGCGGACTGCGTCCGTTGGCGCCTGGTGGCGGCAGCAGCAGCCACGAACCGAACCGCAGGGCGGCCACCTCGCGCGGGCCGGTGGACGTACACAGCCGCGACCCGAGCGCGGCCCGGGCCATCCCCAGCCGGCGGCCGGAGAAGGAGCCGAGGCACACCCGGTCCAGCGCGTTCGTACGGCGGATGGCCTCGACCAGCGGCCCGACCGACGCGTCCGCCTTCGGGTCGATGTTGAAGCGCAGGTCCGGCCAGGCGCCGAGCAGGTCCTCCAGCAGCGGGATCGGTTCGGCGCCGCCGATTCGGGCCCGCTTCACCTGCGCCCACGGCAGCTCGGAAATCACCCCGGTGCGGTCGGTGACCCGGTCCAGGGTGCTGTCGTGGAAGGCGACCAGCACGCCGTCCGCGGTCAGGTGTACGTCGGTTTCGACGTACCGGTAGCCGAGGCCGACGGCGCGTTCGAAGGCCGCAGCGGTGTTCTCCCGCCCGGCGAGCGCGCCGCCGCGGTGAGCGAAGGCCAGCGGGAGCGGATGGTCCAGATATAAGGGAACCGGTGTGCCACCGCAGCAGTATCGCCCGGCCCCGGCTGGTCCGGCACGCTGGATCGGATTGACCGGATAAGACTTGCTATGCCCCTTAATCGCGGGTGAACTCTGCGTACGGCTGGCTCGGCGCGGACAGACCGCTGGAGCCTGCGGTCGCACCCCATCGATAGGGTGTCGCCGAGGGGAGTGGTCAATGCGCGTGCTCGGGGTCGATTTCGGCACCTCCAATACAGTGGCGATGCTGCGGACCGCGGACGGCCGGGTGCGGCCGCTGTTGTTCGACGGGTCGCCGCTGTTGCCGTCGGCCGTCTATCTCGGCGTCGACGGCAAAATACTCGTCGGCCGGGACGCCGAACGAAATGCGCGAGTGGACCCGGGCCGGTTCGAGCCCAACCCCAAGCGGCGCGTCGACGATGTCACTGTGCTGCTCGGCGAGAGCGAGATCGAGGTGCCACGGCTCGCCGCCGCGGTGCTCGAGCAGATCGTCACCGAGGTCCGCCCGGCAGATCGGCGGGATGCCTGACCAGGTCCGGATGACCCATCCGGCCCAGTGGGGCGAGCGCCGCCGCGGCATGCTCGTGCAGGCCGCCCAGCTGGCTGGCCTGCCGCGGCCACAACTCATCCCGGAGCCGGTCGCCGCCGCTTCGTATTTCACCGCCGTGCTCGGCACGTCGGTGCCGGCCGGCCGCGCGCGCTGGCGATCTACGACCTCGGCGGCGGCACTTTCGACGCCACTGTCGTACGACGGACCCAGCACGGGTTCGAGGTGCTCGCCGAGCAAGGTCTCGGGGACGTGGGCGGGCTCGACTTCGACTACGCCGTGGTCAGCCATCTGGGCAGCACTTATGCGGACTCTCACGCGGAGATGTGGAAGCACCTGATCGCCCCGGAGGACGGCGCCGACCGGCGGCATCGGCGGATGCTGCTGGAGGACGTGCGGGGCGCGAAGGAGATGCTGTCGCGTACGTCGACGGCCGATATCCACCTGCCCGCCGCGCTCGAGGTCGACGCGCACGTCACCCGCGACGAGTTGGAACAGCTGATCAAGCCGTACCTGGAGCGGACTGTGCTGTGCCTGTCGCAGACCATCCAGCAGGCTCGGCTGGATCCGAAGGAACTGGTCGGCATCTTCCTGGTCGGTGGTTCCAGCCGGATCCCGATGGCCGCGCATTTGATCCACAGCTCCACCGGGGTCGCGCCGACCACCCTGGAGCAGCCTGAGACGGTGGTGGCCGAGGGCAGCCTGCGGGCCGGCGCCATTGAGGGTGACGCCGGCGCGACGCCAGTGTCCACCCCGCCGCAGATCTATCGACCGACCCAGCCGCCTCGGCCTCCGGGCCCGGGCGGGCCTGCTGGTCCCGGTCCTGGCCGGCCGTTGCCACCGCCGCCGGCCGGACTACGTCCGCCGCAGGGGTATCCGGCCCGGCCACCGCAGGGACCGGCCGGCCCACGCCAGGGGCAGTTTCCACCGCCCGGCCGCCCGCTCGGCCCGCCGCAGCCCGGCCCGGCTGGCATCCGGCCGGTCACCGGCGTCCCGGGTGTGCCGCCACGGCCACTGAACCAGCCGCCGGCCGGCCCGCCGCCGGCGCGTCCGCTGCCACCGCCGCCCCAGCCAGTTGCCCGGCCGGTTCCGCCGCCCCAGCCGATCCAGCCGCCGCCGATCCAGCAAGCGCCGCGGCCGCAGCAGATCGCGCCGACATCAGCGACGCCGGCCAGTGGCGGCAGCGGTTACCAGCCCGCACCGTCCAGTGGCGGCGGCTATCAGCCCGCGCCGCAGAGGCCGCCGATGCCGGCCCAACAGCTGCCGCCACCGCTGATGCCCTCCCTGCAGGACGAGGAGCTGCGCCCTTGGTACAAGGAGCGCATCGTGGTGATCTCGTCGATCGTCGCGGTCTGCTTCTTGATCATCTTCATCGTCGTGCTGGTCGTCTCGCAGCTGAACAACCACTAGTGGTCGCCGAGCCAATGGGCGATGGTCGAGGCCAGCCAGCGGGCGTGTGAGCGGTGGAGTTCGTGGCCGCCGCCTGGCACTTCTAGGAACTTGCCGCGCGGGATCGCGTCGGCCATCTCGCGGACCAGTGCCGGTGGGCAGAACGGGTCGTCGGTGCCCGCGATCAGGAGCGTGGGACAGGTGATCGACGATGCCTGTGACCGGCTGATATCGCCACCGGCGTCGATGATGGCGCTCATCGCCTCGGACCAGGATCTGGCCATGATCCGGGCCGGTTCCACGCCGTACGCCTCGACCAGGTAGGCAGCCAAGGTGAGAAGCGGCTCGATGGGTTTGTCAACTAGGCAGGTCAGCCCGTCCAGCAGTTCCCGCGACGCCACGATCCGCCCAGCCGCGCCCCAGGTCACCGTGGACAGCACCCGAGCCGGCCGCAGCGCCGCCATCAGCAACGCGTCCTCACCGCCGTCGCTGAATCCGACCAGGTGGGCCGCGCCCACACCGAGTTCGTCAAGGAGACCCAGCAGCGTCTGCGCATCCTGAAGGTAGTAGCCGGCCGTGTAGTGCCGCGGCTGCGGCTGAGACCTCCCGGACCCGGGCAGGTCGACGGCGACGATACGAAACCCATCCGCGAGCTCGCTCCGCAGCTGGTTGAGCTCGATGACGCTGCCACCCCACCCGGGCAGCAGGACGACCGTGTCACCGCGACCGTCGTCCTGGTAGTGAATCCGCTGCCCTTCCCGGCCATGCCAGGCCACCGCAAACCTCCGGTCGGTCAGGCCGCCGGGGCCCAGAGGGTGGCGAGGGAGTGGACGGCCAGGTCGTCGGACTGGGCCAGTTCGGTCCAGTTGGTGCCGTCGCCGGCCGCGTCCACGCTGGCAAGGTCCACGAGGCCGCCGGGCGGGCTGTCCGGGATCTCCGCGGCGTACGCGTGCGCACCAGAGGCGTCGTCGTCCACGTCCGAGCCGTCGCCGAGCAGGCTGAGATCCAGCCATGGCCCGCCGTCCGCCGGGGCGTCGATGCCCAGGTCGAGGGCCGGCGGGAAGCCTGAGGTGCCGTCGTCCAGATCGTACGGCATGTCGGTCAGCGCGCCGATCGGCGTGGCCGTGTCGTCGTCGTGGTAACCGACCAGGTCGTCATGTCCGTCGTCGCCGACAGTGACATCGGCGGGGGTGAACTCATCGTGGCCGGCGGGCGCATCGACATATGGGTCTGACCCGTCGTCGTACGACCCGTCGACCGGGACGTGGTCCTCGTACCCCGGGGTGAACTCGTCATGCCCGCCGTCCACCGGGTCGAGATGGTCGTCGGCAGGGCTCAGGTCCGCGGCGTACTCGTCGTGGTCCGCCATCTCGTCGTGCGAGTCGAAGCCCCCGTAGAGGCCATCGTCGTCGTGACCCATGTCCTCGTCCACCTCGTCACCCCCCGTCCGTGCCCTCGGCGCCAGCAACCGCGGTGCCCCGCCGGAGCTTGATCAGCGCGTCGTCCAGCGGGCCCAGCTTGGCGCGGATCTGGTCTCGCTCACCCTGGAACTCGGCCCGCTTGCGCTTGCGGGTCGCCGCGTCCTCGGCCAGCGCCCGATCGATGTCGCCGATCTGCTTGTCGAGTTCCTTGATCCGCCGGTCGATGGCCTCTTCCAGGGCCAGCGTCAGGTTGTGCTCCAGGTCCGTGAACTGGTACGACACCGCGTCGCCGAGAGACGCCCGGGCCTCACCCAGCACCTCCCGCAGCCAGACCTTGGCCTCCTGACGGTTCCCGGACACCCTTCGGCGGTAAAGCATGAACGCGGCGCTGGCGATGCCCAGGCCGATCGTCACCGGCCACGCGATGACGCCACCGACCAACGCCGTGGCGCCCAGGGCCGCGTACCTGCCAATGCCGACGCTCGACATGACGCTGGACTGGACCAGCAGCACGTTGTCCTGGCTGCCCTTCGACCTTTGCGGTTTGGTGCTGATCCGGGCCTGCAGTCGGGAATTGAGCCGGCTGAGCACCCGCTGGATCTCCTGCGGGGTGAACACCTGGCTGAGGATCCGGCCGCCGCCGACCACCCGGAACCGGCTGCATGTCCGCGGTCATCCGCAGCGCCAGCGCGTGCAGCGAGCGGTCCACGTCGTACGGCAACTGCTTGATCTGGGCCGCGCCAGCCTTGTCGATCGCGTTCATCCAGTGGTCCTGCAGGCCGCTGACCTCGGTGCGGACTCGGGCTGTGATGTCCGTACGGGACCGCTTGATCTCGCTCGACATGCTGACCTGCCAGGACCGGGTGTCCGTGCGCTTCTTGGCGCCGACTCGGCCGCGCTCCTCCTTGAGCTCGGCCAGGGTGGCCGGGTCCGGGTCGGCGGTACGGATCTTGTCACCGGCGACCTGGTCGAGCCGGATCAGCTCGGAGCGCACGGTACGCAGCACGTTCGCCCGCTTGAGCAGCTCGCCGCGGGCGGCGACCCCGTCCGACAGCGCCTTGCGCAGGAGATCGATCCGGGATTCCTCCAACAGCGCGCCGGCGGCCTCCGGCGGCAGCGTCGCGGCCACTTCGGCCAGGGCCGAGGAAACCGGGAAGAAACCGGCCTGTCCGAACCGCGGCGCGTGTGCCTGCAGCAGCTTGATGTCGTCGTCCATCACGGTGCGCCAGCCGGGGTAGATGTCCGTCTTGGTGAGCGCGAACAACACCAGGTTGACTCGCTTGCTCGCGTCGGACAGGAAGTTCAGTTCCGGCTGGGAGAACGGCGCGGACGCGTCCACCACGAACAGCAGCGCGGTGGCGTGCTCGACCGCGTCGAGGGCGATCTCGGCGTGGGCGGAGTCCAGGCCGCCGACACCGGGAGTGTCGACGATGTCGACGAACTCCAGCATCGGCGCCGGGTAGGTGATCTCGATCCGCCGCGGCGGCCGGACACCGTCCGGGAGTTGGCCGAGGACCGTACCCCAGTCGCGCAGGCTGGCGATGTCCAACGGTACCGGCATCTCGTCACCGGGCACGTACGCGCGCGCTGACGGTGTCTGGCCGTGCTTGAACTCCAGATACGCGCTGGTGGCCACCGCAGCGTCGACGGGGGACAGGTTCGGTGCCCCGATCAGGGCGTTGACCAGCGAGGACTTGCCGCGCTTGGTCTCTCCGACGATGACCACCACCGGCCGGCCCTCGTCCCGCCGACGGACCGCGTCGATGTCGGACGCGGCGTCCGGGTCGACCCGGCGGATGTGCGCCAGCCCGTTGTCGACCGCGGCGCCGACCACCTTGATCAGCGCGGCCTCGGCCTGCTGGGGATCTGGCCGGCCGGCTGGTTTGCCGGTCTGGACGGCGGGCTGGCTCACGGTTTCCTCCGGTAAACGGTCACGACGGGCAGTCTCAGGATCCGGCCCCGGTCCAGGTAACCGGGGGTTTCGACGGCGGCGATCCGGCCGTCGAGCTGGCCATCGGCGGTCTCGGTGGAGCCGCCGGCCTCGTGCCGGGACGGGTCGAACTTCTCCCCGTCCGGGCGGATCTCGGTCACGCCGATGGCCTGCAGGTCTCGTACGATGCGGTCGCCCAGCGCGTTGCTGTGGCCCGGTCCCGTACGTAGATCAACGTCTCAAGTAACTGTTCTCGATCGGCTGGCTTGCCCGCGGTGCGACTCGGCGGCGCCGACACCGGTGGCGAGCTACCACCCCGGGTGCCGGCAGCGGCGGCGACTGGGCCAACCACCGGCGTACGGCGGCGGGCCGCGGACATCACCAGTACGCAGGCGAAGCCGGTGACCAGGGTGCCCAGAAAGCCGATCACCGCGGCCGGTACGTAGAACACCGGACCGCAGGCCGCGGTCAGCGTGCCGGTTCCGGTGGTCCGGCCGGGGTCGTTGGTGAGGTTGCCGCTGGTGCCGGGCTGGTCAGTGGTGCCCTGGTCGGTGGTGCCGCCCTGACCGGTGGTGCCCCTGGTCGGTGGTGCCCCCGGTGCCGTCACCGGGCTGAAGGGACTCGCCGCCGCCCGGTTGGCCGCCGCCGGGCTTCTGGACGCCGCTCTGGCTCGGCTGTGGGGTGTCGGAGCTGGCGCAGCCACTCGCGGCCAGTCCACTGATGCCACCGGCTACCCCGGTCAGCACCCCGACCAGGACGGCCATGATGAGCGTGATCGCGGCCGCCACGATCCGAAGATTGGTGGTCGACATCGGCTCAGTAACCCCCAGTTACGCGCGGGCGGCCAGCGGGATGCGGCCCGGTCGGCCGGTGCCGTACCCGCTGGGGGACAACAGGTGAAACCCGCGGTGCGCGACATGCGCCACCCGGGCTTGGGATGGGGTCGCGCCGGCCACCGCGAACCGCCGCCAGCGGGTAGCGGCCTCCAGAGCGGCCCGCTCGAGTTCGGCGGCGCCGGCGCCGGGCATCGCGAGGATGGACTGCGGGTCCTCCGAGAGCGCCAGCCGGGTCAGTTCCTGCTCCATCTGGTCCGGCAGCTCGACCGCGCCGGTGGTGACCTGCTGTACGACGTCGAGCAGTCGGAGCTGGTGATACTCCGGCTCGGCGAGCAGCCGCTCCACGGTGTCCCGGAGCAGCTCGCGATCCCGCAGGTTCTCCGCGCGAGAGCGATCTGTTCCAGGCCGGTCAGTGCCCAGCCGGCCTTGATCGCGTCGCTGCGCCAGCGAAAGGCCCGATCCAGCACCTGCCGTACGCGTGGGAAGCCCGACGCCAGGAACAGTCGGCGGCTCAGCTCGTTGGTCGGCAGATCCGGCTCGGCCTCCAGCGCGGACAGCGAGAACCGGATGCCGTAGAGATCGAGCAGCACCAGCAGCCGCTCACGCTCTTGCTTGGATACGGGGCAGTCACGGTTGACGAAGAGGTCGACCGACGCGGTCAGTACCTGCCGGTCGATCGCGGACATGCCGGAGATCTGCCGGAGCGCCTCGCAGTCGGCCGCGGTCAGCCGGCCGGACTCGGTGGTCTCGGCGAGTAGGCCGACCAGCGGCACGACGTCGGAGACCTGCCGGCGCAGCACCTCGGCCTGGCTGGTGGCCAGCGGCCCAGCGACCGGCCACGGGTCGCCCGTACCCACCAGTTTGTCGACCTTGTTGAACAGTCCGAGCGAGTTGATCGGGTTGCTGGACAGCCGGGCGGACATTGTCCGGAAGGCCTCGAGCGCCTCCACGTCGTCCTGCCGTACGGACTGGGTGAAGACGTAGACGATGGCCTCGGCGCCGGTCAGCGCGCCGGCACTGTCCGCGTCGATGTCATCGGACAGCAGGCCTTGCGCTTCGTCGGACGAGCCGGTGTCGCCGAGCAGGAAGTCCTTGCTGCTCGCGGAGATCTGCTCGTTGGTGGAACTGAGGCCGGGCGTGTCCACCACGGTGAGGTCGCGTAGGCGCTCGCTGGACAGGGTCACGTCGATGTACGAGACCTCGGCGCGCGGCACGCCGATCTTCTGCGGGATCATCCCGTTCGAGTCCAGCGGCAGGCTGACCCGGTTGCCGTCCCGGCGGACCACGTCCACCCGGTCCGAGGTGCCGTACCGGAACTGGGTCACCAGCCGGGTGCACTCACCCACCTGGGTGGGCGCCACCCGCCGCCCGCCGATCAGGGCGTTGACCAGCGTCGACTTGCCGGCCTTGAGGCGTCCGGCAATGGCCACCCGGAGTGGCTCGCCCAGCCGCTGGCGCAGGTCGACGACGGCAGAGCGGGACTGCGGTGTCAACCGGGGGGCGACCTCCGCGCAGAGCGCGGCCACCCGGGTGCTGAGAGGTCCGGTCGCCACGGCTAGTTCTGCGACGCCGGGACGCTGCCAGCGCGGGAGGCTCGGTCCGTACGAACCGAGCTGGTATCAACAACGTTGTACGGCATACCGCCAGAGCCTCTCGACGAAAGTGGATCTCACTGTGGTGCGGGTGGGATACGGATACGACCTTAGAACTATCCTTCTCGGGCACCATCCCATGTTCGTGCCACCCGGGGGGAGGTAGGTGACCGGCGTGCCGACCACACCACAGCCCGTAACCATGCCTACCGCTCCTGAGCAGCCCGGACTCGTCGTGGTGACGGGCGCTCCAGGCGTCGGACGGACGGACGACCCTCTTGACCTCGCTGGCGTCCGCCGCCGCCGGGACGGTGTTCCGGGGCGGCGGGCTGGCCAGCCTACGGCATGTGCCGGGGGTCGCTCTGAGCCGCGCGATCCGGGCCCGGCTGCCGGAGTCCGACGTGGACCTGGCCGTGGAGGCCGTGAGAGCGCGGGTCAAGGACGGTCTGCTCGTGCTGGACGACCTCCAGTGGGCCGACGGCCTCACGCTGGCGGTGCTACCAAGGCTGACCGAGCACGTACGGGTGCTGGCCGCCTTGCGGACGCCGAACAACCTGCCCGCCGAAGTCTTCAGAGCGTTGCGGGCGGCCGCACGGGCGTGGGTGACCGTCCCGCCGCTCACCGACGAGGCGGCGTCGGGGTTGGCGGAGAAGACCGCGCCGGAGCTGTCGGCGGCCGCGATCGCCGCGGTGGTCGAGCGAGCCGGCGGGATGCCGCTGGCGGTCCAGGTGCTGGCCCGGCGGGCCGTACGGGCCGGCGGCAACCTCTCCCAAACCGAGCTCGGCCGGTCCGCGCCCTCCCGGGCCGACGACTTGGAGCGGGCCATCGCCGACGCGGTCGCCCAACTCCGCCGCCCGGCCCGTACCGCGATCGCGGCCCTGGGCCTGCTCGGCCGGCCGGAGCTGGCGAGCCGGCTGGGACCCGGCGTCGGCGAGCTCGTAGAGGCCGGCTTAGCCGTCCAGGAAGGCACGGTCACTCAAGAAGGCGCGGTCGCCCAGGACGGCATGATGGTAGCTCCGGTGGCGCCTTGCGTCGCCGAGATCGCCGCCGGTATCTTGCCCGCGGCGGACCGCGCTGCTCTGCACGCCCGGCTGGCGCAATTCTGTGCACCGGCCGAGTCGGCTCGGCACTACGCCGCTGCCGGTGCTGCTCAGAGCGCCTTCGACCAAGCGGTGGTGGCCGCCGGTCAGGCCACCACCGACGGGGAACGAGCGGCCAGTCTGCTGCTGGCGGCCGGGCTGACCGGTGTCGACGTGCCACCTCGGGTACGACTGGACGCGGTGGCTGCTGCGCTTGCTGTTGGGCGCTACCACGCGGCCGTACGAGCGCTGGAGAGCCTGCCCGAGACCAACCTGACGACTCCGGCGTTGCGCGCTGAACAAGGCGTCCTGAAGGCGGAGGCCTTTCTTCAGGCCGGCGACCCGGCGGCCGCGCTGGCCGCTACCGAGGTGTTCCGGAACGCCCTCGGAGAGACCGCCGGGCTGCCGGTCGACCTGCTCGCGGACCTGCACAGGGTCCGCATCCTCGCGGCCGTCGGGGTGGGCGATGCCGTCGCGGTCGGCACCGCCACCGCGGCCGCGCACGCCCATTTCGGCGATGCCACCGCCCATCCGCCGGCGGTGGCCGCCGCGCTGGCGATCGCCGCCGCGACTGGCCGGGAGGCCGGCTGGGCGGCGGCGCTGGACGCGGCCGCGAAGGCTTGCGAGGTGGCCGGGCGGACCGCGGATGAGCGGTGGTGCCGGTGGGTGCTGGCCGAGACGCTGGCCGCCGACGGCGACACCAGCGAGGCTGGCCCGGCCGCGAAAGCCGGCGCCCAGCGGTGTGCGGTTGACGGCGCGTACAGCTGGGAGTCCCGGTTCGTCGCGCTGGGGCTGTGGGTGTCGGCGTTGCGCGGCGAGGCGCTGGACGACGTGGTACGTCGGGCCACCGACCTGCTGGATCGTTCGCTGCCCGGGCGCGCGCGGGCGTACGCACTGGCCGCTGGATGTTTGGCGGCGGCGGACTCGGGCGCTCTCGGACTGGCCCGTGGCCGGCTGTCTGGCGGGTTGCCCGAAGGCATGGTGGTCAGCGGAGTGCCGGCGGAGGCGCTCGCGTGGGTGGGCCAGGAAGTCGCCTGGCTGGACGGAGTGGTGGAGCCCTCCGGCGACCAGGAGGCCGCCGCGATCCGGCAGTCCGCCCTGCTGCTGGGCCTCGCCGAGATCACCGAACACTGGACCGCGTACGAGCGAGCCGCCGGCGCGGTCGGTGCGCACGCCAAGGACACCGGCCGCCTCGCCACCGCGCTGCAGCCGCCGGCCGAGGCGGCCGCCGCGACCTTGCGGGCGTGGAACCGGGCGGCCGGCGGCTGGCCGTCGTCGTCGGAGTTCAACCAGGCTGCGAGCGCCTGGCACCAGCGGGTGGTCCGGGAGGAGATCCGGGCGCTGCTGGGGGTGATGGTCGCTCCCGACCCGCCGGACGCGGCCGTACCAGCCCTGCTGGCCGCCGAGATCGCGGCCGAGACGGCTGGCCTGGTGGTGTTGCTGGGGCGGGTCCGCAAGGCCCTTCGCCGCTATGTCGCGCATGGCCGGGTCGCACAGCGCAACCTGGACGAACGTCCCCGGCTCGGCCCGCGCAGCAGTCCGCTTTCGGCCCGCGAGACCGAGGTGCTGCAGCTGGTCGCTCAGGGCGAGTCGACCCGCCGGATCGCTACCCGGCTGGGACTGTCCCGGGAGACCGTGGAGACGCACGTACGGTCCGGCATGCGCAAGCTCGGCGCCCGTACCCGCACCGAGGCGGCCGCGCCGCGCTGGTCGCCGCCGAACTGGGTGACGAGCGGCCATGACGCAACCGCTACACGTGGTGGAGACCCAGTCGGCCGCGGCCGGCGTGCTGCGCCGGCTCACCAAGCAGGGCTGGACAGTCGGTACGGGCTTCGTGATGCCGCCCGAGCCGTGGGACCTGACTCGCAAGAAGCTGGTCTTTTCCGGCCCGGTTGAGGACTCCGACGACGTCGGCGCGGTCGTACTGGCCGCCGCCCGGGGCGTTGGCGTGGTCGCCATCGTCGATCCGCGCAGTACCACCGGCCGGGCCCTGCTCGACGACCTGCGCCGGGTTGGCCCGGTCGGCGACGCGCCCACCGAGGACGACACGCCGTCCGTGCCCGGCCTCACCGTCGAGGAGTGCGCTCTGCTGGACCGCCTCGCCGACGGTGAGTCGATCGCCGCCGCCGCCGAGGCCGAGTTCCTGTCCCCCTGCGTACGGCCAACCGCCGGATCGCGCACACCCGCAAGGTCTTCAACGTGGCCAGCACCGCGCCGCCGTCGTCGAATACGTCCGCCGCCGCGACTGAACACCCCTACTAACCGGACGTTTTAGCTGTCGACACGCGGCGAACCACAGCGAAAACGTCCGGTTCGCGATGGGGTGGGGCGGGGACGGTGAGTAGCGATGGCAAGATTTCGGCGATGGGCTACCCGGACACGCAGACTGCTCTCCAACGCGCGGACGAGCTGGAAGCCGACGTGGTGTCGGCCTGGCCGCGGGCGTGGCGGGACCTGGACCTGGTACGGCTGGAGGACTCCGGTCACTGGCCGAAATGGTGCCTGCTGCCGATCGCTCGCGGGGCTGCCCGGGTGGTGGCGCAGCCAGCGGCCGACTTCGATGGCCGCAACGCCCCGCCGCCTCCGGTTGGCGCGGTAGCCGCGTACTACTCCTGGCGGTTCGCTCGCACGGTGTACACGCTGGAACCGCGGCTGGTCGACCAGCTCTGGACCTCGGCGCGGGCCGACCTGCCCACGCTCGACCGGTTCATGAACCTGCCCGAGTGGTGCGTGCACGTCACCGGCCTGCGTGAGCACCTCGGCGCTGACGCCGCGTACGCCCACCTCGAGTACAACTTCCGCAGTGACCGACCGGAGCTGCGGCTGCTGATCGACTTCGGCCAGGGCGGCCTGGAGCGGCTGCTCCCGGTGACCGTACGGCTGGACGAGGTGTCGCTGGCGTCCGCGCTCGCCGACTATGGCGAGGTCGCGAGTGCGGTGGGTACGGTGAGCCCCAGCTTCGAACGGACCATGTCCGGGCTGCTCTCGGTGATCGACTTCATCGCCTCGCCGGACGCCCGGCTGACCAACGGCGACCAGTCCGGCCGGCGGCCCGAGCGCACCGGCCGGCCGATCAGGCCCCGGACCACCTGGTATGTCTCGGAGGCCGGCAGCGTGCCACCGGTCAGTGCTGGGTACGTACCCCCGGCTCCATCGGTGTCAGCACCGAACAGCGATGCCGCTCCGGCGGCGGGGGGGCGGCTTTTTTCCGCGGACGAAAACAAGCGCGATAACCGCGCCGAGGGCGAACAGTGCGGCGCACACCATCATCGCCGTCCGGAAGCCGCCGTTGAGCGCTCCCGCGTTCTGGTAAGAGGCGCCGGACAACCCGACGACCAGCGGCAACGCGGCCACGGCCAACAACCCGCCGGCCCGCGAAACGGCGTTGTTGACCCCGCTGGCAACGCCCGAGTAGCGGTCCGCGACCACCGCCAGCACGGTCGAGGTCAGCGGTGGCACGACCGTGGTCATGCCCAAGCCCATCAGCGTCACGGCCGGCAGCACGTCCCAGACGTACGAGGCGCCGGGGCCGATCCGGAGCATCAGCAGCACCGCGGCGGCGCCCATCAGCGGCCCGGCGACCAGCGGGATCCGTGGTCCGATCTTCTGCGCGAGGGAGCCGGACAGGGACGAGAAAGCGAGCATCACCACGGTCATCGGCAACAGCGAGACGCCCGCTTGCAATGCGGAGAACCGGGCCACCACCTGCAACTGCAGGACCAGGAAGAAGAACACCCCGGACAGGCCGGCGTAGACGAACAGCGTGACCACGTTGATCGCGGAGAACTGCGCGGAGGCGAACACCTGCGGCGGCAGCATCGGATGGCGTTCGCGGTGTTCCACCCAGACGAAACCGGCGAGCGCCGCCACCCCCATGACGGCGGCCGCCCAGACGGCTACCGTTCCCGCTTGCCCCGGTGCCTCCACCAGCGCGTACGTGACGCCGCCCAGCCCAATCGCGCCGAGCAACGCGCCGCCGACGTCGAACCGGCCGCCAGCGCCTGGTTCGACCTCGTCGGCGCGGCTTTCCGGCACCCACCGAAGGGTCGCGAAGATGACCAACGCGGCGAGCGGCACGTTCAGGTAGAAGGCGAACCGCCACGACCAGGTGTCGACCAGGTAGCCGCCGATGAACGGCCCGATCGCGCCGGCGACCCCGCCCAGGCCCGCCCAGGCGCCGATCGCCTTGGCCCGCTCCTCCGGCACGAAGGACGACTGGATCAGCGAGAGCGAGCCGGGCGTGAGCAGGGCCGCGCCGATGCCCTGCAGGGCCCGTCCGGCGATCAGCAGGGGCACCGATGGGGCGATGCCGCACAGCATGGACGAGAGCGTGAACCAGACGACCCCGATCAGGAAGACTTTCCGTCGGCCATACCGGTCGCCCAACACCCCCCGCCGATCAGCACCAGGGCGGCCAGCGTCAGCGTGTACGCGTTGATCGTCCACTGGAGATCGGCCAGACTGGCGGTCAGGTCGTGGCCGATCCGGGGGAGTGCCACGTTGACGATCGTGCTGTCCAGGAAGGCCATGCCGGACGCGAGCACGGTGGCCAACAGCACACCGCGACCGGCGCGGTCAGACAGGCGCAGCGAGGTCATGGCGACAGCTTGGCAGGTGGGGTTGCGCGTACGCGCATGAACCCGTCACGCCGGAACATGACCTTGAGGATATATTTCCCCTAGAGTATATTTTGGTCGTGCCGACAACAATCGACGTACTCGCCGAGCCCAGCCGGCGACGCATCCTGGATCTGCTGCTGGAGCGTCCGCGCTCGGTGAACGAGCTGGTGGACCAGCTGGGGCTGACCCAGCCGGGGACCTCCAAGCACCTGAAGGTGCTCCGCGACTCCGGGTTCGTACGGGTGCGGCAGGAGGCCCAACGCCGTTGGTACGAGCTTCGTCCGGAGCCGCTGCAGGAGATCGACGCGTGGCTGTCGCCGTACCGGCGGCTCTGGTCGGACCGCCTGGACGCCCTCGAGCAGCACCTTGACGCCATGCCCGACGGGGATGAGCCTGCTTAACGGCTCCAGGGACGGTCGGATTCCGGCACGTCGGCGGGACTCGCCGGGTGACCGCGCTCGGCGCTCCACCGGCGCGCTTGGGCCGCGCGCGCGCTTGGGGCCGCGTGTCCTCGGTGGACAGGTCGTCAGTACGCCGACCGAAGGACCAGCGGTGTCCCAGTGGGTCGATGACCTGCGCGTACCGGTCGCCCCAGAAGGTGTCGAGCGGCTTCATCGCCGGCTCCGCGCCGGCCTCGACAGCCCGGTCGAAGGTGCCGTCCACGTCGGTGACGAAGATGTGCAGCATGACCGGGGTGCCGCCGATCGATTCCGGAGCCAGCATCCCCATGTCCGGGAACTCCTCAACCAACAGCAGTCGGCCGCCGGCCACCAACAGCTCGCAGTGCCAGATCCGGCCGTCCGGGCCGGACTGGCGCTGCAGCTCGTCCGCCCCCCGAAAGCGCGCTGGTAGAACGCGACCGCCTCGGCGACGCTGCGCACGCACGACCAGGTGCGGGGTGACGCCGGGGAACTCCTCCGGCGCGAGGTCGGCGGCGCGGTCATCCGGCGTGCCTTTCGGTGTGGTCCGTACGGGTCTCCAACGCCCTGATGCCACGGGACTCGGCCGCCGCGACCAGCACGGACAGCCGGCCGGCTTCTTCGGCGGCGGCTTCCCGGCCGCGGTCCGTGAGTCGGTATGACCGGCGCCGCTCGCCGCGCGACGGTCGTACGAGTCGCCGTCGATATGCCCGGAGTCGTTGGTGTCCTCGATCTCCACGATCAGCCCGTCTACCCGCATCCGCTGCAGCGACCGGTAGAGCGTGCCCGTGCCCGGGCCCAGCCGGATCAGGCCGCCGGTCAAGGCCTCCACGTCCGACATCAGCGCGTACCCGTGCTGCTCGCCGCCAGCGAGGGCGAGCAGCAGGGCGAAGATCGCCGGCGTCATCCCCGGCCCACGTGGGTCAGTTGTTCTGTTGGGAGACCTCGCCGATGACGAAGTCGTTCCCGTCCGGGTCGGTGACCTTCACCCACGTGCTCCACGGCTCCTTGAACGGCCCTTCGACCGGCACCCCGGCGGCCTTGAGTTCGTCATACGTCTTCTGGGCATCGTCGCACAGCAGGGTGAAGGTGGAGCTCTTGCCGAGGAAGTGTTCGAAGCCGTCCTGGACCGGGAACAGGTTGATCCGGTCGCCGGCCGGGGTGGCCACCTCGATCCAGCGTCGGCCCGGGCTCATCTCCGCGTCGGTGTGCGGAGTGAAGCCGAGCTTGTCGACGAAGAAGTCGCGGGCGACCTCCTGGTCGGAGACGTAGTGGACATGCACGCCAATGCTCGTGATCATTTGTCGCTCCTAGAACCATCGTGGATACTATCGCATGCGGATACTATCCGAGATGGATAACACTTACCAGCGCTTCGTCGGGTCAGGGAAGGGTGAGGATGACCGGGCCGTCCTTGGTGATGGCGATGGAGTGCTCGAAGTGGGCCGCGCGGCTGCGGTCCGAGGTGTGTAGCGCCCAGCCGTCCGGGGCCATCGTGTAGTCGTCGACGCCACCGGCGATGAACATCGGCTCGATCGCGAAGGCCTGCCCGACCTGCAGACGCAGACCGCGGCCGACGCGGCCTTCGTTGGCGATGAACGGGTCCTCATGCATCTCCCGGCCGATCCCGTGACCGCCGAAGTTGGAGGGGATGCCGTAGCCGGCGGACCGGCCGACCTGCCCAATCGCGTGTGGATGTCCCCGAGCCGGCCGCCGGCCACCGCGGCCTCGATGCCGGCCGCGAGGCCGCGCTCGGTGGTGGCCAGCAGTTCGGCGTCGCCGGGTCGGGGCGTACCGACCAGGAAGCTGATCGCGGCGTCACCGGTCCAGCCGTTGAGGGTCGCGCCGCAGTCGATGCTGACGAGGTCACCGTCGGCCAGCCGGTAGTGGCCGGGGATGCCGTGCACGATGGCGTCGTTGACAGACGCGCAGATGACCCCGGAGAAGGGCGTCGGCGCCCACTGCGGGTGGTAGTTCAGGAACGGCGAGGTGGCGCCGGCGTCCTTGATGACGGCATGGGCGACCTCGTCCAACTCCTTCAGGCTGACGCCGATGCTGGCCGCCTCCCGGGCCGCGGCCAGCGCGTTGGCCACCACCCGGCCGGCCTCGCGCATCGCCGCCAACTCAGCCTCGGTCTTCTGCTCGACCACGTCGCCGCACTCCTTCTACCCGTCACCACTGGACCCAATACTATACCGGTATTAGTATCACGGTCATGGTTCGCGCACCCCTCACCCGGCTCGACTGGCAGCGCGGCGAGCGGTTGGGAGCGCTGCTCCGGCAAGCTCGCGGAGACCGCAGTATGCCGGAGGTCGCGGCGGCCGCCGGGCTGTCCGCCGAAACACTCCGCAAGATCGAGACCGGCCGGGTGCCGACACCGGCGTTCTTCACCGTGGCCGCGCTGGCGACCGCCCTGGACATCCCGCTGGACACCCTCGCCGAGCACTGCGCCGAGCCCGCACCCGTACGACAGGTTCCGGCCTAAAGTGAGGGCCAGGCGAGCAGGTCACGTACCACCTGACCGTCGCCCTCGACTTTTAGCCGATCCGCTGGAATCCTGAGATGCAGAGCCAAAAGCAGGTCGCTCGCCGAACCGCTGAGCGTCATCTTCGCGGACTCGTGATCGTCGGTGGTGATCGCTGAGCCCGTCGCGGTTAGGCCGACCTGCCAGGACGGGCCTTGCGTCGTACGAACAGCAACCCGCGTCGGCTCATGCGGCCATTCGCCGGCCGAGCCGTACGAGACCTCCAGGAACTCGGCCACCAGATCGACCGCGTCCGGGATCGGCTCCGGCTTGCCGATGGTCTCCTGGGCGTCGTACGCGTGCACCGCGGCTTCGACGACTTGATGGCGGGCTATCGCGCCGGCCGTCAACGGAGCGGCCTCGGCCGGCCACCAGGACCAGCAGGGCTGGTCCGGTTCGGCCGTACTGAGCGCCGCGACGAGCAGCTCGGTGGACTCTGCGGACCACTCGACGAGGTCGCCGTGAGGCTCACGGCGGTCCACCGCGTCCTCCGTGGGGCGCCTGTCGCTCGTACCCTGCTGGACCACCACAGCCCAGAATCGCTGCACTTGGCCCAGATGATCGACCAGGTTGCGCAGTGACCAGTCGGGACAGCCCGGCACTCTCGCCTGCAGGTCGGGTGCTGCCGCGACCGCCTGTCGCAGCGCTGTTGACCTGGCTCGAATCTCGGACAGATGCACGTGTTTAGCCTTCCTGGGACATCGCGGGGGCGAACCGGGGGACGGAGACCAGGGTGGCGAGTACGCCGCCGGCGACGACGCCGCCCAGAGGCCAGCCGCGGCGCCCACGTGGTCGGCGAGATAACCGGCGACGGCCGAGCCGGTGGCGTAGCCGACCGAGAACGCCGTCACCACCCAGGCGAAGGCCTCGGTGACCGTACCCGGCGGCGCGAGCTGATCCACCAGGATGAATGCGCAGGCCAGTACCGGCGGCAGGAACAGGCCGCTGAGGACCGCCAGAGGCAGGCCGATCCAGACGTTCGGGGTCAGCGCCAGTGGCAGGAAGCCCAGCGCCAGGCAGCCAGCGAGGAGGCGCAACCGAGCGGACGGATCCCGGCCGGCCGGGACCGCCGTATAGACCAGGCCGCCGATCAGGGCGCCGAGGCCGTTCGCGGTGACCAGCCAACCGGCGGCCGGCCGTACGCCGGCCTGCTCGGCGAAGGCAGTGACCGCGACGGTGAAGGTGCCGACCGCGCCGCCGGCGAACACCAGCATGACCAGCAGCCGCGCGAGCCGGCCCGACCGGAGCGCGCGCGGCCCAGTGCCGCTCGCCCGGCGCGCCTCGCCACCGCCGCGCCGGACCCGCGGTGGCGAACCAGGCCGCACCGACCAGGCCGACCGCGGCGGCGACCAGGATCCCCGCCGTACCACCGAAAACCGAGACCGAGGCGACCACGACCAGTGGGCCCCCGACGAACAGCAACTCCTGGGCGGCTGCGTCGAGTGAGTACGCGGCGTGCACGGCTCGCTGGTCCGGGAGCAGCAGCGACCAAAGGGCACGCAGGCACGGCTCCAGCGGCGGTGTCGCGGCCCCAGCGAGCACCACCACCAGCGCGATCGCGACGATGGGCTGGCCGGCGAGATCGATGAATGCCAACGCCCCGAACGCGATCGCCGCCACGAACGCGGCCCCGACCAGCACCGGCGGCTGCCGCGTACGGTCGTCGACCAGCCGCGCCAGCACCGGACCACCGATCGCCTGTCCGACCGCGAAACCGCCAGCCAGCAGCCCGGCGAGGGTGTAGTCAGCGCCTCGGTAGCGGGCCAGCAGCACCAACGCGAGCGCGCGGCGGTTCCGGTCGGCAGCCGCCCGATCAGGTCGGCCGCCAGCAGCCGCGGCACCCCGGCCGTACGCAGCACATCCCGGATGGGCCGGGTATTGCGTACAACCGCTGTCAGCACGTCGTACGGCCAGGCTCAACGAAATTCACAGAGGAAACCTAACAGTGCCGCCCAACGTCCCGGGTTGGCCGCGATGCCTCATCTCGGCCAACCCTCGGGCGAACGGGAAACCTACTTCTTGTTGGAGAAGTCGTACTGCTGGTAGAGCGTGGCCGCGTTGGCCGGCGTGACCGCCTCGATGGACAGGGTGGTCTTCTTCTCGACCTTCTTGCCGGTCATCAGCGCCTCGACGGTGTCAGCGGCTTCCTTGGCGCAGGTCGGGTAGATGAAGGTGCCGGACAGCTGGCCGAGCTGGACCGCGCGGATGCCGCCGTCCGGGATCGCGAGGCCGTCGGTGCCGATGAACTTGATGGACTTCTGCTTGCCGGCGGACGCGGCCGCCAGGTACGCGCCGAGCGCCATCGGGTCGTTCTGCCCGTACACCAGGTCGACCTTCAGGCCCTGGGCCAGCCACTGGTTGGTGATCGTGGTGGCGTTGTCCTTGAGCCACTTGGCTTCCCGGTTGGCGAGGATCTTGACCTTCGGGTTGCTCTTGATGCCGTCCCGGAAGCCGCGGTCGCGGTCGATCTGCGGCTGGTCGGACAGGATGCCCTGCAGCTCCACCACATTGCCGCCGTTGGGCAGCAGTTGCGCGGCCAGCTGACCGGCCTTCTGCCCGGCGGCGAAGTTGTCGCCGCCGATGAACGCGGAGTAGCAGTCGGAGTTGACCGAACGGTCCAGCACGATCACCGGGATCTTCGCCGCGCAGGCCTGCTGGACGGCCGCCGCGAGCGGGGCCGGCTCGTTCGGCGAGATGATCAGCGCGTTCACCTTCTGCTGGATGAACTGCTGCACCTGCGACACCTGCCGGCCGGAGTCTTGTGCCGCGTCCGCGATCGGCAGCAGCTTCAGGTTCGGATACTGCTTGATGTAGTGCTCCAGCTGCAGGTTCAGCTGGGCCCGGTACGGCTCGGCGTTGTTCGACTGGGAATAGCCGACGACGAACTGCTGCCCGGCGCCGTTGCTGGCGGGTGCGCCACTGCTGCCCGTGGTGGACGCACAACCGGCCACGAGCACGAGGGCGGTCGCCGCGACGGCGAGGCGACCGATGCTGATACGGATCACGACTTTCTCCCAGTGTTCTTGCCGCCCGACGGACCGGGCGCCGCTGTGGAAACCGCGGCGGTGGCTAGCTCCCCGCCCACCGCGGCGAATGTTCGCCGGATGAAGCCGGCGAAGCTGGTGATCAGGTCCGGCCCGCTGCAGCACGACCGCGACGACGTTGTCC
>NZ_WOTO01000073.1 GCF_010993775.1 Fodinicola feengrottensis | reverse complement strand
TAGCTAGCGCTCGTACCGAAAAGCTACGCCCGTACGCGCGAATCGTCGCCTAAGTGTGACTCTGAGAACTGGAGGCAACCGGAACGGCCCGCCGTGTCTCACAGATGTCCCTATTGGCCGCCGCCAGCGGCGCGCCCCCGACGACCGCGCCGGCCCTGATGGCCGCCGCGACTTAGGCCGACGATGGCACCCCTTGGGCGGTTTTCAGCGGCTGGAGGCCGGCTCCGGCATCTCCCCGGTCACCAGGTAGATAACCCGGCGGGCCACCGACACCGCGTGGTCGGCGAACCGCTCGTAGAACCGGCCGAGCAGGGTGATGTCGATGGCAGACTCGATGCCGTGATCCCAGCCGGACAGCAGGATGGTGAACAGCCGCCGGTGCAGCTCGTCCATCCGGTCGTCGTCCTGCTCAAGCTCGGTGGCCAGCTCGACGTCGTTCCCCTCAATGACCGCGCCGGCCTTGTCGACCACCCGCTGCGCGATCTCGCCCATGTCCCGGATGACGTCGTGCAGCTCCGGTGGCACTGCTGAGACGGGATAACGCATCCGGGCGATCTTGGCGACGTGCAGCGCGAGATCGCCCATCCGCTCCAGGTCGGCCACCATCCGCAGCCCGGTGACGATCAGCCGCAGATCCATCCACCCGCGACCGGCTGCTGGCGGGCCAGCAGCTCAAATGCGCGGTCCTCGGTCTCCCGGTAGAGCCGGTCGATCTCGGCATCGGAGGAGATGACCTCCTCAGCCAGCGTCAGGTCGGCTTCCAACAGTGCGGTGGTCGCGCGCGACATCGCGCAGCTGACGAGCTTGGTCATCTCGACCAGGACACTGCCGATCCGGTCGAGCTCGTCGTGGAAGGTATCGCGCATTTTTGTCAGCTGTCCGATTCATCACTGTGAACGTACGGTTGTGCCAACTGTAATCGTGCGGACCAATCGCGGCCGTAAACATCCCGCGCGAATCGGTAAACGCCAGCGAACCGTTCGGTGAACAGTCCTCGGGCTGATCGCAACGCTGGTCACGATGCCTGCCGCCGGCCTTGCGGGCCCGTACGATTGGCGGATGTGGACGCCGCGTTGATCCTGGTCGCTGGCGCCGGGGGCATTGTCGTCGGCGCGCTGACCGCGTTGCTCTTCGTGCTGCTCCAACGCCGCCGCACGGACTCTCCGGCCGGCCCTCGCCCTACCAGTGCCGCGGTGGCGCAGGCTGACCTCGCCCGCCGCAGCCTGCAGCTCATGCAGGTCGGGGTCGTCGTGCTGGACGCCGCGGACCAGGTGGTGCTGTCCAACCAGGCGGCCCGCCGGATGGGCGTCGTACGCGACAACCGGGTCACCCACGGCGCGCTGCGGACCCTCGCCCGGCAGGTGCGGCGGGCCTCCGACGGCGGCGACGTACGCCGGGACACCGAGCTGGACCTGCCGCGCGGCCGGGCCGCCGAGCCGCTGGCCGTACGGGTACGGGTCGCGCAGGTCGGTTTCGGCGACCACGTGGTGCTGCAGATCGAGGACATCACCGAGGCGCACCGGGTGCAGAAGGTGCGCCGCGACTTCGTCGCCAATGTCAGCCACGAGCTCAAGACGCCGGTCGGCGCGCTGCAACTGCTGGCTGAGGCGGTCCTGGACGCCACCGACGACCCGGAGGCGGTGGCCCGGTTCGCCGCCCGGATGACCCGGGAGGCGTCCCGCCTCGGCACCCTCATCCAGGAGATCATCGACCTGTCCCGGTTGCAGGGCGCCGACCCGCTGCCGGAACCGAAACCGGTCTACGTCGACCAGGTCGTCTCCGAGGTGCTCGACCGGACCCGGATGGGCGCCGAGTCGCAGGACATCGTCGTCGTCTCCGGCGGCGAGAGCGGTCTGGTCGTACGCGGCAACGAGGCGCAGCTCGTCACCGCCGTCACCAACCTGGTCGACAACGCGATCAACTACAGCCCGGACCACACCCGGGTCGCGATCGGCACCCGGCAGCGGGACGGCCTCGTCGAGATCAGCGTCAGCGACCAGGGCATCGGGATCGGCGAGACCGACCTGGACCGGATCTTCGAACGTTTCTACCGGGCCGATCCGGCCCGCTCGCGGGCCACCGGCGGCACCGGCCTCGGTCTCGCGATCGTGAAACACATCGCCACCAACCACGGTGGCAGCGTGGACGTGTGGAGCGTCGAGGGCTCCGGCTCCACGTTCACGCTTCGCCTGCCCAGTGCGGCCAGATCGGCCGCCGACGACCCCGCCGTCGCCGACGGTTCCGACCTCGGCCCGGACCCCGACCCTGACGCCGCGGCTGGCACACCAGCCAAAGCGGCCAAAGGGACGGGCAAACTCGCATCGAAAGGACGCGCGTGACCCGAGTGCTGGTGGTAGAGGACGAGGAATCCTTCTCCGACGCCCTGTCGTACATGCTCCGCAAGGAGGGTTTCGAGGTCGCGGTGGCGGCCACCGGGCCCGACGCGCTGACCGAGTTCGATCACAGCGGCGCCGATTTCGTGCTGCTCGACCTGATGCTGCCGGGCCTGTCGGGCACCGAGGTGTGCCGGCAGATCCGGTCCAAGTCGAGCGTGCCGATCATCATGGTGACCGCCCGCGACTCCGAGATCGACAAGGTGGTCGGCCTGGAGATCGGCGCCGACGACTACGTCACCAAACCGTACTACTCCGCGCGAGCTCGTCGCCCGCATAAGGGCAGTGCTGCGCCGCCGGTCGGAGCCGGAGGAGCTCAAACCCGCCGCGCTGGAGGCCGGGCCGGTACGAATGGACGTGGACAGACACACAGTCTCCGTCGACGGCGACTCGGTTTTCGTTGCCTCTCAAGGAATTCGAGCTGCTTGAGATGCTGCTCCGCAACGCCGGCCGGGTCCTGACCCGTGGCCAGCTGATCGACCGCATCTGGGGCGCCGACTACGTCGGCGACACCAAGACCCTCGACGTACACGTCAAGCGCCTGCGCGCCAAAATCGAGCCCGAACCCGGCAACCCCAAGTTCCTGGTCACCGTCCGCGGCCTCGGCTACAAATTCGAGCCGTAAACCGCCCGGTGCGGCGCGAAACTGTCGTACCCACCCCCAAAAATCGCCCCCACCCAGTGACGGGTGGGGGGCGGGTTCGAGGACCAATGTTCAACTAAAAATTAAGGACTACCTCTCAACCCACCCCCGCCCGTTCAAAGGGAGGGGGAAAGAAAAACAGACACCTACGACAATTTCGCGCCGCTACGGCGTGTCGGCGACGCCTTTTCAGCGGTGTTCGGCGACCGCCACGTCTTGGTGCCATTGCCAAACCCTGCCTGTGGCTGACGTGATAGGTGGGCAAAGCCCGTGGCGTCGTACCGAGATTCAAGTCGGCCAGGTTGCACAATCGGAATCCCATTGCGTCAACAGTGCTCAGGAAGTGCCTCCATCCATTCGCGGAGGGCGACGAAATCGGCGGGCTTGAGGCCCTGTCGAGGGTTAACGCGATGGAGGAGGGCGCGACTGGGGTGGCGAGTTGACACCCAGGCTCGATCTATGTCCGTGATTTCGTCGTCCACCCAGGCGAATGAGCGGCCCGCGGCCCAGCTCACGAGAGCGCGTGTTTTTTCCAGTGCAGCCCGTGCCGTTCGTCTTGGTCATCAATGGCCGAAGGCTCGGGCCAGGCCACCACGGGCAGTCCCGGAAGGCCGAGTCGTGGCGCGACGCATTCGTTTGCATCGGCCATCCACGTGGTCGCCCAGACCAGGTCGCACGGCAGTGCGGCCAGTCGCGCCCCGATGTCGGGATTGATTCTCGACAGCAGCGGATTCGGGTCCGTGGGCGGGTACGTCGGGTAGTCTGCGGCGCCGAAGGGGATCAGCGGTCCGTCGACATCGAGAAAAAGCAAGGGCCGCACGATCGGCAGCGGTGTTCAGGAAGTGCTGGCGCGGGCGGCCGTGGTGGCCGGGTGTTCGGCGAGTATTCCCTGCTTATCTCGTTTGGCGCACAGGTCGGCGAGTTTTCGGTATGCCTTCTTGCCGATCAGGGCGGTCAGCTCCGGCCCGTACGAGACATAGACCGGGTCGCTGGCGCCATGTGCCTCCGGCGACGACGTGCACCACCAGTGCAGGTCGTGCCCGCCGGGACCCCAGCCGCGCCGGTCGTATTCGGTCAGGGTGGTGAGCAGCATCTGGGTGTCGTCCTGCCGGGTGGTCCATTCCTCCAGCCGCCGGACCGGCAGTTGCCAGCACACGTCCGGTTTGGTCTCCAGCGGATGCTGACCGTCGGTCAACGCCAACGCGTGCAACGCGCAGCCAGAGCCGCCTGGGAAACCCTCCCGGTTGTGGAAGATGCACGCGCCGTCGACCCGCGCGGTCCGCCGCGACAGCTCGTCGGGCTTCTCGTCGTCGATGGTGTCCATCTCGGTCCAGTTCTCGAACCCGCGGACGTAGTGCTGCCACGTTTTGGGCGTCAGCTTCTTCACGTACGACTTGACGCGTTTTTCGTCGTCCTTGTCAGTGAAAAACGCGCCGTGCGAGCAGCAGCCGGTGTCCGCCCTGCCCTCCACGATCCCGTGACAGCCGGCGCCGAAGACGCATGACCAGCGAGACAGCAGCCAGGTCAGGTCGGCGCGTACGACATGTTCGGCGTTGGCTGGATCGATGAACTCGATCCACTCGCGATCGAAGTCGAGCGAGACCTCGCGATCGCGCGGACGCGGGTCGGGGAGGTCGACGACGGTGCTGGAGGGCTGATGGTGCGACTTGGCCACCGGGAAAGACTACGCGCGGTCGCGAATGTCCAGAACAGGCGCGCCGCACCAGAGGTGTTTACAGGGCCGCCGGCACAGGGCTACCGTCCCGACAGGTGTGGTGTTTTTATGGTGACTTCCGGTCTTTCAGGGGAGATGGTATGGCTATCCGGCATGCCCGGTTCGTGATGCTGGCGGCGGCCGCCGTCGGGCTGGTGGCGGCGGGACTGCCGCCGGTCGCGGCGGCCGAAGCGGCCGACGCGGCGGTGATCCGCGGTTTCACCGCCGCGCATTCGGCCGCCGAACGGACCACCGAGACGGCATACAAGGCAATCCCGTCCGTCGCGGTCGCCCGCGACCTCGACAGCTATCTGGCCGCCAAAACCGGCCTGGTCGGCAGCACCGGCGACTGGCGGCGAGTGCAGTACGTGGTGGCGAAACTCCGTTCGTACGTACGGCTGCAACCACAGATCAAGACCTACTATCCCTATCTTTCGGTGCCCCGGAAGATCAGCGTCACGATGACCGCGCCGACCCGGCAAGTGCTGCCCACCAAGGAAAACTGCCGGTCCGTGGAGACCGACTGCGCCGACGAGGTGGTCGGCTACAACGCGCTGTCGCCGGCCGGGCATGTGAAAGCTCCGGTCGTCTACGTCAACTACGGCACGGTCGCGGACTACCAGGCACTGGAAAAGGCCGGCATCAGCGTGAAAGGCAAGATCGCGCTGGTCAGGTACGGTCAGGTTTTCCGTGGCGTGAAGACGAATCTCGCGGCCGAGCACGGCGCGATCGGGGTGGTGCTCTATTCCGATCCCAAGGACGACGGGAATTCCAACGGTGCGGTCTATCCGGACGGCCCGTGGCGGGCACCGGACGGCATTCAGCGTGGCTCGGTGCAGCAGTTGTGGCTCTATGGCGGGGATCCGCTGACGCCCGGCTATCCGGCCACGAAGAACGCGCCTCGGATCAACCCGGCCGACTCGAACATCGCCAAGATCCCCACCACGCCGATCTCGTACGCTGCCGCCACCCCACTGCTGAAAAAAAACCTGACCGGCCCTGCGGTTCCCCAAGCATGGCAAGGCGGTCTGCCGTTCACTTATCACTACGGGCCTGGCGGCACGGCCGTCGACCTGAACCTGGACATCGACTACAAGATCTCCCCGATCTGGGACGTGACGGCGACCATACCTGGCCGTACTTTCCCTGACCAGGTCGTCTATGTGGGCGCGCACCGGGACGCGTGGACGTACGGCTCGGACGACAATCTGTCTGGCGCGGAAACCGTGCTGCAGATAGGGCGAGGCCTCGGCCAGCTGCTAAAAACCGGTTGGCGACCGGCCCGGAGCATCACGTTGGCCACCTGGGATGGCGAGGAGTACGGCCTGTTCGGTTCCACCGAATATGCCGAGGAAACCGGCGGCAAACTGGCGAACGCGGTGGCGTACATCAATATGGATGGACGGCGCCGCTGGTCGCCACTTCGACGCGTCCGGTGTGCCGTCACTGGATGACGTCGTTTACGACACGACCAAGGAAATCGCCTGGCCGGGCACCGGAAGGACGATCTACGGCGACTGGTCCGCCGACAATGGTGGAAAAGTCCCGCCGGTCGGCCGGCTCGGCAGCGGATCGGACTATACGGCGTTCTTCGACCGTTTCGGTGTTCCGTCGGTAAACATTGGCGCCAGCACGGACTCCGGCAACTACCACTGCTCCTGCGACAACTTCTACATGGAGGACCATTTCATCGACCCAGGCTGGAAATACCACGCGGCGATGGCGCAGGAGGTCGGGGTCGTCACCATGCGGATGGCCGGCGCGGACGTGCCGGAGTTGGACTACGGCTCGTACGCGGCTGAGGTCGTCACGTACCTGACAGCCTTCCAGCAGCGGGAAACCCAGGTCTACGGCACGGATGTGCTGGGGTTGTCCAGGGATATCGCGGCCGCGAAAAGCTGGCAGTCGGCCGCTGGTGGTATTCAGGCGGCGATCGATCGGCAGCTGGCCGCGGGCGCGCCGCCGGCCCGGTTCGCCGTACTGACCCGGGCGCTGGTCGCCTCCGAACACCAACTGCTTGCCGCGCAGGGGCTGCCAAAACGGCCCTGGTTCCGGAACCAGCTCTACGCGCCGGGCATCAATGCTGGCTATGGCACCCAAAAACTGCCCGGAATCAACGACGCGCTGTTCGAATACCACGACACCACCCAGGCCAAAGCGTATGAATTGTCGCTTTATGCCAGTTTGCGCAGAGCGGCAGCGGTGCTGGACCCGGTGACGTAACGTCTGTGAGTATGCGCCTGGGAGTCCTCGACGTTGGATCGAACACGGTCCATCTGCTGGTCGTCGACGCGCACCGGGGTGCCCGGCCGACACCGGCCTACTCGGAGAAGTCCGTCCTGCGGTTGGCCGAGCACATCGATGACGACGGCGGCCTGTCAGCGGCGGGGGAAGCGGCGCTCACCGAGGCGCTGACCTCCGCCGTCAAGGCTTCGGCCCGGCTGCACTGCGACGACCTGATGGCATTCGCCACCTCGGCCGTACGAGATGCCCGCAACGGCGAGAAGGTGCTCGCGCGAGCGCTGCGGGCAACCGGTGTCGACCTGAAGGTGCTGGACGGCCCGACCGAGGCGCGACTCACGTTCCTCGCGGCCCGGCGGTGGTTCGGCTGGTCGGCCGGGCGGCTGCTCAGCCTGGACATCGGCGGCGGGTCGCTGGAGGTGGCCACCGGCATCGACGAGGAGCCGGACGCGGCGCTGTCGCTGCCACTGGGGGCGCCGGCCGGCTGACCCGGGAGCGGCTGCGCGGAGACCCGCCGAGCAAAGCACAGGTGGCCGCGCTGCGGGCGTACGTGGATGAGGAGCTCAAGCCCGCCTTGAAGGCGCTGGCCGAGATCGAACCAGCCGACCGGGTGGTCGCGTCGTCCAAGGCCTTCCGGTCGCTTGCCCGGCTGTCTGTGCGCGCGGCTCCCAGCGTCGACGGCCCGTACGCGCCGCGGTCGTTGACCGCCGTCGGGTTGCGGCAGGTGGTCGCCTTCATTTCCCGGATGTCGTCCGCCGACCTCGCCGAACTGGACGGCGTCAGCGCCGCCCGGGCGCACCAGCTGCTGGCCGGCGCGGTGGTCGCCGAGGCGGCGATGAACGCCTTCAAAGCCGACCGCCTCGACATCTGCCCCTGGGCCCTGCGCGAAGGTGTCATCCTGCGCCGCCTCGACTGGTTGGACGGAAGTTAGCCGCCTCGGGAAGTCCGGTTTGGTGGGGCGGTGCGCCATCCGCCTGGTGGTTGGCGGATCTACCGGCTAGTAGGGCGATTCTTAGGGAGTCTTTGGGTGGAGTGACCCGGGACGTAAAACATCCGTGCGAGCCTTGGGTCGTAGGCTGGATGTCGTGAGTGTGCCGGGAATGAGTGTTATGGACCTCGAAGAGCACGGTGTTCGGGTGCCGGGCGCGGCGGTAGGGCTGTCGAGCGTCTCGGTGTATCCGGAGTCGACCGCGGCGACCTTCGAGATCGCGTCCTCGCTGGGCTACGACGGCGTCGAGATCATGGTGCTGACCGATCCAGTCAGCCAGGACGCGGACGCGCTGGGCACTCTCGCGGACCACTACGACGTGCCTGTGCTGGCGATTCACGCGCCTTGCCTGTTCATCACCCAGCGGGTCTGGAGCACCGATCCGTGGGAGCGGTTGCGCCGGTCGATCGACGCGGCCGAGCGGCTAGGTGCGCCGACCGTGGTGCTGCATCCGCCGTTTCGCTGGCAGCGCGACTACATCAACGGCTTCGAGGAGGGCGTGCAGAAGCTGCAGGCCGGCACGGACGTGATGCTGGCGGTGGAGAATATGTATCCGCTGCGGGCGCGTGGCCGGGAGTTCTCCCCGTACGCGCCGACCTGGGACCCAACCACGTTGGACGTCAAGCACTTCTGCCTGGACAGCTCGCACACCGCGGTGTCCCCGTACCGACCCGCTGGAGCTGGCCGAGCGGATGGGCGAGGGCCTGGTGCACATCCACCTCGGCGACGGCACCGGCCTCGGCCGCGACGAACACATGCTGCCCGGCCGCGGCAACCAACCCTGCGGCCCGCTGCTGGAGCAGCTCGCCGGCCAGTCGTTCACCGGCGCGGTGATCGTCGAGGTCAGCACCCGCTCGGCCGGCAGCCGGGAACGCCGCGAGGCCGACCTGGCCGAGGCACTCGCCTTCGCCCGCCTGCACCTGGCCGCCCCAGCCCGCACCGGCGCCTGATTTCGTCCTTACCGGATTGACGTGACGAAAAACCAGCCGCCTAGAAGGTAGGTGCGGCGCGAAATTGTCGTAGGTGTCTGTTTTTCTTTCCCCCCCCTCCCTTTGAACGGGCGGGGGTGGGTTGAGAGGTGGACCTTGATTTTTAGTTGAACATTGGTCCTCGAACCCGCCCCCCACCCGTCACTGGGTGGGGGCAAATCTGCCGGAGGGGTACGACAGTTTCGCGCCGCACCGCTATGGGCGGCTGCACAATCGGAATCCGATTGTCACAACGGCAGGGGCCTGAGCTGCGCGCGATTCGCAGCGGCGTGACAATCGGGCGATCAGTTGGCGGCCTGGGCGCGCTTGCGGGCGCGGTGGGCGGCCACGTGGGCGCGGGTGGCGCAGCGGTCTGAGCAGAACCGGCGGGACGCGTTCGTGGAAGTGTCCAGGTAGACGTTGTCGCAGCCGTTGCCGCTGCACAGCCCGAACCTGGTTGCGCCCCATTTGGTGAACGCGACGGCGAGCCCCCAGACCGCCCCAGCGCCGTACTCAGCGCCGATGCCGGCGCCATGGCCGGTCACGTGCAGGTGCCAGAGGCCGGAGTCGTGGCCGGAGATCCGCGGCCGGATCGGATGCGCCTCCAGCAGTGCGTTCAGCGCGTCGACGGCGCCCAGGTTGTCGCCACCGGCGGCGATTTCGAAGACTTCGCGCAGGCCCGCGCGTACGGCGGCGGCGAGTTCGGACACGTCCCTGGCGGCGCAGCTTGTCGTGCCACCAGGGCTTGTCGGCCAGCAGCGCGACCAGATCCTCGGTGCTGGCCATCGGCGCGTTCGCCAGCTTGATGCCTTGGTGCGCGTAAGTCTCTGCGTCCACTTGTGAACCTTACCGCCATCCCCTAACGTAAGGATCAGATCGCAATAATGACCATTACTCATTGGGAGGCTCGGATGACCGTTGAAACCCTCGATTTCGCCGCCTGGCAGGCAAGTTGGGACTCCCAACAGGAGGCGTTCATGCCCGACCGGGAGGAGCGGATCGCGGCGATGCTGGGCGTGGTCGAGGCGGTCACCCCGGACCGGCCGCCCAGGGTGCTCGACCTGGCCGGCGGCACCGGCTCGATCAGCCTCCGACTGCTGGCCCGGTGGCCGAACGCGGAGACCGTGGTGCTTGACGCCGACCGCTCCCTGTTGACGATCGCGCGCGGCAGCCTCGGCGATCGCGGTCACGTGGTGGCCGCGAACCTGGGCACCTCCGGCTGGCTGGATGCGTTGCCGTACAAGGAATTCGACGCTGTCCTCACCGCCACCGCGCTGCACTGGATCAACTCCGAGCGGCTGCGGGAGCTCTACGCGGAGGTACGTGGGGTGCTGCGTACGGGCGGAGTCTTTATGAACGCCGACCATATGGAGGACCCCGGGATTCCCGGGCTGACCGCGGCTTTGGCGTCGCTTGCCCAGGGGCGCCGGAACGAGCGCTATGACCAGGGAGTGGACACCTGGCCGGGTTGGTGGGAGCGGTTCGGCCACGAGCCTGCCGTCGCTGACCTCGTACGCGAGCGGAACGAACTCTTTGGTGGGAATCACGCTCACACCGACTTCAACCCGGACGTGACCTGGCACCTGGAGGCGCTCCGATCGGCTGGATTCGCCGAGGCCGGTCTGATTTGGCGCGGCCACCGCGACGCCACCTTCGCCGCCGTCCGCTGAGCCCGCTCTTTCGTCCGCAACGCCCCGTTTCTTGCACTTCACGCAAGCGGCGGGGCGTTGCGGACTAACTCTCCGAGCGTGGTGGTTAGTGGTCGACGTAGAGGCGGACAGATTTGCGGTGCCGTGCTGCGGTGGCGAGGCGGTCGCACACGGCGGTGAGCACGGACAGGGCGACCTCGAACTCGGTGGGGTTGTCCGCTCGGATGGCCGCCGATCCGGACCAGACGATCGCGATCCGGACCGCGTCGACGACCAACAGCCCGCCGGACAGTGAGTCGATCATCGCGTCCCAACTGCGGGCGCTGACCAGCGGCGGGTCGAGCGGGCAGCCGGTTCGTACGGCATCGAAGAACGCCTGGCGATCGGACTCGCCAGTCGTCGACAGGACGTATACCTCGAAGCCGTCGGCGCGCGCTGCTCGTACGACCTCGGCCACCGCCGACGGCTCGATCCACTCAATATTCACGCGGCCACGGTAGGCGTCCGGGGCGTTCCGGCCGGCAGACACTAGGGGCGTACAAGCCTCCTCAGTGCGGGCCATTCCTTGCGTGGTCAGTCGGTAGAGATGTCGGCGCGGCCGGCCGGTCGGCGGATCCGACTCCCAGTGCGCCTCCAGCAGGCCGTGGTCGGCGAGTCGTACGAGCAGCGGATAGAGCGTGCCGGAGCGCAGGCCGGTGGCTTTGGCGATGTCGTACCCGTGCCACCACCGCGCGGGCTCGGCCTGGAGCAGCTCGAACACGGCCAGCGTCTGAGGTGAGGAGTCCGCGCGTCTGGTCACGCCCAAAACGCTACCTAGGTAGACTTTGAAAGTCTACCTAGGTAGACCCGGACCAGCGAATCGTTTCGGACCAGGTGGGATGCGGGTCAGCGGGGTCCGGCGCCGATGGTTACCCTCGAGGGCATGATGCGTTCGGCGATTCTGGCTGCGGCCCGCAGCCCGCAGTTGGAGCAGCTCGTCAGTGCGGCGCCGGTCAGCCGGTCGGTGGTTCGCCGGTTTGTCGCCGGTACGACCACTGAGGACGCGATCGATCGACGCGAGTCGGGCGTTGGTGCATGACGGCCTCGCGGTGACGCTGGACTTTCTCGGCGAGGACACCGAGGACGCTGGCCAGGCCCGGGCCGCCACCGAGGCCTATGTCGAACTGCTCGGCGCGCTCGGCGCCGCCGGGCTGACCCCGCCGACCGAGGTCAGCGTCAAGTTGTCGGCGCTGGGCATGCTGCTGGACGAGAAGCTCGCCTCCGACAATGTGCTGGCGATCTGCCGGGCCGCCGACGCGGGCTGACACGACGGTCACCATCGACATGGAAGACCACACCACCACCGACGCCTCGCTGGACCTGCTTTTGCGCGTACGCAAGGACTTCCCGGAGACGGGCGCTGTCCTGCAGGCCTACTTGCGCCGCACCGAGGCCGACTGCCGTGACCTCGCGGTCGCCGGCTCCCGGATCAGGCTCTGCAAGGGGGCGTACGACGAGCCCGAGTCGGTCGCTTACCAGTCCGACCTGGAGGTCAGCCGGTCGTACGTACGCTGCGCCAACGTGCTGCTGGCCGGCGGCGGCTACCCGATGTTCGCGACCCACGACCCGCGACTGGTGGCGATCCTGGAGGACCGGGTCCGCTGGTACGACCGGCCGGTCGACACCTTCGAGTTTCAGATGCTTTACGGCGTGCGGCCGGTCGAGCAGCGCCGGCTGGCCGAGCTTGGGTATGCGGTGCGTGTGTACGTGCCTTATGGCACTCAGTGGTACGGCTACCTGATGCGCCGGCTGGCCGAACGCCCGGCCAACACCGCACTCTTCCTCCGGGCCCTGGTGGGCCGCAAGTGACCGACCGGCTCGGGATTATTGGCGCTGGCAAGATCGGGGAGTCGCTGCTTGCCGGTCTGCTCCGCTCGGGCGTACGACCCGATGACGTGGTCGTGGTGGAGAAATTCCAGGAGCGGGCCGAATCTCTCTACCAGCGATATGGCGTCCGCGACCTGAGCCTGGCCGAGGCGGCCGCTTTCGCCAACACTCTGCTGATCGCCGTCAAGCCGCAGGACATGGGCGAACTGCTCGTGAAAATGGCGCCGGCAGTCACCAGTGACCACCTGATCGTCACGGTCGCCGCCGGCATCCCGACCGGCTACGTCGAGCGGCAGCTCGGTGAGGGTGTGCCGGTGGTGCGGGTGATGCCGAACACCCCGGCGCTGGTCGACCAGGCCATGAGCGTGGTCGCCGCCGGTGCGTACGCGAACGCCGACCACTTGGCCGCCGCCGAGAAGATCTTCTCTCCGGTGGGCAAGGTGCTGCGGCTGCCGGAGAACCAGCTGGACGCGGTCACCGCGCTGTCCGGCTCCGGCCCGGCGTACTTCTTCTTCCTGGTCGAGGCGATGATCGACGCCGGCATCCTGCTCGGCCTGCCGCGGGCCATCGCCGCCGACCTGATCGTGCAGACCGCGCTCGGCTCCGCGGTCATGCTCCGCGACTCCGGCGAGCACCCGGTGCAGCTCCGCGAGGGCGTCACGTCGCCCGGCGGCACCACGATCATGGCGATCAAGGAACTGGAGAAACACGGCGTCCGGGCCGCCCTCCTGGAGGCCATCGAAGCCGCGCGGGACCGATCGGTGGAGCTCGGCAAGCTCTACGACTGACCGCCGCTCGCGTCAACCGGCGCACAATCCGATTGTGTAGGTCTACATAGGGTGCGGCGCGAAACTGTCGTACCGCCGTGAAATTTTGAGCCCCCTCCCTTCAAAGGGCGGGGGGTGGGTACGTGGGTTTTAGACGTCACGTAAGTAACGCGTACAGGTAAGCGCGCGCTCCGACTCCACGGTCGTGGTCACCGTGGACCGGCGATCAGGCCGGCCCGAGCCACGGCCACGACCGGACCGGCCAGGTCAGACTGGATGCAAAATACGCGCATGAGTCCGACAATGGGGGGGTGCCGAACTCACCGGGCGCCGCTCGGTCGCATTCCTTGCTCGTACAAACCGCGAGAAGTGTCAGCGGCGCGGGCGTGGCCGGCGAAGAAGGCGGGGCATCCCTCGGTGGGCACGCGCAGCAACTGCCCGCGAGCCAGCAGGTCCAGCTTGACCAGCGTCGTGCACCAGCCGACCGAGGTGGTGACGTACGTGCCCGGTGGTGTGCGCGCGGGCGACCTCGGTGCTCAGTGCGGCGGCGAGCAGCCGCCGCGGCCGGTGGTGGGCACGGCGTCGAAGATGGCTGCCCGGGTGATGTCGTACAGCCGGCGATCCAGCGGAGGTGCCGACTTGGCCGGGTTGGGGTGCAGGCACTGGACCGCGCCGTCCACGTCTGTCGGGGGTCCATCGTCTGCCCCCAAAAATCCGCCGTCGGCCATTAATAGCAGGCATACGGTGTCCGCGCGATCACACACCGCGCATATCGATGTTCATCTGCACAAACGCGTGTCGTGTCCGGTCTGCGGAGTGTGCTGTGGTAATGGCCGGTCCGCCTCCGGCCGGGGGAGAGGGATCGCGCGAGTCACACTGGTAACGCTACTGTGCTTCTAGCACGTGTGTGTCCGACGCGCCGGAGGGGAAGCCGGCGCGCGACGCGTGCGGGAGAGTCGGTGTCGCATGGCTGTTTCGAGAGAAAAAGGGTTGGCGGAAGTCCGGTTCCTCACTGTTGCCGAGGTGGCGTCGCTGATGCGCGTCTCCAAGATGACCGTCTACCGTCTGGTGCATTCCGGAGAGCTCAACGCGGTTCGCGTCGGGCGCTCTTTCCGGGTGCCGGAGAACGCTGTTCACCAGTACTTGAAGGAGGCGTTCACGGACACCGCCTGAGAGATCGGCGACGGACGGGCGGCCGGTACGGGGTCCGGTCCGCCCGGTGTGCCGTGCGCTGATACGCACCGCGCACGCCGGTCGTCGCCGGCCGGTTGGTATCCTCGGTCGGTTGTCATGTTGGCTTACCCCAGTTGAGTTTTCGAGAGGCTACGCATGGGCTCGGTAATCAAGAAGCGCCGCAAGCGGATGGCGAAGAAGAAGCACCGCAAGCTGCTGAAGAAGACCCGCGTCCAGCGACGCAACAAGAAGTAGTTTTCGCTAGGCCCTGTCTGGTCCCACGGCCGGTGCGTTCGGAGTTTCGCGTACCGGCCGTCGTCGTACGGTGACTTCAGGTCGCAACAACGTCGACATACCCCGTCTATCCCGGGGCAATGACCGGGCTCGTAGGATCGGGGCAACCTGTCCTTGAGGAGGCCGGATGCCCCGAGTGGTCCTCATCACCGGGGTCGGCAGACCGCTGGGCAGCCGGTTTGCCGCGAAGCTCGCGGCCGACGACTCCATCGAGCGGATTATCGGGGTGGACACCGCCCCGCCACGTGGGGACGTGCTGGGCACTCTCGGCCGTACGGAGTTCGTGCGGGCGGACATCCGCAACCCGCTGATCGCCAAGGTGGTCTCCTCGGCGAACGTCGACACCGTCGTGCACCTGAACCTGCTCGCCAACTCCGACGGCGTCGGCGGCCGGGCGGCGATGAAGGAAATCAACGTCATCGGCGCGATGCAGCTGCTCGCGGCCTGCAGAAGGCGGCTAGCCTGCGCCGGTTCGTGGTGAAGTCGACGACCGAGGTCTACGGCTCGTCGCCGCGTGATCCGGCGTTCTTCACCGAGGACGCCGAGCCGAAGTCGCCGCCGGCCAGCGGTGCCGGCCGGGACGCGCTCGATGTGGAGCAGTATGTCCGCGGTTTCGCCCGTCGCCGCCCGGACGTGGCGGTCGCCATGCTGCGCTTCGCCGAGATGCTCGGCCCGGGCATCGAGAACACTTTCACGCGCTATCTGAGTCGCCCGGTCACGCCGACCGTGCTGGGCTTCGACTTCGACCGCGCATCCAGTTCGCGCACGTCGCCGATGTGCTGTCGGCGCTGGAGAAGGTCACCAAAAGCCAGCATCACGGCTCGTACAACATCGCCGGCCCGGGCGTGCTGCTGCTTTCTCAGGCGCTGCGCCGGGCCGGGCGGGTGCCGGTCCCGCTGCCGTCGTCGGCGGCCTCGGTGCTGGGCAGCGGCCTCAGCCGGCTCGGCGGCCGCGCCGAGCTGTCGCCGGACCAGGTCCGGTTCCTGCAGTACGGCCGGGTGGTGGACACCTCGAAAGCGACTCGGGAGCTCGGTTTTCGGCCGCATTTCAGCACGCCGGAGGCCTTCGACGATTTCGTACGCAGCCACGACCTGACCGCGCTGATCGGCTCGGACGCGCTCGCCGAGCTGGAGGGGACAGCGCTGGCGTGGCTGCGCAGCATGCGGACCGGCAGGGGGACCAGCAATGTCTGAGGACGACGATTTCGTCGAAGCCGGGCCGAAAGAGTCAACAGGCAAGCGCCGTGGCCGGGTCATCCCGCTGCCCGCTCGCGGCGACGGTACGCGCCGGACCTCGGCCTCCGCGGCCACTGGTCCGGCCGAGAAGGCCGCCGCGCGAAAGCCTGGCCCCGGCGATCGGCTGGCGTCCCGTACGGGCAGCCGGTTACCGCGCCGCCAGGTGATCCCGACGGTGGAGGAACTGCGTGCGGTAGGGCCGGACACCGCGCCGTACAACGGCATCGAGCCGGTCCACAAGCCGATGAAACCGGTCGGCGAACCGGCGCCGACCCGCCCGCCGCAGACGCGCGAGGAGCCCGACGCGGCTGCCGGGTCGGACGCTCCCGCCGACGGCGTCGAGCGGTTCGTGGCCGGGGCGCTGGCGTTCGTCCGGCGGCGGCTGTCCGGCGACTACCAGGTCGACGAGTTCGGTTTCGACCCGGACCTCACCGAGAACGTGATGGCGCCGCTGGTCCGGCCGCTGTTCGAACGCTGGTTCCGGGTGGACGTTAACGGCCTGCACAACGTGCCAGCCAAAGGCGGCGCGCTGCTGGTGGGCAACCACGCCGGCACGATGATGCCGTTGGACGCGGCGATGATCATGCTCGCGTTGCTGGACAAGCATCCCGCGAAGCGCCATCTGCGTACGCTCGGCGCCGATCTGGTGTTTTCCACGCCGGTCGTCGGCCCGGTCGTACGCAAGGCCGGCGGCACGCTGGCCTGTAACGAGGACGGACTGAGCGGCTGCTGTCCGGCGGGGAGCTGGTCGGCGTTTTCCCGGAGGGATTCAAGGGCATCGGGAAGCCGTTCTCCGAACGCTACAAGCTGCAGCGGTTCGGTCGCGGCGGCTTCGTCACCGCCGCGTTGCACTCCGGCGTACCGATCATCCCGGTGTCGGTGGTCGGCTCGGAGGAGATCTATCCGAAGCTCGCCGACGTGAAGATCCTGGCCCGACTGCTCGGACTGCCGTACTTCCCGATCACCCCGACGTTCCCGTGGCTCGGCCCGCTCGGGCTGGTGCCGCTGCCGAGCAAGTGGATCATCGAGTTCGGCACCCCGATCCCGACCAGCGACCTCCCGGACCCGGTCGACGACCCGATGCTGGTGCTCAACCTCGGCGACCAGGTCCGCGAAACCATCCAGCAGACCCTCTACCGGCTACTGCTCACCCGCCGCACCGTCTTCGGTTGAGAGGAACGGGTGCGGCGCGAAACTGTCGTACCCACACTGTTTTTTTCTAGCCCCCACCCAGTGTCGGGTGGGGGGTGGGTTTGAGGACGCGCGCGCGAGAAAAAAAAAATCAGTCGGACGCGAGAGGGCACCGCGCGCCGCGGAGGTGAGGCGGCAAGTAGGTGACCTTGCCGATGGTGGCTGCAGGGATGGTCAGCGGGAGCGGTGGCGGCGCCGTCGCAGGGCAACCGCGGCGATCGCCGCACCCGTGACCAGCCCGGCGCCGGCTACCGCGGGAGCACCGACCTTGACGGCCTTGCGGCCGGTGCGGAAGTCGTGCACCTTCCAGCCCCGCGACCGGGCCTCGTCGCGCAGGTCGTGATCGGGGTTGACGGCCACCGCCCGGCCGACCGCGGTGAGCATCGGCATGTCGTTGAAGGAGTCGCTGTACGCGGTGCAGCGGGAGAGGTCCAAGCCCTCTCGCTCGGCCAGCGCGCGGATCGCCTCGGCTTTGGCAGGGCCATGCAGCATCTCGCCGAGCAGCCGGCCGGTGTAGACGCCGTCCGTCGGAGACGGTGCCCAGCGCGCCGGTCAGGCCGAGCCGGCGGGCGATGATCTGGGCCAGCTCGACCGGGGTGGCGGTCACCAGCCAGACCCGTTGGCCGGCATCCAGGTGCAGCTGGGCGAGGGCACGGGTGCCGGACCAGATCCGCTCGGCCATCAGCTCGTCGTAGATCTCCTCGCCGTACCGCACAATGTCGGCGACCCGGCGACCCTCCACGAACGCGAGCGCGCGCTCGCGGGCCACATGCATCTGGTCCCGGTTCTCTCGGCCGCGGACTCGAAAGTGCAGCTGGAACCAGGCCATCTTGGCCAGGTCGCGGCTGGTGAAGAACTTCCGGGCGGCGAGACCGCGAGCGAAGTGGAAGATCGACGCGCCCACCATCATGGTGTTGTCGCAGTCGAAGAAAGCGGCCGCGGTGGGGTCGGACGGCACCACCGCACTGGTGGCGGCGGCCTGGGAGGCGGCCGCGGCACTGGCCGCACCGGCGACCATGGTGCGTACGTCTTCGTCGACGTTCCGGTCGCCGGCGGCCGGCGCCGCGACGGCCGGCGAGAACTGCCCGGCGTTCGGGCGCCGTCGGCGCAGAATCGGCGTCACCACCTCACCCTAGCGAGGGTGTCACCGGTCGGCAGCGACCACCGGGCCGCCAGCGGCACAGCTGGGTGGCTGGGCACCGAGATCGTCACTTCCGGAAGGGCCGGCGTACCCGTACGCGCAGGCCACCGAGTGCCGCAACTGGTGGGACCGCGCGGCGATCCGGCGCAGCAGTGACTCAGATCGCCTGACGGCGCCGGCCTGCCCGGCCGGCAGCGCGAGGTCGAGGCCGGCGAGCGCGGCCAGCTGCCCGGCGGTGAACGCGTCGATGATGTCCAGCGGAGCCCGATCGCCGCGGGCCAGCGCGGCCGCCGCCGCGAGGATGCGAGCGGCTGCACGGGTCGAGTCGTCGACGCCGGCCAGCTCGTCCGCGATCGCCTGGCCATCGACTGCTCCTTGGGGGCGTACGTACTGCCCGGAGCGCCCGCAGGCCGCTGCTGGCCAGGCTCAGGTGCAGTTGGGCAGCCGCGCGCGGGGTGAGGGGCGCGAGGGCCAGCTCAGCGGCCTCCGCCTGCCGTTGCAGGGCGAACGCCGAAGCTCCGTCGCGGTCGATCGTCACGGCGGCCGTCCCGAGCATCGCCACCGCGACCGCGACGGCCATCATCGCGATCCGCGGATACCTTCTGCGGACCGGCGCCGCCGCCAACGCCGTCAGCTGGCTCCGCAGCTGCCGCCGAAACTCCGGATCCGGACCGCCCGCCGGCACGGTCGCGCGTCGCAGCGCGCCAAGCAGCCGCTCCTCGTACCCGCCGCCCGACGGATCCTCGGCAAAGACCGCGAAAGCCTCCACCACCTGCCGCTCCCGGGCCGGCCCGTGACGCCAGCGCCACACCACCGTCGTTCCTTCCCCGTCCGTCGTCCCACCCTCGCAGTGATCAACGGCGAACCCCGCCGAATAGTGACGGTCAGTCAGTCTCCTTTTCAGATATTTTCTGTGACTGGCTGTCACAGCAGCGGAAGTAGGGTGGGGCGCGAAATTGTCATACGTGTCTGTTTTTCTTTCCCCCGAGTGCCACACTTTTCGTGCCACTGGACAGGTATCGGCTCATCGACCGCAGCACAATGTCCCGCACTCGACGTCGACTGCGGGACATTGTGCCGCACTCGACACCGAGCGCCGCGAACTTGACGCTGTTGTCGTGGTCCTAACAGCGAAACGTCGAGGACTGCGCCCGTTTGGGTGGGCCAAATCTGCCCGAGGGCGTACGTGCTGCACTCGTACAATCGGAATCCGATTGTGCAGCCGTTAGCCAGGGGTGGGCAGCAGGCGGGCGAGGGCTCGTACGGCCCGGTATTGCAGGGCCTTCACGGCGCCGGTGTTCTTGCCCCATCGCGGCCGCCGTCTCGTCGACAGACAGGCAGTGCAGAAACCGGAGGGTGACGCATTCGCGCTGCTCGGCGGACAGTCGGGCGATCGCGGCCTGGAGCTCGGCGGCGGTCAGCGCGGCCAGCACGGCTCGCTCCGGGCCGTCCTCGGCGCGGGTGGACTCGGCACCGGCGGTCAGGCAACTGGCCACGTCGCCGGTGCTGATCTCCAGCCGGTGCCGGCTGGACTTGTAGTGGTCGGCGACCAGGTTGCGGGCGATCGTGATCAGCCAGGCGCCCGGATCGCGGCCGCGCCACTGCAGGCTGGAGATGCGGCGCAGCGCTCGTACGAACGTCTCGCTGGTCAGGTCCTCGGCCAGCGCGCGGCCAGCCACTCGGTACGCGACGAAGCGGTAGATCTCGTCGACATACCGGTCGTAGATGAGGCCGAATGCCTCCGCGTCGCCGGCCTGCACGCGGTCGACAAGTGCCCAGGCGTCCCTTTCGGGGCTTTTCGCGGGGAGCGTGCCACCGGCACCGGAGGTGAGGGTGCCGAGGAAAGACGTCATCCCGCGCACCCTCCTCTGCGAGGTGGAAACGACCGGTGCTGCTGCTGATCGACGCGAGCGAGCCGGCAGCCGGACGGCAAACTCAGGGCTGATAATACGTGTTGGGTGTCACAGCCGTGCGCCGTTATCCACAGCTGGTCGGAGGGTGCTCCGTGAACGACGACGAGCCCGGGTCGAACCTCGCGGACCTGGTACGGGAGGTGGCGCATCGCAGCCCGGACCAGGCCGCCCTGACGTTCGGCGAGCAGAGCCTCACGTGGGCCCAGCTGGACGCGGCGGTCGACGCCGCGGCCGCGGCCTTCACCGGTGAGCTCGACCTGCGGGCCGGGGACCGAGTGGCGATCGCGCTGCCCAATGGCCTGGACTTCCCGGTGGCGTATTTCGGCGCCCTGCGAGCCGGATTGACCGCGTTGCCAGTCAATCCGTCGTACACCGGCCGCGAGCTGTCCTGGATCCTCACCGACTCGGCGGCGAGCGCGCTGATCGGGACCGGTTCGGTGATCGACACGGTGACCGGTCTCGACGAGCCGCCACCGGCCTTACGGCACCGGATCACTGCTGGTCAGGGGCTCGCCGAGCTGATCAACAGCGGCCGCGGCAAGCCAGTGCCGGCCGCTGGTGGCGGTGAGGATCTGGCGGTCCTTATGTATACCTCCGGCACGTCCGGCCGGCCGAAGGGCGCGATGCTCTCGCACCGGGCCCTGCTGGCAAACCTGGACCAGTGCGCCAGCATCCAGCCGGCGGTCCTGCAGACCGACGACGTGGTGTTGCTGGTGGTGCCGATGTTCCACATCTTCGGGCTGAACCCGGGCCTGGGAATGGTTGCTCGTACGGGCTGCTCAGCGGTTCTTATGGAGCGGTTCGACCCGGTGGGGTCGTTGAAGGCCATCCAGGAGCGGGGGATCACCAACGTGATCGGTGCGCCGCCGATGTTCCTCGCGTGGTCGCTGCTTCCCGAGCTCGCCGAGTGCTTTTCCGGCGTACGCCTCGCGGTCAGCGGTGCGGCGCCGCTCGACCAGGCCGCTCAGCGCCGCTTGTTGGACGCGACCGGGCAGCACGTCTTCGAGGGGTACGGGCTGACCGAGACCGCTCCGGTGCTGTCGTCGACGCTGATGTGCGAGGTGCCCAAGCCCGGCTCGATCGGCCGTGAGCTGCCCGGAGTCGAGTTACGGTTGGTCGATCCGGCCGGACGCGACGTCGGAGACGACGAAGATGACGACGACGAGGATCTGGTGCCTGGTGGCGACGAGCCCGGGGAGATCGTCGTACGCGGCCAGCACCTGTTCTCCGGATACTGGCCGGACGGCGCCGGCGGCCCGGACTCGCAGGGTTGGTGGTCGACCGGTGACGTGGCTTACCGAGACGACGACGGCGACCTCTTCCTGGTTGACCGGATCAAGGAGCTGATCCTGGTCTCCGGGTTCAACGTCTATCCGCGTGAGATCGAGGACGTGCTGCTTGGCCACCCGTCCATCGAGGAGGCCGCGGTGCTCGGCGTCGACCATCCGTACACGGGCCAGGCGGTCAAGGCGTACGTGGTGGTGCTGGCCGAGGGCGCGACGCTGACCGCCGACGAGGTCGAGCAGTTCTGTGCCCGGTCGCTGGCCCGGTTCAAATGCCCGACCGCGGTCGACTTCGTCTCCACGTTGCCGCATTCGGCGACCGGGAAGGTGGCCAAAGCGCGGCTCCGCGAGCCGGCGGATAATTGAGTCCTTATGGCTGCTGAGGATCACGAAGTCACGCTGCTCACCCGGGTCGGTTGCCACCTGTGCGAGGACGCGCACGAGGCGATGGTCCGGGTGCATCAGAAGACCGGGGTACGGTGGCGGGCGGTGGATGCCGACGGCGACGACGAACTGCGGATCGAGTACGGCGACCGGCTGCCGGTGGTGCTGCTCGACGGCGCCGAACACGGCTTCTGGCGAGTCGAGGAAGCCCGGCTGATCCGCGACCTCGAATCCTGACTGGCTGCTGCATCGACCGGCCCTTACGCGGCCGGTCGGTTAGCGCCGTCGTGACAATCGGATTCCGATTGTAACAACGAGGTCCTTGAGCTGCGAAAGTGATTCTGGCTGTGACAATCGGACATTCAATGGAGGTGTCCGATTGTGACTTTGTTGCCCACTCCGGGGCGGCAGATGGGCAACAAAGTCACAATCGGGCATTTCCGCGTCATCGGCGCCGGCGACCAGCTGTTCGAGCCGTTGGAGGCTGGCCGCCAGAGCGTCCCGGCTCGCTGCCAGTGCGTTCTGGCCGGGTTGAACGCGCGCTTATCTCGCGCGCGCGTCAACTTACGTAATGAAAACCCGCCACCCACCCCCCACCCTTCTGAAGGGCGGGGGCTCAAAATTTCACGACGGTACGACAGTTTCGCGCCGCACCCTAGGTAGACCTGCACAATCGGAATCCGATTGTCACAGCGCACTGGGCAGGGCCGCGGAATTGCCGTACCTCGCTGCGATGGTCAGGTCATGCGGATCAGCGAGTTCGAATATCGGCGCGTGAAGGTCGACGGTGTCGACTTTCAGGTCGCGATGAGCGGCCATGGGCCACCGGTGTTGTTGTTGCACGGATTTCCGCAGACGCACCTGATCTGGCAGCGGGTCGCACCGTCGCTGGCGACCGGCCACACCGTCGTTTGCGCTGACCTTCCCGGCTACGGCGATTCGACGAGTGGGCCGGATACGGCGATCGACAGCGGCCTTGTTCGTACGGCTGATGGACGAGCTCGGCTATCAGAGGTTCGCCGTCGTTGGCCACGATCGGGGTGCCTTGGTCGCATTCCGGCTGGGGCTCGACTTCCCGGCGGCGATCAGCCAGATCGCTGTGCTGGACGTGATTCCGCAGGGTGACCTGTGGCCGGCGCTGTCCGGGGTGGGCACGGTGTTCGCCGCCCACCTGCCGTTCCTCGCGCAGCCGCCGGACCTGCCGGAGCGGATGATCGCGGCCGACCCGGACCTGTTTTTCGGGCATTTCCTGGACAGTTGGCAGAGCCCACCGGGTCAGCTGACGGCCGACGTACGGGCCGCCTATCTGGCCGCCTGCCGCAAACCGGAGACCATCGCGGCGATCTGTGCCGACTATCGGGCCGGTGCGTTCATCGATCCGGGGCACGACCAGGCAGACGCAGGTGCTGGTCGCCGGCTGCGGATGCCGGTGCTGGCCGGCTGGCAGGACCCTGGAGAGCAGGTGCTCCCCTTTGGCCCGGCCAAAATCTGGGCGAGCTGGGCGACGAATCTGAGCACCGTCACGTACCAGTGCGGCCACTTCATCGCCGAGCAACAGCCGGTCGCGCTGTGCGCCGATCTCTGTCGATTGCTGGAAAAGGACGGTTAACTCGGTAAGTCAGGTCGGGGGATCTGCAGCTCCCCGCGACCTCAGTCCTACAGTCGTACGAGCGCGTAGGCCGTCATGGCGTGCCGCATGAATTCGGCGAACCCGGGTCGTACGGCGTTCAGTTGCTCCGCGAACCGCGGATCGTCGGCGTAAAGGTCGCCAAGTCCCGCGTAGGACTGACGGTTCGGCGTCCAGAAGTTCAGCAACCACTGGAAATGTCCGTCGACCGCCTCGATGACCTGCGGATCGTCGGCCGGTAAGCCGGCGTCCATCAGCTCGGCGATCCGCTGGCTGGCGTCGCCATATTGCTGCTGGATCTGAGCCCACTTCTCCTTTGACCATTTGGCGACCTTTCGGTTCACGGTGGCCACCTGGGGGCCCCAGCGTTCCTCGGCCTCCGCCGCCAGCGCACGGGCTTTCTCGGAGTTCGGGTCGAACCCGTTCCAGAGCTGTTCGGCTGTCATTTCTTCACCTCCTTCCAGTTTTCTGATGGTGTCCTCGACCGTGCGCGCCACCTCGGCCAGCCGCTCACGCTCGCTCTGCAACCAGCCATAGTGCCGACGCAACGCGCTGAGCTGGTCCTGCTCACCGGCCACGATCTGGCCGATCGAGTCAAGGTCCAGGCCCAGCTCGCGCAGCAGCAGGATCTCCTGCAGCCGGAGCAGTTGCGGCTGCTCGTAGTAGCGGTAGCCGTTGGCGCCCCTTCGCGCGGGCGCCAGCAGCCCGATGTCGTGGTAGTGCCGCAGCGTTCGGGAAGTCACCTTCGACATCCGCGCCACCTCGGCGATCGACCAGCTCATCGCGCGCTCGATTCCGTCCTCCAGGGCCGGCCTTTCCGGCCCACCGAGAACGTTAGAGGTTGACGTTACGTCAACTGCAAGTCTTATTCGCGATGCTCCAGGTCACACACAGCGACGGCCGCGATACCTCATCGCGTGCGCCGGGCGCACGCGATGAGGCATCGCGACCGTACGGGCCGAGCCGGATCAGGCGGGTTGCCGGACCGGGGCGGTGCCGAACCAGCGGGTGAGGGACACGGTCAGGGTCTCGGCGTCGAAGGCGGCGCCAGCAGGCAGCGACCAGGCGACATAGCCGTCGGGGCGTACGAGCACAGCAGCGAGGTCCGGCAGCTCATCGGTACGCGCGCGTACGACGCTAACGGTGTCCGCCCAGTCGGCGGCAGCGGCGCGTACGTCGGGGGAGTCCGCCAGGTCCAGGAGGACGGCCTCGCCGCGCTGGCACAGGTCGGCGAACTGCACTCGCTCGCCGTCGACGGTCAGCGCCAGGTCGAAGAAGAAGCGCCCTGCCCGCAGGGCGTCGTCGCTCTGCCCCACCTCGTACCGGATGCCGATCCCGCCAATCAGCTCCAGCAAATATTGGTTCACGTCACCGAGGTCCATAAGGTCGATGAAGAGGTCTCGTAACGCCGACGTGTGGTCGCCGGGTGCCATAAGTGCGAGTGCGCCACGAGGCGCTGCTGTATCGGATGGGGGTGAGAGACCATCCATCTCTTCGTCATCGTAGTGGCGGAGTGAAGCTGGAGGCAGCCTGAGCCGAGGGTCGTCGGTGAGGGTGGGAGCAGCCTCGACAAAGTCGCGTCGGCTCGGTACTGCCGGATGGGCCGGGCGTGGTGAGCAAGACGGGAAGGTATACGCGAGGAACCGGTGTTGTTACGCCTCTTAACATGGCGCCAGCTCAAATCCGGTGGATACGGGCTGGAACGCGGCGCGCACCCACCTTTTGCGGGTGGGGAACTCCTTGTCTGGGTCTTCGCAGTCTGGGCGGGAGGCCATGGTGAATTGTCTACGGCGTAGCCGTGGCGATGCCGCAGGGGCAAAGCCGGGTGCCTAACCCGTCAACCGAACAGCAGTGAACGTGGGAACCGTCCGTGACCGCTCCGCGCCAAGCCTTCGACCAGAGGGTCGGGGTGCGGATAGGTCCGATGCCGACCGAAGGCGCGGATGGGGCGGAGCCGCCGTAGTACTCCGAGCCGGGGAAAGCCTGGCGCATGGGGAAGGGCGGCAGCGTGTCAGTTAGGGAGGGAATGCAATGTCCGAAGACGTGTCGGTGAATACCGGCGCTGTGTTGTGGCCGGATCCCGATTCGGCTCGCGGCACGGTACGGAGGATGCAGACCAAACTGCACCATTGGGCGGGAGAACGTTCCTCTCGCCGGTTTGGTGACCTGTTCAACCTCGTCGTCTACGCTCCAGCGTTTCTTATGTACGCGTGGGAACGCGTGTCCAACAACGCTGGGGCGAGGACTCCGGGTGTCGACAAGGCCACCGTGGCCTGGATCGAGACTCGGGTCGGGGTCGGGGAGTTCTTGGGCTATATCCGTGACTCGCTGAAATCCGGTGAGTTCCGGCCGATCGAAGTACGACAGGTCATGATCCCCAAGGGGACGACCGGGAAAGTCCGGAAACTCGGGATTCCCACTGTCGCCGATCGCGTAGTCCAGGCAAGCCTCAAAGCGGTGCTGGAGCCCATCTTCGAGGCGGATTTCCAACCGTGCTCGTATGGCTTTCGCCCGAACCGGCGCGCACACGACGCTGTTGCCGAGATTCATCTTTTCGCCACCAACCCCAGGAATTACCACTGGATATTGGAGGCGGACATCAAAGCCTGTTTCGATGAAATATCGCATACGGCTTTGATGTGTCGCCTACGGGCGAGAATCAAGGACAAGAGAGTCTGCGCGCTGGTGAAGGCCTTCCTGAAGTCCGGGGTCATGACGACGTCCGGCGATCGGGAAGAAACAGTGACCGGGACCCCGCAGGGCGGAATCCTCTCTCCGCTGCTGGCGAACATCGCCTTGTCCGCGCTGGACGAGCACTTTGCCCAGCAATGGCACCGGGAGATGGGAACCGCATACCAGCGGAGCAAACGCAGACGTAATGGCCTCGGCGTGTGGAGACTCATTCGCTATGCGGACGATTTTGTCCTCATGGTGGACGGGCAGCGCCACCACGCCGAGACACTGCGGGAGGAGGTGGCAGCTGTACTCGACCTTCTGGGGTTACAGCTGGCACCGGAGAAAACCCGTGTTGTCCATATCGATGAGGGCTTCGACTTCCTCGGCTTCCACATCCGTCGGATGCGCAAACCAGGAACGCAGAAGCAGTACGTCTACACCATCCCGTCCAAGAAGGCCATCGCGTCGATCAAGGGCAAGGTAAAGGCCAAGACGTACAGGTCAACCCGGCACATGGACCTGGATGAACTGCTCGTCAGTCTCAACCGGACATTGAAGGGATGGGCGAACTATTTCCGACACGGCGTGTCTGCGGCTGTATTCAACGCGATCGACAGCTTCACATGGAAGCGGATCATGCGCTGGATACGTGCCAAGTACGCAGGCAAACACCAGCTCGGAATGACCGAACTCCGCCGCCGGTTCTGCGACAGAGGATGGCGATTCGCCCACAACGGGACCATCTTCAGCGGCGCATCCAGCGTCGCCATCACACGTTACCGCTACCGCGGCAACACCATCGCAACCCCATGGTCCCCCAAACCAGCAGCCACCAACGGCTAACCAGTGGCCAAGACACGCGGAGAGCCCGATGCCGGGAGACCGGCACGTCGGGTTCGGAGGGCGGCGCAGGGAAACGGACCGGTGGCCACATCGGCACCGCGCCCTGTGCCGACCCTACTCTGCGCGCGGGTGTGTGGCCAGTACGCGCAGGGCCACCGGATGCCGCTCGCGGTGTACGTGTCCAGCAGCTCATCGCCGGCTCGGCCACGGACCACCGCCGCGAGCTTGAAGCCGAGATTCAACGCGTCGCCGAGGCCCAGCGTGAGCCCCTGCCCGCCGAACGGCGAATGTACGTGAGCGGCGTCGCCGGCCAGCAGCACCCGGCCGATTCGGTACGTGCTCGCAGCGCGCGCGTTGTCGGTGAAGCGGGTCGCCGAAATGATCTCCTTGATCGTCACGTCGGTGCCGCTGACCCGGCGTACGCTCGCCTGCAGCTCCTCGACTGAGACCGGCTCCTCTCTGTCGGCCGGCGGGCCGTCGAACTCCACGGTGAGTACGCGCTCCGGCGACGGGCCGTAGACCATCATCCCGGTCTCCGTCCGGTTCCACCCGCGTGCCAGTTTCTCGGCGCCCTCGATGATCGCCAGCGCCTGGTGACCGGTGATCGCCGGTTCGGTGCCCGGGAAGTCGAAGCCGGTGAGCTTGCGGACCCGGCTCCGGCCGCCGCCGTCGCAGCCGACCACATAGCCGGCCCGCAGCTCGTACGAGCCGTCCGGGCCGTTGACGCTGACCGTGACGCCCTCGTCGTCCTGCGCCAGCCCGGTCAACTCGCACCCGTGCCGGACTTCGACGCCCAACTCGCTGGCGCGTTGGCCGAGCGCTGCCTCCAGGACCGGCTGCGGGACCATCACGATCGGCGGCGTACCAGTGGTCGGTACGCCGAGCTGGGAAAGTTTTGTGGCGTCCAGCTTGAAAATCCCGGCGAAATGGCCCCTCGGAGCGTTACCTGCGAACTTCTTCATGGCCGCCTCAGCGGCCGCGTCGTCCAGTTCCGTGTCGTCGCCGGTGAACAGGCGCAGCATTTCCTTGACGGTCTGCTGCTGGCCAGCGGCGAGCGCGTCGTGCAGCCCACGCCGGTTCAGTGCGTCGCCGGTGATCGCGTGGATGGCACCGGCCTTGATGGTCTGGTCGGGCTCGGTCAGCCGCTCCAGGACAACCGGCGTCAGGCCGGTGAGCCGCAGTTCTATGGCCAGCAGCAGACCGACCGGTCCGCCGCCGATGACGATGGCGTCGTACGACATCAGGGTCCTCCTCTATGTAAGAGCGCTGCTCTCGCGCCGGTTGAATTATGTACTCAGTCTAAGTTTGCTGTCTATAGTGTGTGACCATGGAGGCAGAGCCCGGTCGCCGGGAACGCCGCAAGCGGGAGACCAGGAAGCAGATCGCCGACTCCGGGATGGCCCTGTTCGCCTGGCACGGTTTCGACAAGGTCACCGTTTCGGAGATCGCCGAGCACGCCGGCGTGTCCCGGATGACGGTTTTCAACTATTTCCAGCGCAAAGAGGACATCTTCTTCGACCGGATCGAGGACGGGTACGAGCTGTCCGCCCAGGTGATCCGCCAGCGCGAGCCGGGCGAGTCGATCGTGGCGGCCGCTCGCCGGACGATGGTCGAGCTGTCGCAGGCCCGGCATCCGCTGTCCGGCCTGCTCGATGGCGGCCACACCATTCTGGAACCTGGTCGCGGTCAGTCCGGCCCTGAAGGCGCGCGTAAGGGAGGCCGCCGACGAGTGGCAGGGCTTGCTGACGCAGCTGATCGCCGAGGATGTGGGCGCGCCGGCCGGCGACCCGATGCCCCGACTGCTGGCCGCCCAGTTGGTCGCGATGTATCGGCTGCTGCACGGCGAGGCGGTCCGCCAGCTCCGGGCCGGCCGTACGGCCGATGACTTCGCCGCCGACCAGCTGGCCCTGATCCACCGGGCATTTGACGTCATCGAGTCCGGTGTCGGAATTTATGGCGTACGGCCGATGTGATCTTTGTTTCTTACACGTCTCTTACGGCCCCCACAGCGAAGACACAGGTTAGAAGGAGATACCTATAGGCGGGATACTTTGATCGCGAGGGGGAGTGGGCGATGGGGGTGCTGGAGCGTCGGCCGCAATGGCCGTCCGGGCTTGCCTTTTGGCGCAACGAGCTGGTGCGCCAGGTGGTCCGGTTCTCCGCCATCGGCGTTGTGTCGACCGGCTTCACCGCCCTGACGTATTCGGTGCTGCGCATCTGGTGGCCGGTCATCATCGCGAACCTCGCCGCCGCTCAGGTCATCACCACCGTGCTGAACACCGAGGCCAACCGCCGCTGGACCTTCCTGACCGAGGCCCGCCGGCCAATCACGTCGTACGGCCGCGCGCAGCTGGGTGGGGCGATCATCTTCGGGCTCTACTTCGCCTTCACGTCGTCAGCGCTGCTCGGGCTGCATGCTTTCGTGTCCTCGCCGTCAGCCCTCGACGACGTTGTCGTCCTCCTGCTCTCCTCGCTGGTCGCCACCATCGGCCGGTTCTTCCTCTTGCGTTTGTGGACCTTCGCCCACCAAGGACGGTGAGGGTTTCACCCACTGTGCAGGGTCAGCGGCGGCCAGCCCTGGGCGCGCGCCGCGGCCAGCACGGTACGGGCGATCGCCGCGCCGCGACCCCAGCCGGCCAGTGTGATCGGGCCGCTGGTCGTACGTCCCCCGACCCGAGTTCGGTCGCATGATCGGCGGTCCACTCCACGATCGACAGCGCCGTCGGGAGGTCGGCGGCGTCGGTTAGTACGACCAGGTTCGCGTCGGCACACAGCGATCGGCACCACCGCTGCGCTTCGTCGGCCCGTTCGTCGAAAACCACCACGATGCCTTTTTCGCCGATCGGCGGCCAGAAAACCCGTAGCGGCACCGGCTGGTCGGCGAAGCGGAGCGTGAGGGTCGCAGTGGTGCTGGCCATAGGCGAAACCATCGCAGTGGTGCGACGGCGACGGAAGGTCCGATCTCGCAACGTCGTCGTGCGCTTGACGCAAGACCGGTCTCAGCCGATTTCGTTGTCCTGCGGGAGAAGACAGACCAGCGCCCGCCATATCGCGGTCGGGGTGGTCGGCCAGATGACCGCGAGGCCGACCGACGGCTCCATCAGCCAGAGGCCGGCCTCGGTGTCCAGCACCCGTACGCCGCGGCCGCCGGGAGAGCCGTCCGGGCCGGCCCCTCGACCCGGACGCGCCACTGTTGGCGGAGCCCGGAGCCGAGTGCGGTGGCAGCCGCGGCGGTGGGCTCACGCTCGCCGGCGGGCGCGTCGACGATCAGCTTTTCCACTGTACTGGACCGAACCTCCGGCTCTGGTGACAGCAGTTGGTCCAAAGTGGAGTGTGGGATTTGTAGTGGCAGCGCGGAAATCCGCGGCCGCGGTCCGAGCCGTACGATCCGGGCCAGTGCGGCCGGCAGGAAGGACGGGTGCACGGTGACGAATTCCTTCAGCCCGCCGGGCAAATCCAGCAGCAGCGCGGCCGCTTCCGCGCAGACCCAGCCGCGGCCGGTCTCCAGCTTCTCGCCCTCGACGGTGATTTCCACCGTACACACCGGTTCGCTGACCGCGAGCAAACCCGGAAGCAGTTTTTCGTGCGGGCGGCGCGATCGATCGATGACACCGGCTTGTCGCAGCGGCGCGACATCACCGGCCGTTGGCTGGCCGTGTGCCCACTGGGAGAGGGTTTCGAAGGAGTCGTCGTCCAGCCGGAGCCGGCCGGACTCGGCGTCGAACAGCACCGGCATCAGTTTTCCCCCGCGCTCTCGGCGAACCGAAAACCTCGCGCGATGTCAACGAAAAGGTCGGCGCGCGTCTCGTATTCCATAGTGCCGATCGAAAAAGTGAGCGTGTGCCCGCGGCCGGCCCGCAACAGCATCCACTGCGCCATGGTCACCGGGCCGAGGTCCGGCACCAGGTGGTGGGCCAGCCGATACATCGCCGGCCGGCCGCCGACCTGCAGTTCTTCGAGGTCGAGCAACAGGAAATCCTGCATTGCCTGCCGCATCATCGGCTCCGCGCCGGCCTGCCAGCCGGCCACGTCCAGCCCTTCGGGCACCTGGTCGACGCTCACCACCACGTTGCAGCGGAAGATGCCGCCCCGGTCCGGTTCCAGCGCGACCAGCGGCACAGCCGGCTGTGGATCCTCCACGGCCTGCCAACTTTCCGGCAACGGCAGCGAAAAACCCGCTGTCCGATGCTCGTACGACACCAGGGTCTCGATCACTCAGTCCTCCCGGCCGACCCGCAGGAGACGCCCGCACGCTCCCACAAAACGGTAACCGCCACCACCCACCCCCGCCGTCCCAACCCGTACCCGCCCGGTTACCACGGAGTCATCTCGAAAAATCAGCCTCCCAGAAACCTAAACCGAGTAAAATTTTTCCCAGCGCTCCTCCTCAAACCCACCCCCCCCCCCCCGATCACTGGGTGGGGGCAAGAAAACAGCACAGGTACGACAATTTCACGCCGTAGCAGGTACTCCGGCCGCCAATCCAACCGCAACACCCCAACGACCCCTCTCAACCGCAACACCCCAACGACCCCTCTCAACCGCAACACCTCAGCGGCCCCCCCTCCCAACCGCAACCACCTCTTCCCAACCACAACTACCTCTTCCCAGCCGCAACACCCCAACGACCCCTCAACCGCAACTACCTCTTCCCAACGCAACCACCTCTTCCCAACCACACCGCGCCCAGGTTCGCGGCGGTAGGGTGCCCGCTCTTTGGGCGCCCTGGCGACGGGAACCGGATGCGCCGCCGCAGGAACTGCGGCAATTAGAACAGTGAGCCGAAGAAGTGACCGACCGATTTGCCGGCGTCGCCGATGGCGTCCAGGCCTTTGCCGATGGCGTGGCCGACTGGGGCGACCACGTGGTCGGCGACCGCGTTGCCGACGCCGCCGCCGATGATGCCGCCGACCATGCCGCCAACGAAACCGCCGACGACCGTTCCGACTGGGCCGCCGACCAGGGTGCCGATGGCGGCGCCGGCCTCGGCTCCGCCGATGGCGCCGGCGATCGCGCCGCCGCCGCCGATGGCGCCGCGGGTGGCCGCGCGGCCGACTTTCTCGTCGGTGCTGAGGTCCGTACGGCCGGAGTCACGTGACCACTGGTCGAGCGCGGCGGTGCCGACGGCGAGTACGTTGCCAGCCCGGCCGGCCCATTTGGCGCCGGTCAGCAGGCCGCCGCGCAGGCCGCTCATGCCTGGTTTGGCGATCCAGTTCGCGCCCTTGGCGGGCGCCCAGAAACCGGCGTCGGCGATCGCGATGAACCGGCCGTCCGGGCCGCGTGGCGCGAACCGGCCCCACTGCACCTTGCTCAGCCAGCCGGCGGTCGGGCCGATCGGGCGCATGGACGTGCCCACCCACCATGGCACGCTGCCCAGCGGGCCGGCCCCGATGGTGTACATCCCTTGCAGGCTGGCCAGCCAATACGTCCACGGGGCGAACTGCATGCCGGGGAGCGCGCCGACCCGCTGCGCCTCGGCGACGTTCGCGTCGGTGGGGCCCTGTTTGAGCATCGAGGCGGCTTTGGTGCCACCGTCGGTGATGTACGAGTTGTACGCCGTCCACCACTTCTGCTTCGCGGCCCCGGTGGCCGCGTTCTTGGCGTCGTTGACCTGGGTGGCGGTGGCCGGCTGGCCGCCGGTGCCGGTGGCGCCGTACGACGGGCCTTGGCCGTTCAGGCCGGCGGTGATCCGGTCCACCTCGGCGTTGAAGTCACGCACTTGCGCGGCCCAGTACTGGGTGACCACGGCGCCCCAGGCGAGCGCGGACTGGGCTTCCTGCGAGCTGTTCTGGACCGGATTCTGGGCCGCTGTCAGCTCCGGTGCGCAGAGGCCGTCCCAGTTCGCGATGGCCGGCGCGTAGGCCGTACGGGTGGCGGTCCCGGTCAGGATCGCCTGCGCGGACTGGTTCACCAGGTCGGAGCCGCACTGCTCCAGCTGCCCGACGTTGGCGGTGTGCTTGTCGAAAGGCTGCATCGCTGCCTCCGGGTCAGTTGCCGGTGATCGGCCGGCTGAGGGTGGACGACAGCTCGCTGCCCTGCTGGAGGGGTTGGTTGAGCAGCGTGGCCGACTGCCCGTCTGCGCCGACCACGACATTCGCCGCCGAGGTGGCGTTCACGCCCTGTGCTTCGGCCTGCTTGGCGATGCCCTGGAGCTTGGGGTTCCACGACGACAGGTAGTCCTCGAAGGCGCCACCGACGGTGGCGTCCGCTGCCCCGCTGGCCGCGCCTCGCAGCGCGGTCTCGGACTGATGGGCCCATGTCTGCCAGTCGGCCGAGGTGGCCGCCGTGTTGGTGCCGGCGCTGATCACCGGCTCCGGGTGCACGTCGTAGTACGTCACTGCACTCCCGCCTGACCGTCCGAGGTGTGTCCGCCACCACATTGAAGCAGGGGTACGCAAGTCCCTCCGAAGTCGGAAATTTCTTACGATGTGACGTGGACCGCCGCGAGCAGCCGATCGACGATCGACGTCGTCGCATCGGTGTACGGCGCGACCCCGGCCCGTACGGCACCGGCCTCACCGAGCCCTAGTACGCGCGCGCACTCGATCGCGTAGAAGCTGCCGGCCGGCGCGTTGACCCCGTGTTTGCCCAGCTCCTGGTACACCCCCGCTGGCTGTCCATCCCGGCCACCGAGAACAGCACGGTCGGCGTCCGGCGGGCCGCTCGGCCGTACCGGGTCACCCCACCGATCGCGTCCAGTCCGGTCTCCAGCCGGACCCGCAGCTCGTCCTCGTACGCCTCCAAAGCGGCCATGCTGGCCAGCAGTCGGGAGCGCCGATCGCCAGCACCGGCGACCAGGCCGGCCAGGAAGTCGACCGCCGCGGTGGTGCCGGCCAGCAGCTCGTACGGCAGCGTGCCGAACTCGAAGCGCTCCGGCACGTCGTCGGTGGCCGGCAGCAGCTTGTCCGGCCGCAGCCCCGCCAACAGCGCGCGGTGCGGCCGCGAGGGCGCCCAGGTGCGGACCGAGGAATTTGTACGGCGAGCAGGCGTAGAAGTCCGCTCCGAGGGCCGTCACGTCAACCGGGGCGTGCGCGGTGAGGTGGACGCCGTCCACGTAAAGCAACGCGCCGACTTCGTGCACAGCGGCCGCGATCGTCGGGATATCCGGCCGGGTGCCGACCAGGTTCGACGCGCCGGTCACCGCGACCAGCCGGGTTCGGTCGGTCAGCGCTGCCGCGATCGTCTCGACCGGCAGCTCGGCGCTGACCGGGTCGGGCTCGACCCAACGGATCGTCGCGCCGGCCGCGAGCGCTGCCTGCACCCACGGCCGGATGTTCGCGTCATGGTCGAGCCGGCTGACCACGATCTCGTCGCCGGCACCCCATTCTTTGGCCAGCGTACGAGAGAAGTCGTACGTCAGCTGGGTCATGCTGCGGCCGAAGACGATGCCCTCGGGCGAGGCGCCGAGCAGGTCCGCCATCGCCTGCCGGGCATCGATGACGATGCCGGTGGCCCGCTTCTCGGCAGCCGTCACGCTGCCGCGGTTCGCGATCCCGGAGACCATCGTGGCGGCCACCGCCTCGGCGACCACGTCCGGCACCTGGGAGCCGCCGGGGCCGTCGAAATGCGCCGCACCTTCGGCGAGGGCCGGAAAATGCTTCCGCACCGCGGTCACGTCGTACGCCACGAAACGTCCTCCTGTCGTGCGTTTTTTTTGTGTTAGTACGGTCAACGCCACACTACGTGGCAATTGGCCGGGCCGAAGAGGCAGCGAGTGGAGTTTTCGCGTACCGCCCGCTTCCGATCATGCTCGCGGCACGTTAACCTCGGCGAAACACACGTTAAGGGCGGTCCGATGGTCACCCACGCCACCGCGCGTCGCCGGTTGCCCGGCGGCTGTGGTGCGGTGCCTCGATGAGCGCCAGTCCGTGGGCCGCGTGGCCGGCCGGAACCGATCCGCGGGAGCTGTCCCGCAGCCTTTACGTCGCGCACGAAACCTTTCTGGAGACCGGAAATCCGGCCGGCCCGGTGCGTACGATCGTGTTGGAGTCCTGGCGCCGGTCGATGAGTTCGGGCGTCAACCCGGACGTGAGCGAGCCGCCGGTCGACCTGCTGGACGACGAGCTCGCGAGCTACCGGGAAGCGCATCCGCTGGCGCCGATCATGCCGGTGGTGCGTCGGCTGCTGGTCGCTGACGCGGTCGACAACGACCTGCTGGTCGCGCGGTCACCGACGCGAGCGGGCGGCTGCTGTGGGTGGACGGCTCCAGCCGGCAGCGGACCCGGGCCGAGACCGTGCATTTCGTCGAAGGCGCCAGCTGGAGTGAGTCGGACGCTGGTACGAACGCGCCGGCCATCGCGTTGACCGCGGACCGTTCTGTGCAGATCTTCGCGTCCGAGCATTTCAGCCGTCCCGTGCACATGTGGAGCTGTTCGGCGGCGCCGGTGCACGACCCGGTGACCGGCGAGGTGCTTGGCGCCATCGACATCACCGGCGGTGACGAGGTGGCGGCGCCGCACATGCTCACGCTCGTACGAGCAACGGCCGCCGCCGCCGAGGCGGAGCTGGCGCTGCGGCACCTGCAAGGTGGCCGACAGCTGCCGGCCAGCCGCCAGTTCAGCCGGCCGCCGGCACCTCGCCGCGGCCCGCTGTCGGTGCCCCGCGGCACCCCGCCGGGCCGCCCGGTCGCCCGGCTGGACGTCCTCGGCCGTACGCACGGCGTGCTCCGCCGCGCCGGCCAGTCGTTGTCGCTGTCCGGCCGGCACAGCGAGCTGTTGTTGCTGCTCTCGCCAGCCACCCCGACGGCCGGTCCGCCGAGCAGCTGGCGGTGGAGCTGCATGAGCGGGAGTCCGCGCTGGTCACCATCCGGGCCGAGATGTCCCGGCTGCGCCGGCTGCTCGGCGACGACCTGCTGACCTCTCGGCCGTACCGGCTGACCGTCCCCGTCGACACCGATGTGGCGGAGGTCCGTCGCCAGCTCGATCGTGGCGCGCACCGGCTGGCGCTGGACCTCTACCAAGGTGTCGTGCTGCCGCATTCGCAGGCGCCCGGGGTGGTCGCGATCCGCGCCGAGACCCGTCAGCGGCTGCGTACGGCGCTGCTCCGGCACGCCACCCACCGCGACGTACTGCTGCGCTATGCCGAGCTGCCGGACGCCGAAACCGACGTGGAGATCTGGCGCGCCTGCCTCGCGGCCCTGCCCGCCGGCTCCCCCCGCCGCACCCGGGTAGCCGCCCACCTCCGCCGCCTGGACGCCGACCTCGCCTAACCCTCGCTGCTTGCACCTGAGGCACGCAACGGGACGTTGCGGACTTTTCAGCTGTACGCCAGGCGCGTACAGAGGGGTGGGGCCACTACTGGACGCAACCGTGTTGCAACCCCAGCGGACCTATCCTTCCGGGCAGGTGTCGTGTCGCCGTTCGGACACGACCGATCCGAGGGGGTGTGCCGGTGGCCGTCTTCGCCGCGCCCGGCAGCCGCGACATGCGTGATGTCGTACGAATCCCGCTATGACAACTGGATCGGCGGCGAGTACGTCCGGCCGGTCCGCGGTGCGTACGCGCCGGACACCAGCCCGGTGACCGGTGGGGTCTTCACCGAGGTGGCCCGCTCGACTGGCCCGGACCTGGAGCTGGCCGTCCGGGCCGCCCGCGGCGCGGCCGGGAGCTGGGCGGACACCTCGCCGGCCGAGCGGGCCGCGGTGCTGCACCGGATCGCCGACCGGATCGAGAGCAGAACGTGCAGCACCTCGCGGTCGCCGAGACCTGGGAGAGCGGCCGGCCGGTCCGCGAGACGCTGACCGCGGATCTGCCGCTCGCGGTGGACCAGTGGCGTGCGTGCGCCGGCGCGGTACGCGCGCAGCAGGGTGGTGTCACCGAGATCGACCGGACGACGGTGGCCTATCACTTGCGCGAGCCGCGGGGCGTCGTGGGTCTGCGGGTCGGCTGGGATTTCCCGCTGCTGATGGCGAGTTGGCAGCTCGCGCCGGCGCTCGCGGCCGGCAACACGGTTGTCCTCACCGCCGACGCCCAGACGCCCGCGTCCTTGCACGTCCTGCTCGGGCTGGTGCACGACCTGCTGCCCGCCGGAGTAGTCAACATTGTCAACGGGGTGGCCGAAAGAGCCCTGGCCGCTGCGACAGATCTGGTGCCTGCCACGGTCGGCCTCGGTGGCCGCAGCCCGAATATCTTCTTCTCCGACGCGTTGCTTTCCGACGACGATTTCCAGCAGAAGGCGCTCGAGGGCTTTGCCATGTTCGCGCTCAACCAGGGCGATGCCGGCGTACGGCTTTGTGGCGCTCTGATTGAAAAGCCGATCTACGAGGAGTTCCTGGAGCTGGCCACCATCCAGACCAAGGCGATCCAGCAGGGCAACCCGCTGGACACCGAGACCATGGTCGGTGCCCAGCCCAGCGCCGAGCAGCTGGCGAAAACGCTGTCCTGCATCGAAAACCTTCGAGCCGCCGGCGCGCGGGTGGTGGTCGGCGGCGAACGAGCCGAGTTGCCCGGCGGCTTTTACGTACAGCCAACGGTTTTCGACGCGGGCGCGGACATCCGGCCGTTCCGGGTGGACAGTTGCGGGCCGGTGGTGACGGTCGGTTCGTTCACCGGGTTCGACCATGCCGTACGGATCGCGAACGACCTTTTTTTGACGGCCGTGGCGCGGCATTGTGGACCCGTGACCTCGATCGGGCTTACCTGGCCGGCCGGCGACTGCGGGCCGGCCGGCCGGGTCTGGACGAACTGCTATCACCGCTATCCCGCGCACGCGGCCCTGGCCGGCCGACAGGCCCACGGCGCCGACGCCCGCCCCCCCAGATTCTTGAGCCGTACCAACAATCCAAGGACATCCTGGTCAGCTATTCCGCCCTGCCACCGCGATGACTTTGGTGGCAGGGCCGGACATTCTCGGTCTCGCGAGTCAGTGGCACCAGTCGCTGTCCCAATTGCACAGCCCGTCGCACTCGTACGCGCTGGCGAAACCGCAGCCTGGGCTGTATGCGCCGCAGGGGCAGGATCCGGGATCGTTATACCGGTAGCAAGAGTCCGGGCAGCCACCCCAGGTGCTGTCGGAGTTGCACTCGCAGCCGGGCACTCCATCCGCGGGCTTCGCGACTTTCGCGGTGGAGACGGCTGGGTTTGGACCTATCCAGGAGAAGAGTTCCCGGATGTCCGGGCGAAGGTCGGTTTTCTCCCTGGTGGGGCTGAAAGCCTGAACCAGCACGTCCTGCGCGTGATCGAGTCGACGCAGCACGCCTGGATGCGAGGCGAGGTTCCCGCCGAAGACGGTCTCATCGTGTAGGACTTCTGATGCGATGTCCAGCGCGCTGTTCTCGTTGGGGGCGAGTTCGGGATGACCGGCGCGGAACCGCCGGACCTGCTCCAGCCACAGGTCACTGTGGGCGCGCGGCGTCGAGGCCTGGATGATCGCCTTCCGGCGGGCCATCGGTTGGGCGACGATCTCGTCGTACGTTCGCGGCAGCCGTCCCGCGTTGGCTTTCACCCACTTGCGGGCCTCTTCCTGCGCGGGGCTGGCGAAAGCGGGCGTACGACCGAGCAGGATGACACCGGCGGCGACCGCCACGCCGGCGCCGAGCCGGAGGAAATTCGCCCGGGTCATGCCACTGGCCGCCGCCGGTTCCTTGGGCACACATTCGGCTCTGCGGAGCCGTCCTAGTGTGGTGAGGACACGAAAAGACGAGCGCGGACCGAGCTGGCGGGTGAGCGGAACGGCGATCGCCGGACCGGTCCACGCCCGCGCCCGCCCGTCGGTGATCCGGAAAAACGTCGGCGCCCATTTCGCGTCCGGTCCAAGGGCCTGCTCCCGCCAGAGCGCCACCTCCGGAGAAGCCAGCGGGAGCAGTTCGATCCGGCCGCCGCAGGTGTGTGCGATGACCTCGGACATGCGTCGGCACACTGGGCATGCGGTGTCGAAAGCCAGCACTGAGCGGGATCTTGTCATCGGACCACTTCCTCGTCCAGCGACGGCGGGCCGGATGCCCGCCGTACGACTGGAAAGAAAGACGCGCGATCTTCGGAAAAGTCACACTATGGATTCCTAGGCGTGATCCCAGGTCATGTCGAAATGGTCACCGTCGATGTTTCCGGGGGTGGCCTGGTCGACGCCGTTGCTGGCGATGGTGATCGCGTCCGGTGCGGAGTTGCCGAAAGGCTGGCCGTCGAGTTGGCAGCCACTGAAGGTCATGCTGCCGAAGTTGTCCACATTGGACGACAGCCGCTCCATGATCACCTCGGCGGTGCTGTCGTTCGCGCCGTCCAGCGAGTCGTGGAAGGTACGGCTCCAGTTCTGCGTCGAGTCGGCCAGCGTCAGCGTGTAGTTGATGCCGGAGTCATGAGTGACCGTGGCGGTCATCTGGTCGCCTTCGGAGGTCGTCTGGTCGAAATAGACCGAGTCACGCGGATACATTTCGTACCACGGCTTGTAGACGGCGCTGCCGGAACTGCAGTCAAGGTCGATGCCGATTTGCTCGACGGTTTGGGTGCCATAGCCGTCGAAGCCGTCCCACGCCGAGTTCACCCCGCCGCCGGAGCAGTCGACCCGCGGGTTCACCCAGCTGGCCACGATGGTCTGGCCGCCTTTACTGACGGCATACCCGCCCCAAGCGGAGTCTTCGCTGCGCTTGAACACGTTTCCGTTGTTTCCGTGTACGAAAGCAGCACCGTGGTAATGCGTCGGCGTGGCGGCTGAAACGGCGTTCGGCGACAGGCCGATGCCGACCGCGAGCAGCACGACGGCCGTACGCCTGATGACAGTTTTGCGGGCTAATACTGTGAACATGGGCAAGCCTCCCCAACGACACCACCGGCTAGATGGGGGGAGCCTGTCAGCGTTCGATAGCAGGCCGATGGAATTGTCCTGAAACGGTCTGTTAAATGGGTGGTGCCCGCAATGAAATCAGACCGCAGAACCCAGTGGATTGGGTAGCAGCAGCTCGGTGTTGTGGTCGTTCGCGCTGCCTACCCGGCTCAGGTCGCCGCTGATGTCGTTGAAGGCCAGCTCCCGATACCAGGACGCCAGCCCAGCCTGGGAAAGGTCGTTCGCGCTGGTCGAATAGCCTGCGGCCGACTCGATCAGGGTAGTGAACACCGACAGCGTGCCGTCCGCGTTGTCGGCCAGTTCGACGATCCGGGCGTGCTGCGGGTAGTCGACATGGGAGGCGGTGTTGATTTCCCAGAAACCGCGGTCCGGCGTGCTGCCCGGGTGAGCGGTGATCGCGTTGCGGTGAGTGTGGCCGTTGACCCACGCGACCACGTTCGGGAAACGCTGCAGCAGAGCCACCAGTGCCGGGCCGTCATAGCGGCGTTCCAGCAGATGAGTGGGATCGGGCAGCAGGTTGCCCATGGTGGTGCTGGTGTGGTGGCTGAAAAGGACCAGCAACTCGTCGGTCACCTGCTGGCGTACGAGGGTGCCATCGGTGTCGTAATACCGGGAACTCTTGGATTTCAGCACGTTTTCCAGCCAGTGCAGCTGTCCTGCGTTCAGCGAGCCGTCGGACAGGCCCGCCCGGTTGGTGGTGTCCAGGCTGATCCCGGTCACCCCGGCCGCCATCGGGAAGGCGTAGTACACGTCGTTTCCGAGGTTTGCGGTCGAAAAACCGTGCCCGACCGGGCCAGGGCCGGTGTTCGCCGGATCCAGGTGCGCTCGTACGAACTGGCCCGCGGTGAAGGGCCGGCGGCGCAGGTCCGGGGTCACTATTCGGACGATCCCGGTCAGCGACGCCAGCAGGTCGGCCGCCTCGTTTGGGTTGGTACGCATCTTGGACGCCAACTTTTGCGCGGTGGCGTCCGAAACGCCCTGCACCTTGACCGCGCCGGTGTAGATCGCCAGCAGCACCGGTAGATCCGGCACCGCGCCAACCACGCTGTCGTCATGGTTGCCGAAGGTGGCAAACCACGGCACCGACAGGCCCGGACTGTGAAAGGACCGGATCGCCGCGGACAGGAATCCGGGCAGCTGGCCGAAACCGGCCTGCTTGAACTTGTCCGGGCCGGCTGACTCCGGATTCCAGTAAAGCGACAGTCCGGAATTCTGTACGCCCTCGTACCGGCCGGGCGCTCCGCTGTCCGGGGTCACCGTGCCGCCGTTGAGGATATCCAGATACCAGTCCAGCTCGATGACCTCGTTGTTGTCGGTGCTGTCACCGGTGTTCATCACGAAGTCGAACCGGCGGCCGGTGAACGGCCCACCGGACAGGCTGTTGACCCGCTCGACCAGGCTGGCCGCGCCGAGCGCGGACAGCGTTTCGTGCGGCCGGAAAGCGCCGCCGAAATAGGGATAGGCGTATTCGAACCGCATCGGACTTTGTGCGTCGCAGACATGCAGGTCGGTGAGTTGGACGAAAGAGGTCACCGGCCGCCGCCGGTCGTCCCGGCCGGGGCTGCCGGCGGCCAGGTCGGTGCGTACGACCAGTGGCCAGCCGGGCCCGTCGGTGAGTTTCCGGTAGCCGGCGGCGCCGATCGGAGCCGCGACGGACTGCAGCGTGGTGCCGTCGATCGCCATCGCGCGGGCCGCGGTCGTACGAGCCGAGGCCGGCGTCGAAAAGCCGGCTACCACACCGACGGCAGCGGTGGCGGCGAGAAAAAACCGGCGGCGGCTGATTCCGGACATCGAGGGTCCTCTCGGCAGGGCGGTTCGGCGACAGTATTGTGCCCGCTCCCGGCGTTTCCAGCGAGCGTGCAGCATGATGGGATCATGCCGAGTTTGACTGTGGGTGAAGCAACTGTCCGCGCCGATCTACTGGATGTTTCCCAGTACGTCATCGACCTTGATCTGACGACTGGCGCGGAGACTTTCTCCTCGACGTGCGAGATCCGGTTCCGGGCCGCTCGAACGGGCGTGTCCACGTTCGTGGAGATCGCCGGCGAGCTGACCGAGGCGGTTTTGAACGGCCGGGCGCTGGATCCGGACAGCCGGGCCGAAAACCGGCTGCCGCTGGAGATCGAGCAGACCGAGAACGTGCTGCGGGTGAGCGCCCGGCTGCCGTACTCGCACACCGGCGAGGGCATCCACCGGTTCGTCGACCCGGCGGACGACAAGGTCTACCTTTACGCGCAGAGTTTTCTGTCCGACGCGCAGCGGATCTTCGCTTGTTTCGACCAGCCAGACCTTAAAGCGTCCCTGACCGTACGAGTGCGGGCGCCGCGGGAGTGGACCGTGATCGGCAATGAGCGCGGCGAGCGGACCGCGCCGGGGGAGTGGGAGTTCGCGCCGACCAAGCCGATCCCGCCCTATCTTTTCTGTGTTTGCGCGGGAGAGTTCCGTTCCGAGTATGCCGAGCACGACGGCATCCAGCTGGGCCTGCATTGCCGGGCCTCGCTGGCTTCGGCGATGGAACCGGACCTGGACGAGCTTTTCACCGTCACCCGGCAGTGTTTCGACGAATACCACCGGATGTTCGAGCAGCGCTATCCGTTCGGTGACACGTACGACCAGGTTTTCGTGCCGGAATTCAACGCCGGCGCGATGGAGAATCCGGGCTGCGTGACCTTCCGGGACGAGATGATCTTCCGGTCGGCGGTGACGGACGCCCAGCGGGAGTCGCGGGCGTATGTGATCGCGCATGAAATGGCGCATATGTGGTTCGGTGACCTGGTCAGCATGCGCTGGTGGGACGACCTGTGGTTGAACGAGTCTTTCGCGGAATACATGGGATACCGGGTCACCAGCTCGGCCACCAGGTTCGACAACGCGTGGGTGGATTTCACGGTCAGCCGGAAGATGTGGGGGTACGCGGCCGACCAGTCGCCGTCCACCCACCCGATTTCGGCGCGGGTAGCGGACACCGGCAGCGCGATGACGAATTTCGACGGCATTTCGTACGCGAAGGGCGCGTCGGTGCTGCGCCAGCTGGTCGCCTGGGTCGGCGATGAGGCGTTCCTGGCGGGCATCAACGAGCATTTCCGGCGGCACGCGTACGGCAACGCGGCGCTGGTGGATTTGTTGGACGTCCTGGAAAGCAGCAGTGGGCGGCCGTTGAAGGAATGGTCCCGGGTGTGGCTGGAGCAACCTGGTGTCAACACTTTGCGGCCGCTGGTGGACATCGACGACAACGGCGATTATCGGAGCGTACGCATCGAGCAGTCCGCTTCGACCGACCCATCCGGTTCTGCGCCCGCACCGCATTGGCGTCGGGATCTATCGTCGGGCCGGGGATCGGGTCACTGTGGACCGCCGGGTGGAGGTCGACCTGGATCCGGTCACCCAGGGCGCGGTCAGCGAGCTGCCGGAGCTGGCTGGGCTGCCGGCCGCGGACCTGCTGCTGCTCAACGACGGCGACCTCACCTTCGGCAAGATCCGGTTCGACGAGCGTGGCACCGCGGATCTGGTCGAGCTGCTGCCGGCCTGCGTCGACCCGCTGGCCCGCGCGGTGATGTGGGGCGCCGCCTGGGAGCTGCTGCGGGACGCCGAGCTGTCGCCTCGTAAGTACGTGGACCTGGTCAGCCACGGGCTGGGCCGGGAGGACCACCCGGCGGTGCTGGATCGGCTGCTCACCGCGAGCCGACGTTTCCCCGTCGACCTGTGCCTGACCGGGCCGGACGCCGGCACCGCCCTGGGTACGTTGGCCACCGCCTTCCGGGAGCTGGTGACGACCGCCGAACCGGGCAGTGCGCGGCAGTTCGTCGGCGTTCGCGGCCTCGCCACGGCCGCCGCCGAGCCGGCCGATCTGGACCAACTCGCCGGCTGGTTGGCCGGCGCCGGGCTGCCGGACGGCGTCGAGCTGGACGCTGAGCTGCGCTGGACGTTGCTCAGCCGGCTGGTGGTGACCGGCAGGGCTGGTCGTGCGGAGATCGAGGCGGAAAGGCACCAGGACACCAGCGCGCATGGCGCGGTACACGCCGAGCGGTGCCTCGCGGCGCTGCCGGACGAGGCCGCGAAGGCGACCGCTTGGGAGCGGCTGACCGGCACCGAGCCGCTGTCGAACCGGTTCCTCGGCGCCATCGCGGACGGGTTCTGGCAGCCCGAGCAACTGGAGTTGACCCGGCCGTACGAGCAGCGCTATTTCACCGACCTGCCGGCCTTCGCAGCCCGGCAGAGCGACTGGATGGCGATGATCGTCGGCCGCCGCGCCTACCCTCGGTATTCGGTCGACGAGCGAACGGCGGTCGCAGCCGACCGACTGCTGGCCACTGTCGAGTCCACTGGACTGCGTCGGGCAGTGGTGGACGAGACGTACGAGGTTTTCTGCGGCTTGTCTTTGGCCGTACGAAAGGCTTTCC